>NZ_VFWR01000004.1:0-465049 GCF_006443035.1 Mesorhizobium sp. B1-1-6 | reverse complement strand
TTGCGCCGGTGAGCACCGCGCCGCTTGGCCCGTTCCACAAGGCCCGCCGCGTGGAGCTGCGTCTTGATGAAGGTGTAACCCCAGCTGAAATGGTGATCGCGCAGCAGGTGCTCGTGGAAATGCTTCACATTCCAGCCGAGGTAGCGATGACGGTAAAGCTCCAGCATCTCCTCAATCGCTTCCGCCGGCACCCGACGCGTCGAAAGCTTGCCCAAGCGCCGATCCAGCAACCCTGCTTCCCCAGCCTCTTCGTACCGGTCGCGGTAGCGTCGGAATTGCCGCTCCGACATGCCAAGCAACTCCCCTGCCTCCATCATCGAAAGATCGCCGCCATTCCAGCGGCTCAATACGTCCCGAAACTTTTGCATTCTCCGGTCCTGTAGCCATGCCGTCCGCTTCATCCCCAGCCTCCATCCGCTGGCGATAAAACCGGACAACTCACGTGCTACCTAATCCGGACAACTCATGTGCTTACGACACGGGATTGCCGCTTGCTCTTGCCTTCCACGTGGATTGCTATATAGACGCCGCCAATCTGCCGGTCCCAGCTGGGGGCTGAACGGAGGGCCGGAGGTTTTCGAAAACCTTCGCGTGAAGCCAGAAGCGCTTCCGCCTCCCGTGTCTCCGCTCTCGACCGTCTCGTCATGCTCCTTTCTTCCCCGCTCCTGGCGGGTCAGAGAAGTTGCAGAGGCTTTTGCCGCCGGGAACCGGGAGAGAAACGAAGAAAGGCGAAAAGACATAATGGCTCTTTACGAACATGTGTTTCTTGCCCGGCAGGACCTCTCGCAGCAGCAGGTCGATGCGCTTGTCGAACAGTACAAGGGCGTCATCTCCGCCAATGGCGGGTCCGTCGGCCGGGTCGAGAACTGGGGACTGAAGTCCCTCACCTACCGGGTCAACAAGAACCGGAAGGCATACTACACGCTGATGGATCTTGACTGCCCGCCGGCAGCGCTCAACGAAATGGAGCGCCAGATGGGCCTGTCCGAGGACGTGCTGCGTTTCCTGACCATCAAGGTCGATGCGCATGAGGAAGGTCCCTCCGCCATGATGCAGAAGCGCGAAGAGCGCTCGGAACGCGGCGGCTTCGGCGACCGTGACCGCGGCGACCGTGGTCCGCGCTCGTTCGGCGACCGTGATCGCGGCGATCGTCCGCCACGCAGCTTCGGCGGCGACGCCGGTGGCGATCGTGGTCCGCGCCGTCCGCGCGAAGGCTTTGAAGGGGGTGCAGAATAATGGTCGACATCAACCAGATCCCGACCCGGCGCCCGTTCCATCGCCGCCGCAAGACCTGCCCGTTCTCGGGCGCCAACGCGCCCAAGATCGATTACAAGGACGTGCGCCTCCTGCAGCGCTATATTTCCGAGCGCGGCAAGATCGTGCCGTCGCGCATCACCGCCGTCAGCCAGAAGAAGCAGCGCGAGCTCGCCAAGGCGATCAAGCGCGCCCGCTTCCTCGGCCTGCTGCCCTACGTGGTTCGCTAATCCTTGACGCGGGCGGCTCCGCCGCCCGCTTCTGTTCCACGGCGACGGGCGCCGCTGGATTACTCATCAAATCCCGAGTTGAGGTCAAAAGCCTCTAACTGCCGCGACAGGCAGGACAGCGACACCGGCGGCAACGCCCTTTTGCTTCCTGACCTGTTCCAGAGAATTCGGCACCGATCCCTTGATTGGCGCCCTAACGAAAGGAACAAAACCATGGAAGTCATTCTTCTCGAACGCGTTTCCCGCCTCGGCCAAATGGGCGATACCGTCAAGGTCAAGGACGGCTTTGCCCGCAATTTCCTGTTGCCGCAGGGCAAGGCGCTGCGCGCCAACGAAGCCAACAAGAAGAAGTTCGAAGGCCAGCGCGCCCAGCTCGAAGCCCGCAATCTCGAGCGGAAGTCCGAAGCCTCGCAGGTCGCCGAACAGCTCGACGGCAAGAGCTTCATCGCCGTTCGCTCGGCCGGCGAGACCGGCCAGCTCTACGGCTCGGTGTCGACGCGCGATATCGCCGACCTGCTGACGGCAGAGGGCTTTTCGGTCAACCGCAACCAGATCCAGCTCAACCAGCCGATCAAGACCATCGGCGTGACCAATGTGGCGATCGCGCTGCATCCGGAAGTCGAGGTCACGATCACGCTCAACATCGCCCGCACGGCCGACGAAGCCGAGCGGCAGGCCAAGGGCGAGACGCTGACCACCGCCGAGGCCATCTATGGCGAGGACATCAACGACAATGCCCGGCCGGAGAACTTCTTCGACCCGAACGCCGAGTTCGAGGGCGGCGAAGAGGACGCCTGACATCGGCGCGGCGCGCCTGCCGGCGCGCCGCATTCGGCTTCGGCCTCAATCAGTTCAATCAGACTGGCAGCTCCAATCAGACTGGCAGTTCAAGCCAGACTGGACCAATGCCCGGGTTCACCACCTGGGCATTTTTGTGCCAAAAGGAACTTTTCGAAACCCTATATATTGATGCAGAGTAGGACAGCCTGTCTGACCGAGAGGGGACATTTGGGTCATGAATATTCTGTTGAAACGCGTTCTGGACCGCCTGGTGCGCACAGGCAATCTCAAGGTGACCGGCCCACAGGGCACGACATTCGTGTTCGGTGACGGCAGCGGCGAGCCGGTGCACCTGCACATCAAAACCAGGCACGCCGAGCGCGCCATTACCTTCGATCCGATGCTGGCCGTGCCGGAAGCCTACATGGATGGCGAACTCGACATCCTCGAGGGCGGCGTCCTTGGCCTGATGCGCATCGCTTTCCAGAACATGGGCAGCGGCGGCATCGACGCGACGTGGTCGAAAGCCATCGAAGGCCTGCGCCACGCTTTCCGCCGCCTGCAGCAGATCAACACCGCGTCGCGTTCGCGCCGCAACGTGCAGCGCCACTATGATCTGTCGGGTGACCTTTACCGGCTCTTCCTCGATGAGGACATGCAGTATTCCTGCGCCTATTTCGAGCAGCCGGACATGACGCTGGACGAGGCGCAGGCAGCCAAGAAGCGCCACATCGCCGCCAAGCTCAGGCTGAAGGCCGGGCAGACGGTGCTCGACATCGGCTCCGGCTGGGGCGGGCTAGGCCTCTACCTTGCCAAGGCCTTCGACGTCGACGTACAGGGCGTGACACTGTCGACCGAGCAGCACGGCGTCGCCACCGACCGGGCGCATGCCCAGGGCCTGGAAAACCACGTTCACTTCGAGCTGAAGGATTACCGCGAACTCAACGAACGCTTCGACCGCATCGTTTCGGTCGGCATGTTCGAACATGTCGGGGTCAATCACTACCGCACTTTCTTCGACAAGAGCGCGACGTTGCTGAAGCCTGACGGCGTCATGCTCCTGCACACGATCGGCCGCTCCGGCGTGCCGTGGGCGACCAGCGCCTTCATCCGCAAATACATCTTCCCGGGCGGCTACATTCCCGCGCTTTCCGAAGTCATGCCGGCGATCGAGAAGTCAGGCCTCGTCGTCACGGACATCGAAATCCTGCGGCTCCATTATGCCGACACGTTGAAGCATTGGGGCCAGCGCTTCGCCGCCAACCGCGACAAGGCCAAGGCGATCTATGACGAGCGCTTCTGCCGCATGTGGGAATTCTATCTGGCAGCCTCGGAAGCCGCCTTCCGCTGGCAGGATCTGGTCATCTTCCAGATCCAGCTTGCCAGGAAGAACGACACCCTGCCGATGGCGCGCGACTATATGGTCAAATGTGAAAAGGCGCTCGAAATGCGCGACATGGGCCATCGCGAAGCGGCTCTGGTCGAAGAGCCCGCCAAGCCCGCCCGGCGCCGCAAGGTGGCGGAGTAGGAACAGACCGCTTTGCCGCATTGGCGCTTGCCATTCCCGGCTCGTGCCCTGAAAAAGGCCTCGTGATCGTCGCGAGGCCTTTTTCATGACCTACCTCCTCTATGCAGCCGCGGCGCTCGCCGAGATCGCTGGCTGTTTTTCGGTGTGGGCGTGGTGGCGGCTGGAGAAATCGCCGCTGTGGCTGCTGCCAGGTTTCGTTTCGCTCGTTCTCTTCGCCTGGCTTCTGGCCCTGGTGGACACCGGCGCGGCCGGCCGCGCCTATGCCGCCTATGGCGGCATCTACATCGCGGCGTCACTGGCCTGGCTTTGGCTGGTGGAAAGCGTGCGTCCCGACCGGTGGGACCTTGCGGGGGCGGCGCTCTGCATACTCGGTGCCTCTGTCATCCTGCTCGCACCACGAGGGGCATGAGCCGTGGAACTGCCCGCCCCGCTTCGACAGGCCGTCGACCGTGCCCTCGAAAACGTGCCGCTGCCGGTGCTCAGGCAGGCGGCGAAAACCCTGTCGGACCGTTACCGCGCCGAGATGCGCGACGGCCGCCTGCATATGGCGCAGGATATGGCGGTCAAGGCTTATCTGGCGACGCGGCTGCCGGCGACCTATGCCGCCGTCCGCGCCAGCCTTGACGCGGTGAACGAAGCCCAGCCGGAATTCGCGCCGAAAACCCTGCTCGATGTCGGCGCCGGCCCGGGCACCGTGCTTTGGGCCACGGCGGACCTGTGGCCCGATCTTCAGCATGCCGTTTTGCTGGAGGCCAGTGCTGCGGTGCGCAAGGTCGGCGAGGCGCTTGCCGCCGATGCGATCGCTGCCCGGATCGCCTGGCAGGCCGGCGATGTGACCATCGACCTTGACGGTTCGCAGCCGGCGGACCTCGTCACCTGCGCCTATGTGCTGGACGAGATCACACCGGCATCACTGCCCAAAATGGTCGATCGGCTGTGGCAGCTCACGACAGACACGCTGCTGATCGTGGAGCCGGGCACGCCGGCGGGCTGGCAGCGTGTTCTCGCGGTTCGTCGGCAACTGATGGAAGCGGGCGCGCATGTACTGGCACCTTGCCCGCACGAAGCCCCCTGCCCGCTCATCCCGCCCGACTGGTGCCACTTTTCGCGGCGCGTCGCCCGCTCGCGCCTGCACCGGCTGGCCAAGGACGCCGAAGTGCCATGGGAGGACGAGAAGTTCATCTATGTCGCGGCTTCGAGGCAGCCGGCGCCAGTCCGCGCGGCGCGGGTGATCGCGCCACCGAAAACCGGCTCGGGCAAGGCGGCGCTCAAGCTTTGCCGGCCGGACGGCAGTGCCGGAGAGACGCTTTTCAGCAAGCGTGACGGTGAACTGTTCAAGGCGGCACGGCGGTCGGACTGGGGCGATGTGCTCGATACAGCGTAGGGATTCGGGTGACGATCGTTCTTGCTTTGTTCCAAACCGTCGCGTAGAATCAGCACCTTGTCGAGTCAATCGGAATCAGGGCACGGGAATACTGTCCTGTGGACGGTTTTTTGTTTCTGTGAACAGTGGGCATCAAATCTGCTTGGGTGATAACTGTTGCAGATAAGTCAGCACTCGACTTTCCGATTCTGATATCGAGAGACCGGGATCGAAATCGGGGACATCATGGCAGAGGCAGCGCGGAAATTCGGCGTGGCGGAGCAACCGCTCTATCGCGAGGCGCCGAACAACATCGAGGCGGAACAGGCGCTGCTCGGCGCGATCCTGGTCAACAACGATGCCTTCTATCGCGTCTCCGACTTCCTGAAGGCCAGCCACTTTTACGAACCCCTGCATCGCAAGATCTTCGAGATCGCGGCAGAGCTCATTCGCATGGGCAAGGTGGCAACGCCGATCACGCTGAAGACCTTCCTGCCGGCCGACGAGAAGGTCGGCGACATGACGGTAGCACAATATGTCGTGCGCCTGGCGGTCGAAGCCGTCACGGTCGTCAACGCCGCAGATTACGGTCGCGCCATCTATGACCTTGCGACGCGTCGCGCCCTGATCACCGTCGGCGAGGACATGGTCAACATCGCCTATGACGCGCCGGTCGACATGTCGCCGTCCGAGCAGATCGAGGATGCCGAACGGCGCCTGTTCGAGCTGGCCGAAACCGGACGCTATGACGGCGGCTTCGAGAGCTTCACCGACGCGGTCAAGACCGCGGTCGACATGGCCAACGCCGCCTACATGCGCGACGGCCACCTGTCGGGGCTGGCCACCGGCATGCGCGACCTCGACCGCCGCATGGGCGGCCTGCAATCGTCCGATCTGATCGTCCTTGCCGGCCGTCCGGGCATGGGCAAGACGTCGCTCGCCACCAACATCGCTTTCAACGTCGCCGAGGCCTATGTGCCGGCGCAGCAGGCCGACGGGTCGTTCAAGGCGGCGAATGGCGGTGTCGTCGGCTTCTTCTCGCTCGAAATGTCGTCGGAACAGCTCGCGACCCGTATCATCTCCGAACAGACGGAAATCTCCTCCTCGAAGATCCGCCGCGGCGAGATCACCGAAATGGACTTCGAAAAACTGGTCGCCTGTTCGCAGACCATGCAGAAGATCCCGCTGTTCATCGACCAGACCGGCGGCATCTCGATCGCCCAGCTCTCGGCCCGCGCCCGGCGCCTGAAGCGCCAGCGCGGCCTCGACCTCATCGTCATCGACTATATCCAGCTGATGCAGGGCTCCAGCGCCAGGGCCTCGCAGAACCGCGTGCAGGAAATCACCGAGATCACCACGGGCCTCAAGGCACTGGCCAAGGAGCTCGCGGTGCCGATCATCGCGCTGTCGCAGCTCTCGCGCCAGGTTGAAAGCCGCGACGACAAGCGCCCGCAGCTCTCGGACTTGCGCGAATCCGGCTCGATCGAGCAGGACGCCGACGTCGTGATCTTCGTCTACCGCGAGGAATACTACCTCAAGAACCGCGAGCCGAAGCTCGGCACCGACGAGTACATCAAGTGGGAAAACGAGATGAACGAGATGCGCGGCAAGGCCGAGGTGATCGTGGCCAAGCAGCGTCACGGACCGACGGGCACGGTCACGCTAGCCTTCCACGGCGAATTTACCCGCTTCTCGGATCTGGCGGAGGAACATCATATCGCGGAAAGGTTTGAGTAGCTTTTTTGACTCACCGTCACGCTCCGTCACACCCCCTCTGTCCCGCCCACCTATCCAGCATCGGCGATCCCGAAGCAGGCCTCGCTAATGGCTAAATCCCGCGTCCAGTTCATCTGCCAGAACTGCGGATCGGTGCATCAGCGCTGGGCCGGCAAATGCGACGCCTGCGGCGAATGGAACACGCTGGTCGAGGAAGGTACGTCCGGCGGCATCGGTTCCGGGCCGGCCAATACGCGCAACGCCCGCAAGGGCCGCGCGGTGGTGCTGACCACGCTTTCCGGCGATATCGAGGACGCGCCGCGCATCGTGTCGGGCATCGGTGAGCTCGACCGCGCCACGGGCGGCGGCTTCGTGCGCGGCTCGGCGCTGCTGGTCGGCGGCGATCCCGGTATCGGCAAGTCGACGCTGCTCACCCAGGCTGCTGCTGCCCTTGCCTCGAGGGGCCACCGCATCGTCTATGTCTCGGGTGAGGAGGCGGTCGCCCAGATCAGGCTGCGCGCGCAGCGCCTCGGCGTCGCTTCCTCGCCGGTCGAGCTCGCGGCCGAGACCAATGTCGAGGATATCCTTGCCACGATTGCCGACGGCAAGCGGCCGGACCTGGTGATCCTCGATTCGATCCAGACGCTGTGGACCGACCTCGCCGATTCGGCGCCCGGCACCGTCACCCAGGTGCGTGCGGCCGCCCAGGCGATGATCCGCTATGCGAAATCCACGGGTGCTGCGATCGTGCTCGTCGGCCATGTCACCAAGGAAGGCCAGATCGCCGGCCCGCGCGTCGTCGAGCACATGGTCGACGCCGTGCTCTATTTCGAGGGCGAAGGCGGCCATCACTACCGTATACTGCGCACCGTCAAGAACCGTTTCGGGCCGACCGACGAGATCGGCGTCTTCGAAATGTCGGACAAGGGGCTGCGCGAGGTTGCCAATCCGTCCGAGCTGTTCCTCGGCGAGCGCCACGCGAAATCGCCGGGAGCGGCGGTTTTCGCCGGCATGGAAGGCACAAGGCCGGTGCTGGTCGAAATCCAGGCGCTGGTCGCGCCCTCCTCGCTCGGCACGCCGCGCCGCGCCGTCGTTGGCTGGGACGGCGCCCGGCTGTCGATGATCCTGGCGGTGCTCGAGGCGCATTGCGGCGTGCGCTTCGGCCAACAGGACGTCTATCTGAACGTAGCCGGCGGCTACCGCATTTCCGAGCCCGCGGCCGATGTGGCGGTGGCGGCCGCACTGGTTTCCTCGCTCACCGGTCTTGCCCTTCCCGCCGATTGCGTCTATTTCGGCGAAATCAGCCTTTCTGGCGCCGTGAGGCCGGTTGCGCATGCGCAGCAGCGTCTCAAGGAGGCCGAAAAGCTGGGTTTCGCAAGCGCGGTTCTGCCCTTGGGCAGCGAGGAACTTGCCGGAGGAATCGGGGCCGGCGCTTTCCAGCCCACCGAGCTCGCCGACCTCGTGGCGCGCATAGCCGGCTCACGGCGCAGCCGCGCCAACGACGAAGAATGACGGGCTCACCTGGTGGTGAGCGACAGGGAGTGGGGCGACAAAGATGCCGATAACGCTGCTTGACGGAATTCTCGTCGGCTTCACCCTGGTCTCGGCGATGCTCGCCATGGTTCGCGGCTTTTCACGCGAGGTCCTGTCCATCGTGTCCTGGGCGGCGGCAGCCGCGGCGGCGTTCTTTTTCTACAAGCCCGTGCTGCCCTATCTGAAGCCCTACATCGACAATGAAAAGATCGCCATGGCGGCCTCCGCCGGCGTCGTCTTCATCATCGCTTTGATCGTCGTCAGCGTCATCACCATGAAGCTCGCCGACTGGATCATCGATTCCCGCATCGGCGCGCTCGACCGCACGCTCGGCTTCCTCTATGGCGCCGCCCGCGGCATTCTGGTGGTTGCCGTGGCCCTGCTGTTCTTCAATTGGCTGGCCGGCGCCAAGGCACCGGCCTGGGTCACGGAGGCCAAGTCGCGGCCGCTGCTGGAACAGATCGGCGCCAAGCTTGAAAGCCTGCTGCCCGAGGATCCGGAAAACGCCATCCTCAAGAAGCTCAATCCGAATCAGCCGGCCGCCGAAACGCCCGCCGCACCGGACGCACCGGCCACGGATGCCCCGGCGGGAGGGGACGATGCCAATGCGCCGGCTCCTGACGACAGCGATGCCGGAACGCCTCCCGCGGACAACGCACCGGCCAATCCGGCCCCGGCGGCGCCGGCGAATTGATGAGTGATCGGGCGCCGCAGAACAGGCGCCCGAGACTGGCGGTGATCGTGAACCATCGCCGGGCGCGTTGCTTTTACGGCGCTGTCGCCTTATATGGCGATTTTAGCGGAGCTTGAGCCCCATGGCAGACGCAGACCACGTGCTTTCCGCGGAAGCTGACGATCACTTCCACGACGAATGCGGCGTGTTCGGCATTTTCGGCCGGCAGGACGCGGCGGCCATCGTCACGCTCGGCCTGCACGCGCTGCAGCATCGCGGCCAGGAAGCGGCCGGCATCGTCTCCTACGACGGCACCCAGTTTCATGTCGAACGCCATGTCGGCCTGATCGGCGACACCTTCACCAAGCAACGCGTCATCGACAGCCTGCAAGGCAATCGCGCCATCGGCCACACGCGCTACGCCACGACCGGCGGCGCCGGCATGCGCAACATCCAGCCCTTCTTCGCCGAACTGGCCGATGGCGGTTTTGCCGTGGCCCATAACGGCAATCTGACCAACGCCATGACCGTGCAGCGCGCGCTGCAGAAGCAAGGCGCGATCTTCTCCTCGACCTCCGACACCGAGACGCTTCTGCACCTCGTCGCCACCAGCAAGGAGCGCGATCTCAACTCGCGCTTCATCGATGCGGTGCGCCAGGTCGAGGGCGCCTTTTCGCTGGTGGCGATGACGGCCAAGAAGATGATCGGTTGCCGTGACCCGCTCGGCATCCGCCCGCTGGTACTGGGTGACCTCGACGGTGCCTGGATCCTGGCCTCCGAAACCTGCGCGCTGGACATCATCGGCGCGCGTTTCGTGCGCGACCTGAAGCCAGGCGAGATGGTCGTCGTTACCTCCAAGGGCATCGAGAGCCTGTTCCCGTTCGAGCCGCAGAAGACCCGCTTCTGCATTTTCGAATATGTCTATTTCGCACGCCCGGACTCTTCGGTCGAAGGCCGCAACGTCTACGAGGTGCGCAAGCGCATCGGCGCGGAACTCGCGCAGGAAAATCCCGTCGAGGCCGACATCGTCGTGCCGGTGCCGGATTCCGGCACGCCGGCGGCAATCGGCTTTTCGCAAGCCGCGGGCATCCCCTTCGAGCTCGGCATCATCCGCAACCACTATGTCGGCCGCACCTTCATCCAGCCCGGCGATTCGATCCGCCACATGGGCGTCAAGCTGAAGCACAACGCCAACCGCCGTATGATCGAGGGCAAGCGCGTCGTGCTGGTCGACGATTCCATCGTGCGCGGCACGACCAGCCAGAAGATCGTGCAGATGGTGCGAGACGCCGGCGCCAAGGAAGTGCACATGCGCATCGCATCGCCGCCGACCAGGGCCTCCTGCTTCTACGGCGTCGACACGCCGGAAAAATCGAAGCTTTTGGCATCACGCATGTCGATCGAGGAGATGGCCGAATTCATCCGCGTCGATTCGCTCGGCTTCCTGTCGATCGACGGACTCTATCGCGCCGTCGGCGAGGCCAACCGCGACAACGAGCAGCCGCAATTCTGCGACGCCTGCTTCACCGGCCAGTATCCGACCCGCCTGCTCGACTTCGAAGGCCACGACAATGTGCGCACGCTGTCGCTGCTGGCGACGAGCGGCGCATAGGATTGCCGCACTGCCAGTTGCCATAGCCATATTTCCGGAATCTATCGCATGACCTTCGACCTTTCCGGCCGCGTTGCGGTCGTCACCGGCGCCTCGCGCGGCATCGGTTACTTCATCGCCAGGGAACTGGCTGCCGCTGGCGCCCACGTCATTGCCGTGGCGCGCACCGTGGGCGGGCTGGAAGAACTCGACGACCAGATCAAGGCCGAGCGCGCCAAAACCGGCAAGGGCGAAGCGACGCTGGTGCCGCTCGACCTTGCCGACATGGCCGGCATCGACCGCCTGGGCGGCGCCATCCATGAGCGGTGGGGCAAGCTCGACATTCTCGTCGCCAATGCGGGCGTGCTCGGCGTGATCTCGCCGATCGGCCATGTCGAGGCGAAAACCTTCGAGAAGGTGATGACCATCAACGTCATCTCGACCTGGCGGCTGATCCGCTCGGTCGACCCACTGCTGCGGCTCTCCGACGCCGGCCGGGCCATCATCCTGTCGTCCAACGCTGCTCACTCGGCGCGCGCCTTCTGGGCGCCCTACGCGGCTTCCAAGGCGGCGGTCGAGACGATGATGCGCTCCTGGGCACATGAGACGCAGAGCCTGCCCTTGCGCGTCAATGCCGCCGATCCGGGGGCCACCCGCACCGCGATGCGCGCGCAGGCCGTGCCCGGCGAGGACCCGGAAACGCTGCCGCATCCCTCCGAGATCGCCAAACGCATCGTGCCGCTGGCAAGCCCCGACCTGAAAGAGACAGGATTGATCTTCCAGGCCAAGCACAACCGTTTCGTCGCCTACCGACAGCCGGAATAGCCGCATCTTTTTTATCGGAAGAATTCGGCTCCGGGCGGCGTTCCTCGAATGTACATTCGAAGCTCAAACCCGGAGGACCGACATGCGCAGACTTATTCTCATCGCCGCCACCGCCATTGCCTCAGCCTTGGCCGCCGGCACAGCCTTGTCACAAGATGCCAAGATGAGCTTCTTCGTCACCAGCGTCGGCTCGGGCAAAGGGGCAGACCTCGGCGGCCTGAAGGGCGCCGACGCGCATTGCGCCTCGCTGGCGGAAGCAGCCGGCGTCACCGGCAAGACCTGGGCCGCATATCTGTCGACCAGCACCGAGGATGCGCGCGACCGCATCGGCAAGGGACCGTGGGTGAATGCCAAGGGCGTCAAGATAGCCGACGACGTCGCCTCGCTGCACGGCGATGCCAACGGCATCACCAAGCAGACGGCGCTCACCGAGAAAGGCGAGATGGTCAACGGCCGCGGCGACACGCCGAACCGCCACGATATGCTGACCGGCTCGAAACCCGACGGCACCAGGATCGCCGACCAGACCTGCGGTGACTGGACGATGAGCGGCACGGAAGGGGCAGCCATGATGGGCCATCACGACCGCACCGGGCTCGACGATTCAGCTGCCGCCAAATCCTGGAACTCTTCGCATGCTTCGCGCGGCGGCTGCGGCCAGGAGGCGCTGAAAGGCACCGGCGGCGACGGCTTGTTCTATTGTTTCGCAACGAATTGACCAGACCCCGCCCGCCCGCCACATCACGCGGCTGTGATGTGGCGGCGGAAAGCTGAGTCGCGGTCATGCTTTCGTCATTTCCGCAGAGTTGATAGGATCGCATAGATTCCCACAACAAGCCCGGCTGGGCAGAGCAAGGAAATTCCCATGGCTTCGAGCGTAGCGTTGGTCTGGTACCTGGTAATCGCCGGCCCGCAAGGCGGCATGGTCGTGTTGCCCAGCACGTTCGACAAGCGCGAACAATGCACCGCCGCCATCACCGAATACCAGAAGCAGCCGGCCCCGACCGGCTGGTCGCTGCAATGCGTGCCGAGCGCGTCACCCTTCACCGATGAGGGCGACGCGGAGGAACCGGCAGCGCAGTAAGGCGCGATGCGGCGTCAGCGCCGTGCGCTGACCGTCAGTTCCGGCTTCTGGTTGATGGTCTGGAACACCACGCAGTAGCGTTCGGTCAGCTTCAGCAAGGAATCGATGCGCTCCTGCGGCTCATCGGTGTCGAGACTGAAATTCAGCCTGATGGCGCGAAAACCGACCGGCGCATCCTTGGCAACGCCAAGCGTGCCGCGAAAATCAAGGTCGCCTTCGGCCTCGACCGTGGCGGCGCCGAGCTTGAATTCGAGCGCCGTCGCCACCGCCTTGAGCGTCACGCCGGCGCAGGCCACAAGTGCCTCCAGCAGCATGTCGCCCGAGCAAAGCTCGAGCCCCGAGCCGCCCGTTGCCGGATGCAGACCGGCAATCGCGAGAGCCCTGCCCGTCTCGACCTTGCAGGCGATCGACTGGTAATCGAGACTGCCTCTGGCCCTGAGCGTGATGAGCGCGCGCGAAGCATCATCGCGATAGGTCTCTTTCAGCGGCGCCTGCATGGCCTTCAGTGCGGTGGCGTCCATTTCGCTGCCCTTTCGACGATTGTTTCTGGCGCTGGCATGCGCCAACCGACCGAGATTTGCCCCGATCACACCGGAAAGCAAACATAATCATCGCGTTGGAACACAGGCGCGCAACCACTTTCCCAGATGGACATTGACGGACGAGGTCTCAAAGACCGTCTGAGCCGTGCGAGTGCCGTCGTCCCATTTTCTGGTGACCGACTCGGGTCAACAAGGGCTGGCGATGGGCAGTCGGGTGTGCCAACGGTTTCTCCTGATAGGAATTTTTTCTTGACAGGGTGAAGGCCGCTATGGTACATTTCTGGTTATGGTGCTGAGTTGCGCCACGGACCCGCCGTACAGGCGGTTTTTTTCATTCAATGCTCTCTCAATAGCGCGCCGAGAAGGCTTGCACGGAACCGTTGACCCGGATTCGTTGCCTGATGGCAGGCGATCCGTCTTCAGCCGGACGAGCCTTTCCTTTGACTTCGATCGCATCGGCCATAGCTATGCGACAAGCGTTCTCGCGGAGGCGTCATGCCGTTCAAGTTGAAACTGATCTCTCTCATCCTGCTGGTGCTTGCTGCCTTCGCACAGCCTGTCCTGGCTGAAACGCCGGAGAGGCCGGCACCGACCGGCGGGGTGCTGTCGCTGCTGCCGCCGCCGCAGGTCACCAGCCATTCGATCACGGTTGCCGGACGCAAGCTGGAGTATCAGGCCGAGGCCGGCACGCTGTCGCTGCTTTCAGGCAAGGCCGACGTCACGGCGGAGATCTTTTATGTCGCCTATACGCTGCGGCCACCGGCCGACGCGGCAAAAACGGCACCACGCCCCATTACCTTCGTCTTCAATGGCGGCCCCGGGGCGGCTTCCGCCTATCTGCATCTCGGTGCGCTCGGTCCGCGCATCATCACGACCGGAGCCGATGGCGAATTCCTGCCGCCGCCGCAAAAGATCATCGACAATCCGGACAGCTGGCTCGACATGACCGACCTCGTCTTTGTCGATCCGGTCGGCACCGGCTACAGCCGCGAGGCTCCCGGGCAGAACACCCACGACTTCTGGGGCGTCAACCAGGACGCCAGCTCAATCGGCGCCTTCATCCGGCTCTATCTGGCCCAGAACGGCCGCAGCAGCTCGCCGCTTTTCCTGGCCGGAGAAAGCTATGGCGGGTTTCGCGCGGCGCTGCTCGCCAGGACTTTGCAGGAAGATGTCGGCCTTAGCCCGAGCGGCATCGTGCTGATCTCGCCGGCGCTGGAATTCATGCTGGTGCAACCCGACGAATTCGAGCCGCTGCACTGGGCTCTCGAACTCCCCTCGCTGGCGTCGGTGCGGCTCAGTGCCGACGGCGTTACCGGCGAGGCGCTGCGGGCGCAGTTGGCCGCGGTCGAGCGCTATGCGCTTGGCGACTACCTCACGGCGCTGGCCAGCGGGCTGGAGCAAGGCGGGCGGCTGGCGAGCCAGCGGGTGGCCGAGATCACCGGCCTGCCCCTCGACCTCGTGCAGCGGAATTTCGCGCGTATACCGACCAGCCTTTTCGCGAGGGAGTTTGCCCGCTCGAAAAGCAAGGTGCTCAGCCCCTATGACGCCATGATCGGCACGGCCGACATCGCTCCTGAAAGCGCTCGCACCGCCGGACCCGATCCTGTGCTCGACCGCAGCGTTCCAGCATTGACCTCGGCTTTTGTCGGCTATGCCCGCGACGAATTGAACTACCACACCGATGTCAGCTACCGGCTGCTCAATGGCGAGATCAGCCGCAACTGGGACTACGGCACATCGCGGCAGGGCTATGCCGGCGTGATGAACGATCTGCAGCGGGCGCGCTCGCTCAATCCCGCGCTCGGCGTCGTCATCGTCAACGGCTACACCGACCTCGTCACGCCCTATCTGGCATCTCGCTATCTGGTGAACCAGGTACCGACGCTCGCCGGTGCAAAGCCCATCCGCGTCGATGTGCTGGACGGAGGACACATGATGTATTTCAGGCCGGACGGAAGGCGGGCGCTCAAGGCAGCGGCGGCGGAGCTTTACCAAGCGACGCAGTAAGCGTCGCTTGGAAACACCGGAGTGACGGGCAGTCCGCGATACGCTGGCGGGACAGTTCGCTCCTCTGTCCTCCAGGCAAAGGAGCCGCGAAGGACATCGCAGTTCATCTTGGCCGCCGGCTGCCTTCAACCGGCCTGCGGCGCCGAAGCGATCTCACACCCGTGGCTGTGACTTCACATGGGCAATGTAGCCGCGCACGTCGCTGGCCGGGTCTGCATAGGCCTTGCCGAGCTTCTTCTCCATCGCGGCCATGTAGTCGCTGGCCCATTCGGGCAGGGCATAGTCGATGACGGCGAGAAATTCGAGTGTCGCCGCCAGGCGGATGTCGGCGATAGACGGGTTCTTGCCTCCAATGAAGGGCTTCCCGTCCCTGAAGAAGGAGTGGAACACCTCCAGCGGTTCGGAAATGGCGGCGATCGCCGCCTTCTGCGCCTCGGCCTTCCTGTCGGGATGAGCGTCGCTGTGGCCGACCTCTCCGGCATATTGCGGGAAACCGAGCGCCGGATAGGTGGCGCGCGCCACATAGGGATAGAGCGTGCCGATCAGGTAGAACATGGCGCTGTCGATCATCGCCCGCTTGGCAGGCGCCTTGGGGTAGAATTTCTCCAGCCCGTGCTTGTTGGCGAGATACTGCATGATGGCGCAGCTTTCCCAAAGCACCCCTCGCGGCAGGCCCTTGTCCTCGATCATCGGAGTCAGATGGGCCGGGTTGCGCGCCATGAATTCGGGCGAACGCGTGCTGCCCCAGGCGTCGGCCTCGGCATGGTCCAGCCCGGCGGCGCGGGCAAACACCCGAACCGTCATGTTGTTGACGCTGGGCTTCAGCATGCTGATCATCAGGGCGGGGTTCTTCGCCGATTTCCCCTTGGTCCTGGACGCGGTTTTGCCGGCGGTTGCTGCTTTTGACGCCGCCTTGGCCGAAGGCTTTGCCGATATTTTTGGCACCGGCTTGGTTGAAGCTTTTGCTGCTGGTTTTGCCATAGCCTTTGGTGTCGCCTTAGCTGCCGGCCTCCTCGCACCCTTCGTCGCTGTCTTTGCCATCTGTTCCTCCCTTTGCTTGTTCAAAAATCAATATGGATTGCGCGGCGTCCTGTCGGCCGACAATGTCGCGCGCGAGCGCTCGACCAGCGCCTGGATGGCGTCGGCCAGATGCGCCTCGGCGATGTTGTAGTCGCCACGCGCGACGCGGAGCTTGTGCGCTTCCATCAGCACGTCGGCATGGCTAAAGCCGGCCGGCGGCTCGAAACGGTAGGAAGCAAGTTCGATCAGCAGGCCAAGCGGATCCTCGAAATAGATCGAATCCATGAAACCGCGGTCCTTGACGCCACTGTGCTTGATGGCGCGCTCGTCAAGCCGGGCGACCGCCTGCAGGAAGGTCACGCGCGACACGGCAAAGGCGATGTGGTGGACGCAGCCGGTATCGGTCGGGGTGCGGCGCTTTGCCGGCGTGCGGGTCTCGTCGGTAAAGATGGTGATCAGCCGCCCGTCGCCCGGATCGAAATAGAGATGGCTTTCGGTTGCCTTGTCTAGGTTGGGCTGCTCGAAAATGAAGGGCATGCCCAGCACGCCTTCCCAGAAATCGATCGATGTCTGGCGACCGGCGCCGACCAGCGTGATGTGATGTACGCCTTGCGATTGCAGTTTCTGCATTGCGTTCTCCCCCTGATGTCGGCGTCTCGATGTCCGTAAGTGCCGGCTGTCAGGCCCGCCGCGCATGATGCGAATGGCGTCTCTTATGCGAGGGCTTCCTGATCCGCACCGTTCCCTTGGCCCGCCGACCTTACGCGCCGGCTTTGTGAGACGATGCTAAACCAATCAGCTGCGCCGCGCCAGAAGCCGCATCCGGGATCGGACCTGCCCCAACGCAAGAATGGCGCTGGAGCAGCGCCATACAAGGTTTCGCCCCTATAGCTGGCGGGAGCGGAGCCGACAGGGGCCGGAGCCGTTTTCACACAAGGCCGGTTGCCGCATGGCCGACGTCGCCATTCTCGAAACACGCGAAAGGGTTCTCGCCGGTATCCTTCTGACCGGCGCCGCCTATTTGCTTTTTTCGACGCAGGACGCTTCGATCAAGCTGCTCGTCGCCGGCATGAGCGTCTGGCAGATCATGTTCTTCCGCAGCATCACCATACTGACCGCCTGCGCGGCGATCGGCGGACGGCATCTCTATGCGGAGACGGCGCGGTCGCCGATCGTGTGGCCGATGCTGTTGCGCAGCGTCTTCACCCTGGCGGCGTGGCTTTGTTATTACAATGCCGCGCGCAGCCTGCAGCTCGCCGAACTGACCACCGTCTATTACGCGGCCCCGATCATCGTCATCGTGCTTTCGGTGGTGATGCTTGGCGAAAAAGTGCCCATGCTACGCTGGCTGGCGGTGGCGATCGGCTTCGCCGGCGTCTTCGTCGCCTGCGACCCTGCCCATCTCGGCCTGTCCGTGCCGGTGCTGCTGGTGCTGGCCGCCGCTTTCCTGTGGGGCATCGCCATCGTGCTGTTGCGCAAGACAGCACTTGCCGAGCGCTCGATGATCCAGCTCATGCTCAACAATTTCTATTTCCTGATATTCTCGGCGGTGCCCGCGCTGCTTTGGTGGCAGACGCCCGGCTGGAGCGAACTGCTTCTGCTTGCCAGCGTCGGCGCGCTCGGCGGCTTGGCGCAGTATCTTCTCTTCGAAGGCATGAAACGGACGCCGGGCTCGATCATCGCGCCGCTGGAATACACTTCGCTGTTGTGGGCCTTCGCGCTCGGCTTCGCCATCTGGGGCGACGTGCCGCGTCGCGAAGTGTTTTTCGGCGCTGCTCTCATCATCACCGCAGGGCTGCTGATCGTCGGCGGCGAGCATTTTCGCAAACGGCTGTGACGGTCCAGATTGCTGACACTACGATGTCAGAACAGAACCACGTAAATTGGCTTTCATGACCGATGTAGCAGCCGCCACCGACACCGCAGAACGGACACTTGGCATCATCCTGGTGTCGTCGTCGGCGGCGGTGTTCGGATTGACCGGCGTGCTGACCAAATCGATCCATGCCGATCCGCTGACCATCACCTGCTGGCGCGGTTTCGTCGGCTCGATCCTGATCAGCCTCTATGTGCTGTGGCGCCGCCACCGCTCCGGCAACCGCGAGACGCTGCGGCTCGGCTGGCGCGGCTGGCTGCTGGCGGTGGAAGGCGCGCTGGCCAGCATCGCCTTCATCTGCGCCTTCAAATTCACCTTCGTCGCCAATGTCACGGTCATCTACGCGACGTCGCCTTTCATTGCCGCGCTGCTCGCCTTCCTGCTGGTGCGCGAGCCCTTCCGTCTTCAGACGATGTTAGCCGCCGCCGTCTCGCTTTGCGGCGTTGCGGTCATGGTCTGGTCGAGCTTCGGCACAGGCAATCTGTTCGGAGACGGGCTGGCGCTGCTGATGACGATCGGCAGCGCGCTCTACATGATCATGGTGCGCGCCTTCCGCGACACGCCGGCGGTCTGGGCAGGCGCGGTCTCGGCCCTGCTGTTGTTCATACTCGGCTGGTTCGTCACCGACCCGCTTGCCGTCTCGGCAAGGGATGCCGTGCTGCTCGTCGCCTTCGGCTCGAGCTTCGCACTCTCCTCGATCCTGTGGACGGAAGGCGCGAGGCTCATCCCGGCGGCTGAATCCGGCCTGCTCGGCTCTGCCGAAGTGCCGTTCGCGATCCTGTTTGCCTTCCTTTTCCTGGCCGAGATACCGCCCATGGCCAGCATGATCGGCGGCGCAATCGTGCTTTGCGCGGTCTTTGCCCATGCCGGCCGCGACTGGCTGTCGGCAAAGCAGCAACAAGCGCCAGGTCCGTTGTGAAAGCCGAGCCCAAAAAAATTTGCGCAGTCACGGAACCATCATCCCGTTCAGGCATTGTTGAGCCGACGGACCACCCCCCGAGTCCCCCCAAACCCCTCGGTCCGTCCTACTCCAAGCCGACCGCAAGGTCGGCTTTTTCTTTGGCCCCACGCCTGAAGACAGACGGCTGTCAGCCAAAAAGTCCTGGCACAGCCAGGCCGGTGCCGAGCAGTGCGGCCAGATCCCGCGCCGGGTTCTCGGCATCGGCGCGCAGCCGGATGGCGAATTCGGCAACGGGCACGGGCGGCAGGTCGAACGCGCGCGGTGCTTCGACGATGCCGGAATGGGCAAAGCGCGCGGTGCGCAGCGTCAGCGCGATGCCGGCCTTGACCGCCGTGCGCAGGCCGGCCAAGCTCGCGCTGCTGGCCGCGATGCGATAGCGCCGGCCGGCCGCATCGAGCGCCGAGATAGCCGCTTCGCGGAAGCCGCAATGCGGATCGAGCAGTGCAAGCGGCAACTCGTCCTGTCGCGCTGCCAGTCCTTTTTGCGAACAGAGCCACATCATCGGCTCGCGCAGCATGCCGATTTCGTCCGGCGTCGCAGCTTGCCGCATAACGATCGCCAGATCCAGGCTACCGCCCTGAAGGGCTTGCGCCAGCTCGGCGGAGCGGCCGACGCGCAGCTCGATCCTGACACGCGGATGGCTTTCGGCGAAAGCACGCAATAGATCGGGCAAGCCGCTGTCGGCGAAATCCTGCGTCGTACCGATCGCGATGCGTCCGTCGGCCCTTGCGCCCTTCAGGCCGAGCCAGGCTTCACGATGCGCTGCAAGGATACGCCGGGCATGGCCGACAAGCTCCTCACCGGTCGGCGTCAGGCTGCGGCCCCTGCCCTGCGGCGCCAGCAACGGTTCGCCGACAGCCTCTTCCAGCCGCTGCATCTGCGCCGTCACAGCCGACGGTGAACGGCCGACGATAGAGGCCGCCTGCGCCAGCGAGCCGCCGTCGGCGAAGGCGAGGAATGTCCTCAAGAGGTCGGGATCGAGCGTTTTCATAATTCGATATTATCGAAGTATTCTCTGAAAACAATTCGATTTTCATGTTTCCTGGTTGATGACAGGGTTGCGTCATCGGCTGACAGAGGCCGCCAGAACCAAGGAGAAGGACAATGCCCATCATCAACGTCAGCGTCACCGGGAAGCCCGACGCCACGCTGTCCGCCAGGATCGCCAAGGAGGCGACCGAACTCACCGCCACGCACCTTCGCAAGGATCCGACCATAACGGCGGTTGCCGTCTCTTATCTCGATCCGCAGCACTGGTTCGCCGGCGGCACGTCGCTGGCCGAGCATGGGACCAATACGTTCTGGCTCGACATCAAGGTGGTCGACGGCACCAACACCAAGCTCGAGCTGGAAGCCTATCTCAAGGCGACCTTCGCCGCCTTCGGGCGCCTGCTCGGGTCCGTGCACGAAGAAAGCTACGCCTTCGTCCACGAAGTGCCGGCCGCCGCCTACGGTTATGGCGGCAAAACGCAGGAATTCCGCTTCATCAGCGGGAGACTGAAGGCGGCGTAAAGGATGCCGCTTTTGCCCTTCCCTTCGTGAGAGGCGGCAAGAGGCCCTTGCGCATTGACCTTGCCCGCACATCGTCTAGGTTCTTGCCGAAGCGGCCGCAGAGCCGAGGTGCAAGGAACGTTGGGAGAGACGCGGCATGATCCTGACACTGGCGCTGCTTGCGGGTCTGGTCGTGGCCTGGCTGCTGATCGGGGTAGTGGAAAAGTTCCGCCTCGGCCTGCGCTTTGCCCAGGCGCTGCTCTACGTGCCGTTCAAGCTCGCCTATCGGATCAGCGACAGCCGCATAGCAATCGCGCGCGATGCGGTGGCGCCAGTCATCTATGTCATCTCACATCAGTCGCACTTCGAACCGGCGCTGATGCTGTCGCTGCTGCCTGACGACACGCTGCACATCCTCGACGGAGCCTCGGCCAGGGCACCATGGCTAGAGCCTTGGCGCGAGCTTGGCCGCACCATCGCCTTCAACGCCGAACACGTCTTCGTCAGCCGTAGGCTGGTGCGCGTGCTGAAGGGCAAGGGCCGGCTTGCCGTCTACCTGCCGGACGCGGTCGAGCCCGACGTCAAGTCGTTCCGGCTGTTTCGCGCTGTCACCCGCATCGCCATGCAGGCCGACGCCCGCATCGTGCCGATCTTCGTCGGCGGCGCCCGCGACCTTCCTGTCTCGCTGACGCCGGCCAGCATCGCGCCAAGGCGCTGGTTCCCTCGCCTGTCGATCAGCGCATTGGAACCAATGACCATCGCCGAGCTGGTGGCGCGCATTCCCGACCAGGCCTCGAACACCAACGCGCTGTTCGACCGCTTCGCCGAGGCGCGCTTCGCAGCCGCCGATCTCGATCGCGGCCTGTTCCTGGCCATGCGTGATGCCGCAACCAGGGTCGGCGCATCCCATCCGATCATCGAGGACGTCGTCTCGGGCGCGCTCAGCTATCGAAAACTGTTCATCGGCGCGCGCGTGCTGGGCAGGCGTTTCGAGGCGGTGACGGCGCCCGGCGAAGCGGTCGGCCTGCTCCTGCCCAACGCCAATGGCGTGGTGCTGTCCCTGGTCGGGCTGCTCTCGGCCGGTCGGGTGGCCGCGATGATCAACTACACCGCGGGTCCGGCCAGCGTCACCGCCGCCATCCGCACGGCGGTGATCCGCACGGTCGTCTCCTCCCGCGCCTTCATCGAGAAGGCCGACCTCGGCGATATCGTGACGGCGGTCGAAAAGGGCGGCGCGAAATTTCTCTGGCTGGAAGATACACGCGCAAGCGTGACGGCGCTGGAAAAGCTTACCGCCGCCTTGCTGTGGCGCTGGCCGCTGCAGCGCCAGGACGCAGCCAAACCCGCGGTCATCCTGTTCACCTCCGGTTCGGAAGGCACGCCGAAGGCGGTGGTGCTGTCGCACAAGAACCTTTACGCCAACGCCATGCAGGCGGAAGCCCGTATCACCATCTCGCCGGCCGATATCCTGCTCAACATATTGCCTGTGTTCCACTCCTTCGGGCTGACGGGCGGCACCATCCTGCCGCTGGTCACAGGCGTAAAGTTGTTCCTCTACCCCTCGCCTCTCCACTACAAGATCATCCCCGAGATCGCCCGTAAGGTGAAGCCGACGGTCATGTTCGGCACCGACACTTTCCTCGCCAATTACGCGCGCACCGCCAAGGAGGGCGATTTTTCCAGCCTGCGCTTCGTCGTCGCCGGCGCCGAAGCGGTGAAGCCGGAAACCCGCCGCACCTATCGCGAGCGTTTCCAGGCCGAGATCATCGAAGGCTTTGGGCTGACCGAGGCCGCGCCCGTGGTTGCCGTCAACACCGCCATCCATAGCCGCGACGGCACCGTCGGGCGGCTGCTGCCGGCCATCCGCATGAAGCTCGAACCCGTCGACGGCATCGATGGCGCCGGCCGTCTGTGGCTCGACGGCCCGAATATGATGATGGGCTACATGACCGCCGACCGACCGGGCGAATTGCAGCGGCTCGAGGGCTGGCACGACACCGGCGACATCGTCTCGGTCGACCGCGAGGGCTTCATCACCATTCGCGGCCGGGCCAAGCGTTTCGCCAAGATCGCCGGCGAGATGGTGTCGCTGGGTGCGGTCGAGATGCTGGTGCAGTCGCTGTGGCCGGAAGAGCGCCATGCCGCCGTGGCGGTGCCCGACAAACGGCGCGGCGAGCGCATCGTGCTGGTGACCACCGCCGACGATGCGAGTGCCGAGGAACTGCGCCAATTCGGCAAGAAGGCCGGGGCGGCCGAACTGATGGTGCCCAACGACATCGTCAAGGTGGAAGAGATCCCGGCGCTGGGCTCGGGCAAGACCGACTATGTGTCGGCCCGCAGACTGGCCATCGATCGTCTGGGGCTGAGTGCGGCGGCGTAGGCGAACGGCCTGAAGGGTCGTCTCGCCTAAATCGCAGGCCCGGGCGCAAAGCGCTGGCCTTCAATGCACCCTCTGTCGCCTTCGGCGACATCCCCGCCTTCAAAGAGGGATAACAGCGTTATCCTATATCCGAAGGCGGCACCTGCTCGCCTTCCAGCCTGGCGCGCTTCGAATAGGCACGCACGCTGAAGGGCAGGAAGAGGAGATAACCGGCGACGGAGGCCGTCAGCGTGTACCAGGGATAGGTCATCAAGAGCAGGATGTAGAGCACGACCCCCAGGATGACCGGCAATACCTTGTCACCCGGCACCTTGACGCTCTTACCCGAATAGACCGGCAAACGGCTGACCAGCAGGAAGGCGACCAGTACGGTGAAGCCGGTGGCGATGAAGGCGGCCGGGCGGCCGGGCTCCAGCCCAAGCCGCAGGAAATACAGATAAAGCGGCAGCATCACCAGCACGGCGCCCGCCGGCGCCGGTACCCCAACGAAATATTCGGTCTGCCATGCCGGCCGCTCGGCCTTTTCCTCGTCAAGAACATTGAAGCGGGCGAGCCGCATGCCGCAGGCGATGGTGAACAAAAGGGCGGCAATCCAGCCCGGCGATCCCGCGCGGTCGAGCAGGAAAGCGTAAAGCACCAGCGCGGGCGCGACGCCGAAATTGACGATGTCGGCCAGCGAATCCATCTGCGCGCCGAATTTCGACGTTGCCTTCAGCATTCGCGCCAACCGGCCGTCTATGCCGTCGAGGAACGCGGCGAGCAGCACCATGACCACCGCGGGCTCGAAGCGGTTCTCGAAAGCGAAGCGGATGCCGGACAAGCCGGCACAGATGGCGAGCACCGTAACCAGATTGGGCAGCACCATGCGCATCGGGATTTCGCGGATGCGCGGGCCGCCGCTGGCATGCGCCTCGAATTTCTTGAACGGCGCGCCCACCGGTCAGGAGATCCGCACGAGAGGCGTGGCGGCGATACCGCCGAATTCCGCCAGCACCGTTTCGCCGGCGACGGCCGTCTGGCCGACGGCCACCCGTGGGGTCGCCGCCTCCGGCAGGAAGACATCGACGCGCGAACCGAAGCGGATCAGGCCGAAACGCTCGCCGATGGCGATCGAGCCGCCGGTCTCGGCCCAGCAGACGATGCGCCGCGCCACGAGGCCAGCGATCTGCACTGCCGCGACGGTGCCGTTGGGGCTGTCGATGACCAGCCCGTTGCGCTCGTTCTCGGTGCTTGCCTTGTCGAGTTCGGCATTGAGGAATTTCCCCGGCCGATGCTCGATACGGGAAATCTTGCCGCGCACCGGGGCGCGGTTCACGTGGCAGGAAAAGACGTTCATGAACACCGATATGCGGGTCATTTCGGCATTGCCGAGGCCAAGCTCGCGCGGCGGCACGGCCGGGCCGACCGCCGAGATGACGCCATCGGCGGGGCTCACCACCAGACTGTCATCGACCGGCGTCACCCGCTCGGGATCGCGGAAGAAATAGGCGCACCAGGCGGTGAGGATGAGCCCGATCCAAAACAGGATCGAGGAGAAATAGCCGAGGAAAAGCGTGCCCGCGCCGAAGGCGGCGATGAACGGATAGCCCTCGCGATGGATCGGTACGAACGCGTTCTTGACCGTATCGACAAGGCTCATGGGATGGGGCAGTCCCTGTTTCAGGTTCGGCCTCAATAACCGAAACACCCTCTGCCCGCAACGCGACAATGGGGAAGGAGGGGCGCGCAGTAGCCTTTTAGAATTGTCGGCCGCCATGTCGGCAAGCCATACGCTCGCCCGTCCTTGGCAGGACAGTGCCCCGCGACGCCTTCGGAACGGTGACGTGGGTCACGCAGCCAAGGAGCCAGCCAATGTCATCCGTTGCCGAGAACGCCAAGATTATCGCCAAGGGCCTCGCTTTCGGGGAATCGCCGCGTTGGCATGAGGGACGCCTGTGGCTCTGCAACTGGGGTACCGGAGAGATCGTCGCCGTGAGCGACGAGGGCAAGAGCAGGGTGATGCTCACCGTGCCAGCGGTCCTGCCCTACTCCATCGACTGGCTGCCGGATGGCAGGTTGCTCGTGATTTCAGGCCGCGAAGGCCTGCTGCTAAGGCAGGAGGTGGATGGCAGGCTCGTCACCCATGCCGATCTGCGCGACCTTTCGAAAAGCCCCTGGAACGAGATCGTCGTCGATGGGCGCGGCAATATCTATGTCAATGGCGGCGGCCCGGCGCCGGCACCCGGCCAGCATTTCGGCCCGGGCACGATCGTGCTGATCACGCCGGACGGGACGGCCAGGCAAGTGGCTGGGAATATCGCGTTTGCCAATGGCATGGCTGTGACCCCGGACAACAGGACGCTGATCATTGCCGAATCCCACTCCAACCGGCTGACCGCCTTCGACATAGCCGCCGACGGCACTCTGGCTAATCGGCGGGTGTGGGCCGATGTCGACGGCTATCCCGATGGCATCTGCCTAGATGCCGAAGGGACGGTCTGGTACGCGGATGTTCCCAACAAGCGCTGTGCGCAGGTACGCGAAGGCGGTGAAGTGATGCAGACCGTGACCGCCGATCGCGGCTGCTTCGCCTGCATGCTGGGCGGTGTCGACGGCAGGACGCTGTTCATCACCGCAGCCGAGTGGCGCGGCTTCGACCACATGTCGAGCGACGCCCGCACTGGTCAGGTGCTGGGCGTCGCTGTTTCCTCGCCTGGCGCGGGATGGCCGTCTTACATTTCGGGCACACGCTGATTGGCGAAAGCGATGGAGATAGCCAACGCCGCTACGACAGCTCCGACGTGCGCCTGCGCACTACCACACCCAGTTCGTCGCTTTCGCGGGCGATGCGCAGACGCTCCTCAGCTTCGGTCGCCTCGCGCTGGCGGTCCCACATCGAGGCGTAAAGCCCGTGCTTGCGCATCAGATCGGCATGTGTGCCGCGTTCGGCGATCTGGCCGTCCTTGAGCACGATGATTTCGTCGGCCGTGATCACCGTCGACAGCCGGTGGGCGATGACGATGGTAGTGCGGCCCCGGCTGACCAGGTCGAGCGCGGCCTGGATCTCCTGTTCGGTATGGCTGTCCAGCGCCGAGGTCGCCTCGTCGAGCATCAGGATCGGCGGCGCCTTGAGAATGGTGCGGGCAATCGCCACGCGCTGCTTCTCGCCGCCGGAAAGCTTCAGCCCGCGCTCGCCGACCATCGAGCGGTAACCCTCGGGCAGCCGCTCGATGAAAGGGCCGATCTGGGCGAGTTCGGCCGCCTTGCGCACCTCCTCCTCGCTGGCGCCGATGCGGCCGTAGCGGATGTTGTAGGCGATGGTGTCGTTGAACAGCACGGTGTCCTGAGGCACCATGCCGATCGCCGCGCGCAGGCTCTCCTGCGTCACTTCCCTGACATCCTGGCCGTCGATCAGCACCTGGCCCGACTGGATGTCGTAGAAGCGGAACAGCAGCCGCGAGATGGTCGACTTGCCCGCGCCCGAAGGACCGACGATGGCGACCGTCTTGCCGGCCGGCACCTCGAAGCTGATGCCTTTCAGGATCTTGCGGTTCGGATCATAGGAGAAATGCACGTCGCGGAATTCGACCTTGCCGGCTTCGATCGCGAGCGGCCTGGCACTGGGCTTGTCGACGATCTCCTGCGGCACGTCGAGCAGGTCGAACATCTGCTCGATATCGGTGAGGCCCTGGCGAATCTCGCGGTAGATGAAGCCGATGAAATTGAGCGGCACCGAGAGCTGCATCAGCATGGCGTTGATGAAGACGAAATCACCGACAGACTGCGTACCGCGCTGCACTTCGAGCGCGGACATGCACATGACAATGACCGTGCCCAGACCGTAGATGACGCCCTGGCCGAAATTCAGCCAGCCGAGCGACGTCCAGATCCTGGTCGCCGACATCTCGTAACGCGCCATGGAGCGGTCGAAGCGCTCGGCCTCCATGGCCTCGTTGTTGAAATATTTGACCGTCTCGAAATTGAGCAGAGAGTCGATCGCCTTGGTGTTGGCGTCGGTGTCGCTGTCGTTCATGTCGCGGCGGATCGAAATGCGCCAGTCGCTGGCGCGAACCGTGAACCAGACATAGAGCCAGACGGTGACCGCCACCACGGCTACGTATTTCCAGCCATAGGTGTAGGCGAAGATGCCCGTGGTCAGCGCGAATTCGAGGATGGTCGGCGCCGTGTTGAGCATGATGAAGCGCACGATCGTCTCGATGCCCTTGGTGCCGCGCTCGATGATGCGCGACAGGCCGCCGGTGCGTCGTTCGAGATGGAAGCGCAGGGACAACTGGTGCATATGGACGAAGGTGCGGAAGGCAAGCTGGCGCACAGCGTACTGGCCGACGCGGGCAAACAGCGCGTCGCGCAACTGGTTGAAGCCGAGTTGCACGAGCCGCACCACATTGTAGGCGACAACCAACATGACCGGGGCGAGCAGGAAGGCGGGCAGCGGCGGCGTCGATCTGCCGTCACCGGCCAAGGCGTCGGTCGCCCATTTGAAGAAATAGGGTCCCGCGACCAATGTCAGCTTGGCAACCACCAGCAGAATTGTCGCCCAGGTGACGCGCGCCCGCAGATCGGCACGATCCGCCGGCCACATATAGGGCCAGAGGTTAAGCAGCGTCTTGAAGGTCGGGGAATCGGCGGAGACGGTTTTTTCGGCCACTTTTCTTGCCTTTTGGGTGAGAGGGTCAGCGGCTGGTCGAGCAGGAAACGACGAGCGCGCTCAGCGAAGCCGACACGCCGGCAAGCGCGGCTTGGTCCACCTCGTAGCGCGAGCGCTGGCGGTCAGGCGCGAAGCGCACCAGCCCCGCCTCGACCAGGATCTTCAGATGCTGCGAGACGGTCGACTGGGCGAGATCGAGGTGGTCGACAACGTCCCGACAGCAGCAGAAACCGCTGGCAGACAGGCGTTTCAGGATCTCGATGCGCGCAGGGTGCGAGAGCGCGGCGAAGCGGGCAGCGATGGAGTGGCTGTCGGTGGTGCAAGAGGTTGGCGCGCTCGTCGCGCGGTCTTGTTCAGGCAGGGATTCGGTCATCGTTCATCGGCGATAGACGATGAACAGTGACGAGGCAAGCTGGCCGGATGGGGAGATTGCAGGCGGAGGGCTGCGAAGGATCGGCTTCGGAACGGCTTGCAGCCGCCCCGCTGACGCTTGCCTACTCCGTCTTCGCCGAATGCGTCGTCATCTGGTCACCCATCGCCTTGAGGTCGGCGGCCTCGCCTTCCTTAGACCGTGGCGGGACCTTGAACACCTGTCCCGGCCAGATGCGGTCGGGATTGCGGATCTGGTCCTGGTTGGCGAGATAGATGGTCGAGTAGCGCATGCCATAGCCGTAAACGCGCCGCGAAATCCGCCACAGCGTGTCGTGACGGCGGATGATCACGGCGCCGTTGGCATGTTCGAGCTTGGGTGAAACAGTCTCGGCCACATCGGAAGGCGGCGTGGCCACTGCATCG
Organism: Mesorhizobium sp. B1-1-6; assembly: GCF_006443035.1. Taxonomy (NCBI): domain Bacteria; kingdom Pseudomonadati; phylum Pseudomonadota; class Alphaproteobacteria; order Hyphomicrobiales; family Phyllobacteriaceae; genus Mesorhizobium; species Mesorhizobium sp. B1-1-6. Next base: position 436,752 of record NZ_VFWR01000004.1, on the reverse strand, counting down.
GCCGGAGCCGGTTCCGCCGGGTTGGCGGGCGCTTCAGCGGCAGCCGACGGTTCGGCAGACTTTGCATCGGCCGCCTTGGATCCAGCAGGCGCCACGGCGGCGACCGCCTCGCCCGGTTCGCGCTCGAACGGTACGGCGGCGCGGGCCACCACCTTCACCCCGTCGGCATCGAGGCCATCGACACGGATGGTGTAACTGCCGACCGGTACGTCGCGCCTCGCCTCAACCAGGAAATGGCCATTCGGCGATGTCTGCGCTTCGCCAAGCAGGATGTCGTTGGCATAGGCGCGCACCTTGCGGCCCGGGTCGGCGAGGCCGGCGACAAAAATCTTGCTGCCGTCAATCTCGACCGCTTCGACGACGATCTTGGGTTCGGCCACGGATGGCGCGGGCGGCGTTGTCGGCGCCGCAGGAGCAGGCGTTGCTTCGATGGCGGCGGACGCGCCTGGCGCCGGAGCCGCGGCTGCAGGCGCTTCCGGTGTTGTCTGCGGCTGGGGCACGGTCAGCAGTTCGGCCGGCTTGCCCGGTTCCTCGACCATGGCCAGCACCTGACCGCTCGCATTGGCGGGAATGGAGACGACGGCCGTCTGGGCCGAAGCGGTCACCACATCGCCGGCGGTGGAGCGCAAGGCAATCGTATAGTCACCGGGCTTCAGCGGATCATCGAGCACGATGACGAAGGCGCCATCCGGACCAGCGACCGTCGAGCCGATCACGGTCGAACCGTTGAGGATCTCGACCTTTGAATTGGGCGCGGCATTGCCGGCGACGACGATCGAACCATCGCCTTCAACGCGCACCACGTCGAAGGTCGGGGCGATCGGACCCGCGACGGCAGGCGCGGTTGCCTCAGAGGTGGGAGCGGACGGTGCCGCAGCCTGCGGCAGCCGCGCTTCCGTGCCCGGATTGGCCGGCTTCGGCGCCACAGGCGGAGCCTGCGCCGCGACGTCCGCCGGCGGCGTGCGATTGAAATATGGGTCGAGCGCGCCCGACACATAGGCGGTTCCCGCGACCGCAACGGTCCCACCCGCCGCGAACAGAAACGCCTTCAACGGATTGATCGCCATCTACTTCCCTGCCCCTTAGCCACCTAACGCCGGTCTAGCCTGTTTTACCATCACCGACAAGAAAAAGCCCGGACTTCTCGGCCCTTAGGGCTTGACCGCGCTTTCAGACCCAATCACCAATCATCGGCATGAATACGATTCGATCCGTCTGCGTGTATTGCGGCTCGTCTCCGGGCCGTGATGAAACCTATGTCAAGGCTGGTCACCTGCTCGGGCGATCGCTTGCGCGCTCCGGCCTCAGGCTGATCTATGGCGGCGGCACCAAAGGCATCATGGGCGCCGTCGCTGAAGGCGCGCTCAAGGCCGGCGGCAAGGTCACCGGCATTATTCCCCGCTTCCTGATCAACAGGGAAGCAACCGAAACCGCGCTAGACCGGCTCGACGAGCTCGTGATCACCGAAAACATGCACGAGCGCAAACATAAGATGTTCGAGAAATCCGACGCCTTTGTGGCGCTGCCGGGCGGCATCGGCACAGTCGAGGAGATCGTCGAGGTCATGACCTGGGCGCAACTTGGCCATCACCGCAAGCCGATCGTCTTCGGCAATGTCGGCGGATTCTGGGATCCGATGCTGGCGCTTATCGACCATATGGCAACCGAAGGCTTCATTCACACCGCACAGCGGGTCAAGCCGCTGGTCGTCAATGACCCCGAGGCAATCGTCGCCGCCATCATGGTGGCAGGCTCCTCGGTCGATGCGCCGACGGAGGGCGTGCAGTCGGTGATAGACAAGATGTAAGGCAGTAGCTGAAGACAGAACCTACTGCCCTACTGCCCTACTGCCGGCCAGCCGCAGATCATCGATTACCGCCCGCCGATCCTGGCGCCGCCAGGCGAGATGGATCGAGACCTTGCGCTCAAACCATGGCAGGTCCCGAAACAGGATTCCGGGCGGCGCGGCGATGCGCAGGCTCGACTGGACGGTGGCAAGGCCGAGGCCGGCGCTGACAAGGCCGAGCGAGGTCAACGGGTCCGCCGTCTCATAGGCGATATCGGGCAGGAAACCCGCCTTGGCGCAGGCGGCCAGGAACTGGCCGCGATTGGTGTCGTCGGGCTGGCGCACGACGGTGATCCAGACGCGGCCGTCGAGATGGTGCGGCTGGATATCGGCCACTTCGGCGAGCGGATCGCCTTCGGGCATCGCCAGCGCCAGCGGCTCGTGGCGCAGCGGCGTGCTGGCGATATCGGGATCGTCTGCGGCGGGCGGCGAATAGACCAGGCCCAGATCCAGCGACCGCTGCCGCAGCTCCTCGATCTGCGCCGCCGAGCGCAGGCTTCTCAACTGGAGATGAAAATCCGGCCGGTCGCGGCGGAATTGGCGCAGCATCGCGGCGACAAGCCCGGCGTGCACGGCGCCTTCGACATAGCCGATGGCAAGACGCCCGACAGACCCGCTGGCAAGGTTTCGACCAAGTTCCTCCAGCCGGCGCGCGTTCGACAGCAGCGCGCGGGCCTCGGCGAGAAAGGCGCGGCCCTCGGCATTGAGATGGACGCGCTGTTTTACCCGTTCGAACAGGGTTACGCCAAGCTGCTGTTCAAGCTGCATGATCTGCCGGCTCAGCGGCGACTGCGAAATATGCAGCAGCTCGGCGGCGCGACCGACATTGCCGGTTTCCGCGACGGCGACGAAATATCGGATCTGGCGCAAGTCGAACATTTTTTGCTCCGCGCGGCATCAAGTCTTCAAAAGTCTCAACTTTAGCCTAATCAGTCTTGGACAGTCTGACCATCCAGCGCGATACCTGCCGTCACCTACCGCTGACAAACAGGAGACCGACATGCAGTTCTTTGCCCTCCTCACCCGCAACACCGAAAAATTCGCCGATGCCGATTTCGCGCCGCTGCTGCCCGGCGAGGCCGAGCAGCGGCGCACGCTCTACGCCCAGGGCGCGGTTCGCCAGGTCTGGAACCGTGGCGACATTCCCGGGAGCGGCATGATGTTCGAGGCGGCCAGCGATGCTGACGTGCGCAATCATCTCGGCAGCTTGCCGCTGGTCAAGGCCGGCATGATGGACATTGCCGCAATCGTGCCGCTGAACCCTTATCCCGGTTTCGGTCCGAAGCGCTAAGTGTGGCAGTCGCAATGCGGTGGCGGCGAAAGGCGCCGCCGCACTGCCGCGGCCGCTCAAGAGAGTGTGATCGGCTGTCAAGGAACCGTCACACGAAACCCCGCCGCCCATGCTAGATGTTGCAATCACGCGCCGCCAAGCGGTGCGATGCTCGAAATATGCATCCGGCACTACACCATGGATACTGCTCTCGCCCCGGAAGGCGCCGACCTGTCGCCCTACCTGCCAGACGAGCATGGGCTGTTCTTCATCTATCATTTCACCGCCGACGGCCTGCGCACCAAGGATGCCGGCGGCGCGCATTGGACGTGGCGCAGCTACCAGCTTTCCGACATGCGCGCACGCCACGAGATCGCCGCCGAACAGGCCCTGCCGGCGCCAGTGCGCGAGGCCTTCCTGTCCGCCAGCCATGGCTGCCACATCGACCTCGAGGATGACTGGCTCTACGGCGACCTGCCGGACCTGCGTCACGACTATTCGGCGGAAGCCGGCGGGCTCGGCCATTTCCGTTTCGCCCTCAACGACACCATGCTGGTCGGCGCCCGCAAGCAGCCCTTGCAGTCGGTCGACAATATCCGCAAGGCGATCGAGAACGGCTCGCGCAAGTTTCGCTCGCCGGCCGAGCTGATCGAGGCGGTCGTGGGCCAGTCGTTCGACGGCATGGCGGTGGAACTCGCTGCACTTGGCGACAGTCTCGACGGCATCGAGGACCGCATCGTCTGCGACGCATGGCACAATGAGCGGCAGGCGCTCGTCGATGCGCGCCGGCACCTGGTGGTGATCCACCGGCAGATGGCGACCCTGACCAATCTGTTTCGCCATCTCGACCATTCGCACCGCAACGACCTGCCCGATTCGATCAACGACATGGCAGCACGGCTTTCGCACCGCGCGCAGACGCTGCACTATGATGGCGAGCAGTTGCAGGCGCGCGCCAGGCTGTTGCAGGACGAGCTGATGGCCAAGCTGACGACGCAGTCGAACCGGCTGCTCTACGTGCTGTCGGTGATGACCGCAGTGCTGTTGCCAATGACGATCATCTCGGGCCTGTTCGGCATGAATGTCGGCGGCTTGCCGCTGGTCAACACGCCGATAGGCTTCTGGGTGGTGACTGCGGTTTCGATGCTGATCGCCGGAGCGACCTATCTCTTCGTCAGGCGGCTCGGGCAGATGTAGCCCGGCGCGCCGTCGCCAGCATCGACCAGGAATACATGGCCAGCGCCGCCCAGATCAGGGCAAAGGCGACAGCCTGGGTGGTGTCGAACGGCTCTTTGAAGATCAGCACGGCGATCAGGAACACAATGGTCGGCGCAATATATTGCATGATGCCAATGGTGGAGAGACGCAAAAGCCTGGCGCCGAATGCGAACAGCAGCAGCGGCACCGCGGTCACCGGCCCGCAACCGGCCAGCAACGCCGCATCGACGCCGTTGCCGGAAACGAAATGGTCCTGTCCGGTGGCGATCAGCCAGGCGATATAACCCAAGGCCGGCACCGACAACAGAAGCACTTCGAGCAGAAAACCCTGGCTGGGGCCGATCGGCAGCGTCTTGCGGAAAAAACCGTAGGCGGCGAAGGAAAAGGCCAGCGCCAGCGATACCCATGGCAACTTGCCAGCCTCGATCGTCAGCACGGCGACCGCGATCGCCGCAAGCACCACGGCCGCGATCTGCAGCCGATCGAGCCGCTCGCCGAGCAGCAGGGCGCCGACCACGACGCTGACCAGGGGATTGATGTAATAGCCAAGGGCGGTTTCTACGGTGCGGTCGACGGCGATCGCCCAGACGTAGACGCCCCAATTGACCGAGATCAGCGCCGCCGTCAGCGCCGCCATGGCGATCGTGCGGGGCGAACGGATTGCCGCCTTGAAATCCGCCGTGCGGCCGGCCCAGACCAGAACCGCGGCGGCGATCGGCACCGACCAGACGATGCGGTGGGCAATCACCTCGGCAAGCGGCAGGTGCGCAACCGCTTTCATGTAGAAAGGCAGCAAACCCCACAAGAAATAGGCACCCAGCGCCAGCAGGAAGCCGCGGCGGGCTTTTGAAACTGCGTCCTGGGTAATTGCTTCAGCGGCCATGGCCCAACGCTATGGCCCAGTAACCTTGGCAAGACCATCGCAAAGTTCTGATGGATCAATGGACTTTCGCTGATGGTTCAAGCGGTGTGCCTTGCTCCGCTACACGCCTGCCAACGCAACGCTTTGTTCTACCGTGAGTAGGCTACCTCTCTAGAGGTGGCTCATAGCCCTCCCGGATTTCCCGCCCAGGCGGCGGCTGCGGTTTCTGTTCGTCACGCGGCCGTTCGTCTTCTTTGTCTTTGTCATCGCCCATTTCAATCACTCCTCAGCCAAAAATAAGATAGTGACCGTAAGTTATGATTCCGCAAGCGAAGGGCAACAAGCTCCAGGCAAACCAGCGTTTCGCCTGAAAATAATTTTCTGTTTTTTCGTCATTTGCCCGCGCATTGTGCGTCCCAAATAACACAAATTGACGTGTCACTGCGTCAGCAAATTCCCTCTCAGCTGCCTGATTATTCTCTCGATAATACGACTCCAACTCGGTATAATATTTCATCATTTCGCTCGGATAATCAACATATTTGTAGGTTCTGCCGTAAAATCCTATGAGCAGAAATAATATAGAACCCCCTAAAACAAATGCACATACCGCAAATAGAGAAAGTATCATCCTCTTGTCCGGATAGGGGTTCTTCTCACCAATATCACTTACGACAAAGACCATCGAGACAATAATTCCGGTGACGGCCGTCAGCATAACCCCGACAGAGCCGTCTAACTTATCCTTCCTTTCAATTTCAAAGGAGTACATCTCTTTGAAGAAGAGGTTGACGTCCATATCTCACTCCGCCGCCACCAGACCCGCCATGTCCCGGTTCTTCATCAGCTTGTAGATGATGGAATCCATCAGCGCCTGGAACGAGGCGTCGATGATGTTTTCGGAAACGCCGACCGTCCACCAGCGGGCACCGGTCGCATCATGCGATTCGATCAGAACGCGAGTGATCGCCTCGGTGCCGCCATTGAGGATACGCACCTTGAAGTCGGCGAGTTCCAGATCGGCGATTTCGCCCTGGTATTTGCCGAGATCCTTGCGCAGCGCGATGTCGAGCGCATTGACGGGGCCGTGCCCCTCGGCCACCGACATCTTCTCCTCGCCCTCGACCAGCACCTTGACCACCGCTTCCGACACCGTCTTCAACTGGCCATTGGCATCGAAGCGGCGTTCGATCATGCAGCGGAACGAGGTGACATGGAAGAACTCGGGCAAACCGTGCAGCATCTTGCGTGCCAGAAGCTCGAAGGAGGCGTCGGCGCCCTCATAGGCATAGCCGGAGGCCTCACGCTCCTTGACCACCGATATCAATGCGTCGAGCCGGTGATCGTCCTTCGGCACATCGATGCCGCGCCGCTTCAGCTCGGCCAGGAAATTGGCCTTGCCGCCCTGGTCGGAAACCATGACGCGGCGGCGGTTGCCAACCGCTTCCGGCGGCACATGCTCGTAGGTCGCAGGTTCCTTGGCGAGCGCCGAAGCGTGGATGCCGGCCTTGGTGGCGAAGGCTGAAGCGCCGACATAGGGCGCCTGCGCCTCCGGAGCGCGGTTCAAGAGTTCGTCGAAGGCGCGCGACAAGCGCGAAATGCCGGTAAGCGCCTCGGCGGAAATCCCCGTCTCGAAACGGTCGGCGAAGGCCGGCTTCAACGCCAGCGTCGGCACGATGGAGATCAGATTGGCGTTGCCGCAGCGTTCGCCAATGCCGTTCAGCGTGCCCTGGATCTGGCGCACGCCCGCTTCGACCGCGGCCAGCGAATTCGCCACCGCCTGGCCGGTGTCATCATGGGCATGGATGCCGAGATGGTCGCCGGGAATGCCCGCGGCGACGACCCTTTCGACGGTTGCGCGTAGTTCCGAGGGCTGCGTGCCGCCATTGGTGTCGCACAGCACCACCCAGCGCGCGCCGGCATCATAAGCGGTCTTGGCGCACGCCAGCGCATAATCCGAATTGGCCTTGAACCCGTCGAAGAAATGCTCGCAATCGACCATCGCCTCCTTCCCCGCGGCAATGGCGGCTTCCACCGAGGCCTTGATGGACTCCAGATTCTCCTCATTGGTGCAGCCGAGCGCCACACGGACATGATAGTCCCAGCTCTTGGCGACAAAGCAGATGGCGTCCGACCGCGACTGGACGAGTGCGGCAAGCCCAGGATCGTTGGAAGCCGACACCCCCGCCCGCTTGGTCATGCCGAAGGCGACGAACTTTGCCTGCGCGGTTCGCTTCTCCCTAAAGAAGGCCGTGTCGGTCGGGTTGGCGCCGGGGTAACCGCCCTCGACATAGTCGAGGCCGAATTCGTCGAGCAGCTTGGCGATGGCGATCTTGTCCTCGACCGAGAAGTCGATACCGGGCGTCTGCTGGCCATCGCGAAGTGTTGTGTCGAAGAGGTAGAGGCGTTGCTTTTTCATCGTCCTGTGGGCGCTTGAACGCCCCCCTCTGTCCTACCGGACATCTCCCCCTCAAGGGGGGAGATCGGCAGTTCGAATGTCCCGCCATCACCTGCGGCGCTGAAAATTTGCGAAACCCCAGGTGATGGGCAATCTCCCCCCTTGAGGGGGAGATGGCCGGCAGGCCAGAGGGGGGTGAGCGCCGACATCAGTTTTTCCCCACAAACCCATCCGTCGCCCGGATCAGCCGGTCCAATATACCTGGCTCGGAATAGGCATGGCCGGCACCCTCGATCAGGTGAAAATCCGCCTTCGGCCAGGCCTTGTGCAGCGCCCAGGCGTAGCGTGCCGGGCACGGCATGTCGTAGCGGCCGTGGACGATGGTGCCGGGAATGTCCTTCAACTTCCAGGCATCGCGCAGCAACTGTCCCTCCTCCAGCCAACCGGCATGGACGAAGTAGTGGTTCTCTATGCGGGCGAAGGCGACGGCGTAGTCGTCCTCACCAAACGGTCCGCTGGTCTCCGGCTCGGGCAAAAGCGTGATCGTCTCGCCTTCCCACAGGCTCCAGGCGCGGGCCGCCTCGATCTGCGCGTTTCTGTCGGACCCCACCAGCCGCTTGCGATAGGCGGCCATCATGTCGCCGCGCTCGGCCTCGGGGATCGGCGCCAGGAAGCGCTCCCACTTGTCGGGAAACATCTCGGAGACGCCGAACTGATAGTACCATTCGAGCTCGGGGCGGGTCAGCGTATAGATGCCCCGCACGACGAGCTCACTGACGCGTTGCGGGTGCGTCTCGGCGTAGGCGAGCGCCAGCGTCGAACCCCAGGAACCGCCGAAGACCAGCCATTTGTCGAAGCCGGCCATTTCGCGCAGGCGCTCGATATCGGCGACCAGGTGCCACGTGCTGTTGGCCTCCAGCGAGGCATTCGGCGTCGACTTGCCGCAACCGCGCTGGTCGAACAGGATGACGTCGTAGAGATCGGGATCGAACAGCCGCCGATGCTTTGGCGAGATGGTGCCGCCCGGCCCGCCATGCAGGAATACCGCCGGCTTGGCGCCTTTGGTGCCGGAGCGTTCCCAATAGACCTGGTGGCCGTCGCCGACGTCGAGCATACCGCTCTCGAAAGCTTCGATCTCGGGATAAAGCGTGCGCAGTTCAGAGCTCATAGTTGCAAACCTTTGGACGGCCAGTCCGTCGTTTCATGGTCGGGATGCTGGAAGGAGATGATCTCCTCCTGCCTAGCATAATAGTCTGGATCCTGGTGGACGGGCTGGTCGAAGATCGTCTCCACCCAAGGCAGCCGCCCGGCGTAATTGACCTGGATCTGCGGCGCCAGGTCGGAGCGATCGTCGAAGGCGCCGATGGCGATCTCCAAGCCGCCGGGCTGGCGGTAGGTCAGCGGCGTGCCGCAGCGGGCGCAGAAACCGCGATCGATGTTGACCGAGGACTGGAAATAGCTCGGCTCCTCACGTGTCCATTCGACGCCGTCCTTCGGCGCTGTCACCAGGGCGCCGAAAAAGGAACCGAACTGTTTCTGGCACATGCGACAGTGGCAGATGGACGGGCGTCCAAGCTTGCCCTTGATGCGGAAGCGCACGGCGCCGCACTGGCAGCCGCCGGTTCGAATGGTCTCGCTCATGATGTTTTCTCCGGCGGCCATTGCTCGGTGTCGTGGTCGGGATGCTGGTAGGAGACAAGCTCTGCCAGATAGGGGGCCGAACCCATATCCGCCATCGTATCCTCGCCCGGCAATTCTGGAATGGAATCCACGTAAGGCAGCTTTGCCTCGGTGCCCCACTGGATGGTCGGCGCGATATCAGCCGGAGCGTCGAAGGCGGCAATCGCCAACGCCATGCCCTCCGGCGCCTCGAAAGTCAGCGGCGTTCCGCATTCGGCGCAGAACCCACGCCAGGCAGCGTTCGACGAGCGGAAGCGCTTGGGCTCGCCGCGCGTCCAGTCCACCTTGGCGCCGCGCACCGAGACCAGCGGAAGGTAGAAATTGCCGCTCGCCTTCTGGCACATGCGGCAATGGCAAACCGAGGCATCGCCGAGTGCGCCCTCGACGCGAAAGCGCACGGCGCCGCACTGGCAGCCGCCGGTGTAGATCGGCCGGTTGTCGAGGCTCATGGCAGGTCACTCCGCATCATGGCAGACGGCCTCGACATTGTTGCCGTCGGGATCGAAGACGAAGGCGCCATAGTAGTCCGCATGATAGTGCGGGCGCAGGCCCGGCCCGCCATTGTCCTTGCCGCCCGCGGCAAGAGCGGCAGCATGGAAAGCATCAACCTCGGCGCGGCTGCGCGCGGTGAAGGCGACGTGCTGGCGGGCCTTTTGCCCCTCCTTGCCTTCCTGGAGCCAGAACACCGGCCGATCGCGGCCGTAGCCACCGACCTTGGCGCCGCCGGTGTATTCCAGCGGCACCATATGGAGCAGCGAGGCGCCAAGCGGCGCCATCGCCTTGTCATAGAAAGCCTTCGAAGCGTCAAAGTCGGCAACGTCGATGCCGAGATGGTCGATCATGGAACGAACTCCTCCGTTGCTGGTTCCGGCACTTACGCGCCAGCCAGGCCGGCCGCAATCACGATGTGCTGACAGACATTGTCGATATCGCGGATCACGTCATCATTCCAGAAGCGCAGGGCGGTCCAGCCGGGCGCTGTGAGCTTGGCTGTTCGCGCGGCGTCAGACGCCGAGACCTCATGAGAGGCGTGCTGAGAACCATCCAGCTCAACGATCAGCTTCCTGTTAGGGCAAGCAAAATCGACGATGTAGCCCGCTATTGGCATTTGACGTCGAAACGCCAGCCCCATGAGTCGGTGTGCGCGTATCTCATTCCAAAGCTTCAGTTCGGCGTCGGTCATAGCCTTGCGCATCTTGCGCGCATTGCCTCGATTGACAGGAGACACACGATAATGGATCACGGCGAGGCGCCCCCCTCTGTCCTGCCGGACATCTCCCCCTCAAGGGGGGAGATCGGCAGTTTCGCTGACGGTACCCAACCTCCAACGTCAGCGATTGGCGAAAGCCTCGGTGATATCCAATCTCCCCCCTTGAGGGGGAGATGTCCGGCAGGACAGAGGGGGGTGCTTCGCGCCAACCTCTCCATTCCCGCCACAAGAACAGTCGCCCTCACCGCTTCACCTCCCACGTCGTCACACGTTCGCCGGTGACCGGGTCCTTGCCGTCCTTCAGTTGCACGCCTTGCGCCAACAACTCGTCGCGGATGCGGTCGGCTTCGGCCCAGTTCTTGGCGGCGATCAATTCCAGGCGCCTGGCGATCGCCTTGGCGACCGCGGCTTCGTCGACCTTGGCCGCCCCGACATCGAAACCCAGGAAGGCAAGCGCCCCCTTCAGCGAGGCCGCTGCGGCGTTGTCGCCATCGCCGCTGAAGTCGACCGCCTCGCCGGCCAACTGGGTCAAAACCTGGAAGGCGGCGTAGGTGGCGAGATCATCCGACAACGCCTGCACGACCTCGGCCGGCAATTGCCCGACCGCCGGCGCCAGATCGGCCGCGCGTTTCCACTTGCGCAGCGTGTTCTCCGCTTCCTCGAGCTTGCGCACGGAAAAGTCGATCGGTTCGCGATAATGCGTCATCAGCATCGCCAGCCGCAGCACCTCGCCGGGCCATTTGCGGCCGCCGAATGTTTCGGTCTCCAGCAGCTCGTTGATCGAGTAAAAATTGCCGAGGCTCTTCGACATCTTCTGCCCTTCGACCTGCAGGAAGCCGTTGTGCATCCAGATGTTGGCCATCACATCGGTGCCGTGCGCGCAGCGTGACTGGGCGATCTCGTTCTCGTGGTGCGGGAAGATCAGGTCGAGACCGCCGCCATGAATATCGAAGACCTCGCCCAGATAGGCGGCGGACATGGCCGAGCATTCGATGTGCCAGCCCGGCCGGCCCCTGCCCCATGGGCTCTGCCAGCCCGGCTCCTCCGGGGACGACAACTTCCACAGCACGAAGTCGCCAGGATTCTTCTTGTGCGCGTCGACTGCAACGCGAGCACCGGCCTGCTGCTCGTCGAGATTTCGCTTCGACAACTGGCCGTAGTCGGGCATCGAAGCGGTGTCGAACAGCACTTCGCCTGCGGCAACATAGGCATGGCCGCGTTTGATCAGGCTTTGAATCAAGGTGATCATGTCTGCCTTGCCGTCGGCACGGGGCTCGACGAACTCGGTGGCGCGCGGCTCGACTGTTGGCTCCAGGCAGCCGAGCGTCGCGACGTCCTTGTGGAATTGGCCCGCGGTCTTCTCCGTCACCCGCCTTATCGCCTCGTTAAGCGACAGTCTGCCGGCTGATATCTCGCTGCCGAAATCGCGCAGTGCGCGTGCATTGATCTTGTCGTCGACATCCGTGATGTTGCGCACATAGGTGACGTGCGTCTCGCCATAGAGATGGCGCAGCAGCCGGAACAGCACGTCGAAGACGATTACGGGCCTGGCATTGCCGATATGGGCGAAGTCGTAGACGGTCGGACCGCAGACATACATGCGCACGTTCAGCGCGTCGATCGGGACGAAATCCTGCTTCGCGCGCGTCAGCGTGTTGTAGAGGCGCAGGCCCTTCGGTGCGTCAGACATTCCATGCCTTTCCGGTTCAGAACTTTTGCCTGGATGAAGCCAGCTCCGCGCCGAGGCGCAAAACGGACTCCAGCCTGCTGGCCGGGGCGTTTGTCCAATCTAGGGGAAGATGAGGCGAAAACGTCCGGACCAGCGCGAAGCTAGCCAATAATGCAAATGCCACAAATGGCGAAAGACGTTTTCATAGGCGGCTTTATCGCCTTGGCCAGTGTTGCCGTCAAGTCGCTTATCCCGAGAAAAACGACGCCAGAACTGGCAAATGCGTCGCCCGATCACACGGAATCAGCCACTGAAACATTTTATTAAACATGTCAGCACAGTCATGAAACATACGCCGGCTAGATCAACCTGCGTCACGATTTGGTCGGATTCGGCCGCCAAACGCAGACACGGAAACGTTATCTGGGAAGAGACACATGCCTCGAAGCAAGCAGGAAGCCAACCGCGCCAAGCAACCAGCGCTGGCAAACCATTATCGCGCAATCGGCCCGGCCGCGATCGTCGCCGCCCTGCTCCACACTGCGAAGAAGAAAAAGCCGGTGCAGAAAATCGTATCGCCCCGCGCTGCCTGAAGCAGTGCGCGATCGGCCCAAGGGTCGGAACGAGGCGCCAAACCGCACCTCGAACAGAGTTCCTGCTAAAACAGCGTCATCTGACTGTCGTCCGCGCCGGGTTTCCGGCGCTTGACCTTCTCGGGCTCGGGCCCGATCTCCCCCTTCTCCTGAATCTCCGGCCCGGTGTTGGCGACCTTGTTGACGAGGTCGGAGACCGGAATCGCTTCGAAGAAGTCGCGTTGCGCCGGCCGCAACAGGTCGGCGACGTCGCGCGGCTCAAGTCCGCGGCAATCGAGCCAGCGGGTGAAGTCTTCAGGTGCGATCACCACGGGCATGCGGTCATGGATATGCGCGATGTCGGCATTGGCCTCGACCGTTAGAATGGCGCCGGTGTCCAACTCCGAGCCGCCCGGTTCCGCATAGGTTTCAACCAGCCCGGCAAAGGCGACCAACCCGCCATGCCGCGGCCTGATCCAGTAAGGCTGCCCCTTCCTGCCGCCCGCCTCTCCGGGCCGCGCCTGGCGCCATTCGTAAAAACCTGATGCCGGCACCAGCGCCCGGCGATGGCGCATGGCGGCTTTGAACGAGGCCTTTTCGATCACGCCTTCGGAGCGTGCGTTGAACAGCAGCGGAAATTCGCCGACATCCTTTACCCAGGCGGGGATCAGGCCCCAGCGCACCAGCATCGGCCGGCGGTCCGGCAGGTTGGAACCCGGCGCCCGCGGCGGGCCTGAGATCGCCATCAGCACCGGCTGCGTCGGCGCTATATTGTAGCGCGTAGGAAACTGCTCCACCTCCGCCAGCCCGAGGAAAGCGGCTGTCTGGTCCGGTGTCGCGGTCAAGGCAAAACGTCCGCACATGTCTATTGGTCCTGATGTCCGGTTTCGAAAGTGGCGATGGAACAGCTGCACTGCAACCGTTAAAGCTGTCCGGCGTCGGCCGGTCCACAACAGGCTGCCGTAAATCAGGGCGATCGGATATCCATGGACGAAGTGCGAAAAGTCATTCCCGCGGTCTCGGTCGCCGTTGTGCGCGGCGACGCCGTGCTTCTGGTCAAGCGGGCGCGACAACCCTCGCAAGGGTTCTATGCATTCCCGGGCGGCAAGGTCGAAGCCGGTGAGACGCTGGAACAGGCGGCACGGCGCGAATTGCTGGAGGAGACGCAATTGCAGGCCGAAAACTACCGACGGCTGCGCGAAATCCTCATCGACGGCACGCTCGACGGGCATCCGGTCGATTACCTGCTGACGGTATTCGGTGCGGCCCATGCCGGGGGCGAGGCCGTGGCCAGCGACGACGCCGAGACCGCCGCCTTCTACACGCTGGCCGAAATGGCTGATCTGCCGCTTGCCGGTTCGGTGCTCGCGGTCGCCGAGGAACTGCTCGGACGGCCGTCGCAAACCCCTGAGCGACCCTGAAATCCGGAATTCGCCCGGCACAATCGCCTTGCAGGCGGCAAATTGTTTGGCCAGATTGACTTATGCGTTGCCTTCCTCTCCTTCTCGCGACATGCCTTGCCGTCAGCCCTGTGGCGGCACGACCGGCGTTCAGCGCCGAGGCACCCTTCGAACCGGGGCTGATGCGGCTGGCGGAGGTTCTGGGGTCGCTGCATTTCCTGCGCAATCTGTGCGGCGAAAAGGGCGACCAGTGGCGCGGCGAGATGCAGAAGCTGCTCGAATCGGAGAACCCGGATCCGCAACGGCGCGCCCGCTTCATCGCCAGCTTCAATCGCGGCTACCGCTCATTCGGCGGCACCTACACGCAATGCACCGCGTCGGCGACCGAAGCCATCGGCCGCTACATGAAGGAAGGCGAGACCCTGTCGCGCGACATCGCCTCGCGCTACGGAAACTAGCCCATATCGCCCAAAGTGCCCTCGCAAGAGCGCATCCGGCCTTCATCAACAGATATCCGGTCCATTGGCGGCGACTGCGGGCATATCCAGCTTGTGTCGAGAACTGTCATGGTGCAATCCTTTTGTTGCGCTTATGCAACAGCGTTAATGAAACGTTAGCGCGCGGATGTGGAATTAACTCAAACTGAAGGTTTTCACCCCGCAGGCACGCCTAATCGGCTAAGTTTGACCAGGATTGAATGCAGCTTCGCAAGCGCAACCGGCCTCCTGTAAAGAACGATCAAAAAAATGTCGTATTTACAAAGACTTATTTGCGGCTGCGTGTAAACGGAACAGATCAAGCCTGATCCATCGAAGGATCGCTGCTTGCAAGGGTGGACATCGCTTATGGAACATGGTGTCAACGACATCGACGCGCTGGTCAGGGAAGAAAAGCGCCTGACCGCAGTGGAGAGCCACAGCGAGGCCTGGGCCGAAGGTCTTTCGGCAGGCATAGAACCCGAGATCATCGCCGAAGCGGCGCTTGAAACCGCGTTCGGCGAAATGCTGCGCGCCAACGGCGAGACATCGGCCCTTGCCCTGCTCGACCGCATGCGTGAAAAGGTGATTGCTGGCGCCTTCGAACCCGAACGGCTGCGGCACTGAACCGACGTCCGGTTCTTTGACGGCAAATGCCGCTCGGGCATCATGCCCGGAAGCAGGGAGAAACGGGCAGTGAATTTTTCGATGTCAGGCGAGCCGCGCGGCTTGGTCCTTTGCATCTGTTTCGCCGCGTGCAGTGCCGCGATTCCCTTGGTTGCGTGTCTGACAAGCAGTCCCGCTTATGCGCTGAGCGAGATCAAGCGCGAAGAACTCCCTTCGCCGGTCCAACCGATGGTAGACGACGACGTGTCGTCGCCGGGAAGCACCGTGCCGATACCCGATCCGGTCGGAACGCCATCTTCGACCAGCCAGCCAACCGCCCCGGACAAGGCCGAGCCGGTCACCCCGCCGAACGGCGACGGTGCCACCAACAGGCCGCGCGTCGATCCCGACGCGCCCACGCCGGAGGTCGTCTACGACCTCGGCAAGCTGCCTGAACCGGTGCGGCGCATGCATGACCTGATCATCGAAGCCTGCGAGAGCGGCGACGTCGAAAGACTGAGGCCTTTGATCGGCAAGGGCGACGGCATGACCCAATTGTCACTGACCGACATAGATGGCGACGCCATTACCTTCCTCAAGGGGCTCTCCGGCGACCAGGATGGCCAGGAGATTCTTGCCATACTGGAGGAGGTGCTCAATGCCGGCTATGTCCATGTCGATGCCGGCACGCCACAAGAGCTCTATGTCTGGCCGTATTTCTTCGCTCTACCCCTGGACAAGCTCGACGCCAGGCAACGGGTCGAGCTGTTCAAGATCGTCACCGCGAGTGACTTCGACGACATGAAGCAGTTCGGCGCCTACATCTTCTACCGCGTCGGCATCACGCCCGCTGGGCAATGGACGTTTTTCGTCGCCGGCGACTGAAACTCGGACACGCGAGTGCCTATTCGTGCGGATCGCCTCGTCGAATGGCTGCATCGGGCCCGTTAATATTCCAGTTGCGGAGAAATCAGGAAGGAAACGAAACTTCAGCCAGTGGTCAAAAGAATGCCCTGGCCGAATTTTTCCGCCAGGTTCTGGATAAGCAGCCTTTCAGATGTTGTAAGGCGCTCTTGATCGACAAACCGCCAGTTGCGCTCGTAGATGGCGAAAGCTTCCTCGGCAGGAATCGGGCGCGTTGCATCGCGGCTCCAGACGAGTGCGTGTAGCTCCGGAAACTCAGCGGGGACAATCATTGGCGTGATATCTGTGCGCATAACCACTCAATTTAGTAGATCGTGCCTAAGAAATCCAATGATGTGAAATAGCTACGCGGAGGGCGCTTCGGAGAACTCCACTGCCCTGCCCTGGCCCGGCGTCACGATCTCGCCCTCCCACATGATGCGCTGGCCTCGAATGACAGTGCCGACCGGCCAGCCGGTGACTTCCTTGCCGTCATAAGGCGTCCAGCCGGCCTTCGAGCCGGCTTGTGCATTGGTGATGGTCTCGCGCCGCTTCATGTCGACAATTGTAAAATCGGCGTCATAGCCGGCGGCGATACGGCCTTTCCTGGCCATGCCGAAGATGCGCTGCGGGCCGTGGCTTGAAAGATCGACGAAGCGCTGCAAGGTCAGCCTGCCGGCGTTGACGTGGTCAAGCATGATCGGCACCAGCGTCTGCACCCCGGTCATGCCCGAGGGCGATGCCGGATATGGTTTTGCTTTTTCGGCCAATGTGTGCGGGGCATGGTCGGAACCGAGTACGTCGACAATGCCTTGCGCGATTCCGTGCCAGACGCCGTCGCGATGGCGCGGGGCACGGACGGGCGGGTTCATCTGGATCAGCGTGCCGAGCCGTTTGTAGTCGTCCGCCGACAGTGTCAAATGGTGCGGTGTCGCCTCGCAGGTGGCGACATCCTTGTGCTGTTCGAGGAACAATATCTCCTCGGCCGTGGAGATGTGCAGGACGTGGATGCGGGCACGGGCGGCCCGCGCGACGCGCACCAGCCGCTCGGTGCAGCGCAAGGCGGCGATCTCGTCGCGCCAGACCGGATGCGATGAAGGATCGCCCCCGATGCGCTCGCCAAGGCGTTCGCGCAGCCGGAACTCGTCTTCCGAATGGAAAGCGGCGCGGCGGCGGGTGTTCCTGAGGATCGAGGCGACGCCTTCATCGTCCTCGACCAGCAGGTCGCCGGTGGACGAGCCCATGAAAACCTTTATCCCGGCCGCGCCCGGCAGGCGCTCGAGCTCGGCGACATCGTTGGCGTTGTCGCGGGTGCCGCCGACCCAGAAGGCGAAGTCGCAGTGCATACGGCCGGTGCCGCGTCGGACCTTGTCGGCAAGCGTTTCTTCGCTGGTGGTCAATGGACTGGTGTTGGGCATTTCGAACACGGCGGTGACGCCACCGAGCACCGCCGCCCGAGATCCAGTCTCCAGATCCTCCTTGTGCTCCAGTCCCGGCTCGCGGAAATGCACCTGGCTGTCGACGACGCCCGGAAGGATATGCAGGCCCCGGCAGTCGATCGTCTCGCCGGCCGAGGCCTGGCGCAGATCGCCGATGGCGGCGATGCGCCCATTCTTCACGCCGACATCGCGTTGCCCCTCGCCGTCATGGTTGACCATCATGCCGCCTGTCAGGATGAGGTCGTAGGTGTTGGCCATGCTGATCGATCTCTTGCGGGGGGAGTGTCAGCGGCTTACGTAATGGCCAACCGTTTTGCAAGATCAGGCTTTTATTCGCCCCATGCCCTTTGCCCTGCTGAAAGACCGCGCGCTCATCTCCGTCTCCGGCCCTGATGCCGAACACTTCCTGCAGAACATCCTGACCACCGACCTCGACGCGCTCGGCGCCGGCGAGGCAAAACCGGGCGCGCTTTTGACACCGCAAGGCAAGATCCTGTTTGACTTCCTGATCTCACGGGCCGGCGAAAACGCGTTCCGCCTCGAATGCCGCGCCGACATCGCTGACGATTTCGTACGCCGGCTGATGCTGTACAAGTTGCGCGCCAAGGTCGAGATTGCCAAATCCGAACAGACGCTTGTCTCCATTGCCTGGGGAAATGAGTCAGCTCCCTCACAAAAGGATTCAACCGTGCTGGCCGACCGGCGCTTTCGCGATGAAAGCGTCACCCGCTCCTATGGCAGCGCTCAAGAGACTGACGACGGTGCCGCATGGCAGGCCTTGCGCATCGCGCATGGCATTGCCGAGAGCGGCACCGACTACCAGCTCGGCGACGCCTTCCCGCATGACGTGCTGCTCGACGAGACCGGTGGCGTCGGCTTCAGGAAAGGCTGCTATGTCGGCCAGGAGGTCGTCTCGCGCATGCAGCATCGTGGCACGGCAAGGCGGCGGGTGCTGATCGTCAGGGCCGAACGGGCCTTGCCTGAGGCCGGCGCCGAATTGACCGTCGACGGGCGATCGGTGGGCACTCTCGGCTCGAATGCCGGCACGATCGGCCTCGGCATCGCCCGTATCGACAGGGTCAAGACAGCGCTCGACGCCGGCCAGCCGATCCTGGCCGGAGACGTGCCGGTTACGGTTGCCATTCCACCTTTCGCCAAATTCAGCTTTCCCCAGGAAGCCGCCGGCACGGAGGAGGCCTGATGGCGGCCGACCGCATCGGTGCGCCGCCACGCGCCTGGCAGCGCATGCTGTCCGGCCGCCGGCTCGACTTGCTCGACCCCTCACCCCTCGATATCCAGATTTCGGACATCGCCCACGGGCTCGCCCGCGTCGCGCGCTGGAACGGCCAAACCCGCGGCGAGCACGCCTTCTCGGTCGCCCAGCATTCGTTGCTGGTGGAAGCGCTGTTTTGCGACCTGATGCCCGATGCGCCGGCGGACGCCCGGCTTATGGCATTGCTGCACGATGCGCCCGAATATGTCATCGGCGACATGATCTCGCCGTTCAAATCGGTGATGGGCGGCAGTTATAAGGACTGTGAACTGCGCTTGCAGCGCGCCATCCATCTGCGCTTCTCGCTACCGCCGGAACCAGGCGCCGGCCTGCGCAAGGAGATCAAGCGCGCGGACCAGATCGCCGCCTATTTCGAGGCCACGCTGCTCGCCGGCTTTTCGACCGCGGAGGCGACCGAGTTCTTCGGTCGTCCACGCGGCTTCAGTGCCGAGCGCTTCGATTTCACGCCGCGCTCGGTAACCTGGGCACAGAACGCCTTCCTGAAGCGTTTTTCCGCGATCGAGAAGTCGCGGCGCAAGGTAGCTACGGCGGTAGGATAGAAAACGCTAAATTAACCGGAACGGCTGACACTGCGGTGTTCGATCACGTCCGCAGGCGCGCCCATGCCCGTCGGTGACATCAAGGATGGTCCGGCCGTCCCGAAACGGGAGGCCGGAGGCATGGACCGCTCGCGCCGCATGGAAGACGAGCTGCGTGCGCAGAACGAACGCTTTTCAGCTGCCGTCGAGAACATGTCGCATGGTCTTTGCATGTTCGACGCCGACGAGCGCATGATCATCTGCAACGGCAACTATATCAACATCTTCTGCCTCGACGCCAACGTGGCGCAGCCGGGGATCCGTTTCATCGACATCCTGCGGCACAGCGTCGATGTCGGCATCGCCTCGCAAAGCGCCGAAGAACTTTACGCCATCCGCAAGCCCTATATCGATGGAGCGAAACCCTCGACCTATGAGGAGGCGCTCTCTGATGGACGCATCATCAGCATCTCGCACCGGCCATTGGCATCGGGCGGCTGGGTTTCGATCTACGAAGACATCACCGAACAACGGCGCGCCGAACAGGATCTCAAGGAACAGCATCGCCGCTTCGACGCGGCGCTCGCGAACATGTCGCAGGGCCTGCTGATGTATGACGCCGGCGGCAGGCTGATCGTGCGCAATCAGCGCATCCTGGAGCTTTATGGTGTGACCGAGGCGGATCTGCCGCTCGGCACGACTCACCGCGAACTCCTTGAACGGCTGGTGCGCCTTGGCGTCTATGCGCCCATAGATGTCGAGGACGAGGTTTCGAGGACCGAGGCTCGCGTGCTGGCCGGCCAGACGCGGTCGACCCCCCGCCGGCTCGCCGACGGACGAACGCTGATGGTTGCCCGCCGGCCGATGAGCGGCGGCGGCTGGGTCGCCACTTTCGATGACGTGACCGAGAGCAGGCTTGCCGAGGAGCGCATGACCCATCTTGCGCATCACGACGTGCTGACCGGGTTGCCCAATCGCTCGGTGTTTCGCGACCGGCTCGACCGGGCACTGGAGGATGCGGCCGCGGGACCGCTGGCAATCTTCTCGCTCGACCTCGACCGCTTCAAGGTCGTCAACGATACGCTGGGACATCCGGCTGGCGACCGGCTGCTGAAAGGCGTGGCCGCAAGACTGCTGCGCTGCGTGGACAACGACGCAGATATCGTCGCCCGTTTTGGCGGCGACGAGTTCGTGATCGTCCAATTCAACGTCGAGGGCCTGGCGAGCGCGGAAAAACTGGCGAAACGCATTGTCGAGGCCATCGCCAAACCATTTCATGACAAGAGCCGGGACATGCATGTTGGCGTCAGCGTTGGCATCGCGCTTTCTCCCGGCGATGGCAGGGACGCCGATACATTGCTGACAAACGCCGACATGGCGCTCTACCGGGCAAAAAGCGAAGGGCGCAACCTGTACCGTTTCTTCGAGCCCGGCATGGATGCCACGGTGCGCGCGCGCCGGGCGCTCGAAGCCGATCTCGATACGGCGCTGCCGAGCCGGGAATTCGATCTCGATTTCCAACCGATCATGGCCATAGCTTCGGGCGAGATTGTCGGCGCCGAGGCCCTGATGCGCTGGCATTCGCCGTCGCGCGGCACTGTGGCGCCGGACGAATTCATTCCGGTCGCCGAGGAAACCGGGCTGATCGTGCCGCTTGGCGAATGGGCGCTGCGAAAGGCCTGTGCGACGGCGGCAGCCTGGCCACCTGGCCTGCGCATTGCGGTCAATGTCTCCGCCGTGCAGCTCAAAAGCGGCGGCTTTGCTCGCAGCGTCATCTCCGCCCTGGCCTTTTCGGGCGTGCCGGCCAGACGACTGGAACTGGAGATCACCGAAACCGTGCTGATGGACGAGAGCAAAGCCGTCCTGAAGACGCTGCGACAGTTGCGTGAACTCGGCATCCGCATCGCGCTCGACGACTTTGGCACCGGCTATTCCTCACTCGGCTATCTCAGGCGCTTTCCCGTCGACAAGATCAAGATCGATCGTTCCTTCATCTCCGACATCGGCAATCTCGATACCGCAGCGATCGTGCGCACCATCATCGGGCTGGGCGCCGAACTGGGCATCACCGTCACCGCCGAAGGCGTGGAAACCGAAGCACAGCTCGACATGCTGCGCCGAAACGGCTGCGTGGAGGCGCAAGGCTATCTGATCGGCGTGCCGTCAAAGGCGGCGGAGATTCAGCACCTGTTGAAATCGAGCGCGGTGCGCAGCCAGACCGGCTGACGCCATAAATCAGCGCAGCGTCTCGATGTATTTTTCATGGAAGCCGATATAACCCGGCTCGACAACCTTCAGATGCCGCTCGATCAGCGCGTGAAACTCCGGCAACCGGTGGAAGGGCACGCCCGGATAGGCGTGATGCTCGGCATGGAAGGGCATGTTCCAGGCAAGCTTGCGCACAGCCCAGTTGGTCAGCGTCGTCCTGGTGTTCTCCAGCATGTTGGCGACGAAGGGGCAGCGGCCATGCTCGGCCAACAGGTAGAGCCGCAGGAACGGCTGGCCGAGCAGCGCGGGAAAGATCCAGACATGGAGCAGCACCGTCGCCTTGAACCACAGCGCGAGCACCAGCACGACGGCATAGAAGGCAATCATCGCGCGTGCCTCGGCGCGTACCTTCGGACGCCCCTTTGGGGGCACGTAGCTGTCCTGGCAACGTCCCATGGCATTGGCCTGGAGCGTCTTCAGATGCCCCAACCACACTGGAAGTCCGGAAACGTGGACCAGGTACTGCCGCCAGGTTTCCGGCTTCGGGAAAGCCAGCTCCGGATCGCGTTCGGGATCCTGGGTGAAACGGTGATGGGCGAAATGGAAATAGCGGAACCAGTCGGCCGGCAGCGCGATCGCGAGGCTGCAGACGCGCGCGACTGCGTCGTTCAGCCATTGACTTTCGAAAGCCGTGCGATGCACCGTCTCATGCAGCAGCGTGAACAGGAACACGATCAGTATGCCTTGCGGCAGCATCAGCAGCGGCCAGAACGGCACCTTGGCGGCGATCAACCATCCGAGGAGCAGGATCGCGCCGAGGTGGAACGCGAGCTGAACAAGGCCAGGCCCATCCGACTTGCCGGTCAGCCGGCTGCGCTCCTCGTTCGTCAGCGAGGCGATCACGTCACGATGATCCATAGGGGCATTCCGGCTGATTGAATTCATTCGGTCAGCATACCCCAGCAAGAAACCTTTCTAACAACGAGGATTTCTGCAATATAGATAAGCTGAGCTTATCTTTTTGGTCACCGCCATGGTTGCACTGCCATCGTTGCGAGGTCTTCAGGCCTTCGAGGCGGCTGCGCGCACCGGCAGCTTCGCCGCGGCGGCGGAAGAGCTATCGGTCTCGGCCGCCGCAGTCAGCCAGCTCATCCGCATCGTCGAGGAGCAAGTTGGCCGCAAGCTCTTCCACCGCGCCAACCGGCGTGTCGTCCTGAGCGAGGCTGGCGTCGAGATGCTGCCTCGATTGACCATGGCCTTCCAGGAAATCGGCAGCGTCTCGCGCCAGCTTGCAGGCGATGCGTTCCGCCCGCGGCTCGTTGTCTCGGTCCCTCCGTCCATGGCCATGGGCTGGCTTTCCGAGCGCCTTGCCGGCTTCATCGCCATCCACGGTGCCGTCGACATATCTCTCAGGGGCGATGACGACCCGGTGTCGTTCGACCGCGACCTGATCGACCTCAGGCTCTCCTACGGTCCGCACTATCGTGAGCACCCGATCGAGGACATTGTCCAGGACGCGGTCTATCCCGTCTGCGCGCCAAAGCTCGCCAGTGTGCTGGAGGCGGATGGCGGTCCGCTCGCCGGGCTGCCCCTGATCCACACCGACTGGGGACCGACCGGCGCATCCTTTCCCTCATGGCGCAGCTGGTTCGAGGCGGCCGGCATCGCGCCTGGGCGCGGCATTCAGCGCGGCCTGTCGGCAAACTCCTCGCGCGCGGCGCTCGACCTCGCCATTTCGGGACTGGGTGTGGCGCTGGCGCAAGGGATCTATTGCGCCGAAGCCGTGGAGGACGGCCGGCTGTTCCGGCCTGTCGCCAAGGCGATTGCGCTGCGTCAGCCCTATTGTCTGACAATTCCGCAGCGGAGCGCAAGAAGAGAGGTCGTGGCGGCGTTCCGCGCCTGGCTGGTCGATGAATGCCAGCGCGCGGTGGGCTCGCCGGCGCTCCGCTGAGCCAGCAAGCGGCGATGGTCAGAGGTGCCCGCTCAATGCCTCGACCATGTCCTTGTTCGCCGCCACCGGCACGATCTCGGACTCCACCAGATCCGCCCACTCGATCACCCAGCGCTGCAGCAGCGTGACGTCGTCGGTCTCCACCAGCAGGAAACAGCGGCTCATGTCCGCCGCGATCCAGCTATGGTGCACCAGAAGCTCGTTGGGCTTCAGGCGACCGTAATCGCGGAAGCGGCGGTAGATCTCCTTGCGGTCGCAGCCGCGAAAATCCTCGGTCACCAAAAACAGCATCTCTGCCCCCGATTGGATGATTATCGGCCCGGCCGCTCCAAACGTTCCAGGAACCATTGCGTCAGCCGTACCCAGACCTCGTCCTTCTCGCCGGAGTCCTCCCAGCCATGATCGAGGTTGGGATTGTCGTTGACCTCGATGACGAAGACGCCGTCCTTGGTCTCCTTGAGGTCGACGCCGTAGAGGCCGTCGCCGATGCAGCGCGCCGCCTTGACTGCCGTCTCGACGACATGGGGCGGCGTCTCCTTCAGCGTGAAGGTCTTGATGCCGCCCTGGTCGGGCTTGCCGCTGGCCTTGTGGTTGACGATCTGCCAGTGCTTCTTGGCCATTAGGTAATGTACGGCAAACAGCGGTTGGCCGCCGAGCACGCCGACACGCCAGTCATATTCGGTCGGGATGAATTTCTGCGCGATCAGAAGATCGGAATCCTCCAGCCATTCGGTGGCGAGTGTCTTCAATTCCTCGAAATTGGCGCATTTCTTGACGCCGCGCGAGAAGGAGGAATCCGGGATCTTCAGCACCAGCGGAAAACCCAGCGTCTGCGCCGCGAGTTCAAGGTCGGAAGTGCCGGCTATCATCACGGTCGGCGGAACCGGCACCTTGTTGTAGGCCATCAGCTCGTTGAGATAGACCTTGTTGGTGCAGCGGATCATCGACAGCGGGTCGTCGATGACCGGCATGCCTTCCTGCTGGGCGCGGCGCGCGAAACGATAGGTATGGTTGGAGATCGAGGTGGTCTCGCGGATGAACAGCGCGTCGTAATTGGCGAGCTTGGCGAGGTCCCTCTTGGTGATCGGCTCGATTTCGACGCCCATCTTTTCGGCGATCCTGGCCCAGTAGCGCAGCGAGGAGATTTCCGAGGGCGGCAATTCCTCATGCGGATCGACCAGCGTGGCGAAAGTGTAGCGCGCCGGCGTGCGGCCCTTGGTGTCGCGCCATTCGCGATTGGTATAGGTGTCCAGGCATTGCAGGAAGAAGCTCTCCTCCTCCTCGGTCATGCGCGCCAGGGGATGAAAGCCGATCTTGCGGATCGAGGCCCATTCGGCACTATCCTTGATGTGGACCTCGAGCGCCGGCGCGCGGAACCAGTCGAACAGGAGCTTGGCGAATCGGTCCCACACCTTGGACGGGCCAATGCCGAAGAAGATGCAGACCTTCGCCGGAAAAGCGCCGCCAAGATCCTTGCGGCACTTGTTGAGCGCCAGCTCCAGTTCGGGCAGCGCATGTTCGTAAAGCTTGCGCTCCGACAGGTCGATCATGGTTTCGACGGTCGGGATGACCTTGTGGCCGCGCGAACCCGCCAGCAGCGAGGCATAATAGCCGCGGCTCTGGTAGCCGTAATTGTTCGACAGGTTGATGACTTTGGGACGCTGGCCGCGAAACAGCGCCGGATGCGCGAGATAGTCGCGGTTCGTGATAATCTTGTGCGGTGTCGCCACCTGGTCGAGATCGCTCTGCCGGCCAGTTAAGATAACCCAGGTCATTGTTATCAGCGCTTCCCCAGAGTGATGGCGGCGCGCAGTCCGTCGCGGCCGAACTGCGCCATGTTCATAAAGATGCCGTAAGGCACGGGAATGTTGGCGGCATCAAGGATGGTCTCCTGCCTCTCGTCCTCAACCCAGGGATCGTGGATCAGGATATGGTCGCCGTCGTCGCCGATGGCCAACACCCAGTGCGGCACCTTCTTGCCGAACATCAGGAAGCCGCTGATCAGCACCAGCACCAATTTTCCTTTCGCGATCGCGGCGCGAATGTCGTCGATGGTGAATGAACGGTAATTCACCGGGATGCCGTAAAGTTCCGCGCGTCGGCGAAAGTCGACCTGGGCCAGTTCCATCACCCGGCGCTTGTCCGCGCTACGCACCGACTGGAGGAACAACGCGCCGTAGAAAGACACGTAAATCTCGGCCGCAAGGCCGCTCTCATAGCCGGCGACCGCAAGGCCGAACGGCTCGCAGCCACCCGGGCCCGACATCATGAAGACGGTCGTCGCTTCGCGCCAAAGACGAATTTCCCTGACCGGGTCCGGTACGAAGTCGTGATCGAAATTGCCCATGGCCATCATCAGGCAGCAGGGACCGCAAGTGAATTCGCAGGTCTGCTGGTAGAATGGCACGCTGGTGGCGGCCGGAAGTTCGCCGCGCAAGGTCTTCTCGTAGCGCAGCGCCGTGGCGCCGTCCTCGTAGTAATCGGGTTCGCGGCCGATCTTGCGGTAGCCGGCCCCCTCGTAGATGCCGATGGCGCGGGCATTATCCTCCCGCACTTCTAGGCGCAGCATCATGCGGTCGTGTTCGAAGGCCGCCTCCTCCGCCGCCGTTAGCAACCGGCGGCCGATGCCGAGGGCGCCAAAAAAGGGACTGGTGGCGATCGAATAAAGGCGCGCCACGCCGCTGCCCTTGCGAAACAGCACAATCGCATAACCGGCGACGCGGCCATCTCTTTCGGCGACCAGCGTCTCGGCGGTCTCGCGCTCGATGAACTGTCGGAAGGAGCGACGGGAAATGCGGTCGCTGGAGAAAACAGCTTTCTCGATGGCGGCGAGATCATCGACGTCAGTCGCGCGGGCCGTGCGGATCTCGGCAGGCATGCGGGCTTGGAAAACCTCGATTGGGTTGTGATGAAGGCCCTATTCGAAACGTCCAGACACCAGCCCAGAACGGCAGCGCCCATCCAGCGCTATCGCACCTCGATTAGGGCCGAATTGTGACAGATTCGGCGCCAGCCCGGGAGGACAAAGGCTTTGAACCAGGTCACCGTTTTCGAGTAGGCGGCGCCGCCAAAAAAACGATGCTGTTCAACTCGCCAGGCCGGCCAGAAGCTGGCTGTAGGCGCTCTTGGCCACGATGGCCAATTGCTCGCGCGGCACTGAGCCGACGACAGCGCAGCCATAGCCCTTGTCCAGCCAGTAGACCGCCTGTGGGCCGGCTTGCGCCGAAGCGTAGGTCCCCCTGGCGTTCTCCACCGATTCGGCCGTTACAAAGAGCGATATGCGCTCGCCCTTGTCGTCTTCATAGAGCAGCATTGCCGCCTTGTTCTCGCCAGCCGGCAGCAACCTGCCGCCGACCAGTTGGAACCCGCTGCCGGTCAAGTCCGGCGCAACCAGCTTCAATCCGACCCGGTTGGACAGCCAGGTCAGCAGATGGTCCCTGTCGCTTGCCGGCACTTCCACCGCATGCCGCTTCTCGGCGGCATAGATGACATGCGCGGCGATCGCCTGCTCGGCCAACTGATCCTCGGCCTGATCTTCCCGGCCAATACCGTCGCTGCCGGCAAAGTAGCCGCCAAACCCGCCCGCGGTCAGTAGACCGGCAGCGGCGGCAGCAAGCCACCAGCGCGAGCGTGGCATTGGCGTCCTGGCTGGCGTCTCGCCAAGCACCACCTTGCGCAACCGCACCGGCACCGGCTCGTCGATCACGCCAGCGAAGGCATCTCGCAATGCCGTCCTGTCGGCGATGAAACGGGCGCTTTTCGCCTTCATCTCGGGAGTGGCGTCGAGCCATGCGTCATAGGCGGCGCGCTCATCGGCCGGCAACTCGCCGTCGAGTGCCATGTGGATGTCGCGTTCGGAGAAATCGCGGCGGATCATTTCTAGACGATCCTTATCGAACGGCGGCGTGCCGTGTCGTCCAGCAGCCCGCGCAACTCCTCGCGCCCGCGCGCGATGCGCGACATCAGCGTTCCGGCCGGCACGCCCAGGATGTTGGCGGCCTCGGCATAGGAAAAGCCTTCGATCGCGACCATAACGAGCGCTGCACGGCGGTCGGGGCTGATCGCCTGCAATGCGTCAACGATCTCGCGCGAGGCGATGCTTTCCACCTGCTCGGCCGGCTGTGCAACCGCCTCGCCCGCTTCCAGCGACAGCATCGCGGCTTCGCCGCGCCGGTTCACTTTGCGCATCTGGTCAATGAACAAATGATGCATGATCGTAAACAGCCACCTCCTGGGGCTTTCTCCCGTCTGCCAGTTGTCGAGCCGCATGAGGGCCCGTTCGAGACAGTCCTGGACGAGATCGTCGGCGGCATCGCGGTCGCGCAACAACGAGCGTGCGTAGCGGCGCAGGCGCGGTATTTCGCCGAGGATTGCTGCCTTCTTTTCGTCCATGACCGCTGGTTTTCGGAATTGCCCTATTCATCAGATTGAACGCGCCTTCGCGGCGCGACGCAAGCAGCCAGTGCGAAGCGGTCCACCGCCCCGGTCACCCAAGCAATGATGTAACGATGGGAGCGGCGGGTTTATTCCCGCAATCAACAGGAGGCCAACTACGCCAAATCGGTCTTGAGAAAGTCATTGCCTTTAAAGAGCAACGGAACATCAAGAGCCTTGGCGCAGGCGTAGGAAAAGCAATCACCAAAATTAAGGTCGGCCGGATGACCGACCGCTTTGCTGTACCGGATGCTGGCATCAATGGCGCGCCCACCGATATCCTCGTTGATGGTTACATTGCGAGCGTCGATCTCAACAATGAACGCATCGACCAGATTGCGCGCCGCAGACAGCATTCCGGGAGTCGGCTTTTTGGCACCGGCATTCACTCGCCCGAGGGCAAGCGTAGCTTCGAGCCGAACAAGCGCTGAAATGTACAGCTGACCGTCGACGTCGGCGATCCGCTTCAGCAATTCCTCCCAACCCGATTCCTTGGCGAGAATTGCAACGACAACCGATGCGTCGACAAACATCAGTCTTCCCACATCTCGTCCATGAATGCCTTCATATCGAAGGTGGTGTCGGACGGCCCCAACGCCGCTGCTTGCGCTTGAAGAACGGCAATCCTCTCCCGCAGCGGTTTGCGGGCGCGGCTTCGTTCAAGTTCGTGCAAAAGCGCGGTTCGCACGGCTTCCGTTTTGCTCGGCGCATTCGTCTCGTGCTGCAATTTCGTCGCCAGCGCATCTACCTCATCGTCGCGGATATAGAACGGCATATGAATATCTCCGTGAATATTCATATATTCCATTTTGAATATTCAAACAATCCTAACCCTCACGCCCCTTCGCCACCCTGGTCAAAAGCCGCTGGTAAAACAGGCCGATGCCAATCAGCACGGCGCCAAGGCCGATGAAGGACAGCGCGCGAAGCACACCCTCCAGCTCCGACATGTCGAAGAGGAACACCTTCAGTACGGCGACCGCGATCAATGCGGCCGAGGCGATGCGCAGCACCTGCGATTTCAGCCAGACGCCGGCGGTCAGCAGCGCCACGCCGATGATCAGCCAGAGTGCCGAATAGGTGTAGGTTTCCAACTGGCCAAGGCCGCTCCACAAGCCGATGAACTCACCCTTGAACAGGCGCCGCACCGACAACGTGGCATAGGCGAAGGCAAGCAGGGCCGCCACCAGCGCCAGCATGGCGGCATACCATTTCGGCCGCTTGTTGCGGGCATAGAGCGCAAGCCCGCCGGCTGCGACCGCCGGCAGGAGATAAGCGAGGAACAACAGGTTGAAGGCCGGGATCTGCCCGGTCGACTCGTCGGTGAAGAGCGGGTTCAGCACCAGGAAATGCTGCACGACGATGAAGGCGACCGAAATCACGCCCGCCGCCATGGACCCGTAGCGTAGCACGGAACTTGGCGAGCGCCTGTCGATGGCCACGAGTATGGCGCCGGCGCCGATCGCGATCAGCGTGTAGATGGCCTGTTCGGCAAGTGTGGGCGCATCGCTGTTGAGGACACCGCCATGCATGGCGTGGCGCACCAGCATGGCAAGCGTCAGCAGTGCAAACAGCGCCGCCGAAGCTTCCATGGCCAGGCGCGGCCGGCCGTCGGTGGTGCGGGCCAGTTGCCAGGCGGCGAAAGCGAAGGCGAGCGCCGGCACGCCATAGCCCGGCAGCAGCCAGTTGAAAACCGGGGTCGTCGACAGGAACCCGGCACCGACGACGGTCGGATCGAAGATGACACGTCCAAGCACCGCCGCGACCGCGCCGACCGAAATCCAGCCGAGCACCGGATAGGAACGCCAGCGTGTGGCCAGCGCCGGCACGATTGCGGCCGCACCAAGCAGGATGGTTGTCCAGCCGGAACTGAAGGCCATATGCAGCATCAGCAGGCCTGCGAGCGCGGCTCCGCCGAGCGCGAAGGATACGGCGGCCCTGCCCTGCAACGGCGGTTGCTCGCCGCGCGCGATCCACTCGCCCACGGCAGCGAAAACCACGACCAGCAGCGCCGCCACGGCGGCGTAGGCAAGATCGCGGTCGAGATTGCCGAACGTGAACCAGAGTGCCAGCAGGACGACCAACGGCACGATGACGCCCCACGCCGCCCATGACGCAGCGCGGAAGTGGGGCGCGGCGGCAAATTTGCGGGCGGCCCAGAAACCGGCGCCGATGAAGACAAGGCCAAGCGCAACACCGATGCGCAAGGTCAGTGCGTTCGATGTCGCCAGGGGCACGGCATCGATGCCCAAGACGTCGCCGGAAAAATCGGAAGCGATCGAAGTCGGCGGGATGATGCCGAGATAGATCAGCACCGTCACCAGTCCCGCCGCATAGAGCAGTGGCAGCGCTGGGGGGCGGTAGAGCGCGACGGCCACCATCGCGGCGAGCACGACGGCTCCCGGCAAGGCATCGCCGGCAGCGACGAAGGCCGGATCGACCGAAAGGCCCAGCGCCGAGAGGGCAACAAACAGGCCCGGCGCGACGGACGGCCAGTCGAAAGCCGTGGCTGATCCGCCTTCGTCGCTGCGGCGGGCGAGCCAGACGAAGGCGAGCACGGCCAGCGTGACGGTGTTCACGAACAGGATCACGGATAAATTCGCGCCCGGCGCATCGGTCATGTAGAGGATCGTCCAGATGCCGGTACCGACAAAGGCCGCCGTCATCAGCAACTTCCAATCGCGCATGCGGGCAATGACGCCGCTGGCGGCAAGCACGATCGCCAGATAGCCGAACAGGGCCCAGGGATTGGGCGCCTGAGAGGCAATCAGCATCGGCGTCACCATGGCGCCGACGAGGCCGATACCAGCCAGCGCCTGGCCGTGGACAAGGGCGGCGGCAATCGTCGCTATGCCGATGGCGCCGAGCAGCGTGAAGGCGAGCGCCGGCCCGATAAATCCGTAGATGCCATGTGCGGCATAGACGGCGCCAAACAGGATGAAGGCGCCCGCCGCAGTCAGGATCGCCGGGATGTAGGCGCCTGCGGCGCCTTGCACGGGCACCCTGAAGCCGGTGCGGCGAATGAATTCGCCGGCTGCAATCAGCACAAGGCCGAGCAGCCCGGCCATGATGAGCCGCACATCGGGGCCGAAAATTCCGGCTTCGATCGTGTAGCGGATGAGAAACAGGCCGCCTAGCGCCAGTGCCAAACCGCCGACCCAGACCGCCCAGCGGGTGCCGAGCGCCGTTTCGATATCGGGTTTGCCGGGCGCTTTCACCGCTGCGACAGGCTCGGATTCTGCTGCCTTGGGCGCCGCCTCGCCTGGTGTCCATGGTCCCGGCTTGACCTCGTCCGTCGCGGCGTCGGTTTCCAGAGCCGGCAGCGCCTGCCCGGTGGCTGCCTCGCTGGCCGTTGGCGAAACGACCACGGCCGCAGCAACAACGGCTTCGGCCGGCTGGCCCTCGGTCGCCGCCGGTTCGGACTGCTTGGCGAGAGGCGGCACGGCGCCGGAAAGGACGAGGCTCCGCAGTGCGCCTAGCTCACGCTCGATCAGTCCGATGCGGCTCTGCTGGCGCGAAATGATGACGAACAGCGCGATGATGGCGACAAGGCCGATCAGGCTTTCAAACATGGCGGCTCCCCCAAACCAGACCAGTTGCTACTGACAATCAAATGTGGCCTGCAAACGACCAACGGCGTCGGATCGGCGGCTGGAAAAATCGAGCATGTTTCGGCGTCGAAAGCCAGCGGCTTGCGCCCATTGGCCCTCGGCATCGCTTGCGAATGGCCGGTTTCCGGAACATTGCCTGCCAAACCCGCAGCCGATGGCCTATGATACCTTGGCCGCAAAGGGTTCTCCAAGCGATGTCATGGGAATACGTATGCCGCAACGAAGCGCAGGACTGCTGATCTACCGGCGAAACGCCGGGGCCCTCCAGTTCCTGCTCGTCCATCCGGGTGGACCGTTCTGGGCAAGAAAAGACGAGGGGGCATGGTCTATCCCCAAAGGGCTCGTCGACGAAGGCGAGGACGAGTTGAAAGCCGCCCAACGTGAGGCGGAAGAAGAACTCGGCGTCGCCATCAACGGCGACTTCCAGCCTGTCGGCAGTTATCGGCAGCCTGGCGGCAAGATCGTGAGTGCGTGGAGCGTCGAGGCCGACGTCGACACCGATGCCATCAAAAGCAACATGTTCACCATGGAGTGGCCACCACGGTCGGGATCCATGAAGGCATTTCCCGAAGTGGACCGGGCCGGTTGGTTTTCAGAGTTGGAGGCCGGTCTCAAGATACTCAAAGGCCAGCGCGCGATCCTGGACGATTTCGTGGAACGGCAAAATGCCGGATAACATCCGCTGTTATCACCGCTCGCCCAGTGCGCCTTAGGACGATTCCTATCGTGCCGCCAGATTGGAGGCCGGGAAGATCGAGCATGTCTCGGTGCCGAAAGCCAGCAGCTTGCCGCCGGCGTCCTTCAGCGTCGCTTCCGAAACGGCCAGCGTGCGGCCCTTGTGAATGACCTTGCCCTCACAGACCACCTCTCCGGTCCTGGGCGTGATCGGCCGCGTCAGGTTCACCTTGAATTCCGCCGTCGTATAGGCCTCGCCTTTTGCGAGCAGCGTCTGCACGGCGCAGGCAAGCGCCGAATCGAGCAGTGTCGCCGCCCAGCCGCCATGCACGCCCCCCCAACGGGTTCAGGTGGCGCTCGTTCGGCACACCCCGAAACACGGCACGGCCTTCCGAGACTTCGGTCAGCGCGAAGCTGAGCTGGAGGAAATCGGCGGCGCCGGATATTTGCCATCGATGATGCGCTGCAAAAGTTCCAGGCCGGTGTAGGCAAGCATGTCGGCATGCGGAATGGTGCCGAGGCCGAGCGGCGAGACCCGGCCTGGATAAAGTTCCACTTCGCTCATGTGATGATTTCTCTCGCGGCGGTTTCTCCCGACAGGCCTTTTGTCGTGTGGTGCTTGCGCAGCGCGGCGAGGAAGCCGGAGCGCGCGTCCGGCTGCTCGATGCCGCGCGGCTCGTAGACGTGACGGGTGAAGAAGAAGCCGGTGAGCCGGAAGGCATCCTGGATCGCCGCCGGATCGGCGCGCAGGCCGGAGCCACGCAGGAAGGCCGGCAGCGCCAGCATCTTGTCGCGCCAGGGCGCGCCGGCTTCCCGCGACACCGCTCGGCCCGATTTCGGCGAGACATAGGCAAGATCCTGCCGCGTGCCGGTCGCGGCGCACTGGCTGAGATCGAGACCGAAACCCAGTTCGTCGAGGATCAGGAGCTCGAAACGGGCCACCAGTTCGCCGGCCGCATCGACGTCATCGAGATGCACGATCATCACCGACAGCGCCTCGTAGAGGCCGCCATGGGCGTCGCGCTCGGGCAACAGGCGCAGATGCGCGGCCATGGTCTGCAGGCCATACACGGCGACCGCACTCTCCATCAACCTGGCCGCATTCATCTCGATCGCTTCGGCCTGGAACGTGCCGAGGTGCTCATCAAGGCGCGCCCGCCAAAGCAGGTCGACACGGTTGCCGGGCTGGAGAACAGGCTGCTGCTTGCGCGAGCGCCCGCCACGCACGAGGCCGAGATGGCGGCCATGCGCACGCGTCATCACCTCGAGGATGGCGCTGGTTTCGCCATGCTTGCGGGTGCCGAGAATGATTCCCTCGTCGCGCCATTCCATGCCTGGAGCATTTCACCGATCGGGTGGCGAAATCAAGGTACGGGCTTGGTGCCTGGGCTGGCTCTCGCAAGGGTGCATAAAAAGCCGCCCGCAGCATAGCTGCGGGCGGGTCTGGTGGGGTCAGTCGATCCGTTAGAACGAGCGCTGGAAGCGGAGGATGCCGCCGACGCTGCTCTTCTTGTCGGCCTTGGTCCAGTTGTTGAAGTCGGCGTCGTCGAATTTTCCTGCATTGAGGTAATCGA
The DNA here is from genome assembly GCF_006443035.1 of Mesorhizobium sp. B1-1-6. Taxonomy (NCBI): domain Bacteria; kingdom Pseudomonadati; phylum Pseudomonadota; class Alphaproteobacteria; order Hyphomicrobiales; family Phyllobacteriaceae; genus Mesorhizobium; species Mesorhizobium sp. B1-1-6. The sequence continues at coordinate 402,938 of NZ_VFWR01000004.1, read as the reverse complement.
CTTCAGCCGTGATCGTGTAACCGGGCACAATCGTGTATGCGACGTTGGCAGCGACGCCGAGGTTCTTCCAGTCGTCATAGGAGATCTGGGCGTTGAACGAGGTCTTGTCGTTGAACTTGTAGGTGCCGCCACCCCAGATCGCCCAGTTTCCACCCCACGGCTTGTATTGGGTGCGGCCCGTGCCGAAGTCGTTGATGTTGTCGTTGGTGCCGTAGCCGCCCATGACGAACAGCGTCAGTTCCTTGCCGACATTGACGTCCAAGCGAACCTTGCCGGCCACTTCCTCGTAATTGCTGTCATAGGCGACGACGCCGGTGACCGCACCCCAGTCGCCCTTGTACTTCAAGCCGCCGACGACATGCGGAACATAGCTGTCGATCGTGTTGACGCCGGTACCTTCTTCGAGCGAGACCACGGCCGAGAAGCCGCTGCCAGCGTCGAAATAGTACTGCACGACGTTGGTATCCTTGATACCGTACGGGATGATCGTGTCCTGGATGACGTTGCCGGCATAGCCGATAAACGAATCGTATGCCGTTTCATCCTTACCGACGCGCAGACCGCCGAGCTGAATCCAGGCGAAGTTGAGGGTCGTCGCCTTGTTGCCGGCCTGCCAGCCAGTGCCGCCAGTCTCATAGTCGCCGCTGCTGTTGCCAAATTGAAAGCGAGTCTCGGTGTAGGTCTTCAACGTACCGAGCTCGGTTTCCTGGCCGGTCCAGGTCTTCAGCGCGAAGCGCATGTTCTTGTAGTAGGTGTCGTGGCTATCGCCGTCCATGTGATCGGCAACGTCGTTGACGCCATCCAGCGTGCCGCTGTCGCCGACGCCTATGTCATAGCGGAGATAGCCGCCGATGCGCAGGCAGGTCTCGGTGCCGGGGATATAGAAGTAGCCGGCGCCGTAGACGTCGCAGATCCTGACGTATTCAGCGGGTTCCGGCTCGGCGACGACGACAGCGTCGGCGGCGCGAGCGCCGGAGACCGCGATCAGTGCCGCGGCTGAGCCGAGAAGAAGGCTCTTGATGTTCATTTTCTGACCTCTCCAGTCAAAGTTAAAAATGGCTTCGGATTTTGGTTGGCGGATATATTTTCCCGCCTCACCACAACGAAAAAGGCCCGCACCGCGTCCCCTTTTCGCGGCGAACATACCCATCAATCTTCCGCCTTCAATGACAATTCCACAAACATTCGGGATTGATGACATAGATTAAATCCGTGTTGCAGAAATAGCACTGGAGAATTCACTTCAGACTACGGCACCGCACAAGTGGAACATTGTCATATTTCCGTAATAATTCCCTGTATGTTCCAATTTTATGATGATATTCTACGAACACCAATTGTTTGAGAAACTTCGCGTAAATAAACCCACTTCCATGGTCGTTTCTACCTAGCCATTCCCCAGCCACGTGAAACCGAAGCCGATCCCCTCGAAGGAGTCTTTTCAGCGGGTCACGGGCACGCCGGAACGGACCACAGGCCATGATGGGAAGATCAATCCGACGTCGGCGGACTCGTCTGCAAGAATCCGCGCTGGCCAACTGAGAAGTCGACCCAACGGAACCTCGGCGTCCCTGGTCGATAGCCACCAGCCAACGGTTTGGGTCATTATTACCGGCGCTTGTGGTCGGCCCAGCACCGCGTCGATCACGCGCCAGGATTGTTCGATCTCGGCCGAGTTGACGTCTATCTCGCCGGCGGCGGTGATCAGCGCCTTCCACAGTGCCCAGCCGCGGCCGCGCGCCCAGGTCGCGTCGTCGACGCCGAGGCCAGCGCGGAAGGCCCCCCTGCTCTTTCCCTCGAACAATGTCCAGGCAATCGCCAGATCGCATGAGGGCTCGCCGATGCCGGAGGTGCCGAAGTCGATCACCGCGCTTAGCCTGCCGTGTTCAACCAGAAGATTGCCCCAGCTGACATCGCCGTGGAACCAGACGGGCGGGCCTTGCCAAGGGGCGGCAAGAGCCGTTTCCCAGACAGCGCTTGCCGCGCCGGCGTCGATACGGGTGTCGAGCGCCGCGATCGCTTGTCTCGTCTCCCCGTCATAGACGTTCAGCGGCCCGCCGCGAAAGAAATTGTGTTGGCCCGGCCCCGGTCCGCCAGCCGGGTCGATCCGCTTCAGCGCAACCAGAAAGCCGGCCAGGTCCGCCGCGAATTCCGACAGGTTGGCGATACGCTCGCGCTTTGCAGTCTCACCTTCGATCCACCTGTAGACGGACCAATGCCACGGATAGCCTTCGGCCGGGGCTCCCATCGCCAGCGGTATAGGGATGGGCAGCGGCAACAGCGGCGCCAGCCTCGGCAGCCAGCGATGTTCCTTCTCCACTTGCAGGGAATAGGCGGCGGCACTGGGCAACCGAACGGTCATCTCGTCGCCGAGACGAAAGCTTCTGTTGTCCCATCCGCCAGGTTCAATCGGCCGAACCGCAAGATCCCTCCAGCGAGGAAACTGCGCCGCGATCAACCGGCTGACTAAAGCTGCGTCGATATTCGACTTGCTATCCATCCATCCTAGTGCGGAAACTCGAGCCCCATCTCACGGTAGCGTTCGGGATCGTCGCCCCAGTTCTCGCGCACTTTGACGAACAGGAACAGATGCACCTTTTGCTCGAGGATGCCGGCGATTTCCATACGCGCCGCTTGGCCGATGGCGCGGATGGTCTCGCCCTTGTGGCCGAGCACGATCTTCTTCTGGCTGTCGCGTTCGACATAGATGACCTGCTCGATGCGCACCGAGCCGTCCTTCTTCTCTTCCCATTTCTCGGTTTCGATGTGCGAGGAATAGGGCAGTTCCTGATGCAGCCTGAGATAGAGCTTCTCGCGAGTGATCTCGGCGGCGAGCTGGCGCATCGGCAGATCGGAGATCTGGTCTTCCGGATAATACCAGGGCCCCACCGGGAGCGCCTCGGCAAGGTAATCGAGAAGGTCCTTGCAGCCGGAGCCGGTCAGCGCCGAAACCATGAAGGTGCGCTTGAACGGCACTCTTTCGTTCGCTGCTGCCGCCAGCGCCAACAACGCCTCCGGCTTGACGCGGTCGACCTTGTTGAGGATCAGCGCCATCGGCTGGCGCACATCCTTCAGGCGTTCGAGAATGGCATCGGCATCACCTCTAATGCCACGCTCGGCATCGATCAGGAGCAGCACGATATCGGCATCCTTGGCGCCGCCCCAGGCTGTCGTCACCATTGCCGTGTCGAGACGCCGCTTCGGCTTGAAGATGCCCGGCGTATCGACGAAGACGATCTGCGCGTTGTCGTGCGTGGCGATGCCTCTGACGATGGCACGCGTCGTCTGCACCTTGTGGGTGACGATTGACACCTTGGCGCCGACAAGCTGGTTGACCAGCGTCGACTTGCCGGCATTGGGCGCACCGATCAGCGCTACGAAGCCGGAATGCGTAACGGCCGCAGGCGCGGCCGGAACCGTGTCTTCCGTGGCTGTCATGCCGCGTCTCCCTGATCGATCCAGACACCTTCACGAATGAGAAGGGCGGCGGCGGCGGCCTGCTCGGCCTCGCGTTTGGAGCGGCCGCTGCCGACAGCCGGCTGAAACCCACCAACCATGACACTGACGGTGAACAGCGGATCGTGATCCGGCCCCTCGCGGCTATCGATGCGGTAGACGGGCACGGCGCTTGCCGCCTGATGCGCCCATTCCTGCAACTCGGTCTTGGCGTCGCGTCGGCCGGCACCCGACGCCTGCGAGCGCGGCTGCCAATATTTGTGGATGAAAGCGCGCGCCGCTTCCAGCCCTCCGTCGAGGTAGAGCACGGCGATCAGTGATTCCAGCGCGTCGGCGCGCAGATTGACGCGCTTGCGTCCCTCGAGCCCTTGAACGTCGGATCCGGCGCGGATCAGCTCCGGCAGACCAATATGTTCGGCGATCTCCGACAGCGCCTCGGCATTGACCAGCGCGTTGAACCGCAGCGACAATTCGCCTTCCGCCGCATCGGGAAACGCGGCCAGCAGCATATCGGCCACCACGAGGCCGAGAACCCGGTCGCCCAGGAACTCAAAGCGCTCATAGTCGGTGCCGGCATTGGCGCCGCGGGCGCTGGCATGGGTCAAGGCACGCTGCAGGCGCCGGCGGTCGGCAAAGGCATGGCCCGTGCGCTCCACCAGCGCTTCGGCGAGCGCGTCGGCGGTCAGCCGTCTTGTCGCCGCCATGACCCTAATTAACGAAGTGGAAGAGGCGCGAAGCACGCATAAGCGACGGCCACTTCCAGATTTCGAGCGGGCTCGCCTTGCCGGCGATCGAGAAGAAAACAAGGTTGGCCCGGCCAACCAGGTTTTCGGCCGGAACGTAGCCGACGGAGAATCGGCTGTCGGCGGAGTTGTCCCTGTTGTCGCCCATCATGAAATAGTGACCGGGCGGAACATCGAACTCGCGCGTGTTGTCGCCGATCGAGTTCGGCGACAGATCCAGCGTATCGTAGCTGACGCCGTTGGGCAGCGTCTCACGATAGACGTCGATCGGATAATCCTTTTCGGTGATGTCGGGATTGTCGATCTGTCCGGTCTTCACGCGCGGCACGCCGACGCCGTTGATGAACAGCTGGCCGTCCTTCACCTGGATCTTGTCGCCAGGCAGGCCCACCACACGTTTGATATAGTCGACGGACGGGTCTGGCGGGAACTTGAACACAGCCACATCGCCGCGCTTCGGCTCGGAGCCCCAGATGCGGCCCGAGAAGATGTCCGGGCCGAAGGGCAGCGAATAACGGGAATAGCCGTAGGACCATTTGGTGACGAAGAGATAGTCGCCCTCGAGCAGCGTCGGCCGCATCGAACCCGACGGGATGGAAAAGGGTTGGAACAAGAGCGTGCGAATGACCAAGGCAAGCAAGAGCGCCTGGACGATGACGCTGACGGTTTCGCCAAGCCCGCCGGATTTCTTCTGGGGTTTTTCAGCCACGCTCATGTCGTCCTCGATTGTGCGTTGGATGGTATAGAGTCTCGGCGCGCGCTGGGCAACGTCATGCCGGTGGTCAGATGCAATCAATGTGGCGCTTGTTCGACGGGCAACGCTTCGATGATCACAAAGGCTTGAGCAAGCGGAAAATCATCCGTGATGGTGAGATGGATCATCGCCCGATGGCCCTTTGGCAGAATCGCGTTCAGCCGCGCCTCGGCGCCACCGGTCAGTGCCATGGTGGGCGCGCCGCTCGGAAGATTGACGACACCCATGTCGCGCCAGAACACGCCCTGCGCCAGGCCGGTGCCCAGTGCCTTGGCGCAGGCCTCCTTGGCTGCGAAGCGCTTGGCGTAGGAGGCCGCCCGCGCCCGACGGTTTTCGGAGCGGGCTTGCTCGACTTCGGTGTAGATTCTCTGGATAAAGCGCTGGCCATGGCGCTCCAAGGACTTTTCAATGCGTCTGATATCGATCAGATCGCTGCCGATGCCGATGATCATCGCGCGGTGGAACCGATGCTTGCGTTTGGGTGAGACGATTGCTCATGGCGGGCCGCGCGCTCTGCCAGCCGTTTGCGCCGCTGCTCGCGAAAGGCGTTCATGCCCCAGCGCGTGATGGCGTAGAACAGAACCCCAAAGGCCAGTCCAAGCGGTATCGCACCGATCAGCATCGGCTTCAGCACCGGGGCCCACAATTGCGCGAAGGAAAGGTTGTGCAGCATCTCGCCCAGATGTGCTGGCGGGCCGTGCGCCGGCAGGCGGCTGTGCAGGATCAGCTTGCCGGTCTCCCAGGAGGCGCCCCACAGCAGCGGGAACGTCAGTGGATTGCCGAAGAATACGGCGCCAAGTGCGGCCGCCACCAGATTGCCGGCTATGAGCCAGCACAGCACCGCGGCAATGGCGAAATGGAAACCCACCGGAAAGAACGAAGCAAAGACGCCAGCGGCGACGCCGGCCGCCACCGCATGCGGCGTGGCCTTCAGCCGCAGGATGCGCTTGGAGAAGTACTGCAGCGAGCGCGAAAACGACCGGCGCGGCCATAGATAGGTACGCACCCGCTCCAAGAGGCCATCAGGCTCGCGGCGTCGAAAAAGCACTCTATTCCAATTCCTGATCTACCAATACCCGCCGTCCTGCCACCCAAGCCAGGTCACAGCAACTTATCTTGCGCTTCCGGGGCGCAGAAAGGCAACAACGACTTTGATATAGCGACAGGCTGCCTTCGGAACAACGAAACGCTGCCGCGATGGTCTGCCGCAGGGGGTAACAAGATCGCCATTGAGGCGAAACTGAGGAAAAGAAGGACGGCCGGCATGGCCACCATTCGACCAGCGCGCGACGACGAGGCGAAAGAGTTGCCCGATATCGAGCAATCCGCCGGGCTGGCGTTTCGTTCCATACCGGACCTCGCCTGGATCGCCGAAGACGGCAATATGAGCGTCGAGCGGCACCGCGCGCTGACCACGGAGGGCACATGCTGGGTCGCCACGGACAAGCGCGACCGCGCCATCGCCTTCTTGAGCGCCAGCGTTGAGGACGATGCATTGCATATCCTGGAATTCGACGTTCGTTTTGAGTGGCAAGGCTCGGGCATCGGCCGAGCCCTGCTGGAGACCGTCATCGAGGAGTCCAGGCGGCGCGGCCTTGCAACGATCACGCTGACGACATTTCGCGATGTTGCTTGGAACGTGCCGTTCTACCGAAAGTTCGGATTCCGCGTCCTGGAGGATGCGCAGATCGATGCGCGGCTCGCCGGGTGGCTGAGACAGGAAGCCGCGCACGGCATGCCGGTGAGCCGGCGCTGCGCAATGCTGCTCGATCTCGCGCGGATTTAACGGCGGCTATTCCAGATATTCACTGACCTCGATCAGATTGTCGTCGGGATCGCGGAAATAGACAGACATCATGCGGCCGCGTGCGCCGATCCGCTCTACTGGTCCAAGTTCCACCGCCACACGATCGGCTTCGAGACTGGCGAGGAGTTCGCCGAGCGGCCGATCGGTGATCAGGCAGAAATCACCGGCTCCGGGCGTCGGCGACTTCGCCTTCGGCTCGAAGGTGCGGCCGACCTCGTGGACATTGATCTTTTGGTTGCCAAAAGCCAGGGCTGTCGGCAGGCCCGGCGTATCGATGCGCTTAAAGCCCAGAACGCGCTGGTAAAAGGCGCAGGTCGCCTCGAGTGAGGCCACCGTCAGCACGAAATGATCGATACTGATGATCATCCCGCCCCTCTCAGATATTGCGACTGCCCGGCTTGATCGCCGGTATGGCGGCGAGTTCCGGCGGCAGCCGATCGGCCGGATAGGCCGGCACCTCGTACTCGGCGAGGGCGATCAGCGGCACGCCGACATCGGTCTTGCCCGCCGAGCGGTCGATGATGCAGGCCGCCGCCGTGACCTCGGCGCCAAGTTCGCGCAGGCAGTCGATGGTCTCGCGGATAGACAATCCAGTGGTGACGATGTCCTCGACAATGACGACACGCGCGCCGAGCGCGATCTCGAAGCGGCGCAGCCGGAACTCGCCCCCTTCCCGCTCGACCCAGATCGCCGGCACGCCAAGATGGCGCGAAGTCTCGTAGGCCGGGATCAGCCCGCCGATGGCCGGGCCGACGACATAGTCGATTTTACCCGGCACGGCGGCGCGGATCTTTTCGGCCAGCGCCTTGCACAGCCGCTCGGTCTTATCGGCATGCATGAACACGCGCGCCTTCTGCAGGAAGACAGGGCTGCGCAGACCCGACGTCAGGATGAAATGCCCCTCCAGGACAGCACCAGCCTGGCGAAAAATATCCAGCACTTCGTCCGTATTCATCCGTCTATCCCCGTGTAGATCAGCCGAGTTAGCCATTGACACGCCGTGCATCGCTGACGCTCGAATTGTCCTTGAGCTGCGACAGCAGCCGGTTGAGATGCTTCAGATCCCAGACTTCGAGATCGATCAGCATTTCGGTGAAATCGGGCGCGGTGCGCACCATTGACAGCGTATGGATGTTGGCATCGTTCGAGGCAACGACCTGGGCGATGTCGGCGAGCGATCCCGGTGCATTGATGGCGGTGACGGAAACACGCGCGGGGAAGCGTTCCTTGGTGCGCTCGTCGATGTCCCAGCGCACGTCAATCCAGCGCTCGGGCTGGTCGTCGAAAGCCTGCAGCGCCGGCGACTGGATCGGATAGATGGTAATGCCGGTGCCCGGCTGCACGATGCCGACGATGCGGTCGCCAGGCACCGCCCCTTCCGGCGCGAAACGCACCGGCAGGTCACCGCGCACGCCACGGATCGGCACCGCGCCGTCGCGCGGCTGGTCCTTGTCCTTGCGCGCGGCACGGCCCGGGATCTGGAACAGCATGCCGGCGGCGTTGCGGATCTTCGACCAGCCTTCCTCGCGCTGCTTGGGCGCCGCCGGCGTGACGCGCTCGTCCTTGTAATCTGGGAAGACGGCTTTCATGACGTCGGTGGACGCCAATTCGCCGCGGCCGACGGACGCCAGCACGTCCTCGATGTCCTTGCGCGCCAGCCGGTGCAGGACGGGCTTCAGGTTTTCCTTGGTGAAATTCTTGCCGGCCCGCTCGAAAGCCCGTTCGAGAATGCGCGCGCCGAGACCCGAATACTGCTTGCGGATGGCGTTCTTGGTGGCGCGGCGAATGGCGGCGCGCGCCTTGCCAGTGACGACGACGGATTCCCACGCGGCCGGCGGCACCTGCGCCTTGGAGCGGATGATCTCCACCTCGTCGCCATTCTTCAGCTCCGTCATCAGCGGCATGATGCGGCCGTTGACCTTGGCGCCGACGCAGGTGTCGCCGACATCGGTGTGAACCGCATAGGCGAAGTCGATCGGCGTGGCACCTTTCGGCAGCGCGATCAGCATGCCCTTGGGGGTGAAGCAGAACACCTGATCCTGGAACAGTTCCAGCTTGGTGTTCTCGAGAAAATCCTCGGGATTGTCGCCCTCGGCGAGTTGTTCGATCGTGCGCCTCAGCCAGGCATAGGCATTGGTTTCCTTCGAGATCGAATGGGCCGTGCCGTTCGCCTTGCCGCCGGTATCCTTGTAGATCGAATGGGCGGCGACGCCATATTCGGCGATCTTGTTCATCTCGCGGGTGCGGATCTGAAGCTCGACGCGCTGACGCGACGGCCCGACGATGGTGGTGTGGATCGAGCGGTAATCGTTCTGCTTCGGTGTTGAGATGTAGTCCTTGAAACGGCCGGGCACCATCGACCAGGCGGTGTGGATGGCGCCAAGCGCGCGATAGCAGTCCTCGACATTGTCGACGACGACGCGAAAGCCGAAAATGTCGGACAATTGCTCGAAGGAGAGCGCCTTGGCCTCCATCTTGCGGAACACCGACCACGGCTTCTTCTGCCGGCTTTTGACGCCTGCATTGATCGCATGCTTCTCGAACAGCGCCGACAGCGCTTTCTCGATCTCGGACAGCACACCCTTGTTGCGCTCGAAAATCTCGGCGAGCCTGGCGGTGACGGCGCGATAGGCTTCCGGATTGATGTAGCGGAAGGCGATCTCTTCCAGTTCCTCGCGCATGCCCTGCATGCCCATGCGCCCGGCCAGCGGCGCATAAATATCCATCGTCTCCTCGGCGATGCGCAGGCGCTTGGCTTCCGGCACATGGTCGAGGGTGCGCATATTGTGCAAGCGGTCGGCGAGCTTGACCAGAAGCACGCGCACGTCTTCCGAGATCGCCAACAGAAGCTTGCGCAGGTTCTCGGCCTGCTCGGCCTTCTTGGAGACGAGGTCGAGCTTCTTCAGCTTGGTCAGACCCTCGACCAGCTTGCCCATCTCGGGCCCGAACAGTTCGTCGATCTCGGCCCTGGTCGCCGTGGTGTCCTCGATCGTGTCATGCAGCAGGGCGACGGCGATCGTCGCCTCGTCCATGTGCATTTCGGTGAGGATGGCGGCGACTTCGAGCGGATGCGAGAAATAGGGATCGCCGGAAGCGCGCTTCTGGTGGCCATGCTTCTGCATGGCATAGACATAGGCCTTGTTGAGCAACGCCTCGTTGACGTCAGGCTTGTAGCGCTGGACGCGCTCGACAAGCTCATACTGACGCATCATGGGCGGAATCTCTCGGCGATGAAATGAATCATGCGCCGCACTACTGCACGGCGCATGTCATAGATAGCCACGAAACTGCCGGGACGGAAGTGCCGGAAGCTTGTTCCAGGCGCCTCCGCAAAGCAGTCTTAGTAGTCGTCGCTCTTTTCCGGCGGCACCAGGCCTTCGATGCCGGCCAGCAGGTCTTCCTCGGTCATGCGATCGAAGGCGATGTTGTCCTCGGCATCATCGGTATCGGCGGCCGTGACGGCTGCGCCGGTCTGATCAGCGATTGCCTCGCCATCGGCTTCGGGCTCGTCGACTTCGACATGCTTCTGCAGCGAATGAATCAGGTCTTCCTTGAGGTCGTCGGGCGACAACGTCTCGTCGGCGATCTCGCGCAGTGCGATGACCGGGTTCTTGTCATTGTCGCGCGGGACGGTGATCTGCGCGCCCTGGCTGATCTGACGAGCACGGTGGCCGGCCAGAAGCACCAGCTCGAAGCGGTTGTCGACCTTGTCGATGCAATCTTCAACGGTTACGCGGGCCATGGATTGCCCCTTTCATGCCTGGATTTAATGGAAAACAGGCGCGGTCAATAACCCGAACGCCGCCGAAATACAAGCATTATGGAATGCCGGGGCCGGAGAACGCAGGATCTGTCATTGCTTTGTCGGATTTCCCCCAAAACCGGTTTCAGTCGAGCTCCGGTGCGCCCGGTACCAAGCCGGCGATCACAATTGCTTGCAGTGCGGCAACGCACCCTTGGATTGCCACAAAACTGGCGTTATTTCGAAAAGCGTAAGGTCAGCCGGTTTATTGCGAACCCTACTGATAGTCGCATTTCGTTTTGACGGCCGCTTATTTCGAAAAGGAATTTTTCCATGTTCGACCCCCGTGAAAAGATCGCCCTGTTCATCGACGGCGCCAATCTCTACGCCACGTCGCGCGCGCTCGGTTTCGACATCGATTATCGCAAGCTCCTGTCGAGCTTCCAGAAACGCGGTTACCTGCTGCGCGCCTACTATTACACCGCCCTGGTCGAGGATCAGGAATATTCCTCGATCCGGCCGCTGATCGACTGGCTCGACTATAACGGCTTCAAGGTCGTCACCAAGCCGGCCAAGGAATTCACCGACTCGACCGGCCGCCGCAAGATCAAGGGCAACATGGACATCGAATTGACCGTCGATGCGCTGGAACTGGCCGATGTCGTCGACCACTATGTCATCTTCTCCGGGGACGGCGATTTCCGCACGCTGGTCGAGGCGCTGCAACGGCGCGGGCGCAAGGTGTCGATCGTCTCGACCATGGCCTCGCAGCCGCCGATGATCTCCGACGATCTGCGTCGCCAGGCCGACCATTTCATCGACCTGATGACGTTGAAGAACGAGGTGGGCCGCGATCCTTCCGAAAGGCCGGTGCGCCGACCCGAACCGGCCGAGACGGAAGAGGACGAGTACTGAGGGCGGCTGCGTTGGCCGCACATCTGGCCGCCTCCCCGGAACCCGATCGCGATTGCCCGCTCTGTCCGCGGCTGCACGGTTTCATTGCCGAGTGGCGGCAACGCGAGCCATCGTGGTTCAACGCGCCGGTTCCGACCTTCCTGCCGCCCGAAGGCGACGATTCGGTCCGGCTGCTGATCGTCGGGCTTGCGCCCGGCCTGCGCGGAGCGAACCGCACGGGCCGGCCTTTCACGGGCGACTATGCCGGCGACCTGCTCTACGGCACGTTGATCGCGCACGGCTTGGCGCGCGGCGAGTTCAAGGCGCGGCCTGACGATGGGTTGGAGCTCGTTGGAACGGCAATCACCAACGCCGTCCGCTGCGTGCCTCCCGAGAACAAGCCTGTGGGCGCCGAGATCGCCACCTGCCGGACTTTCCTTGTGCCGACGATCACACGGTTTCCCAATTTGCGGGCCATACTGACACTTGGTTCGATCGCGCACCAGTCGACCGTGCGGGCACTGGGCCAGCGCGTCGCCGCCTATCCCTTCAAGCATGGCGGGCGGCAGGAGGCCGGGGGCATCACGCTGTTTTCCAGCTATCACTGCTCGCGCTACAACACCAACACCGGCGTGCTGACCGAAGCGATGTTCGTCAGCGTTTTCAGGGAAATTGCGGCGTTCCTGGATTCGTAGGGTCTGGAATTGGCTTACAACGCCGGCGCGAACAATGCGGACAGTTTCTCCTGACCTCCTTGCAGGACGTTCAGGTCGACGTCACCGACGATGCCCTCGACGCGGCCCCTGTTGTGGTACTGCCAGTAGACCCAATCGTCGCGACCCGGCTCGAGCAGCAGTGAGCGAAGCCAAAGCGGACGGGCGGCGATCTGTCCTGCATAGGCCGTTGCTGCATCGTCGGTCAGATAGATGATAGCCTTCTTGCCAAAGGCGGCTTCAACGGGACCGAGGAAGGCCTGGAGTTCGGTGTCGAGTTGTTCGGGCGAAGGACGCTGCGGGCAATTGCCGCCGAACTCGATGTCGACAACCGGCGGCAGCAAAGGCTGGTCGTGCGGCACCACGGCGATGAAATTCTTCGCCTGGTCGGCGCCCGGCCGGCAGAAGGTGAAAAAGTGATAGGCGCCGACAGCGAGCCCGGCAGCACGAGCCTCGCGCAGATTGGTGGCAAAGGCATCGTCGACATGATCGCCGCCCTCGGTCGCCTTGATGACTGCAAAGGCGACGTCGGCGGCGGCAACGCGCCGCCAGTCGATCCGGCCCTGATGATGCGAAACGTCGATGCCCCTGACAGGATATTTGCCGCGATCCGGAGAAAACGCATGGAAATAGAAGAAGCCGCCAGCGATCATGAGGATTGCAAAAACCAGGCTGACCGATCCCCAGAGGATGATCCGGTTCTTCAAGACTGTCCCCTCCGGTATTCTGGCTCCTTGGCTAGAACCCTGAAAGCCAAACACTTATCCGCTTGGCTGCCGCCTGATGGCTGTCACCCGCGCTCCTTCAAGAGCCTGCCCTTCTCACGCGACCAGTCGCGCTGCTTTTCCGTCTCGCGCTTGTCGTGCAGCTTCTTGCCGCGACCGACGGCGAGCAGCAGCTTGGCCCGGCCCTGGTCGTTGAAATAGATCTTCAGCGGCACCAGGGTCATGCCTTCGCGGTCGACGCTCTGCGACAGCTTGGCCATCTCGCGCTTGTTGAGCAGCAGTTTGCGGCGCCGGCGCGGCTCGTGGTTGAAGCGGTTGGCCTGCAGATATTCCGGTAGATAGGAGTTGATCAGCCAGATCTCGCCGCCCTCGACCGAGGCATAGCTGTCCTGGATGTTGGCCTGGCCCTGGCGCAGCGACTTGACCTCGGTGCCGGTCAGCACCAGGCCGGCCTCGATCGTGTCGAGCACCTCATAGGAAAACCGCGCCTTGCGGTTTTCCGCAACGGTCTTGTTGTTGGGATCGGCTTTTCTGACTTGATTCATAATGCGGAGAGGTGGCGCCTCATCCCTAATTTATCAAGCCGGCGTGCTTCATCGCCGCGTCGATCTTTTCGGCCGTCGACTGTTCGACCGTGACCAGCGGCGAACGCAGCACGTTCTCGACCTTGCCGAGCTTCGAAAGCGCATATTTAGCGCCGGACACGCCGGGTTCGATAAAGATCGCCTTGTGCAGCGGCAGCAAGCGATCCTGCAATTCCAGCGCCTTGGCGCTGTCGCCGGACAGCGTCGCCTCCTGGAATTCAGCACAAAGCCGCGGCGCGACGTTGGCCGTCACCGAGATACAGCCGACACCGCCATGCGCGTTGAAGCCGAGCGCGGATGCATCTTCGCCGGAAAGCTGGATGAAATCCTTGCCGCAGGTCATACGCTGCTCGGAAACCCGTTCGACCTTGCCGGTCGCGTCCTTGACGCCGACGATATTCTTGAAGTCGTGCGCCAGCCGGCCCATCGTCTCCGGCATCATGTCGATGACCGACCGCGGCGGGATGTTGTAGATGATGATCGGCAGCTTGGTTGCCCTGGCGATGGCGGCGAAGTGCTCATAGAGCCCGCGCTGCGTCGGCTTGTTGTAGTAGGGAGTGACGACAAGTGCAGCATCGGCGCCTGCCTGTTCGGCATATTGGACCAAGCCGATCGCTTCCGCGGTGTTGTTGGAGCCAGCGCCGGCGACGACCGGAGCGCGGCCCCTGGCCGCCTCGATGCAGACCTTGACCACCTGACGATGCTCGTCATGCGACAGCGTCGGCGACTCGCCGGTGGTGCCAACGGGAACAAGGCCTGTCGTGCCCTCCGCAAGTTGCCAGTCGACAAAGGCGCGAAAGGCTTTCTCGTCGAAACGCCCGCTCTTTTCGAACGGTGTCACGAGCGCGGTCAGCGAGCCTCTCAGCATGTCGTCCAACTCCTTGGGACTTCTTTGTTCACGCATATCGTTATCCCGAAACCGGTAGCCACTTCTGGGCGATATGCATGGGTATTTTCGTCTCTGGTCTTAATGTCGCGCCTTCTAACCGAAAGCGAGGCGGCGCACCATAGTCTCGACATGGTTGCGCGGCAAGCATTGCCATTCTGCCAGCAAACGCAATTCGAACGGCCTCGATAACCTTTTGTTAACTGGCCCTTCATGACCTAAGTTTACGGTCTGGTCCGGGTCGCGAAGCTTTCGCGCCTGCTGGTGATGTGTAAAGGCTGAACGATGCCGACTAGGCGGCCTCATCTTTTCGCGCTCCTGGGCGCGGTCGTCGCGCTGATGCCGGAGATGGCGATCGGCGGCAGCGTCGACGTGCAGTTGACATCGGCCATCCCGATACCCGGCATGCAAGGCTCGCAAGATGCGGGTCCACGCGATACGGCCCTCTCTGACAGCGTCGTGCAGTTGAAGAGCGGTCTGGACGCACTGGCGGCGGGCGACATTCCCGGTGCCCGCGCCGCGCGCGATGCCCTTCCCGCCCGTTCGCTCGACCAGCACATCCTTGCCTGGGCAATCGCGCTTTATGGCGGCGACAAGGTGCCGAGCGGCGACATCGCGGCCGCAGCGAAGATGTTGCCCAACTGGCCGGGGACAACCGCGCTGCGCAAGAACAGCGAACGCGCACTCTATCGCGAGAACCCCGCCCCCGACATCGTTGTGCAGGCGTTCGACGGCAGCCAGCCGCAGACATTCGAAGGCGTGATGCTTCTTGCCCGCGCCTATATGGCGCTGGGCAAGGCAGAGGCGGCGCGTTCGGTGCTGGTGCCGTTCTGGCGCACCGCGATCCTGGAGGCCAAGGACGAGACAGCGCTGATCAAGGAGTTCGGCGGGCTGATCCCGGCCGCCGATCACCGATTCCGCATGGAGCGCATGTTCTACGCCGACCGGGTCGGCGCGGCGCAGCGCGTCGCCGGCCCGGCGCAAGCGGAGCAACTGGCCACCGCCTGGGCGGCGGCCGACAAGGGCGACAAGAACACCCCCAAGCTGCTCAAGGCGGTACCGCCTTCACAGCGTTCGGCCGGCTATTTCTTCGCGCAAGCCGAATATCTGCGCAAGCAAGACAATATTGCCGACGCCGCCGCCATCGTGATGAAGGCGCCGACGGATCGCGAAGCGCTGGTCGACCCGGATGCCTGGTGGGTGGAGCGCCGGGTACTGTCGCGCGAGCTGGTCGACAAGGGTGACATGAAGGCTGCCTACAAGATCGTCGCCATGCATGCGGCCGAAAGCACCGCGAACGCCGCCGAAGCCGAATTCCATGCCGGCTGGTACGCTCTGCGCGGCCTGAACGATCCCAGGCTTGCGGCAACCCATTTCGCGCGCATCGCCGACCTTGCCCAGGGACCGATGACATTGTCGCGCGCCTATTACTGGCTCGGCCGCGCCGCCGAAGTTGGTGGCCCGGGTAACGCAAAGGATTATTTTGCGCGCGCGGCGGCCTACGGCACGACATTCTACGGCCAGCTCGCCGCCGAGCGCATTGGTCGCCCGGCGCTGAACATCGCCTATCCCACGCCGAGCGCCGCCGATCGCCAGAGTTTCGTCGGCCGCGAAGCCGTCGCCGCCATCAAGCGGTTGCAGGAGGCGGGCTACGACCGCTATGCCGAGACGCTCTATCGTGACCTTGCAGGACAGTTGACCAGCCCGGGCGAACTGGCGCTGCTGGCCGTGCTGGCGGAAAAGCAGGGCAACCACTTCATGTCGCTCAAGATCGGCAAGATCGCCGGCGCGCGTGGCATCGACGTCGGCGCGCTGTCGCATCCTTTGGGGGTCATCCCCGATAGCGCCGATATTTCCGGTTCGGGCAAGGCGCTGGCCTATGCCATCGCCCGCCAGGAAAGCGAATTCAACATCGCCGCCATATCGAGCGCCGGCGCGCGCGGGCTGCTGCAGCTGATGCCGGCAACCGCCAAGCAACTGGCGAAGAAGGCCGGGCTGCAATTCTCTCAGGCA
The DNA here is from genome assembly GCF_006443035.1 of Mesorhizobium sp. B1-1-6. Classification (NCBI taxonomy): domain Bacteria; kingdom Pseudomonadati; phylum Pseudomonadota; class Alphaproteobacteria; order Hyphomicrobiales; family Phyllobacteriaceae; genus Mesorhizobium; species Mesorhizobium sp. B1-1-6. The sequence continues at coordinate 386,621 of NZ_VFWR01000004.1, read as the reverse complement.
CGCCTGACCACCGATGCCGGCTACAATGCGACGCTGGGCTCAGCCTTCCTCGGCCAGCAGCTCGACCGCTTCAACGGCTCCTATGTGCTGACCTTCGCCGGCTACAATGCCGGCCCCAGCCGCGCTGCCCAATGGGTGGCGAAATACGGCGATCCGCGCGGCAAGGACATCGACGCTGTCGTCGACTGGATCGAACGGATTCCTTACACGGAAACAAGAAGTTACGTACAGCGCGTGATGGAGAACTACGAGGTCTACAAAATGCGCATTTCCGGCAAGTATGACATTGTGGGAGATCTTGTGAACGGGCGAAGTTGACGGCTTTCGTTTCCTTGCGAGAGGAGTTGGCCTCGCGCGGATCTACTCGCCTTGGCTGAGTGAAGGGCCTCGCCACCTTCGGCCCGCAAGAGGAGAAGTAACTGCTCCATTTGACCATCCCTTCCCTCGCCTGTAGCAGACGGACCATCCGGCGAGAGCAAGGGGCAGCATTCCAATGGCGAGCGAAGGTTTCTCCGATTTCTTCTACGCGGGACCCAATGGGCTGAAGCTCCATGCCCGGATCTATGGCGACGCAAATTCGCGACATTGGCCAGTCGTCTGTCTGCCCGGGCTCACCCGCAATGCACGCGACTTCCACGAACTCGCGCTCTATTTGGCCGGCAAAGCGGGAAGCCCACGCAAGGTCGTCGCCTTTGACTATCGCGGCCGCGGGCAGTCCGATTATGATCCCGATGTCAGCCGCTACAATGTCGGCGTCGAAGCCGGCGACATTCTTGCCGGACTGGCGGCATTGGGAATCGAGGAAGCCGCCTTCGTCGGCACCTCGCGCGGCGGCCTGATCATTCACGTCCTGGGTGCGCTGCGGCCGGCCATATTGAAAGCGATCGTGCTGAACGATATCGGACCGGTGATCGAGCCGGCCGGCCTTGCCCATATCCAGTCGTATCTCGAACGCAAACCGAAGCCGAAGACCTTCGCCGAAGCAGTGGCAGCCCAGCGCCGCGTTCACGGCCGGGATTTTTCAGCGCTCGCCGATGCGGACTGGGAGCGCATGGTGCTGGCGCTCTACCGCGAAACGGATCAGGGCCTGCTGCCGGATTTCGACCCGAAGCTGGTCGACACGGTTGCAAATCTCGACCTGACGCAGCCGCTGCCGGCGCTGTGGCCGCAATTCGACGCCCTGTCGGCCCTTCCCATGCTCGCCATACGCGGCGCCAATTCGAGTTTGCTGTCGGTGGGCACACAGCGGCAGATGCGGGAGCGCCATCCGGCAATGCAGACGATCACCGTCGAAGGCCAGGGTCACGCCCCTTTTCTCGAAACCGGAACCTTGCCGGGCGACATCGCCGCTTTCCTCGACAGAGCCGAGCGGCTGCCGACTCGCCTTTAAAAACCGTTGCCGGCGAGGCAAACGACAGCAGGGCGACCAAGGTAGGTTCCGAAGCCGGAATAGCATGCCTCGAATAACCCGCAGATCGGGAGATCCACGGAATTGGTTGTCCACAGCGTCTTCAAAGCGTGAACTTATCGGGACTTTGAGGCCTTCTTCATTGCCTTAGCCGGGGTCTTCACGGCAGGCGGTTCGTCTGACGCACCGCGCGCCGCAGCACGAGGCGACGGTTCGGGCGCTGCCTTCATGCTGTCGACGCCGCCAGACCGGGGTACTTCCAGCACGGTGACGCAGCCGTCGAGGTCATTGGTGGCCAGATGCGCATAGCGCATCGTCATCGACAGGGTCTGGTGGCCGAGCCACATCTGCACGCGCCTGATGTCGATACCGCCCTGAACAAGACGCGAGGCGCAGGTATGGCGCAGAATGTGCGGCACCACCTGATCGTCGGCGGCCAGACCGACTTCGGCCTTCGCATCGTTCCAGATGGCACGGTATTGAGCCTGGCTGAATGTGGTGAACGGGCCTTTCGGCCGACGGCCTTCGCCGGGAGGCAGCTTGATCACTTCCTTGACACGCTCGGTCATCGGAATGGTGCGGCTGCGGCCGGACTTGGTGATCCAGAAGGAGACGCGATGCTCCTGGATGTCGTTCCAGATCAGCCCGAGCGCCTCGCCAAGGCGGCAGCCAGTGTCGACCAGGAAGACGGAAAGCCGGTAGGCATCCTCGCTGCGGCTCCTGATGGCAGCAAACAGCCTGGCCTCCTCGTCCCTTTCAAGGAAACGAATCCGTCCCGACCGCTCCTTCTGGCGGCGGAACTCGGGCAGGCTGTGGATATCTCCCATCTTGTAGGCCTTGCGCAGCAGTTTGCTGAGGGCAGCCATCTTCCGATTGATGGTTGCGTTGCTGTTGCCGCGCTGGCGCAAGGTGCCGATAAGGTTGTCCAGGGTACTCTGGTCAAAGGCGCTGAAACGCTCCCCGAGCAGAATCTCGTCTATCTCGCCGATGAACGAGCTGACATTGTATTTATGTCGCCCATCATCCCACAATATATCTCGATATGCTGAAAAAAGATCTCCAACCCTATGCGATTTTACTTCTCGTATCCTATTGTAGGTGTAGTTAAACTTTGAGTTCTGAGAAGAAAACATCGAAAAATGATCGGAGGGCTCGCCCTCTTGAATCGCTTCGGTCGTCATCATTTGCCACACCCCCGAGTGGGATAGATTCAGCCCTATCCGCTTGGGAGCGTCCTTTCAAGAGATTTGAATCACGCAGTTGTGATTTCATCCGCCATCAGCGGATCCCACGAAACCATCCCACGGACTCTATTCAGCTACCGTTACCCCCTGTTCCTTCTGTTTGCCTTGATCCAGTCACGAAACAAAAACAGCCCGGGCGTTGATGCGCCCGGGCTGGATTTCACCTGTATGGAACCAGCCCTTAGAACGAGCGCTGGAAGCGGAGGATACCGCCGATGCTGCTCTTCTTGTCGGCGCCGGTCCAGTTGGAGAAGTCGGCGTCGTCGAACCTGCCTGCATTGAGGTAGTCGACTTCGGCCGTGACCGTGAAGCCCGGGACGACGTCGTAGGCGATGTTCGCCGCGATGCCCAGGTTCTTCCAATCGTCATACGACACCTGCGCGTTGAACGAGGTCTTCTCGTTGAACTTGTAGGTACCGCCGCCCCAGACAGCCCAGTTGCCGCCCCACTGCTTGTAGAAACCGCGACCATGGGCGTCGACAAAATTGCCGGCGTCGTCGTTGAGGTTGTCATCGGTGCCGTAACCGCCCATGACCCACAGCGACAGTGCGTCGTTGACGTTCACGTCCAAGCGAACCTTGCCGGCAACTTCTTCGTAGTTGCTGTCATAAGCGACGACACCGCTGATGGCGCCCCAGCCCTGCGTCCACTTCAGACCGCCGACGACATGCGGAACGTAGCTGTCGATCGTGCCGACAACGCCCGCGCCTTCTTCGAGCGAGACCACGGCCGAGAAGCCGTTGCCAGCGTCGAAGTAGTACTGGACGACGTTGGTGTCGAAATCGCCGTAAGGAACCAGCGTATCCTGGATCACGTTGCCGGCGTAGCCGACGAACGTATCGAAGGCCGATTCGTCCTTACCAACGCGGAGACCACCGAGCTGGATCCAGGCGAAGTTCAGCGAGACGTCCTTGTTATGGGCGGTGTTGAACGGCTCGATTGCGTTGTCGTTGCCGAAGTTGAAGCGGGTCTCGGTGTAGGTCTTCAAGGTGCCGAGCTCGGTTTCCTGGCCGGTCCAGGTCTTCAGCGTGAAGCGGGCATTTTTGTGCCAGGCATCATTTACCGAGCCGTCCTGGTGGTCCGCAGTCTTCGAACCGTTGAACGTGCCGACGTCGCCGCCGCCGATGTCATAACGGATGTAGCCGCCGATGCGCAGGCAGGTCTCGGTGCCGGGGATGTAGAAGTAGCCAGCGCCGTAGACGTCGCAAATCTTGACGTATTCAGCGGGCTCCGGCTCGGCGACGACGACGGCGTCGGCGGCGCGCGCACCGGAAACTGCGATCAGGGCCGCAGCGGAGCCGAGAAGAAGGCTCTTGATGTTCATTTTCTGACCTCCAGTCAAAAGTTAAAAAACGGGTCTGGGTATTCTTTGCTGAAGGACAGCGTTCCCTGCCCCATCCCCACTACCGAAAAAGATGCGCACCGCGCCGCTCCTTCGAAATCGACATTACCCATGAGCAGACGGGGTTCAACCACGATCGTACCGGCGAAAGGGCTGTGCGGCTGCTATCCCCCAGCGTTGTTGCACAAATGACACGATTTGGCCTCACTCAGAAAGCTCTCATTAACCTTCGGCCCGCCCCAGCCCCTTGTTTACGGGCGAATCCGGCGATCGGCTGACGGAATCATGGCGAGGCCTTGAGCCGCCAGCCAGGGAATCGCCGCAGAACCGCCGCATCGCGGAAGGCCGCAGGCCGGTGCGTTCTTATTTTTCCGTATAATGGCTTCTTTTTCCGAGATATTGGCTGGGGCTTGTTGATTGTGCCGGCGCTTTTCTTTATCCAGCGGCGCAACGGAGAGGTGGCCGAGTGGTCGAAGGCGCTCCCCTGCTAAGGGAGTAGAGGTCAAAAGCTTCTCGTGGGTTCGAATCCCATCCTCTCCGCCATCCTGCTTCGCTCTTCGAGCTTCGCAGGACAAGCCCAGACCAGACCTCAGCGCGAAGCAGGATGCCCTCCGAAGCCTCGGCGAAGGAGGGCCGCAAGCTTGCAAAAGCAGGATTGGCAATACCCTCAGCGCGAAGCAGGATGCCCTCCGAAGCCTTGGCAAAGGAGGGCCGGTCGTGTGGTATGTATACCTGCTGGAAAGCAAGACTGCCGACGGTGAGCGTTATGTCGGCATCACGTCCGACCTGAAGCGACGGCTTGCCGAGCACAATGACGGAAAATCCAGTCATACATCCAAGTTCCTGCCATGGCAGATCGTCACCTATGTGGCGTTCTCGAATCAAGCCAAGGCGACTTCATTTGAGCGTTATCTCAAATCCGGTTCCGGGCACGCCTTCGCCAGCAAACGTCTGTGGTGAATGCCCCTTCCTTTGTGAAAAATCCAGGGATTCCCAGAAAGACGCAGCAATACCAATTGTTTGCTGCAAAAACACGCACCACCAAAACGGTTGTTTCGTTCGATTCTGACTGGAGGTCAGAAAATGAACATCAAGAGCCTTCTTCTCGGCTCCGCTGCGGCCCTGATCGCAGTTTCCGGTGCGCGCGCCGCCGACGCCGTCGTCGTCGCCGAGCCGGAGCCCGCTGAATACGTCAAGATTTGCGACGTCTACGGCGCTGGCTACTTCTACATCCCCGGCACCGAGACCTGCCTGCGCGTCGGCGGCTATGTCCGTTACGACATCGGCGTGGGCGACACCGGCTCGTTCGACGGTGCGAAGGCTGCCGATCACCAGGACGGTGACGACCACAACACCTACTACAAGAACACGCGCTTCACGCTTAAGACCTGGACCGGCCAGGAAACCGAGCTCGGCACGTTGAAAACCTACACCGAGACCCGCTTCAACTTCGGCGACGACAATGCCTTCGACGAGCCGATCAACGCCGCCCACAACCGGGACGTCTCGCTGAACTTCGCCTGGATCCAGCTCGGTGGCCTGCGCGTCGGTAAGGACGAATCGGCCTTCGATACGTTCGTCGGCTACGCCGGCAACGTCATCCAGGATACGCTGGTTCCTTATGGTGACTTCGACACCAACGTCGTCCAGTACTACTTCGATGCCGGCAACGGCTTCTCGGCCGTGGTCTCGCTCGAAGAAGGCACCGGTACCGACACGATCGACAGCTATGTTCCGCATGTCGTCGGCGGCGTGAAGTACACGCAGGGCTGGGGCGCCATCACCGGCGTCGTCGCTTATGACAGCAATTACGAAGAAGTTGCCGGCAAGGTTCGCTTGGACGTCAATGTCAGCGACGCACTGTCGCTGTTCATCATGGGCGGCTACGGCACCGATGACAACCTCAACGACGACGCCGGCAATTTTGTCGAAGCCCATGGCCGCGGCTTCTACAAGGCGTGGGGCGGCAACTGGGCAGTCTGGGGCGGCGGCACCTACAAGTTCAACGAGAAGACCTCGTTCAACCTTCAAGTGTCTGCTGACGACTGGAAGAACGTCGGCGTTGCGGCGAACGTTGCTTATGACGTCGTTCCCGGCTTCACCGTCACGGCCGAAGTCGACTACCTCCATGCCGGACGGTTTGACGATGCTGGCTTCGTCAACCCGTCGTTTACACCTGCCGATAAGAAGAACAGCGTCGGCGGCATGCTCCGCTTCCAGCGCTCGTTCTAACAGCTATCGCTTCGAATATCGAAACCCGGCGGGCAACCGCCGGGTTTTTCATTGGGGTTATGATCGAGCGGCAAACGATTGTTCATTGCGCCTCGCTAAAGAATGAAAAATCCAGCATCGCGGATGCGGGCTCGCGCAACTTGCACCCGCCCGTTGAGCGCGCTAGCAAGAAGCCCCTTCCCTCACGCGAGCTTTTGCCATGCGTCTGCGCCCTCCCCTTATGCCGCTCGTTGCCGCGCTTCCGTCGACCGTGCCGTTTGTCGGCCCCGAAGCGCAGGAGCGCGAGCGCGGGCGTGCATTCCGCGCCCGCATCGGCGCCAATGAGAGCAGCTTCGGGCCGTCGCCGCGCGTCATCGCCCGGATGGCCGAGATCGCGCGCGACATGTGGATGTATTGCGATCCGGACAATCACGACCTGAAGGTGGCCGCGGCCGCGCATCATAATCTGAAGGTCGAGAACGTCGTGGTCGGCGAAGGCATCGATGGCCTGCTTGGTCTGGTGGCGCGCATGTATGTGGCGCCTGGCGATGCGGTGGTCACCTCACTCGGCGCCTATCCCACCTTCAACTTCCACATTGCCGGTGTCGGCGGGCTTCTTGTCACCGTGCCCTATGCGAACGACCACGAGGATTTGGAAGGGCTGCTGGCTGCGGCCGCCAGGGAGAAAGCGCCGCTGGTCTATCTGTCCAATCCGGACAACCCCATGGGGAGCTGGTGGGAAGCGGCCGAGCTGACGCGCTTCATCGAAGCGCTGCCGGAAACCACCATGCTCGTGCTCGACGAAGCCTATGGTGAATTGGGGCCGGCCTCAGCACTGCCGCCCATCGACGTCTCGCGGCCGAACGTCATCCGCATGCGGACCTTTTCGAAAGCTTACGGGCTTGCCGGCATACGCTGCGGCTATGCGGTCGCCGAGGCCCAGGTGATCAGCGATTTCGAGAAGATCCGCAATCACTACGGCGTCAGCCGTATGGCGCAGGTGGCGGGCGTCGAGGCGCTCGCCGACCAGGATTATCTGGATTCAGTGGTGGCGCGGGTGGCGGCAGGGCGCCGGCGCATCGCGCAGATAGCCGAACAGAACGGGCTGACGCCGCTGCCGTCGGCGACCAATTTCGTTACCATCGATTGCGGCCGCGACGGCGCTTTCGCGCTGAAGATCCTGCAAGGCCTGTTGGCGCGCGACGTCTTCATCCGCAAGCCGATGGCGCCGGGGCTCGATCGTTGCATCCGCGTCAGCGTCGGACTGGACCACGAGCTCGACATTTTTGCCGAGGAACTGCCCGGCGCACTGGCCGCCGCCCGTGGAAACTGAACGAGCGTTGCCATAGCGGCGACACTTGCCGGCCCGTTAGAGATCGAGCTCCCAGTTCTGGCCGGTGAGTTCCTTGCCGAAACTGTGATGGCGCTCCTGTGAGATCAGTCTGAACCCGGCGCGCTCATAAATCGCGCGGGCGGCGACCAGAATGTCATTCGTCCACAGAACGAGCTTGATGTAGCCGCAGGCGCGCGCCTGGTTCACGCATTCCGCAACCAGGCGCTTGCCGATGCCCAACCCGCGCGCCGCAGCCTCGACATGCAGCAGCCGCAGTTTCGCGACCTCGTCGTCCTGGTGGACCAGAAACACCGCGCCAAGCGGGAGGCCGGCGCGTTCGGCGATCCAGCAGAAATCGCGCCCTGGCTTGAAATTGCGGATGAAGTCGGCTCCGATTTCGGCAACCAAGGCTTCGAACTCGATGCTCCAGCCATATTCCTCGGCATAGAGCTGGGCCTGACGCTGAACCACCCAGCCAATGTCGCCGACGCGATGCGGACGCAACGTCACGACGGGGGGCGCCGCCTGGCCTTCAGCCGCCGGATCGCCCAGCAGCTCCGCTGCCTTGCGCAAGGCGTCGCCGAGTTCGGCCAAGCGGTGGTCGGGCAGGTTCTCGATAAGCCGGGAAGTGTCGCGGTCCGCCGCAGCCTGCAAACCGGCAAGGGCGGCCCGTCCCCTTGCCGTCAGCGACAGAATACGCCTTCGCCGGTCGACCGGATCGGTCCGGGTTTCGGTCAGGCCTTCTCCGGCGAATTTTCGCAGGATGCGCGTCAGATAGGCGGGGTCGAGACGCAGCTGCCTGGCGATGTCGGAAGCGGCCGGGCCGATGTCGATGTCGAATGCTTCCGAAAGGAAGCCGCGCTCGCCGGCGATTTCCGCCGCTGCCGGGCGATCCCGGTGGCCAAGCTCGAACAGAACACGCGCCTCGGTGAGCGTGAACGGGCTCTGCGTCAAGGTCTCGTCGAGAAGACCGACAGTGCGGGTGTAAAAACGGTTGAAGTGCCTGATATCGGCCACCAAAGCACTGCGTTGGTCCAGCATCTGCGTTCAGCCCTGGATTATGATCGTCGCAGTGTGAGAAATTTAGTGGACTGAGTCAATTAAATTCGAGTTCGACTCGGGCCCCCTCCATCCTCGTTTCGACCGGCCTGTTGCATTCCCCGTCGCCTGCGCCAGATTCCAGCAGACGAGCCTCGGGAGAGACGCAATGGCTGACGATCGCAAGGCAGTGCGTGTGCGGGCCCACGGCAAGGTGCAAGGCGTCGGCTACAGGATCTGGGTCCGAAGCCAGGCCGCCAGCCTTGGGCTTACGGGCTGGGTGCGCAATGAAGCGGATGGCTCGGTGACCGCCGAGATTGCCGGCACAGGCGAAGCCGTCTCGACCATGATCGGCCGGCTTTGGAAAGGACCGCCGGGAGCGTCCGTTTCCGGGATTGACGTCGAGGATGCGGTATCCAGCAATCCTGTTACCGGCTTCCGGATCGATGCCTGATGCGGCTTCGGCATACCTCTTGAATTAATTGAACGTTCGTTTTATTAATTCGCAACAAGGGAGGTTCTTTTGGCGCGCACGACAGGATCCGATGGCGGGAAGACCGAGGCGGCAGCCCGCGAGGCGGCGGTCAACCTGATCGCACAGCTCGGCTATGAGGCGATGTCGATGCGCCAGCTGGCGGCCGAAGTCGGCGTGCAGGCGGCCGCGCTCTATCGCTATTTCCCGACCAAGGAGGATTTGCTGTTCACGCTGATGCGCGAGCATATGGAGGAGCTGATCGCAGCCTGGAACGCCGCACGGCCAGCCGATGCCGATCCGGCAAGCCGGCTTTCGGCCTATGTCGAGAACCACATCGCCTTCCACATCGCCCGCCGCCATGCGACGCATGTTTCGAACATGGAGCTGCGCAGCCTGTCGCCCGAAAGACTGACGCAGATACTGCGGATGCGCACGGCCTATGAGAAGGAACTGCGCACCATTCTGCGTGACGGCGCCGAGGCAGGCGTGTTCGTCGTCGAAGATACCGGCCTCACCGCCATGGCGCTGATCCAGATGATGACCGGTGTCATCGTCTGGTTCCGGCCGGGCGAGCGGCTGTCGATCGCAGAAGTCACGGCGACATATCTTTCGATGACGATGCGGCTCGTCGGCGCGAGGATCGACACGTACAGCGCCGCACGTCCGTTTGGACGCGCAAACGACGCCGTGGGATTTTAGTTTCGCGCATGATCCTTTCCGAAAATCCAAGTCGATTTTCGGGGGTCATGCGGCAGGAGGAACCGGATGTACACGAACACGCTCAGCTTCGGGCATGACGAGGATATCGAGGCATTGCGCGAGCTGGTGCGGCGCTTCGCCCAGGACAGGATCGCGCCGATCGCGGCGGAAATCGACCGCTCGAACGAATTCCCGGCGCATCTGTGGGCGGAACTCGGCAATCTCGGCCTCCTCGGCATCACCGCCGATCCGGAGTTCGGCGGCGGCGGCATGGGTTACCTCGCCCACGTGATCGCGGTCGAGGAGATCTCAAGGGCCTCGGCCTCGGTCGGCCTGTCCTACGGCGCCCACTCCAATCTCTGCGTCAACCAGATCAACCGCTGGGCAACGCCGGCGCAGAAGGAGAAATTCCTGCCGCCGCTTTGCTCGGGCGAGCGCGTCGGCGCGCTAGCCATGTCGGAGCCCGGCGCCGGCTCCGACGTCGTCTCGCTCAAGCTGCGCGCCGAAAAGCGCAACGACCGGTACGTGCTCAACGGCACCAAGATGTGGATCACCAACGGCCCGGACGCCGAGACGCTGGTGGTCTATGCCAAGACCGATCCGGAGCGCCATGCCCGCGGTATCACCGCCTTCATCGTCGAAAAGGCCTTTGCCGGATTTTCGGTCGCGCAAAAGCTCGACAAGCTCGGCATGCGCGGCTCCAACACCGGCGAACTGGTTTTCGATAATGTGGAGGTGCCGTTCGACAACGTGCTGCACGAGGAAGGGTGTGGCGTCGAGGTGCTGATGTCTGGTCTCGACTATGAGCGCACGGTGCTGGCCGGTGGCCCGATCGGCCTGATGGCCGCGTGTCTCGACGTCGCGGTGCCCTATGTGCATGAGCGCAAGCAGTTCGGCCAGGCGATCGGGGAATTCCAGTTGGTGCAAGGCAAGCTCGCCGACATGTACACGACGATGAACGCCGCGCGCGCCTATGTCTACGCGGTCGCCGCCGCCTGCGACCGCGGCCAGACCACCCGCAAGGACGCCGCAGGCTGCATTCTGTTTGCCGCCCAAAAAGCGACGCAGATGACGCTTGACGCGCTCCAGCTTCTGGGCGGCAACGGCTACATCAACGATTATCCGACCGGCCGGCTGCTGCGCGACGCCAAGCTCTACGAAATCGGTGCCGGCACCAGCGAAATCCGGCGATGGCTGATCGGCCGCGAGATCATGGCAGAGGGGGTATAGCATGGCTGTCCTCCAGACCCAGATATCCCCTTCCTCCGATACCTTCCGTGCCAATGCCGAATGCATGCGGGCGCTGGTCGCCGATATTGCGGAAAAGGCCGCGAGCGTCGAGCGCGGTGGCTCGGAAGAGGCGCGCGAGCGACACGTCGCGCGCGGCAAGCTGCTGCCGCGCGAGCGGCTGGCGCAATTGCTCGACACCGGGTCGCCCTTTCTCGAGATCGGCCAGTTCGCCGCATGGTCGATGTATGGCGAGGACATTCCCTCCGCCGGCATCATCGCCGGTATCGGGCGCGTCGAAGGCACGGAAGTGATGGTCGTCGTCAATGACGCCACGGTGAAGGGCGGCACCTATTACCCGCTGACGGTGAAGAAGCATCTGCGCGCGCAGGAGATCGCGCTGCAGAACAATCTACCTTGCGTCTACCTGGTCGACAGCGGCGGCGCCAACCTGCCCAACCAGGACGAGGTGTTTCCCGACCGCGAGCATTTCGGGCGCATATTCTACAACCAGGCCAACCTGTCTGCCTCAGGCATCCCGCAGATCGCCTGTGTCATGGGTTCGTGTACGGCGGGCGGCGCCTATGTGCCGGCAATGTCGGACGAGACGATCATGGTGCGCAACCAGGCGACCATCTTCCTCGGCGGCCCCCCGCTGGTGAAGGCCGCCACCGGCGAGGATGTCAGCGCAGAGGATCTCGGCGGCGCCGACGTCCATACACGGCTCTCCGGCGTCGCCGACCACTACGCGCTCGACGACGAACATGCGCTGGCCATCTGCCGGCGCATCATCAAGAACCTCAATCGGAACAAGACCGTAAGCGTTGCCGTGCAGAAACCGATTCCCCCGCTTCATCCGGCAGATGAGATCTACGGCATCGTGCCGACGGATCTGCGCCAGCCCTATGACGTGCGCGAGGTGATCGCGTGCCTCGTCGACGGTTCGGAGTTCGATGAGTTCAAGCAGTATTACGGCACCACGCTCGTCACCGGCTTTGCCCATCTTCACGGCATGCCGGTCGGTATCATCGCCAACAATGGCGTGCTGTTTTCCGAAAGCGCGCTGAAGGGCGCGCACTTCATCGAGCTGTGCTGCCAGCGCAAAATCCCGCTGGTGTTCCTACAGAACATCACCGGATTCATGGTGGGGCGCAAATATGAGGCAGGCGGCATCGCCAAGGACGGCGCCAAGCTGGTGATGGCAGTCGCCACCGCCCGCGTGCCCAAGGTCACCGTGATCATCGGCGGCTCGTTCGGCGCCGGCAACTACGGCATGTGCGGGCGCGCCTATTCGCCCCGCTTCCTGTGGATGTGGCCGAACGCCCGCATTTCGGTGATGGGCGGCGAGCAGGCGGCGACGGTGCTGGCCATGGTCAAGCGCGAGGGTATCGAGCGCAAGGGCGGCGAATGGAGCGCTGAGGAAGAAGCGAAGTTCAGGAAGCCGATCCTGATGAAATACGAGCATGAAGGCCACCCGCTCTATTCCTCCGCAAGGCTATGGGACGACGGCATCATCGATCCGGCCAAGACGCGCGAGGTGCTGGCGCTCAGCCTCTCGGCCGCGCTCAACGCGGAGATCGAGGAAACGCGCTTCGGCGTGTTCAGGATGTGAAATGGGCGAGGTGCAGGACAGGATCCGCATTAACGTCGGCGACATCACCAAGTTGGATGTCGACGCCATTGTCAACGCGGCCAATTCCTCGCTGCTCGGCGGCGGCGGGGTCGACGGCGCCATTCACCGGGCGGCGGGGCCGGAACTCCTCGCCGAATGCCGCACGCTCAACGGCTGCAAGACCGGCGATGCAAAGTTGACCAAGGGCTATCGGCTGCCGGCCCGCTACGTCATCCATACGGTCGGTCCAGTCTGGCAGGGCGGCGGCAAGGGCGAGGCGGAGTTGCTCGCCTCCTGCTATCGGCGTTCGCTCGAAATCGCCGCCGAGAAGGAATGCCGCTCGGTCGCCTTTCCGGCGATCTCGACGGGCATCTACCGCTATCCGAGGGATGAGGCGGCAGCAATTGCAGTCGGCGCCGTAACCAGCTTCTTGAGCGGAAATACGACGCCGCAGACCGTCATCTTCTGCTGCTTCGACGAACAAATGGCCGAACTATACCGTGAGGCCGTTGCTTCCTCGAGGCGAACGCAGTCTACGGAGGTTTCATGTTCACAAAGATCCTGATCGCCAACCGAGGCGAGATCGCATGCCGGGTGATCCGCACGGCGCGCAGGATGGGGGTGCGCACGGTTGCCGTCTATTCCGATGCCGATGCGAAATCCCTGCATGTCGAGATGGCCGACGAGGCGGTACATATCGGTGCCTCGCCTGTCAGCGACAGCTATCTGCGCGGCGACAAGATCGTCGCGGCCGCCTTGGCGACAGGCTCGCAAGCCGTTCATCCCGGCTATGGCTTCCTGTCGGAAAATCCTGATTTCGTCGACCAGGTGGCGGCCGCGGGGCTCACCTTCATCGGCCCGTCGGCGGCCTCTATCCGCGCCATGGGGCTGAAGGATGCCGCCAAACGGCTGATGGAAAAGGCCGGCGTGCCCGTCGTGCCGGGCTACCATGGCGAGGCACAGGAGATCGTGGTCCTGGCCTCCAAGGCACGCGAAATCGGCTACCCCGTGCTGATCAAGGCGCGGGCCGGCGGCGGTGGCAAGGGCATGCGCCGGATCGAGCACCCCGACGAGTTTTCCGAAGCGCTGTCGAGCGCACGACGCGAGGCGAAATCCGCTTTTGGCGACGACCGTGTACTGGTGGAAAAATATATCGACAAACCGCGCCACATCGAGGTGCAGGTTTTCGGCGACAATTTCGGCAATGCCGTCCATCTGTTCGAACGCGACTGCTCGGTGCAGCGACGCCATCAGAAGGTTATCGAGGAAGCCCCCGCCCCCGGCATGACGGAGGCGTTACGCAAGGCGATGACCGAGGCGGCGGTGAAGGCCGCCAAGGCGATCAGCTACTGCGGTGCCGGCACCATCGAATTCATCGTCGATGCCTCGCAAGGCCTGACGCCTGACCGCTTCTGGTTCATGGAGATGAACACGAGGTTGCAGGTCGAGCACCCGGTCACCGAGATGGTCACCGGCACTGATCTGGTAGAATGGCAGTTGCGGGTCGCATCCGGCGAGAAGCTGCCGAAAACGCAAGGCGAGATAAAGCTAGCCGGCCACGCCTTCGAGGCGCGCCTCTATGCCGAGGATGCCGCAAGGGAGTTTCTGCCTGCGACCGGCACGCTGCATCATCTGAAATTTCCCGACATGGTTCCCCAAGGGGCCGCCATGCGTGTCGAAACCGGGGTGCGGGCCGGCGACGCCATTTCTCCCTATTATGATCCGATGATCGCCAAGCTGGTGGTGCATGGCGGGGACAGGCCGGCTGCGCTGGAGGCACTCGGCGCGGCGCTTGCGCGAACCGAAGTCGCCGGTTCGATCGTCAATACCGCCTTCCTCGCCGCGCTGGTGACCGATCCGGACTTTTCGGCGGGCGACGTCGATACCGGCCTGATAGGCCGCCACCAGCAGGCGCTGACCGAGATTGCGCCGCCGAGCGGCGAAACGGTCGCGGCCGCGGCCATAGCGGCCTCCGGGGCGGGCGCGCTGCCGGCATCGGATGATCCATGGTCGTCACTTGCCGGCTACACGCATTTCCATGGCATGGCACGACAGATCCGGCTGAAGTTTGGCGAGGACGATATTCTGGCAAGGGTTTCGGTACGACCAGACCGGCGTTCCCAGGTGACGCTCCATGCACCCTATGACAGCGCCAATTCGCATGACCTTCGCGCCGTTCCTCGCCTCGCCCGCTGGCCAGGCCACATCACGATATTCGAAGGCGCGGCCGGCTATACGTTCGCGGTGCCGGACCCGTTGGCCAGAGGCGATGATGCGGCGGCGGCGTCAGGCAGTTTGCGCGCGCCGATGCCGGGACTGGTCAAGCTTGTGCGGGCGACAAAGGGCGATACGGTGATGAAGGGGCAACCGCTGCTTATTCTCGAGGCGATGAAGATGGAGCACACCATCGCCGCGCCGCATGATGGCGTGATCGCCGAGATCGCCACCGAGGGCGCGCAGGTTACCGACGGCACTGTGCTGGTGCGGTTCGAGGATATGCAAGGCTGACAGCCTCGCTGCCGGATGCCAAGCGTCCCTGTCCTGCCGGACAGAGAGAGGCGCCGTAGAATGTCGACCGCCGTTATATGTCCATGGCAAGACACACAGGCAGAAATGAAATGGCCGGGACGAGCCCGGCCATTTCATCGATATAGGCAGCGATTACGGCTGGATCGGCGCATACTTGCCGTCGTGCCACTGGTTGATGTCGTAGCTGGCGTTCTTGAGGTCGCCCTTCTCGTCGAAGGTGACATTGCCGACAACCGTGCTGATTGGCTGCCCGTTCTTCAGCGCCTCGGCGACCTTGGCCGGATCATCGCTGCCGGCACGCTTGATGCCTTCCGCAAAGGCCTGGATCGTGGCGTAGGAGAATAGCGTGAAGCCTTCCGGCACGAAACCGCCGGCTTTGATCTTCTCGACGGCTGCCTTGGCTTCCGGCTTTGCCTGAGGATCCGACGGGAAGACGAACATGGTCCCTTCGCCGGCCGGGCCGGCAACCTGCCAGAATTCCGGCGAGGCTATCGAATCCGGCATGATCAGCTGGAACTTGATGCCCTGTTCCGCCGACTGGCGCAGGATCAGGCCAGCCTCCGGGTGGTAACCGCCGAAATAGACAACGTCGGCCTTGAGGTCCTTGAGCTTGGTGACGAGCGCCGAATAGTCCTTTTCGCCGGCATTGATGCCTTCATAGTCCACTTCCTTCAGGCCGCCGGCATTCATCGTGGCCTTGACCGCATCGGCAACGCCCTGACCGTAGGCACTCTTGTCATGCAGGATGACGACGTTCTTGCCGGCATACTTCTTCGCGATCCAGGGGCCGATGAAGGCACCCTGCGCATCGTCACGCGTATAGAGGCGCATGATCGTCGGCCAGCCGGCCTTCGCTGCGGCGTCGGTCAGCACCGGGTTCGAGGAGGCCGGGCTCATCATCAGGGCACCGGCTTCGGCATAGACGGCGGAAGCCGGAATGCTCGAACCCGAGCAAGCGTGGCCGTCGATGAACTTGACGCCATTGGCGACGATACGGTTGGCGACCGAAACCGCCTGCTTCGGGTCGCACTGGTCATCCTCGATATCGAGCTTGATCTGGCGACCGTCGACACCGCCGGCAGCATTGATCGCGTCGGCGGCAGCCTGCGCGCCCTGCTTGAACTGATCGCCAATGGTGGCGAGCTGTCCGGTCATCGGACCGACCACCGAAAAGGTGATGTCGTCGGCATAGGCGACCGGCGCGCTCATCATCAGGCCGAAAATGGCCGCGTTCAAAATACTTAATTTTTTCATTGCGGTATGACTCCTCCACTCACGCGCGGCCGCCCCGGCCACGCTTCTTCCAGAGAGGCCGGACAATTTCATCCTTCGTGTGGCCTGTCTAGGCGCATTGGCGGCGCTCGATTAGGCCTGCGGAGCATCTCTGGAGCAAAAAGGCAAAAGCCGCGCCGGCCTTGTTCCGGCCGGTCGCGGCTTTGCCTGTCGAGCTGTTTCTCAAGCGCCCCCGCACTCGAACCCAACTCGCCTTCCCTGTCTTCCTGCTGGCCCTGATCTTTCCGAAACCGGATCATGACCGCCGCGCCGCTGGCCCTGTCGGGCGTGCCGCGTTCTTGGTTTTGTCACGTGGCCGTCTTACCGCGGCCTTGTCCTTGCCTGGCGGACCAGAAGGCCGCCCTGCCTTATCTCTAAATTCAGTGCATCGTCATCCATTCGCGGGCTTCGCGCAGCGCCTTGGCGATCTCGACCTTCGACATCGCAGCCGACAGTTCCGAACGCAATTCCGCAGCGCGGGCCGAACCCTTGATCGCGGCGATGTTGAACCATTTGTGGGCGGCGACGACATCGGTCTCGCAATCGCGGCCCGTCGCATACATCATCCCCAGTTCGAAAAGAATGTCGGCCTGGGCAGTTGCCCCCATGGCGCCGAAGCCTGCTTCAAGCATTTCAAAACGTGCCATTTTTCAATCCTCTCTTCCGGCCCTGTCTGGCTCCCGAGAGCTGCCTCCGTTTGTCTGCCCGGGCTGCTCTTTCGATGCTTTCGAGAATGCCGCTCAGGCTTGAATCCGTCGTTAAATGGCGTGCTTAATTTGAGGAAAACAAAGCTAAAACAATAGGTAAACGTGGAAATTCGTTAAGGATACAAAGCCAGCGATTCAGCCGGATAGCGCCAAATTTGACGACAATTTTCGCGGGCGGAATCAACACTCTGCTAACCACGCGAAACAAACGCCGCGCATGCATGCATTCATTTCCCTGCCGACATTGCTTCCGTCGGCGCATCTGAATTGCCAAAGCTTCCGCTGCGGCACCGCTTTTGTTTTGCAGGGAGCTGGATTAGCTTACGTTTGCGTAAGCGGCAGACCGGCGAGGCGTAGCCTCCTGCCGGTATCCAAGGGAGGAAAGATGTTTCGAAAAGCAAGCCTGGCCCTGGCGGCCACTTTGATCCTGACCGGTCTGGCCTGGGCCGATCCGATCGAGGGAAACTGGAAGACGCAGGCCGGCGATACCGCGGCCATCGGGGGCTCGGGTTCATTTTCCATCACGCTGAAGTCTGGCAAATATGCCGGCAAGACCATCGGTTCGCTCAAGGCGTCCGGCGACAACAAATACACCGGCAACATAACCGACCCGGCAAACGACAAGACCTACTCCGGCAAGGCGACACTATCGGGCACCTCGCTGAAAATGAGCGGTTGCGTGCTCGGCGGGCTGATCTGCAAGAGCCAGACCTGGCACAAGCTCTGATCGACCCCATCCTTGCGACATGAAAACGGGGCCGGCAGGCCCCGTTTTCGTTTCATGATCCTGGCATGCTGTGCCGGCAGCCATGCTCCTTATGGCCAGCGCCGCCTCAAAATCCATCAACCGATTTGAACGGCAGATGAACGCCGGCATCAGAGCCGGTTCAGTCGTGCCCGGGCATTCTCCTGCGTATTGAAGGAGACACGACCAATGCTCGCCCGCCGCTTCACCATCGTCTGCCTGCTGGTGAGCCTGTTTGGAATGTTCTTCGCCATCCTCGTCGCCGAAGCGGGCCGTCCGGCCCGTTCCTGGGACGAGGCCAGTTCCAGAACCTGCCGCCTCGCCTGCCCGACCACCCTTCGCCCCTGAGACAGAAACCAAAGACCTGACCAAACCAAGACCTCGAAAGAAAAGCAAAGACCATGAACCGCATCGCCGCCAACCTCTTCAAAACCGTTCGGCTTCTGCCGCGGGCGGCGCTCATCCTGGCGTTTCTTGCCGCGCCGGTCCTGGCCGTACCGATGATGCGTGCCGATGCCGGTTCCACGATCGACGCGCCAGCACTGAAGAAGTCGGGCGTCGGTTTCGTGCTGCTGGTCAGCCTGCAGCGCGGATAAATTGCGCCTTCGATCGGGACACCCCTCCCAACCGCCTTTCCAAATCTCTATATTGAGCCATGGAAAAGCGAATCTATCCCCAAGCCATCGAATCTGTCGTCATGCCCGAGCCTTTTGGCCGGCAAAGCTTCGACACCGCAGAAAAGGCCGTCGCGGCGTTGCAAGCCCTTTATGACCGCAACACCAAGTTCCTGCGCGACTCCTTCGCGGCGCTTGCCGCCGGCGGCGACAGCAGCAAGCGCTACCGCGCCTTCTACCCGGAGATCGGCGTCACGACCAACTCGTTCACCCAGATCGATTCGCGCCAAGCCTATGGCCACATGCCGACGCCGGGGCATTTTTCCACCACCATCACCCAGCCGAGCCTGTTCGAAAGCTATCTGGTCGAGCAATTGCGTCTGATCATGCGCAACCACGGGGTCGCGGTCACGGTCTCGGAATCGACAACGCCGATCCCGCTGCATTTCGCCTTTCTCGAAGGCACCCATGTCGACGGAACCGCGGCCGAGCGTATCCAGCGGCCTATCCGAGACCTGTTCGACGTGCCAGATCTCGACGGTACAGACGACCAGATCGCCAACGGCACGTTCGAAGTGGCGTTCGGAGAACCAAGGCCGCTGGCGCCCTTCACCGCGCAGCGGATCGACTATTCGCTCCACCGCCTGTCGCACTATACCGCGACCACGCCGCAGCATTTCCAGAATTTCGTGCTGTTCACCAACTATCAGTTCTATATCGACGAGTTCGTGGCGCGCGCCCGTGACCTGATGGAGGATGGCGGCGGCGGATATGCCGAATTCATCGAACCGGGCAACGTGGTCACCAAAGCCGGGCAGAGCGCCCCGAGCGAAGGGGTGGCGCCGCAGCGCCTGCCGCAGATGCCGGCCTACCACTTGAAGAAGCCGAACCATGGCGGGATCACCATGGTCAATATCGGTGTCGGACCCTCCAACGCCAAGACGATCACCGATCATATCGCTGTGCTAAGGCCTCATGCTTGGGTGATGCTCGGCCACTGCGCGGGCCTGCGCAATACGCAGGCGCTGGGCGATTATGTGCTGGCGCATGCCTATGTGCGCGAGGATCACGTGCTGGACGACGACCTGCCAGTCTGGGTGCCGATCCCGCCGCTGGCCGAAATCCAGGTGGCATTGCAGGAAGCGGTGGCCGAAGTCACCGGCCTGTCGGGGTACGATCTCAAGCGCATCATGCGCACCGGCACTGTCGCCACCATTGACAACCGCAACTGGGAACTGCGCGACCAGCGCGGACCGGTGCAGCGGCTTTCGCAGTCGAGGGCGATCGCACTTGACATGGAATCGGCAACGATCGCGGCCAATGGCTTCCGCTTCCGCGTGCCTTACGGCACGCTCTTGTGTGTCTCCGACAAGCCGCTGCATGGCGAACTGAAGCTGCCCGGCATGGCGACCGAATTCTACAAGCGGCAGGTGGCGCAGCACCTCACCATCGGCATCAGGGCGATGGAAAAGCTTTCGGAAATGCCGATGGAGCGGCTGCATTCGCGCAAGCTCAGAAGTTTTTCGGAAACGGCCTTCCAGTAGCCGATCTGCGCGCCGCCAGAGCCATTCGCCGTCTTGCCGGCGATTCGCCATCTTGCCGGCAATTCGCTATCTTGATTGAGCCGCATTTTTGCCGATAACCGGGCGGGGACCATCGCAGGCAACTCATGCAGATCTGATCCGATGAAACGCAGTCGAGACATGGCGGCTTCACTGGTATTCATCGTGATGATGACGCTCTCGGTCGCGCTGGTGGCCGGCTTCTTAGGCGCGTTGCACCCGGCGCTCGATTCCTTTTCGCATTTCCGCATTCACCTCGCCGTGCTGATGGCGCTTTGCGCGCTGCCGCTGCTGGCGACATCGTTTCGCCTGCAAGCGGCCGCGGCCCTGGTTTTTGCCGTGGCCGCTCTTGCCACCGCTTCGACCGCCTTGCCCCGGCCGTGGCCGGTTCAGGCGGTCGCCAAACCCACCGACCAGGTAGTCTACAGCCTGCTGCAGATGAATCTGCGCTACGACAACCCGACGCCGAAAAAAGTGCTGTCACTGATCGGCCGGACCAATCCCGACGTCATCACCCTGGACGAGGTGTCGGCGATGTGGGCGACGGAGCTTGGCTACATCGCCAGCGCCTATCCATACCGGATCCTCTGTCCCTATCCCAACGGCGTATTCGGCGTCGCGCTGCTCTCGCGGCGGCCCTTTCTCGCCGGCACCGCGCCACATTGCGAGCGCCGGGGCGCAATGGCCGTTGCGACCATCGATTTCGGCGGCAGGAGCGCCGACGTCGCCGCCATCCATCTCAGCTGGCCGTGGCCGCGGGAACAGTATTGGCAGATCGGCGAACTCTCGGAGCAGCTTTCATCGCTCGGCCAAACCGCCATCATGGCCGGCGATTGCAACGCGGTGCCATGGAGCGCCGCGGTGCGGCGCGTCGCCGCTCTCGGCGGACTGACGGTCATGCCGTCGGCCGGGTCGACCTGGATTCACCGGAAGCTGCCCGACTTCCTGCGCCGCTATGCAGGCCTCCCGATCGACCAGGCGTTCAGCAAGGGCGGCGTGACCATTCTGTCGTCAACGCGACTGGAAGATACCGGCTCCGACCATCTTCCCGTACTCGTGGAGTTCTCGCTTCGCCCCGACGACAGGCTGCCCCATGACGAGCATGAGAGCGCGCTCGCGGCGAGCGACCTTGAAAACAATCCGCGCGGTTGATGCTTCGGCATTCTCAGGGTTTGGTCAACGCTTCGACAAGGTGCTCGACAGGCCCGCCGCCGCGATGCTCGCGCGCATCGAAAGCGTTCTGCCTGGCTTCGTATTCGACATAGATGGCCTTGATCCGGCGCCGCGCCTCGAGATGCGTGCCGGTGCAGAACCAGTTGTCCGGGCGCCGCAGGCCGGCAAGCGCGGCCTCGGTGGCCCGCATCATACGCCTCGCGATACCGCCATGCGTCTGCTCGTGCTTGCGAACGCCGATCATGAAACGGTCCCAACGTTCGCGCAGGACAGGGCTTGCCGACGAGAGCCGCGGGAAAGTGTAGGTCAGGTTGAGCGTCCCGTTGGCCTGCCGCAGATGGCAGGCACCATCCTTCCGGACAATATCGAGATCCCAATGCACGGCGTAACCGGTTTCGGCGATGGCGCGCGTCATATAGCCGTGCTTGGGTCCCAGCCGGTCCATCGCCTCGACAAGGGCGGCTCCGGTATTTCCAGCGACATCGTAGGTGCGGATGTGAACGGTGAGCTTTGTGCCCGCCGACGCGGCTGATGCGCAAAGCAGCATGAAGACCATGGCGAGCATCGTGGGGCTGGTCAGGCGCATGTCCGCCTCCTTTGTCGGAGCCGAGCAGACCACACTCGGCGGAAGGCTTCAACGGGCTTGATCGAGGCAGGCGGTCGACGGCGACAGACAAGTCCGCCGCTGCTCGCATGTTCTTCGTGACGGCTTGGCCCGGCACGGCTCACATGTTCTGATAGACCGGGCCTTCGCCACCTTGCGGCGGCACCCAGTCGATATTCTGGTTCGGATCCTTGATGTCGCAGGTCTTGCAGTGGACGCAGTTCTGCGCGTTGATGACGAAGCGCACGTCCTTGGCCGCCGGATCGGCAGCGGCATTGCCGTCCTTGTCGACCCATTCGTAGACGCCTGCAGGGCAGTAGCGCGTCGAAGGTCCGGCAAAGACGTCATGCTCGGAACGCTTCTGCAGCTCCATGTCCGCCACCAGCAGATGCACCGGCTCGTTTTCCTCGTGGTTGGTGTTGGACAGGAACACCGAGGACAAGCGGTCGAAGGTCAGCACGCCATCGGCCTTGGGATAGTTTATTTTCTTGTGCTTCGCGGCGGGCTCTAGCGTGGCGTAGTCGGCCTTGCCATGCTTCAGCGTGCCGAAGGGCGAGAAGCCGAACAAAGTGTTCAGCCACATGTCCAGGCCGCCGATTGCGACGCCGGCGATGGTGCCGAAGCGCGACCACAGCGGCTTGAGGTTGCGCACCTTCTTCAGATCCTTGCCGATGTCTGTCGCCCGCCACGCGGCTTCGTAAGCGGAGAGCTCGTCATTGGCGCGGCCGGCGGCGATTGCCTCGGCGACATGCTCGGCCGCCAGCATTCCCGACAACACGGCATTGTGCGAGCCCTTGATGCGCGGGACGTTTACGAGCCCGGCGGCGCAGCCCATCAACGCGCCACCCGGGAAGCACAGTTTCGGCACCGACTGCCAACCGCCTTCGGTAATCGCGCGCGCGCCATAGCCCAACCGCCTGGCGCCCTCGAAAGTACCGCTGATCGCCGGGTGGGTCTTGAAGCGCTGGAACTCCTCGAACGGCGACAGCCAGGGGTTCTTGTAATTGAGGTGGACGACGAAGCCCACCGCCACCTGATTGTCGTCCAGATGATAGAGGAAAGAGCCGCCGCCGGTCTTGAGATCGAGCGGCCAGCCGAAGGAGTGCTGGACGAGACCCGGCCTGTGCTTCTCCGGCTTGACCTGCCACAGTTCCTTGAGGCCGATGCCGTATTTGCCCGGCTCGCGGCCCTCGGAAAGCCTGAACCTGGCGATCAACTGCTTGGCGAGCGAGCCGCGCGCGCCCTCTCCGATCAGCACATATTTGCCCATCAGCGCCATGCCCGGCGCGAAACCCGGGCCGTGTGTGCCATCCTTTTCGACGCCCATGTCGCCGGTGACAACACCGGTGACGGCGCCTTCCTCGTTATAGAGCAGGCCGGCCGCGGCGAACCCCGGATAGATTTCCACGCCGAGCGCCTCGGCCTTGGCGGCCAGCCAGCGGCAGACATTGCCAAGCGAGACGATGTAGTTGCCGTGATTGTTCATCAGAGGCGGCATCATCATGTTGGGCAGGCGGAAAGAGCCGGCGGGGCCAAGCACCAGGAAATGGTCCGCCGTGACCGGCGTTTTGAATGGATGGTCTTGTTCGTCGCGCCAGCCCGGCAGCAACCGGTCGATGCCGATTGGATCGACGACGGCTCCTGACAAGATGTGGGCGCCAACCTCACCGCCCTTTTCCAGCACGACCACGGAAAGCTCGGGATTGACTTGCTTCAGGCGGATGGCGGCGGCGAGGCCGGCCGGGCCCGCACCGACGATCACCACGTCGAATTCCATGCTTTCGCGTTCGATATCGCTCATCAACCCCTCCGCACTGGCTTGTCGCTATTGCGCGTATCTTGCTGGCTCATGCGCTGCATAGCGCATCAAGTCGCGACAGGAAACCGGCGCGTCTGTGACAACGCGGATTTGGCCAAAAAGTCGCGCATCGTGCCGAAGGACACCCGTTTTGCGCCGGCCTGCCCGCAACGCGTACGTTTTTAATTGTTCGACGGCTTGCTTATCGGCCATACTTCGCACCATGCGCATTCCTGGGCCAGCCGGCTTCTCATCAACGCGCTTCCCATCGACGCCCGGCAGGGCCTGCCGGGCGTTCCTTTCGGCCCTCCCCCTGCTGGCGCCGGTCCATGCCTTTGCAGACGAGGTGAAGGTCTGGGCCACCGGTGCCTACTCCTTCTCCGACGAGCTTGGCGGGTTCGAAATCACCGGCGCTTCCGGCACCGGCACCAAGGACGATCCGCTCGTCATCACCGAAGAGCTGAATTCAGCGACGCCGGTGACGTTGACCATCCGTGCAACCAAGCCGATCCAGGCGTTCGGCAAGGCGGGCGAGTTCGCCAACGGCATCATGTATTTGCGCTTGGACGTGCTCAACAACAGCGGCCAGGCCTGGATCGAATTCCAGTTCGAGCTTCAGGAGGTCCTGAATCAGCCGAGCGTCTTCGGCGACGGGCTTTCGTTCGACCAGCGCAACAAGACGCCTGACAATATCTGGTCGAGCAATTTTGCCGATTTCGACCGCGATTTTGAACCGTATGACCGTCTGCTGTTCAAGAACGGCAAGGTCGACCCGCTAAAGACCGCCAGGTTCGAATTCCTGATCACCGACTATACGCCGCGCTGGACCTTTTATCTGGTGCAGGACCCGCGCATACCGACGGGTTAGGTTGCGGTGAGCGTATGACGCTGCCACAGACAGGCCGTCATTGCCCGGTTGTGCCAATGTCCCCAATCACCAACTTGCAATATGCGACCAGTCGAACGATGGTGGCGCCATGACTGCCGCTTCCCCAAACAGCCGACCTGATATCGCCGAGCTGCTCGCCTTCTATGCCAGCGCGGGCGTCGACGAGGCGTTGGAGGACGCGCCGGTGAACCGCTTCGCGGAAGCCGCGCCCAAGCCGGCGGAGCGGATGCCGGCTGCCGCGCCGAGCGATAGCAGAGCACCGGAGCGGCCCGCCCAACCGCGTCTCGATGCGAGCGCCGTGCCTAACGCTCCGCCGGCGCGCCCGCCCATTTCGGCGGTACCCGACGAGGCGCAGGCGGCGCTGGCGCGTGAATTGGCCTCGGCTGCCTCGACGCTGGACGAGCTTCGCCAGCACATGTCGACTTTTGACGGCTGCAACCTGAAGTTCACCGCCAAGAACCTGGTCTTTGCCGACGGCAACCCGGATGCATCGGTGATGCTGGTCGGCGAGGCGCCCGGCCGTGACGAGGATATAGAAGGCCTGCCCTTCGTCGGCCGCTCCGGCCGGCTGCTCGACCGCATGTTGGCCGCGATCGGGCTAGACCGGACATCCGTCTACATCGCCAATGTCATCCCCTGGCGGCCGCCGGGAAACCGCACGCCGACGCCGCACGAAACCGAGATCTGCCGGCCGTTCATCGAAAGGCAGATCGAACTGGTCAAGCCGAAGGTGCTGGTCAATCTCGGCGGGCCCTCGGCCAAAACCCTTCTGAATACGAGCGAAGGCATCTTGCGGCTGCGCGGCAACTGGCGCGCCCACACGACAGCGTCCGGCGTCGTTATTCCGGCGATGCCGACGCTGCACCCGGCCTATCTACTGAGGACGCCGGCGCACAAGAAGCTGGCTTGGCGGGATTTTCTCGAGGTGAAGGCGAAGCTAAGAGCGCTCACCTCTCCATGACCTCGCGGGTAATTGAAATGCGCCTGCCGTCGCCCTAACCATGCCCTCATGATATCTCCTCAAACCTCCGCCGGCAGCCTCATCCGTGAATGGCGCACGCGACGCCGGATGAGCCAGCTCGACCTCGCCACGGAAGCCGATATCTCGCAGCGGCATCTGAGCTTCGTCGAGAGCGGGCGGGCCGCGCCGTCGCGCGACATGGTGCTACACCTGGCCGAGCAGCTTTCGATCCCGCTTCGCCAGCGCAACCAGCTCTTGCTGGCGGCGGGCTTTGCGCCGAGCTTCAGCGAAAGGCCGCTGACCGACATTTCGCTGGCACCGGCCATGGCGGCGGTCGAGACGGTGCTTCGAGGGCACGAGCCGTTCCCGGCGCTCGCGGTGGACCGGCACTGGAACCTCGTTTCGGCAAACGCTGCCATTGGGCCGTTCCTGGCCGACGTTTCCGAGCCCTCGCTGCTCAAGCCGCCAGTCAACGTGCTGCGGCTCAGCCTGCACCCTGGAGGTGTCGCGCCGCGCATCGTCAATCTCGCGGAGTGGCGGGCGCACCTGCTGGAACGCCTGAAGCACCAGAACGACGCGTCAGGCGATCCGGTGCTGATCGAACTGGAGCGTGAGTTGCGCGGTTATCCCTCCGGCCTGAAGAGTGGGCGGCCGGCGCGGGTCGAGCCGAGCGGCATCGTGCATCCGCTGCGGCTTGCCCATGGGGATCAGGTGCTGTCGTTCATCAGCACCATCACCGTGTTCGGCACGCCGCTGGACGTGACGCTGTCGGAGCTGGCGATCGAGTCCTTCTTTCCGGCCGACGAGCAGACGCGGACGGCGCTGGTAAGATTGGCGAAAGAGCGGGCCTAACGGTGCTGATCACCCCTGCGGCGGGGCGGCCTTGCGCGTGCGGGTGCGTTCCAGGCCGAGTTGACGTTCGCGCCAGATGATGAAGATGCCGGCGGCAACGACGATCAGACCGCCGGTCAGCGTGTTCAGCGTGGCGACATCGCCGAAGACGAGATAGCCGACCAAGACGCCGAGGATCATCGAGGTGTATTCGAACGGCGCCACCACCGATGCCTCGGCATGGCGGTAAGCCGAGGTCATCAGGATCTGGCCAAGGCCGCCGCAGAAGCCGGCGGCGACAAGAAGGACCGCCTGCCCCGGCGTCAGCGCCTGCCACCCAAACGGCAGCGACAGCAGCGCCATGACGCTCGCGGTGACCGAAAACCAAAGCACGATCGTGGCGGTGCGCTCGCTTTGCACGAGATTGCGCACGAGCAGCATGGCGACGGCCGAAATCGCCGCCGCTATCAATGCGGCGATGACGCCGAGCACCTCCTGGTCGTCGAGCGCCTCGCCGGAACTCAGGAGCGTCAGCTCCGGCCAGGAGATGATCAGCACACCGACGAGGCCGACGGCGACCGCGCTCCAGCGATAGACACGAATGGCTTCGCCGAGGAAAATCGAGCTGAACACCACCACCAACAGTGGCTGGGCGTAATTCAGCGTGATTGCTTCCGGCAGCGGCAACCGCGTCAGCGCGAAGAAGCCGAGCCCCATGGCGCAGACGCCGACGACGCCGCGCGCGATGTGGTTGAACGGACGGCTTGTACTGAAAGCCGTGCCGAGATTTCCCTTGAAAGCCAGAAAGGCAATGATCGGAAAGATAGCGAAGAAGGAGCGGAAGAAGACGATCTGTCCCGCCGGCACAGTGCCCGCCGCCTTGATGCAGGTCGACATGCCGACGAAGACCGCCACCGAGACGATCTTCAGCATAATGCCAGTGAGCGTGTTGTGCCCTACGGTATTGTCACTGTTGTCGCGGCCTGCTGTCACGCTCCCGCCGCTTCCCGCGTGGTTGCCCAGGTGCGCGCCGGCGTTGCCGGGCTCTCGATATGCCTGACGTCGTAGACGGCGGCCATGACTGCCTCGCGATGCTGGAAAGGAGGGTCTGAATAGACCTTGTCGCAGTTTTGTCGAGGCGCCGGTTCGTGTAAAGAGCGCGGACTTCAAATTTTTGGACGGGCAGGACAGGCCCGGAAAGACAGGAACCACGGAATGCGCACCGACACTGGCCAGGTCTTCAAACTCGAAGACTATCGCCCCAGCGACTATCTCATTCCGGAAACGAACCTTGAATTCCGTCTTTCGCCAGGCGCGACGATCGTCACGGCAATTTTGACCGTCGAGCGCCGGGATGGCGTCGCGGCCTCTACGCCGCTTGTGCTGGATGGCGACGGGCTGACGCTCAGGCGCGTCGAGATCGACGGCAGGAAAGCCAAGCCGACGGATTTTGCCGTGACGCCCGACCGACTGACCATCCTCAGGCCCCCGGCGGCGCGTCGCTTTCGGCTGTCGATCGAGACCGAGCTGGCGCCGTCGGGCAATGAAGCGCTGATGGGCCTCTACCGCTCAAGCAACGTCTATTGCACGCAATGCGAAGCAGAGGGCTTCCGCCGCATCACCTATTTCCTCGACCGCCCCGACATCCTTTCCGTCTACACCGTGCGGATCGAAGCCCGCCGCGACGAGGCGCCGCTGCTTCTGTCCAACGGAAACCGGGTCGACAAGGGCGATCTCGGCGATGGCTGGCACTATGCCATTTGGCACGATCCCTTCCCCAAGCCATCGTATCTGTTCGCGCTGGTCGCCGGCAATCTCGGCCGGGTCGCCGACAGTTTCGTCACCATGTCCGGCCGCACGGTCGAGCTCGGCATCTATGTCGAGCCCGGCAAGGAGAAGCTCGCCGGCTACGCCATGGATGCCTTGAAGCGATCGATGCAATGGGACGAGGAGGCATTCGGCCGCGAATACGACCTCGATGTCTTCAACATCGTCGCCGTGTCCGACTTCAACATGGGGGCGATGGAGAACAAAGGCCTCAACGTCTTCAACGACAAATATGTGCTGGCCGACCGGGAGACCGCGACGGACGCCGATTTCGCCAATATCGAGGCGATCATCGCGCATGAGTATTTCCACAATTGGACAGGCAACAGAATCACTTGCCGCGACTGGTTCCAGCTTTGCCTGAAGGAAGGGCTGACCGTTTATCGCGACCACGAATTCTCCGCCGACCAACGTTCGCGTGCGGTCAAGCGCATCGCCGAGGTACGCACGCTGCGCGCGCATCAATTCCCCGAGGACCAGGGGCCGCTGGCGCATCCGGTCAGGCCGCGCCGCTATCGCGAGATCAATAATTTCTACACGGCGACCGTCTACGAAAAAGGCTCGGAGGTGGTGCGCATGATCCGTACCATCCTCGGGCCTGATAGCTTTCGCGCCGGCATGGACCTCTATTTCGAGCGGCACGACGGCACGGCGGCGACGATCGAGGATTTCCTGACAGTGTTCGAGGAGGTGTCCGGCCGCGACTTGTCGCAATTCGCGCTCTGGTACCATCAGGCCGGCACCCCTAACCTGGCGGTGAGCTCGACCTATAACCGGGCGGAGCGGGAATTCACTCTGGAAATCGAGCAATCGGTGCCGCCGACCCCGTCGGAAAGCCGCAAACGACTGATGCACATACCGCTCGCCTTCGGTCTGATTGGCGCCGGCGGCGAGCCGGTCGCCTATGACGCTGTCGACGGCGCCAGCGTCGAGGACGGCATCATCCACATCCGCAAGCGCCGGCATGTGGTGCGCTTCTCAGGCGTCGCCGAGCGTCCGGCGATTTCGCTGAACCGCGGCTTCTCGGCGCCGATAACGCTTGCCGTCGAGCAGAAGACCGACGACCAGTTCTTCCTTGCCGGCCACGACAGCGACAGCTTCTCGCGCTGGCAGACCTTCAACACGCTGCTTACGGATGCATTGATCTTGGCCTTCCGCCAGATTCTCGACGGCGCCGAGCCTGGCTTCACCGCGCGGCTGACCGAGCTTGCCGGCAGGATCGCGAGCGACGAGACGCTGGAGCCGGCCTACCGGGCGCTGGCGCTTTCGCTTCCGGGCGAGACCGACATAGCGCGCGACATCGGCAAAAACATCGAACCCAACGCCATCTTCGCTGCGCGCGAGGCGCTGGCGCTGGCAATCGCCAGGGCTAACCGCGACGCGTTCGCCGGCCTCTACGAGCGGCTTGCCGACGCCGGCCCGTTCAGCCCGGATGCAGCTTCCGCCGGACGGCGGGCGCTGCGCAACGTCATGCTCGATTATCTCTCGCTGCTGTCAGATGGCGCCGGGCTTGCGGCGGAGCACTTCCGGTCGGCCACCAATATGACTGACCGCGCGGCGGCACTGACCGTGCTCGCGCACCGCCACCATGGTTCGCCGGAGGCAAACAAGGCACTGGCGGCTTTCGAAGCGACATATGCGTCCGACCCGCTTGTGATGGACAAATGGTTCCAGATTCAGGCCAGCGTACCCGGTCCGCAGGCGGTGGAGACGGTTCGCGCCCTGACCACGCATCCGGCCTTCTCGATGGCCAATCCGAACCGGGTGCGCTCGTTGATCGGCACATTCTCCAGTGCCAACCAGACCGGATTCCACCGCGCCGACGGCGAAGGCTACCGATTCTTCACGCAGACCGTGCTCGAGGTCGAAAAACGCAATCCGCAGGTGGCGGCAAGGTTGGCAACGGCGCTCCGGTCGTGGCGTTCGCTCGAACCTGGCCGGCAGGCCAAGGCCAGGGAAGCGCTGCTTTCGATTGCCAATGCCGAAAACCTGTCGGCGGATTTAAGCGATATCGTGGAGCGTACGCTGGCGTGAGCCAGACCCAAGCGGCCACCATGGTGGTCGGCGGCAATGCCAAGGCAACGCCACCGGCCCGTCAGGCTGTGCTTCTGCTGCTCGAACGGATTCCCGCCTCCCTACGCGGGTATCAACATGGCGATGCGATGCACGCCGATCTCGGCGCTCGTATTCGTCGCCTCGTCGGTCTTGCCCTTGGCGCAAGTGTATATGTCGCCTTCCTTGAGCTTGAACTCCTTGTCGGCCTTCTTGATCGTGAATTCGCCCGCAGTGATGGTGCATACCATGTCGTTGTCCATCACCATCGCCGGCGCATGTGTGCCGGGCTGAAACACGACATCGACGATTGAGATGCTTTTGTAGGCAGGAATGTCTGAGTTTCCCGTGCCTACCTCCACCACTCTGATGCCGGGCGCAATCTCCTTGCCCTCCTTCGGGCCGTATGTCCTCGTTTTTACCGACGCCGCCAGGGCGAACAAAGGCGTTACCGCTGCCGCTGACACGCCGAGAGCAATTGCAGATCTGCGATTCATGCTTTCCTCCCAATGTGCAATCCCGCACGGAATATGCGTGATTTCTAATATTATTCCCTTTCCACGGTAATCGCCATCGCATGCCTTTGCTCGGTTGGCGGAAAAGCCGCTATTTTAGTCGATTTTTAATCTTTTTTCGCCGGACCACTGGACAAGGCGAATCACCTTTGATTCTTTAATGGCGATTCGGAAGTGCGGCGTTTGCCGGATCATCAAGCATAGGCAAATCGGGGAGTGCCATTTATGGCGAAGGCGGACGCGTGGGGCGCGCCCGGAGGGATAGCTTTTGCGCGTCGCGAGACGCCGCGAGGCGACGGCCTTGCCGGGAATACGCGGCTCATCG
This sequence comes from Mesorhizobium sp. B1-1-6, assembly GCF_006443035.1. Lineage (NCBI taxonomy): Bacteria > Pseudomonadati > Pseudomonadota > Alphaproteobacteria > Hyphomicrobiales > Phyllobacteriaceae > Mesorhizobium > Mesorhizobium sp. B1-1-6. Next base: position 355,628 of record NZ_VFWR01000004.1, on the reverse strand, counting down.
CCGAACCGGCCTACAAGCGGCTTCTGGCGGCGGAGCCATTGCTGCGCCGATCGATACCGGCTCTCATCGTCATCTTCCTGATCGCGATCGCGGCGCTGCGCGTCCTGTCGCTGATGAACGAACGCGACGATATCGAGCGCAACGCCAAGGCGATCCTGATGCTGGCGTCCGGTCAACTGGCGAGTTCGCTGGCCACCACGTCCGACACCGCGCCGGGCGCCATCCAGGACCTGTTGGAAACGACCAGCCGCCAGGGCGCGATGAGCCGCGGCCACGTTCTTGTCATCACCGACAGCGCCTTCAAGATCACCGCGGTGACGCCGCGCTCGATGTCCTGGCAAGGCCGTTCGCTGGATAGCCTCGCCCAGGGCGGCCAGCCTCTGTTCATGTTCGGCGACCGCGCCGGAGTGATGGAGGTCGATATTGGCGGGCAGGACTGGTATGCAGCGGTCAGCCTGACGAACGGTCGCAAAGGCGCGGCAGCGGCGCTGGTGCCGCAGGACGCGGTTTTCGACGCCTGGCGCAAGACAGTCTCGCTGAATGTGACGCTGTTCGTACTGACGGCCGGCGTGCTGATCATCATCCTCTATGCCTATTTCGGCCAGGCGGCGCGCGCGCAGGCGGCCGACCGCATCTATCTCGAAGCGCATCAACGCATCGACATGGCGCTGGTACGCGGCCGCTGCGGCTTGTGGGACTGGGACATGGTGCGCGGCAAGATGTATTGGTCGCGCTCGATGTACGACATGCTGGGCTACGAGCCATGCGACACGATGCTGTCCTTCGGCGAGGTCGACGAGATCATCCATCCCAATGATGGCGACTTGTTCCAGCTCGCCAACAAGATCGTCGCGCGCGAGATCGATCATATCGATCAGGTGTTCCGGATGCGGCATGCCGACGGGCAGTGGGTATGGATGCGCGCAAGGGCGCAGGTCATGGATCCGGAAGCACCCGAAATCCAGTTGATCGGCATCGCCGTCGACGTCACCGAGCAGCGTCACCTGGCGCTTCGTTCCGAGGCAGCCGATTTGCGCCTGAGGACGGCGATCGAGAACATCAACGAGTCCTTCGTGCTGTGGGATGCCGCCGAGCGGCTGATCATGTGCAATTCCAAATACCAGAAGGACAATGGCCTTTCGGACCGTGACGTGATGCCAGGCGCCGTGCGCGCCACGTTGGAAGAGCGCATGCTCGCTTTCGCTTCCGATCGGCGGCTTGCCAACAGCAATGGACCGCAGGGCGGCGCGACGTTCGAACGGCAGCTGGCCGACGGCCGCTGGTTGCAGGTCAACGAACTCAGAACCCGCGACGGCGGCATTGTCTCGGTCGGATCCGACATCACCCAGATCAAGCTGCATCAAGAAAAGCTGGTCGACAGCGAGCGCCGGCTGATGGCGACCATACACGATCTCAGCCTCGCCCGCCGGGCCGAAGAGGAGCGCGCGCGCGAACTGGTCGAGCTCAACCGCAAATACATGAAGGAAACCGAGCGCGCCGAAGCGGCGAACCGGGCCAAGTCCGAATTCCTGGCCAACATGTCGCATGAACTGCGCACGCCCTTGAACGCCATCATCGGCTTCTCCGAGCTGATGGAACAGGGGCTGTTCGGCCCGCTGGGATCGGAGCGCTACGAGGAATACGCCACCGACATCAACAGCAGTGGCAAATATCTCCTGGGCGTCATCAACGACATTCTCGACATGTCGAAAATCGAGGCCGGCCAATTCTCGCTCGACCGCGAAGAGATCGATCTCGGCCCGCTGATCAGCGAGACGGTCAGGGTCGTCTCGCTGCAGGCCGCACAGAAGGCGATCACCGTGGAGACCCGCATCGCCGACGCGCTGACGCTGTTTGCCGACCGCCGAGCGATCAAGCAGATCGTCATAAACCTTTTGTCCAACGCAGTGAAATTCACCGGCCAAGGCGGCCACATATCGGTCAGGGCCCGCAATACCTCAGGGGCGCTGGTGCTGACGATCGAGGATAATGGCTGCGGCATCCCGAAGGAGGCGCTCGGCAAGCTCGGACGGCCCTTCGAACAGGTGCAGAACCAGTTCTCCAAGAGCCATGCCGGGTCCGGCCTCGGCCTCGCCATCTCGCGCTCTTTGGCCGAACTGCAAGGCGGTGCCCTGAAAATCCGCTCAACCGAAGGTGTCGGCACGATCGTGTCGGTGCGCATTCCGGTGAAGAAGGCGACGCCCGTGGTCAAGGTCGCGGCTTAAGCAACGGGCTCCGGCGATGTCGCCGAAGCCCGTGCCGGAAGGCGTTATTGCATGCTGCCGTCGTCGCCTTCGTCATCCCACTGACGGTGTAAGCCAAAGCGGCCGCCCTTTGGCAGTTCGCCCTTCTTGATCTTTCCGTCGTTGTTCTTGTCGAGCAGGGCAAAGAGCTTCTTGTCGCGACTGGCGATGTCGTCCGTCTTCAGCGTACCGTCGCCCTTGTTGTCGTAACGCGCGATGATGCGCCTGGCCATGTGCTCGAAGCGGGCCTTTTCCAGCGCTGCGGTGAGCTGCTCCACCGTGAGCTTGCCACCATTGTCGGCGACCAGCTTCTTCAACCGCGAATCCATGACGCTTGAGAACTGGTCGAAGCTGATGGTGCCGTCATTGTCCTTCATCGCCTTGTTGAGGCGCATCATCGTGCGCTCACGCATGTTTGCGCTGTCGATGTTCTCGGCATAGGCCGCAGTGCCGACGGCTCCTGCCAACGCGATGAAGGCGAACGCGAGCTTGGTTGTCTTTCTCATGGTCTTCTCCTGTTGCATCGTCACCCCCGATGCGATCCGCACGGCCGTTGATCACGGCCGCCCGGCACGAAGCAGAAGGTTGAAATCCTTCCTGACCTTCCGCGACGTCTCCTTGAGATGTGCTTCCAGCACACCGAAATCCGGCAAGTCGGTGACCGCCAGAAGCAGATCCGAAAGCCCCGGCGGCACATCGTCCCGCTCGAACTGGCCGGTGAGGCAAAGCCTGATCATCTGGGTCAGCGCCAGATAGAGGCGGTAGGCCTCGCTAAGCTCCTCCCTGACATCGGCGGCTGCGAATTGTGGCGCAAGGCGCGACAATACCTCCGCGGTTGCCGTGACCCTGCGGCCGGACTCGACATTGCCCGTGACGACGGCCACCTGGGCGATGAATTCGAGATCGATCAGGCCGCCGGCAATGAGTTTGATGTCCCAGAGGTCGCGCGGCGGCTTTTCCTTTTCGATCATGGCGCGCATGTCGGACGCTTCCGCTTTCACCTTTGCTGCGTCGCGCAATTGCCCGAGCACCGCCGCAACGTCGGCTTCGACCTCGGCACAGAGCCTGGCATCTCCGGCAATGGCGCGCGCCCGCGACAGCGCCATGTGCTCCCAGGTCCAGGCCTCCTGGCGCTGGTATTTCTTGAAGGCGTCGACGTGGGTGGCCACTGGCCCCTTGTTGCCGGACGGCCGCAGCCGCAGGTCGAGTTCATAGAGCACGCCTTCCGCGGTCGGCGCGGAAACGGCCGAGATGAGGCGCTGCGTCATCCTGGTGTAGTAATGCGAGGGCGCCAGCGGTTTTTCACCGTCGGATTCCTCGGCGTCCGCATCGTGATCGTAGAGCAGGATGAGGTCGACATCCGACCCCGCCGTCAATTCACGGCTGCCGAGCTTACCCATGCCGAGCAGCGAAACCACGCCGCCGGCGATTGTACCATGGCGCGCCTCGAATTCGGCCATAACCGCGCGCAACGCGGCCTCAATGGTGAGGTCGGCCAGGTCAGAAAAGGCGCGGCCTGCGCGGGCCGGATCGATCGAGCCGGCGAGCAGCCGCACGCCGATCAGGAATTTCTGCTCGGAGGCAAAGATGCGCAAACGATCGAGAACGTCCTCATAGGCGCGGTCGCCTTCGAGGAAAGCGGTAAGCCGTGCCGATAGATAGCCACGATCCGGCAATTCGGTGAGAAGAGCGGGATCGAGCAGGCCATCGAACACATGTGGCCGGCGCGTGATGATCGCGGCCAGTCGTGGCGCGGCGCCCATGATCGTCGCCATAAGCTTCAGCAACGCCGGATTGGACTGGAGCAGCGAGAAGAGCTGGATGCCTGCAGGCAGGCCGGCGAGGAACTCGTCGAAACGGATCAACGCCTCATCGGCCCGACGCGTCTGGCCGAAAGCCTTGAGCAGCGCCGGCGTCAGTTCCGTCAGTCGCTCGCGCGCCTCAGCCGACTGGGTGACGCGGTAGCGACCGAAATGCCAGCCACGGATCACGCGGCAGATGTCGCTCGTTCGCTGGAAGCCGAGACCGTGCAACGTCTGCAGCGTATCGGGGTCGTCGACGTCGCCGGTGAAGACCAGATTGCCGATGCCTGCCGAAAGCTCCGGCGCGGTTTCGAACAGCGCCGCGTAGTGACGTTCGACCTGCTGCAGCGAGGCGCGGAAGCCCAGGGAAAAAGCAGCCGCATCGGCAAAGCCCAGCATGCGCGCGATTCGCTCCAGCCCTTCATCATCCTCCGGCAGGGTGTGCGCCTGCTCGTCGGCCACCATCTGGATGGCATGCTCGACCCGGCGCAGGAACCAATATTGCCGGGCCAGTGCGTCGCGTGCCTCGGCGGTGATCCAGCCGCGCGCGGCCAGTTGGCCGAGCATCGGCACGGTCTCGCGGCCTCGCAGTTCCGGGAAGCGGCCGCCGGCGATGAGCTGCTGCGTCTGGACGAAGAACTCGATCTCGCGGATGCCGCCGCGCCCGAGCTTGACGTTGTGGCCCTTGACCGCGATTTCGCCATGCCCCTTGTGGGCGTGGATCTGGCGTTTGATCGAGTGGACGTCGGCGATCGCGGCATAGTCCATGTATTTGCGCCAGATGTAAGGTTGGAGCTCCTTGAGGAAAGCGGTGCCGGCGTCCAGATCGCCGGCCACAGGACGCGCCTTGATCATGGCAGCGCGCTCCCAGTTCTGGCCGCGCGCCTCGTAGTAGCGCAGCGCCGCCTCGACCGGGATCGCCAGCGGGGTCGAACCGGGATCGGGACGCAGCCTGAGGTCGGTGCGGAAGACATAACCATGTTCGGTGCGGTCCTGCAGGATGCGCACCAGACGGCGCGTCAGCCGCGAAAACAGCTCCGTCGCATCGAGCGGATCGACGACGGCCGACGCTTCCGGGTCGAAGAAGACCACGAGGTCGATATCGGAGGAAAAATTGAGCTCATGCGCGCCAAGCTTGCCCATGCCGAGCAGGATCCAGCCCGACCGGTTCGAGGGATTGGCGGGATCCGGCAACTTCAGCTTGCCCTGGCCATGCGCGTCGCGCAGCAGAAAATCGACGGCGGCGCGCGTGCACGCATCGGCAAGGTCGCTCAACCGCCGCACCGTAAGCGAGGTCTCGGCCTCGGCGGCCAGATCGGCCAGCGCGATCAGGAAATGCGCATCGGCCTTCCATTGCCGCAGTTCCATCATCAATCTGGATTCGGAGATCGTCTCGGAGAACGATGCCCGGTCGATCGCCACGATGATCGCCTTCAGCCGGGCCTCGACCGGCTGGTCGAAAAGCCCATCCAATATCTGCGGCCGGCGACGCGCCATGTCACGCAGGAACGGCGACAGGTCGAAGACAGCGGCCAGGAAGTCCTGCGCCTCACCCGTTCCAGCCAGGAATTTCGCCAGCCGTGTCAATCCTTCTTCGCGTGCCAAGGTGGCGATCTCGGCCAGCTCCTGCCGGGCCCGGCTGTCGTCCAGAGGAGCAAGCCTTGCCGCGGGCTTCAACAGCCAGTCCTTCGCCGTCCGCTTTGCAGCCGCCGCCATCAATGATCCTCCCGCGCGGGAAAACTCATGACCACGGATAATCCGGGATTACCAGGCAACAGATCAAGCCGGCCATAGTGGAATGTCATGACCGCCTTTGCGAGGCTGAGGCCAAGCCCGGAACCTGGCTGGGAACGGCTCTTCTCGAGCCGCACGAACCGTTCGGTCGCCCGGGCGCGATCGGCATCGTCCGGAATGCCCTGGCCATTGTCGGCGACGACAAGCCTGATTTCGCCATGCGTGCGTTCGAGCGTCACGCGGACAGTCGGCTTGGAGGTGGAATCGGTCGAGTACTTGATCGCATTGTCGACGATGTTAGACAGCGCCTGGCCGATCAGCTCGCGGTTGCCGTCGACAAGGAATGCGCCATTGACCGCGGCTTCGAGCGAAACGCCAGCCTCTTCCGCCACCGGCTCGTAGAGTTCGACGACATCGCGCACGGCTGCGGCCAGATCGACGCGACTGGTGCTTTCGGAGGAATAACCCGCCTCCAGCCGGGAGATCATCAGGATGGCGTTGAAGGTCTTAATGAGCTGGTCGGACTCGGCGATGGTGCCTTCCAGCGCCTGGCGGTAGTTCGACGTCTTGTGCTTGCCCGAAAGCGTCGCCTCGGCGCGGTTGCGCAGCCGGGTCAGCGGCGTCTTCAGATCATGCGCGATGTTGTCGGAAACCTGCTTCAGCCCCTCGTTGAGCATGGCGATCCTGGCCAGCATGGCATTGAGGTTCTCGGAAAGCCGGTCGAATTCGTCACCGGCGCCGGTCACCGGCAGCCGGCCCGAAAGATCGCCGCCCATGATGCGGCGGCTGGCTTCCGAAACGCCATCGATGCGCTTCAGCGCGGCGCGGCCGACGAAAAACCAGATCAACAGCCCGCCCAGCCCCATCATGCCGAGCGCCAGCATCAGGGAGCGGCGGATGACGGCGCGGAACCGCTCAGGTTCGCCCAGATCGCGGCCGACCAGCATGATCATCTGGTTCGGCAGGCGCAGCACCAGGGCGATCGCATTGTGGCCCTTCTCGCCTTCGGATCGGACCGCCGTATCGCCGGCTTGGGGCGTGGTCTGATCGGAGGGTGTGCTGCGCTGCCGGTCGAGCTCGCCTTCGCCGAAACGACGGTAGGAGAACGGCTCGGTCGTCCAGCCTTCGGTTTCGATCACCCCCGGCTCCAGGCTCTGGACATTGCCGGTCAGGATCTGGCCGTTGGCGTCGGCGATCAAATAGAGATTGGCGCCGGGCTGGCGCGAGCGCTGCTCCACCACGCGCACCAGGACAGGCAGGCCGCCGCGCTGGTAGGCGCGGGCAAGGCCGAGCACTTCGTCGTTGATGGTCTCCTGCGTCTGCGCGGTCAGCATGCGCGCTGAAAGCGAGGTCATGTAGAGGACAAGCAGTACGGCGCAGAGCGCGAAGAGCAGGAGATAGAGCGCCGAGAGCCGCGCAGCCGTCGTCTTCATGATGGCAGGCACGGAAAGGGCCATGCCGTCGCCTAACCGGCCCTAAGCATGTAACCGGCGCCGCGAATCGTATGCAGGATGGGCTTGTCGAAGCCTTTTTCGATCTTGCCGCGCAGTCGCGAGACATGGACGTCGATGACGTTGGTCTGCGGATCGAAATGATAATCCCAGACATTTTCGAGCAGCATGGTGCGCGTCACCACCTGACCGGCATGGCGCATCAGATATTCAAGCAGGCGGAACTCGCGTGGCTGCAGCGTGATCTCGCGTCCGGCGCGCCTGACCGAATGCGAAAGCCGGTCAAGTTCGAGATCGCCGACGCGGTAGACGGTTTCGGCTTCCTTGGCGCTGGCCCGGCGGTTCAGCACCTCGACGCGGGCGAGCAGCTCGGAAAAGGCATAGGGCTTGGTCAGATAATCGTCGCCGCCGGCGCGTAGGCCGGTGACCCGATCGTCGACCTCGCCCAGCGCCGACAGGATCAGCACCGGCGTGGCGTTCCCCCTGGAGCGCAGGCCGGCGATGACCGAAAGGCCGTCGCGGCGCGGCATCATCCGGTCGATGACCATCACGTCGTAGTCGCCGGCATCGGCGAGCGCGAAGCCGGTCTCGCCGTCACCCGCGACATGCGCGGTGTGCCCGGCCTCGGTAAAGGCTTTCTGCAGATAATCCGCAGCCTCGCGATCGTCTTCTATGACGAGAATCTTCATAGGACCGTTATACGCGATTTCGCTGGAAGATTGAGTAGCCGGCATCTGCATTTTAGCCTTCGCCAAAGCGCATCGCGATCAAGATGATCCAGGCCGCGCGCGATAAAGTCTTGGTTCTCTGGTGTTACTTTCCCAGCATGCTGCCGGCATGCCGTTGCCACCAAAGCGCTCCGCTTGTTCGCTCAGCCTGAGCGCATGGTCCGCGGGGTGAGTGCGGCAGCGGGCGATGGGAAGCCCGCTGCCGCCGGAGGGGAGCACGATGACTGACTAACGTGCTCGGCTCCATACTTCCCGTGCGGCGGCTCGGGGGTGTTTGAAACCGCCGCACTGGAAAAGTCGTTCTCAGCCCTTGGCGACGGGCAGCGCCACAAAGCGGTTGTTGTCGTCGCGGGTGATCTGCATCAGGACAGCCTTGCGCCCGGATTTCACCGCTTCGTCCATGGCCTTGGTGACGTCGTCGGTGCCGTTGACTTCCATCGAATTGACCGCGGTGATGATGTCGCCCGGCTGGATGCCACGGTCGGCGGCATCGCTGTCGGGATCGACATCGGTCACCACCAAACCCTTGCCGTTCTCGGATTTGGTGACGGTCAGACCGAGATCGGCGAGCGTATCGGCCTTAGCCGGAGCCGCAGGCTTGTCGTCGGCCGAGGCCTGCTTGTCGCTTGAAGGCAGCTTGCCGAGCTCCACCTTGACGCTCTGGCTCTTGCCGTCGCGCCAGACCGTGACGTCAACCGACTTGCCCGGCGAATAGGCGCCAATCAGGCGGGCGAGTTCCTTCGGCGAAGCAACATCCTTGCCGTCGACCTGGGTGATCACGTCACCGGCGGTGATGCCGCTCTTCTTGCCGGGGCCGTCGTCCTGTGCGCTGGATACCAGTGCGCCGTTGTTGGACTTCAGGCCGAGCGATTCGGCGATGTCTGATGTGACCGGCTGGATCTCGACGCCGAGCCAGCCGCGCTGCACGGCACCGCTCTTCATCAGATCCTCGACGACCTGCTTGGCGGTCGAGGCAGGAATGTCGAAGGCGATGCCGACGCTGCCGCCGGAAGGCGAGAAGATAGCGGTGTTGATGCCGACCACCTGACCCCTGAGGTTGAAGGTCGGGCCGCCAGAATTGCCGCGGTTGACCGAGGCGTCGATCTGGATGAAATCATCATAGGGACCGGCGCCGATGTCACGGCCCCGCGCCGAGACAATGCCGGCGGTGACGGTGCCGCCGAGACCGAAGGGGTTGCCGACGGCCACGACCCAATCGCCGACCCGAACCTTGGAGTCGTCGGCGAAGTCGACATAGGTAAATTTGCCGCCACCCTCGACCTTGAGCACCGCGAGGTCGGTGCGCGGGTCGGTACCGACCAGCTTGGCGTCGAGTTCCTTGCCGTCATTGGTCACCACGGTGAAGGCGGTGCCCTCTTCGACGACATGGTTGTTGGTGACGAGATAGCCATCCTCGGAGATGAAGAAGCCCGACCCTTGAGCCACCGGGCGCGGCTCGCCATTACCGCGGTCACGATGCCCGAACCGGCGGTGGCCATCGTCGTTCTGGCCGCCCTGATCGCCAAAGCCGCGGAATTCCTTGAAAAAGCGGCGCAGCTGCGGATTGTTGGGCAAATTGTCGAAACCGTCCTGGTCGTCGGAGCCGTCATCGGCGGTGGGCTGGACCTTGGCCTTAACCTTGACGCTGACAACGGCGGGCGAAACGCGCTCGACGACATCGGCGAAGCTGGGGACCTGCGGCGCCTCGACGCGCACGGCATCGGCCAGAACGGGGCTGGTTCCGCTGGTCAACGCGCCAACGCCGATCGCGCCGGCAACGGCGACGGAAGCGACGGCAGCCAGGAGACGCTTGCGGGTGCGGGAATATGAATTGGGGGCAATATTCATGGGGTCTCGTATCCTCTTTTCGAAGGGACGCGCCTTGTCGGCATCCTGTGGAAGAGAATTAGAGCGGCGTACATTACGACGCCATTTCCGACGCATGAAATTTTGGTAATGTTGGCGAACGATCGCCGCCTGCACTCAATCGCGGCGCAGGATCGCCTCCAGTGCCGCCCGCTCGTCGGCGGAGAGGGATTTTGTCGCCAGTGTCCGGCGCGATCTCGCGCTGAGCACGACGAACAGGCCACCGGCCAAAAGCAGGATCACCGGCGTGCCCCAAAGCAGAGCGTTGCGCAGGTCGAAGCGCGGCTTCAGCAGCACGAACTCGCCGTAGCGCGAAACCACATAGTCCATCACCTGCTTGTCGGTATCGCCAGCGACCAGGCGCTGGCGCACCAGAACGCGCAGGTCACGGGCAAGATCGGCATCGGATTCGTCGATCGACTGGTTCTGGCAGACCATGCAGCGCAGCCCTTCCGACAGCGCTCGCGCTCTCGCTTCCAGCGTCGGATCGGCAAGCATCTCGTCGGGCTTCACCGCCAGCGCCGTGCCGGCAAAGGACAGCGCCAGCACCATCACGAGCGACGCGATGGACAACTTCGCCTTCATGGCAGGCCCGCGGGGCTCATGGCGCCGGCCTGCTTGCGGCGGCGCGAGGGTGCGCCGACGCGCAGGCGCCTGTCCATCAGCGACATGGCCGCACCAACCATCATGACCAGGCCGCCGCCCCAGATCAGCGTCACCAGCGGTTTCCACCACAGGCGCACCACGACCGATCCGTCATTGCCCTCGTCGCCGAGCGAAATGTAAAGCTGCGAAAGGCCCATCGTCCTGATGCCTGATTCCGTCGTCGTCGTCTGGCGTACCGGATAGAAGCGCTTGGCCGAGCTGATTTCGCCAACCGGACTGCCGCCGACACCGATCAGTTGGAAGCGACCGCGATCCTCGCTGTAATTCGGTCCCTGCGCCGGATGGAGCCCGACGAAACGCAGAGTGTGGCCGGACAATTCGACGGTTTGCCCGGCATGCATCGACAGGATCTTCTCGGTGCCGAAGCAAAGCGTGCCGACGATGCCAAGCGTGGTCAGGCCAAGACCGAGGTGGGCAAGCGCTGTGCCGAAGACCGAGCGCGGCAGGCCGAGCAGGCGCCTGACCATGACCCTCGCAGCCACATTGCCGAACCCCGCCTTGACAGCGAGGTCGGTGAGAGCGCCGAGGATCAGCCAGACGGCAAGACCCACGCCAAGGGCTGCGAATACCGAAGCGCCGTTGATGAACAGGGCGGTGACCAGCGTTGCCAGAAGCGCCGCCGCGAAAGCTGCCATCAGGCGCTGCGCGACGGCGAAGACGTCGCCGCGCTTCCAGGCCAGCAGCGGCCCGAACGGAACCATGGCCAGCAACGGCACCATGAGCGGTCCGAAGGTGAGGTCGAAGAACGGCGCGCCGACCGAAATCTTGTCGGCCGAAAGGGCCTCGACGGCCAACGGATAGAGCGTACCGACGAGTACGGTGGCGGTGGCCGTGGTCAGGAACAAATTATTCAGCACCAGCGCGCCTTCGCGCGAAACCGGATGAAAGAGGCCGCCGGCCGTCAGCCTCGAGGCACGCAGTGCAAACAGCGTCAATGATCCACCGATGAACAACGTCAGTATGCACAGGATGAAGATGCCGCGCGTCGGATCGGTGGCGAAGGCATGCACCGAGGTCAGGACGCCCGAACGCACCAGGAAGGTGCCGAGCAACGACAGTGAAAAGGTCAGGATGGCGAGCAGCAGCGTCCAGATCTTCAGTGCCGAACGCTTTTCCATGACGATGGCCGAATGGAGCAGCGCGGTGCCCGCCAGCCACGGCATGAAGGAGGCGTTCTCGACCGGATCCCAGAACCAGAAGCCGCCCCAGCCGAGCTCGTAATAAGCCCAGTACGAGCCCATGGCGATGCCGCCGGTCAGGAACATCCAGGCCACCAGGGTCCACGGCCGTACCCATCGCGCCCAGGACGCATCGATGCGTCCGTCGATGAGCGCGGCTACCGAGAACGAGAAACAGATCGAAAAGCCGACATAGCCGAGATAGAGCAGTGGCGGGTGCACTGCGAGGCCGAGATCCTGCAAAATGGGATTGAGATCGCGCCCTTCGATGGGCGCCGGCGAAAGCCTGGCGAAGGGATTGGACGTTGCCAGGATAAACAGGAAGAATGTCGCGCCGATCGCACCCTGCACGGCAAGCACGTTGGCGCGTAGCGTCGCCGGCAGGTTGGAGCCGAAGGCGGCGACCAGCGCACCGAAGAAGGTCAGGATCAACACCCAGAGCAGCATCGAGCCTTCGTGATTGCCCCAGGTTCCAGTGATCTTATAGATCATCGGCTGCAGCGAATGGGAATTTTCCCAGACGCTGGCGACCGAGAAATCGGAGCTCGCATAGGCGCTGACCAGTGCGGCGAAGGACAGCGCCGTCAGGGCAAAGCCGGTGATCGCGACGGGAGCGCCGACCGCCATCAGGCGCTGATTGTTGGTGCGGGCGCCAAACAGCGGCACCACCGTCTGCACCAGCGCCAGCGCGAAGGCCAGGACCAGCGCGAAATGTCCGGTCTCAACCATGATCGCCAACCCGGCTATATCGAGCCTGCCTATTCACTCTTGCTCTCCTGCCAAACGCCCTTGGCCTTCAGCCCATCGGCCACTTCCTTGGGCATGTAGCGCTCGTCGTGCTTGGCCAGAACGCTGTCGGCCACAAAGACGCCATCCGGGCCGAACGTGCCCTCGGTGATGACCCCCTGCTCCTCGCGAAATAGGTCAGGCAGGATGCCTGTATAGGTGACCTTGACCGATTTATGGGTGTCGGTCACCGAGAACGCCACTGTCGCCCCCTGCCCGCGCTGGATCGTGCCTTTTTCCACCAGGCCGCCCAGCCTGATGCGCTGGCCCGGCTGCACCGTCGCCGTGGCCAGATCGGCGGGCATGTAGAAATAGGACGCCTTCTGGCCGAGCGCATAGAATGTCAGGCCGGTGGCGGCGCCGAGGAAGGCCAGGCCGCCCGCGATCACCGACAATCGTTTCTGTTTGCGTGTCATTGTCCGGTCCAGCCCTATTGCGTCGCCGTCAGGCCGAGCGAAGCGGCAAAAGCGGTGAATTTCCTGGCTTCGTCACTGTCGGCTCCAAAGACGGCAATAGCTCGGCTCAGCGCCTCGCGCGCCTGGTCGGCCTTGCCCAGCACGATGTAGGAACGAACGAGCCGCATCCATCCTTCCGGGTCGCGCGGATTCTGCCGCAGCTTCTCGTCGAGCCCGGCGACCATGGTGTTGATCATGGCTTCCCTGTCCTGCGGCGACATCGATGAAGCGGCATCGATATCGCCCGCGGTCGGTCCGTTTGCCGGCTCGCTCGAAGCGATGCCTGCATTGCCGGCGCCGGAACTATCGGACTTGGCCAGCGCCTGCTCGATCGCGCCGCGCCATGGCGAATCCTTCGGCAGCGTGCCCAGCATCGCCTGCCAGGCCGCGGCCGCCTCCTTGCTGCGGCCCTCCTGCGCCAAGGCCATAGCCAGGTAGAAGCCGGCCTTGGCATTGGCCGGGTCAAGTTTCAGGGCCGCCTCGAAGGCCTCCTGGGCATCCGCCGAAACGATGCCGCCGGCCGCGCTGGCGATCGCCTCGCCGAGACCGGCCCGGCGAACAGCGCTGTCGCCGTCGAGGCGAATGGCGTTGCGATAGGCGGCGACCGCGTCGGAAAAGCGCTGCATGCGCAGATAGACCGGCGCCAGCACGTCCCATCCTCTGCCGTCGGACGGATTGGCGGCAAGATGGGCTTCGGCGCGAGCCACAAGTTCGTCGACCGAGCTGTCGGCCGGATTCTTGGCCAGCCGCTCGCTGAGCGGCTGCGAGGGCAGATCGGGCGAGCCTATGTTGATGTAGAGGCCCCAACTGACCAGCGGCACCGCCAGCACGGCCGCGGTGGCGACAAGCCGCGTCGCGACGGATGTACGTCCGACGGATGCGCTGCCGGTCTGGTCCGCATTGTCGAGACGAAGGATGCGCCGGGCGATCTCGGCGCGCGCCTCATCGGCTTCGGCAGGCTTGATCAGGCCACGGGCGGCGTCGCGGTCGAGTTCGGACAGTTGGTCGCGATAAACTTCCAGATCGTGCTCGCCGCTCGAAGACGCGCTTCTGGCGCCACCGGCCAGCGGCAGCAGCACCGCCAGGCTGGCGCCCAGCGTTAGGATTGCGGCTATGACCCAGAACAGCATGGTTCTTCCAATAACGGCAGAGCCTTGCCCTGCCAACACAAGCATACTGCGACGCTTTGACGGCGGGCGCGCCGCATATCCTTCATCGACATCAACCGGCCGGGTCCGAAATGGACCGGCTAGCCTGTCAGGTGAGCGGCGTCCAACTGCCATCGGCGTTGCGGCAAGCCGTTCCACGCGCCGTGACCCCTGCCCCGCCGGTAAAGACGGTCTGCGTGTACTGGCGGCAGTCCTGTGAGCCGACGCGGTAGGGCTGAGCCGGAACCACTTCGCCATAACGGGACGCCTGGGTGCCCTTCCACGTCACCTTCTGGCCGCTCGTGGTGTATTCGAGCGCCTTGTATTCAGCCTCGAGCGCGCTGCGCTTTTCGGCGTCGCTAAGCCCGCTGCCGATCGACCCGCCAATGAGGCCGCCGCCCATCGCAGAGATAATCGTCGTGGCGACTTTGCCGCCGCCGGATGGCGTCGAGGCCGGCGTCGCAGCGATGGTGGGAGCCTTGCCGCCCAAGGTGGTGCAGCCAGAAACGGCCATCAATGCGGAAACAAGCGCGACGCGAATCTTCATGCCAACAACCGGTTTTCTTGAGCTGGAGCCTGTCATGGATGAGCCGGGGGCCGCGTCATCGGAGAAGTCGGCGAGCCTATAATGTTGATATTTGTCGGAAATTTGGCCGTTGGGCCCGCTACGGAGCCAATCGGTGCCCCGCCATAACATGCCCAGCCCTTCAATGTCGATCGGCCGGGGAAAGGCATCACTGAAGGCTCCGCAATCGCACTACCGCCTTCAATCCGCCCATGCCGGACCGTTCGAGCAGCAGTATGCCTCCATACTCGTTGACGAGGTCGGCGACAATGGCCAAGCCGAGACCCGTGCCCGGCTTGGTCTCGTCCAGGCGTCGTCCGCGTTTCAACGCTTCGCGCGCTTTTTCCTCGGGTATGCCCGGTCCGTCGTCTTCGATGGCGATCTCGAACATGTTGTCGTCCTTGTCACCCACGGGAACGACGGAAATCGAAACCGCGCTCTTCGCCCATTTCATCGCGTTTTCGAGCAGATTGCCGAGCAACTCCTCGAGGTCCTCGCGCTCGCCGGCAAAGACGATCTCGATCGGCGGCAGCGACAACGACAGGTTGGTCTGCGGATTGAGCTTCTGCAAGACCCTGACCATGCGCTGCACCAACGGCGCTATCGGCGTGCGATAGACGACGCTGTCGCGCTGCGCCGCGACGCGGGCGCGCTGGAGATAGTGATCGACCTGCTTCTGCATGGAAGCGGCCTGTTCGGCGATCAGTTGCCCCTTGGCGCCACCAAGCGCCCGCCCCTCGTTGAGCAGCACCGCCAGCGGTGTCTTCAGGGAATGGGCGAGATTGCCGACCTGAGTCCGCGAGCGCTCGACGATACGCCGGTTGTTCTCGATCAAGGCATTGGTTTCGTTGGCAAGCGGTTCAATCTCGGCTGGAAACTGGCCGTCAAGTCTTTGCGCGGTGCCTTCGCGCACCATGGCGAGCGCGTTCCTGACCCTTCGCAGCGGTTGCAGGCCGAGCAGGATGGCGATGGCGTTGATGGCGATCATGCCGACGCCGAACAGGGAAAGGTAGGTCAGGAGGCGGCGCTGGAAGGTGGCGATCTCCTGTTCCAGTTCGGTCTTGTTGCCCATGACGCGAAAGCGGGCGGCGCGGTTCTTGGCATCGAGAACGAATTCGCTCTCGAACACGACCAACTCCTCGCCATCGATGCCTTGCGCCGCGTAGCTGCGCTGGAAATTGGCGTTGAAGGGAACGTCCGCCACATCGGGCGACGGGATCGTCTTGGTCATCGACGATGAGTGGAGATTGCCGTGCACCCCTTCCGAGGCGGGTTCGACGGACCAGTACCAGCCCGAATTCGGTTCCGAGAAGCGGAGGTCGCCGAGATCCGGAGCGCCGGTGAGCGCGCCGGTGTCGGAAATGCCGATGGAGCCGATCAGGTTGAACAGATGCGCAGAAAGCAGGCTGTCGAAACCGCGCTCGCTGGCCTGGCGGTAGAGCGTGGTAATGAGGGTGAAAATGACGATGAGGGTCAGGATCGCCCAGACCGTGGAAAAGGCGATGACGCGGAACGTCAGCGAGCGCGGCCACAAGCGCAGCGAGAGCCGCTTGCTCACGGTTGGGTTGGTAGGGAGCGGTTCCGCCTTACGCCTCCGGCTCACGCATGCGATAACCCATGCCGCGCACGGTTTCGATCATGTCGATGCCCATTTTCTTGCGGAGCCGTCCGACAAACACCTCGATCGTGTTGGAATCGCGGTCGAAATCCTGGTCGTAGAGATGCTCTACCAGTTCGGTCCGCGAGACGACCTCGCCCATGTGATGCATCAGGTAGGCAAGCAGGCGGAACTCATGCGATGTCAGCTTCAACGGCACGCCGGCGACATCGGCCTTCGAGGCCTTGGTGTCGAGGCGTAGCGGCCCGCAGGTCAGTTCGGATGAGGCGTGGCCGGCGGCGCGGCGGATCAGCGCCCTGACCCGCGCCAGGACCTCCTCGATGTGGAACGGCTTGGTGACATAGTCGTCCGCGCCGGCGTCGATGCCGGAGACCTTGTCGCTCCAGCGGTCGCGGGCGGTCAGGATCAGCACCGGCATCTTGCGGCCGCCGCGCCGCCAGCGCTCGACCACGCTGATGCCGTCCATTTGCGGCAGGCCGATGTCGAGCACGACCGCGTCGTAGGGCTCGGTGTCACCGAGAAAATGGCCCTCCTCGCCGTCATATGCCCGGTCGACGACATAGCCGGCGTCGACCAGCGCATCCGATATCTGCCGGTTGAGATCCTTGTCATCCTCGACGACCAGTACGCGCATGCGAAGACCACTGCCTGTTGACCGATTGCTTCAGCTATAGGCCGATTCCGCCGGCCTGGGAAACGACGGGGGTCAGTTCTGCGGGACGACGATCTCGGAGCGGCGCGGACGCTGCCCGTTCTTGCCCGGAACGAGCACGACGATGACGCAGACCGGCTGCCCGCCTCGCGTCGACTGCGAGGCCTTGGCAAGCGTCCCGCCATTCTGCTCGGCCACCTGCTGGCCGATCGCGTAGCAGTCGGCCGCCGCCACGACAATCGATTCATCCTGCGCGGCTGCCGGCGCCACGCTTGCCGGCACCGCAAGCAGCCCGGCGCAGAGCGCCAGGGTCGCGGTTCGGAAATGGGAGCGAAGCGTTCTCATGGCCAGCGTTGTAACGCATCGGCGCTGAACGTGAAATGAACGGTGATCGCCGCTGAAACCATGCTCAGCCACCCCTGCAATGCGAGACAAACAAATTGAGATTTCACCGCCCAACCCGATGAAACCCATGAAGTTCCAGTCTAGACTCCGTTTCGTTCATATTGAAAGCGCGCGTCAGGCGTTTTCCTGGGTCAGCGCCCGAAAACGCAGCAGGCCGTGATGGACAAGCAGTTCCTCGTCATAGCGCGCCTCGCTGAATTCGAGCGACAGGCGTGTCTGGCCGCGAGCACCGACCTCCAGCACCGCGTCGGCAAGGCGCGCCTCGATGGCATCCATGATGGCGCGCGTTTCGGCTTCGCCATGGGCCTTCGACCAGACATGCAGCGTAATAAGTTGATCGTCGCGGTTCTCGGCGCCAGTGTCCCAGTCAAAGGCGCAAGTCTGGCCGCATGTGACATAGGGAAAGGCGACGTTGTCGGTTGGTTGTTCGCGCAGTCCGGCGCCGCCCAGCAGAGCCGACAGGGACGGATCGCTTTTTAGCCTCAGAAACAGTGCCTGTTGCAAATCGCCGGGCGCCGTCATCGTTTCTCCCTCACCCGGTGCGCTATCGACCCTGCTCGCCAGAAGCTCTTCCGCACTCCAGACGCTTTGCCATATAAAGCCATTTACCGAACGAACACGATTGCCGATTCGTTGTCACGATGATGAATGTCGATGATCTCGAAAATACGACTTCCCGACAATCTCGTCAGCGACGATGAATAGCGGGTATCCTTTGCGCACCGCAAGCATCAGCAACACCCGGCAGCGCCGCATTTCCTAATTTCAGGAGCTGACCATGCTCGATCCAGAAAAGGCCAGGGCCGCGTCGCGCCTCCTGGTAGGCCATTGGGACAAGGGCACCCGCCTCGACGCCATACCCGAGGAATTGCGGCCGAAGACGCGGGCCGAAGGCTACGCCATCCAGTCGCACGTCATGGATCGCTCAGTGGCTCCGCTCTTCGGCTGGAAGATCGCGGCAACCAGCCTGGCCGGCCAGCGGCATATCAACGTCGACGGCCCGATGGCCGGGCGCCTCCTCGCCGAGAAGGCGGTCGAGGTCGGTGGCTCCGTTTCCCTGGCGACAAGCAAGATGCGTGTCGCCGAGATCGAATTCGCCTTCCGGTTCAGCCGTCAGTTGCCGCCTCGCCCGGGGCCTTATGAAATCGGTGATGTAATGGACGCCGTGGCGAGTTTGCATCCGGCGATCGAAATACCGGACTCCCGCTATGACGATTTCTGCGCTGTCGGCGCGCCGCAGCTCATCGCCGACAATGCTTGTGCCAATCTGTTCGTCATCGGCGAGGCGGCGGAAGACGATTGGCGTGACGTAGATTTCGCGAAGCACCCGGTGGCCGCTTCTGTCTCTGGAAGGTCGCAGCATACCGGATCAGGAGCAGCCGTGTTGGGCGATCCGCGTGTTGCGCTGACCTGGATCGTCAACGAACTGTCGGGGCTGGGCATAACGCTCCAGCCGGGGCAAGTGGTGATAACCGGCACCTGCGTGACGCCGATAAATGTCGAGGCCGGCGACGAAGTCATCGGCGATTTGGGCAGGTTCGGCCGGGTCTCGGTGCGCTTCTGCTAGCAGTTTTACCCCTGTGACAATCCCCTGAGGCAGACAGGCCCCCGGTCATTGTCCTCCACGCAGCCGCACCACAACGCTGCGCACTGCAAGCACCAGCACGGTGATGACGATCAGGATCACTGAAAGTGCCGCGATCGCCGGGTCGATATTGTCGCGCAGACCCATCCACATCAACCTGGGCAGCGTGATGGCGTTGACCGAGGTGATGAACAGCGTGACGCCGATTTCCTCCCAGGAGAGCACGAAGGACAGCAGTGCCGCGGTGACGATGCCGAATTTGATGTTGGGCATGATGATGCGCGTGGCGCGCTCCCAAACGCTGGCGCCAAGGCCACGCGCTGCGAGGTCGATACGGCGGTCAAGCTGGCTGAGGGAGACCAGGATCAGCACCGTGGCGAAGGGCACCGTCATCACCGAATGCGCCATGGCCACACCCAGCCACGTGTCGTAGCCGAAAAAGGAACTGACGCCGGAGATCGAGGTGAGCAGGAAATAGAGCGTCACCGCCGAGACCACCGGCGGCACCACCATTGGCAACAGCACGAAGCCGACCAGAGCCGCGGTGAAGCGCGGCTGGAACATCCACACGCCAAGGCTGAAGCACAGTGCCAGCACCGTCGAGATAACACTGCTGACGATGCCGATCCTGATCGAGAGCAGGATGGACTGAAGCCAGCGCGGATCCTCGACCAGCGAGCGGTAGTGGCGCAGCGACAACTCGCCCGTTGGCATCGCCAGCATCCGGCTGGGCGTCAGCGAGACCGGGATCACGGCCAGCAGCGGCAGGAGCAGGAACAGCGCCACCATGACGGCGAGGGCAAGCGAGACGGGACCGGGGCGATAGGTCGGCATAGGCTACACCAATTGCTTCGGTCTGACGTAGCGGAAGAGCAGCGCCATCAGGATGCCGACGAACAACACCAGCACCACGCTGATGGCAGCACCCAGCCCCCAGTCCGGGCTCTGGAAGATGCGGAGATAGATCAATTCGGCGATCATGACGCTGCGGCCACCGCCAAGGATCGCCGGCGTAACGAAGAAGCCGAGCGAGAAGACGAAGACGATCAGCGCGGAGCCGATGATGCCGGAGCGCGTCATCGGCACGAACACCGTCCAGAAGGTGCGCATGCGGCTGGAACCCAGCCCGCGCGCGGCGAGCAGCACACGCTCGTCGAGGCTGCGCATGGAAGACGCCAGCGGAAAGACGGCGAAAGGAATGAGGAAGTGCGTCATGCCGACGATGACGCCGAATTCGTTGCGCACCAGCGTCAGCGGTTCGCTAATGAAGCCGATCGACTGCAGCCAGGTGTTGATCAGGCCGCGGTTGGAGAGAAGCGCCACCCAGCCGAAGGCGCGCGTCAGCACCGATATCCAGAACGGCACCAGGATGCAGAATTCGGCCAGCACCCGCTGCGCCGGGCTGCCGCGCACCCAGACCACGGTGATGGCGTAGGCAGCGGCAACCGACACAACGGTGACGATCGCCGCGATGCGCAGCGTGCGGACGAACACCGACTGTACCAGCGGGTCGGTTATCAGCGCGCCGTACTGGCCAAGCCCCGGCGTCGGCAGTGTGAAGCTCCACTTCACCACGCCGAGGAACGGCCAGGCATAGGCGAGGCCAAGGAACAGGAGCAGCGGCGCCATCAGCAGCGCCGCGCCCATCCTATCCGAGAGAACGCCTCTCATGTCAGCCCAGCGCCGGTCAGGCGGAGATGATCTTGGTATATTCGTCCAGCGCCGCCCCGTAATTCTTGGCGTACCAGTCCATGTCGAGCGGGATCTGCTTCTTCATGTTCTCGGGATCGACCGGGTTGATGCGCTTCTTGTCGGCGGGAACCAGAGCGTCGGCAGCCGGGTTGGCCGGGCCCTGACCGAGCTTGTCGAACATGACAAGCTGCTTTGCAGGGTCCTGCGCGCTGGCGATGAACTTCATCGCCGCGTCCTTGCCGCCGGGGTTGTTCTTCAACACGGCCAGTGCGCCGGGCGAAATCAGGCCCTGGTCCCAGATGAACTTGATCTGACCGCCCGAATCCTGCTCGATCAGCGAGGCTCGCGTCGACCAGACGATCGCCATCGAGGCTTCGCCGTTGAGCAACACGCTCTGGCTTTCCGCGCCGCCGCCCCAATAGGCGACGACGTTCTCCTTGAACGCGGCGATCTTGTCATGCGCGCGCTTGAGGTCGAGCGGATAGAGCGACGCCGGCGCGATGCCGTCGGCGAGAAGAGCCGCCTCCCAGCTCGACACGCCCCATTTGTAGAGGGAGCGCTTGCCGGGGAATTTCTTCACGTCGAAGAAATCGGCCATGCCGGTCGGGGCATTGCTGCCGTATTTCTGCGAATCGTAGGCGATCACATAGGAGAAGAAATAGGTCGAGGCGGCGTAATCCCAGCCGAAACCCGGCCGCATCTTCTTCTTGTCGACTATTGTGTAGTCGATCGGCTCGAGCATGCCTTGCGCGCCAAGCGTGATGGCCGAGAACGGGTCGACGTCGACAAGATCCCAGGTCGGCGCACCGCTTTTAAATTGTGCCGCGATGGCCCCTTCGGTCGGGCCGGAGCCATCCATCTTGACGGTGATGCCGGTGTCCTTGGTGAAAGCCTGGCCATAGGCGGCGTCGTAAGCCGTGATGGCGTCGCCGCCCCAGTTGACCAGCACCAGTTCCTTCGCGGCGGCGAAGGACTTGGTCGAGCGCAGCAGCAGCGGCGTGCCGGCAAGCACGAGGCCTGCAAGTTGCGTGAATTGCCGGCGCGAGATCTCACCGCGCCTTGTCCTTTCGGAGAGCGTTTCGATGGCCTGTTTCTTGGTATCGTTCATGTTAGTTCCCCTTTGTTTTCGTTGATCGAATCCGGAATCCGGTGCGGCGAATTCAGGCCGCGCCGGTGCTCATTGCCCTCCGTCCGGAAGGAGGAAACCCTTTTCCGCCGGCCAGGTCAGCCAGACGGAATTGCCTTTGCTGAGTGCCGCGGCCGCGACCTCGTTCGGCACAGAGACGGTCACCTTCGCACCTTGGCGTGTCGTAAGGTCGAGTTTGGTCGCCGCGCCCAGATAGGTCGATCCGATCGCGGTGGCAGCTATGCCGTTCTCGCCTGCCGCCGCCTCGCGCGCTATCGACATATGTTCTGGCCGGATCGCCAGGATGGCATTGCCATCCACTGCTTCGGCGTTGCCGCGCAGCTTGATTGCCCGGTCTTCGCAGAGCGCGGTCGCGCCATGGTCGGCGACGCGCACGCCCTTCAGCGGCAGCATATTGATCTCGCCCAGGAACTCGGCGACGAAGCGGTTGGCGGGCCGGTCATAGACCTCGTCAGGCGCTCCGACCTGCAACAATTTGCCATGGTTGAAGATGGCGACACGCGAGGACAGCGCCAGCGCCTCGCTCTGGTCGTGGGTGACGAAGACGAAGGTGGTGCCGGTCTCCTGGTGCAGACGTTTCATCTCGGCCTGCATCTGGCCGCGCAGGCTCTTGTCCAGCGCCGAGAACGGCTCGTCGAGCAAAAGCACGCCCGGCTCGAACACCAGCGCGCGGGCCAGCGCCACGCGTTGTTGCTGGCCGCCGGAAAGCTGCGCCGGCAGCTTCTTCTCGTGGCCGAGCAGACCGACGCGCTCTATCATCTCGCCGACGCTACGCTTGATCTCGGCGGCAGATTTCTTGCGAACCTTGAGGGGAAAGGCGATGTTTTGCTCGACGCTCATATGCGGGAAGAGCGCATAGCCCTGGAACACCATGCCGGCGGCGCGCTGTTCGGCCGGCCGGTCGGTAATATCGACGCCGTCGCTGAACAGGCGGCCCTCGCTGGGCTGCAGGAAGCCGGCCAGGATCATCAGGAAGGTGGTCTTGCCGGAGCCGGAGGGGCCGAGCAGCGTCAAAAACTCGCCGCGGCCGATATTGAGCGTCAGATTGTCCAGCGCACGGAACGAGCCGAAGCTCTTGCCGATCCCGTTCGCCTTGATCTCTGCGGCCCGGCCGGGTTGCTGCATCCTGCCTCTTCCTTGGTGGCTGGGGAAATCGTAGGCAGCGCGAAGGCTCACCGCAACCGAATAGTTTTCGCCTGATCGGCAAATTTGATTCATCTATGGCGAATGCCGGCGACGCTGGAGCCGCGAAATTCACCTCTCCTGGGGGAGATCAGTTGATCTCAATATGTCCGCAACCTGTTCTCCGATAGCTTCGACCTCAACCATCCCCCAAACGCCTCCAGCACAGGGTGACCCGCCTTGGCGTGCTCGGAAACCAGGAAATAGGAACGCGGCGACGGGATCGAGGTCTCGAACGGCTTGACCAGCCGGCCCTCACTCAGCGCCCGGCGGCTGGTCAGCTCGTCCCCCATGGCGATGCCCTGGCCGGCAATCGCCGCCGAGAAAACGAGGTTCATGTCGGAAAAGAAGATGCCGCCCTCGGTGTCGGGGTTCTCGACCTTGGCCAGCGCCAGCCAGCGCGCCCAGTCCTCCGTATCGCCAAGATGCAGCAGGTTGGCGCGCAGGACGTCGGCGGGCTTGGAAAAGCCGCCCACTTTGTTGAGTAGCGTCGGGCTGCAGAGCGGCGTGAACGAGATTTCGCACAGCAGTTCCACCACGCGGTTCGGCCAGTTGCCGACGCCAAAGGCAATGAAGGCGTCGGCGTCCGGATTGCTGACGTCGTCGAGCCGCCGGGGCGTCAGTATGCTCAGCGCCACGTCCGGATACATCTGCCGGAACTCGCCGATATGGGTGCACAAGAACAGCGAGGCGAAGCCTGGTGTGCATGAGACTGCGAAGGAGCCGCCGACCCCGGTGCCGGCGTTTTGCGCCACCGCGTCGCCGAGCACGGTCAGCGCCTTGCGCACGTCCGCGGCATAGCGCTGGCCGCGCGGCGTCAGCGCCACGCCCTTGCCGATGCGCTCCAGCAGATCGAAGCCGAGGTCGCGTTCGAGCAAGCGCAATTGATGGCTGACCGCACTGCGGGTGAGGTGCAATTCGTCGGCGGCGCGCCAGACGCTGCCATGACGGGCGAAACTGTCGAGGGCGCGCAGCGCCTGCGTCGATGGAATTCTCAAGAGGTGAACCGAATTTGCACGAACCGGGAAAACATATCACTTTTTGGCGAGCCGCTTCACTGCTTTCTTTGGCGCATGGAAAAACCGGTGACGACATCGGCGCAAGAAACCGCTCTTGCCTGCCTCGACGGCATCCAGCCGCTGCTGTCGGCCTGGACGCGCACCATCTTCGACTTCGGCGAGACTGCCTGGCGCGAGTACCAGTCGGCAGACTGGTATGTCGATCGGCTGAAGCGCGAGGGGTTTGCGGTCGAGGAAGGCTCCGCGGGCATGCCGACGGCCTTCTGCGCCCACTGGACCAATGGGGACGGTCCGACCATCGGCATGTATGCCGAATATGACGCCGTGCCCGGCAACTGCCAGGACGCTGCCACGGTGAGGCGGCCACGCCTCGGGCTCGGTTCCGAAGCCGGCGGCCATACCGATCCACACTCGGGCCTGGGCATGGCCAGCCTGGGCGGTCTGCTCGCCACCAAGGCCGCCATGCAGCGCCACGGCATTGCAGGCACGCTGCGCTTCACCGGCGAGCCGGCGGAGAAGGTGCGCGGCTCGAAACCGATCCATGCAGCCAAAGGCTATTATGACGGCCTAGCCGGCATGATCTCCTTCCATCCCTTCTACATGCTGCCGCTCTGCAACACTGCGCGCTGGGACACCCATTGCGGCGCTGCCTACGCGATGATCTATCGCTTCATCTGCGATGAGCCCGAGAATTGGGCACGCGCCGCCGGCGACGGCGCCCCGATCCCGCAAGCACATTCGGCGGTTCGCGCGCCCGGCGCCAACGACGCGCTGATGACGATGTACATAGCCTCCAAGGCGCTGCGCGATTCCATGCTGCCGCACCAGGGCGGCTGGTCGATCAGCGAGGCGATCCTGACGGCGGGCCAGGCCACCGCCGACAATCTGCCGGCAGGCCTTGCCGAGATCCAGTACATGATCCGTGTTCCGACCATCGCCATGGCCGAGCAGGTCACCGCCGTGCTCGACCGAAACGCCTCGGCCGCCGCCGCGATCAGCGGCTGCCGCTACGAACGGCACTGGGTTTCGAAGTCGCGGCCGGGGCTGGCCAATCATGCCATGGCCGGGATCGCCTATGAGGCGTTGGCGAGCGTCGGCCCGCCCCGCTGGGACGAGGCGGCGAAGAAGATCGCCCGCGAGATCCAGGTCAATGCCGGTGGGGTGGCGAGCGAAAACCCCTTCATCGACGAGCTGGAGCGGCTGATTGCACCACAGGAGGCAGAGGCGATCCTGCGCCGCGACCTGCCGCCGTCGCAGGTGAACTCGACCTCGGACGACTACACCGACATGAGCTGGCACGCGCCGACGGCGCGTTTCTATGTCGCCCGCCCTGCCCTGCGTTCGGCAAACGGTCATGTTTTTCCAGCTTGGGCGATGAACGCGCTGGGTGGCATCCCGGCGACCATCGACCCGATGGTCATCTGCGCGGCGAAGACCGTCGCGCTATCCGCCCTTCGCCTGCTGGAAGACAAGGCCGCGCGCGACATGGCGATGGACGAGTTCGTCACCCGAACCGGCGGCGGCATTGGCGGTTCGACCTGGATCGCGCCGCTCTGCGACTACGATCCGCCCATCAACTTCCGCTGGCCGGAATATGTCACCACGCCGCGCGGCCGCGACTGGTGGATACCAAGCAAGCTATGACCGCAAACGCCCATACGAGGAGAACCGCATGACCGTTCATGACCGCATCATCGCCGAGCCGTTTTCGCTGCAGCGCCGCAACCCGGCCGGCGGCACCAAGCCGCTGACATCGTGGGGTTTCGCCAACGAGACCGACGTCTTGACCGACGTGCTGCTCGGCTCGCCCAATTTCCTGCGCCATCTCTCGACCAGTTCGCTGTCGCGGAAACACCTGCGCGAGGCACCCTGCAACGTGCAGATCGCGCAGGCGCAACACAAGGATCTGGTCGCGGCCTACGAGCATTTCGGCGTCAACATCCACTGGCACGAGCCGACGCCGGAGCTGCCGATGCAGGTCTACTCCCGCGATTCCAGCGTAATGACGCCCTACGGCGCCATCATCACCGCCATGGCCAATTGGTGGCGGCGCGGCGAGAATTATGCCGCCATTCGCACCTATGAAAAACTTGGCATCCCGATCTATGACATGGTCACCGCAGGCACCTTCGAGGGCGGCGATTTCAACGTCATCGAGGACGGCGTGGTGCTAATCGGCTGCGGCGGCGCCCGCACGCAGGAAGAAGGCGCCCGGCAGGTGCAGGCCTGGTTCGAAAAAGAGGGCTGGGAAACACGTATCGCCTTCATCGACGAGTACTATGTCCATATCGACCTGATGGTGGTGCCGATCGCCGAAAAACTCACCGCCGTCTGCCTCGCCTGCACCGAGCCGGGGATCGTCGACTGGCTGAAGGGCAAAGGGCACGAGATCATCGACGTGCCGTTCCAGGACACGATGGCGCTCGGTTGCAACTTCATGTCGCTGGGCAAGGACAGGGTGATCGCGCCGACATCCAGCCAGTCGCTGATCGGTCAACTCAAGGCGCGCGGCTTCGAAGTGGCGGCCGTCGACATGAGCGAGATCTCCAAGACCGGCGGCGGCATCCACTGCATGGCGCAGGCGCTGAAGCGCGAGGCGGCCTGAGCCCGGAACGGCAACCCCCATCTTCGCCGGCCTGATCAGCATCAGGGGGGTGAATGGCAGTTTGTAACCGCCCCCATCAACAAACCCCGCAGGTGTGTCCTCGCCACCCTTGTGGGCGTCCGCAAATGGATGAATAGTCAGGGCGGCGTCGCCCTGAAACTGCCCGCTTGGTTTTCAGGCCGTGCTATAGCCGTCCGGGTTTTTGAATGGTCAGTCCTGAACCACGCAAGAGAAGAGGTGCGATCGCCGCCCGGCTGTTGGCGCTCGACGCATGGATTGATTCCTCTCTCTACGAGATCGGGTTCAAGGCGCGCCAGTTCTGGGAGGGCGCGACGATTTTCTCGCGGCGCTTTCGCGTCAACGGCTGGCGCCGTGGCATCGTCGAGTTGTTGAGCGAAGGTTTTACGCTTGGCGCCGGCGGCATCGTCGTCATGCTGGCGCTGGCTATTCCCGCCTTCCAGGACACGGCCGGCGACTGGCGCGCCCAGGGCGACTTCGCCGTTACCTTCCTCGACCGTTATGGCAACGAGATCGGCCAACGCGGCATCATCCAGCGCGATTCCGTGCCGGTCGACGAAATGCCCGATCATGTCATCAAGGCGGTGCTTGCCACCGAGGACCGGCGTTTCTTCGACCATTACGGCATCGACGTTCTCGGCCTGTCGCGCGCAATCTTCGAAAATGTGCGGGCAAACTCCGTCGTCCAGGGCGGCTCCAGCATCACGCAGCAGCTGGCCAAGAACCTGTTCCTGACCAATGAGCGCACCTTCGAGCGCAAGATCAAGGAAGCCTTCCTGTCGCTGTGGCTCGAAGCCAATCTGTCGAAGAAGGAAATCTTGCAGCTCTATCTCGACCGCGCCTATATGGGCGGCGGCACGTTCGGCATCGAGGCGGCGGCGGACTTCTATTTCGGCAAGAGCGTCAAGGACCTCAATCTCGCCGAGGCGGCGATGCTTGCAGGCCTGTTCAAGGCGCCGACCAAATACGCGCCGCACATCAACCTGCCGGCGGCGCGCGCGCGCGCCAATGTGGTGCTGTCCAATCTCGTCGATTCCGGCTTCATGACCGAGGGCCAGGTGCTGCAGGCAAGGCTGCATCCGGCCGATGTCGTCGACCGCGGCGAACAGAAGAGCCCCGACTATTTCCTCGACTGGGCCTTCGACGAGGTTAAGAAGATCGCCAAGCCCGGGCAGCACTCGCTGGTGGCGCACACCACCTTCGACGCCAACATCCAGAAGGCGGCAGAAGAGTCGGTGGAGTTCCACCTGCGCCAGTTCGGCAAGGAGTACAACGTCACCGAAGGGGCCGTGGTGGTCATCGAGACCAACGGCGCGGTGCGCGCGATCGTCGGCGGCCGCGACTATGGCGCCAGCCAGTTCAACCGCGCCACCAAGGCGCTGCGCCAGACCGGTTCCTCCTTCAAGCCCTATGTCTATGCAACGGCTATGGAGCACGGCTTTACGCCGAATTCGATCGTATCAGGCGGGCCGATCAGCTGGGGCAGCTGGTCGCCGCACAATTACGGCGGCGAGTCGGCGGGCAAGGTTCCGCTCATCGTGGCCATGGCCAAGTCGATCAATACCGTGCCCGTGCGGCTTGCCAAGGATTATCTCGGTATCGGGCCGATCAAGGCGATGGCGGAATCGTTCGGCGTGGAATCGCCGCTCGAAGCGCACAAGACCATGGTGCTCGGCACCTCGGGCATGACAGTGATGGACCAGGCGACGGGCTACAGCGTGTTCGCGCAGAACGGCTTTGTCGGCTCCAGGCATGGGATCACGCAGCTCGTCACCCGCACCGGCGAGGTGGTCTACGATTTCGCCAAGGATGCGCCGCCGCCGCATCGCGTGCTGTCCGAGCAGGCGCTGAAATCGATGAACACCATGCTTGTCGCGGTACCGGCGATGGGTACCGCCAGGCGCGCGCAGATACCCAACATCGTCGTCGCCGGCAAGACCGGCACGACGCAATCCTACCGCGATGCCTGGTTCGTCGGCTTCACCGGCAACTACACGGCGGCCGTCTGGCTGGGCAACGACGATTTCACGCCGACCAAGAACATGACAGGCGGCTCGCTGCCGGCGATGGTGTGGCAGCGGCTCATGGTCTATGCGCATCAGAACATCGACCTCAAGCCTATCCCCGGCATCGACAAGCCCTTCGTCGACGAGGAGATCGCGGCCAAGGCCGCGGAAGCGCAGAAGAAGAGCGAGGAACAGGCAGCGGCCGATGCCGCCGCCGAACGGCCGCCGGTGCTGTCCAGCCGGACGACACAGACGCTCAGGGACATGACCCACCTGTTCGAAACGGCGCGCAGGCTCGGTGCATCGGCTCCGCCCGAAACGCTGTCGGCGCTGTGATCGCGGCGCCTCTTCCCTTCTGCCTTCGGGAAGATGGAAAAGCCACACCTTGCGAATCCGCGTCCTGCGGCTTGCCACACGACCCCGCGCCGCGATATCCCCGAGCGGCAATTCTTCATGCGCCCGGCCTTTCATGCTCAAGAACGCCTTCCTGACGCTGCTTTCGCTTGCCATAGCCATCGGCGGCGGCGGCGCCAGCGTCTGGTATGCGCTGAAAATGCAGGACGGCGTCGGGGCGATCAGGATCGGCCAGTGGACCGCCTTTCCCGATATCGGCACACCCGCAGCCGACCCCTATTCCAAGGCCCGCGTGGCGCGCGAGGGCGTGCTCGCGCTCGGCCGCGCCGAAGGGCTGTCCTTTGTCGCCGAGGACGACGCAGCTGGCGGAGAACTCAGGCGCGAATGTACCTACACGATCGAAGGCGGATTTCCGACCGCCCGATTCTGGACCCTCTATGCCGCCGACCAATCGCTCAGCGTGGTCGAGACCGGCAAATCGCGGGTTGCCGCGCTTCAATCCTATGGCGTGCTGCGCCAATCCGACAATTCGGTGCTCATTTCCGTCGGCCATCACCCGATGCCCGGCAATTGGCTGCTGACCGACGGTTCCGGCAGGATGTATTTCGTTTTGACATTCTACGACACGCCGATCGCCAGCAGCACCGGCCTGTCGGATGTGTCGCTGCCCAAGATCACCAAGGTCAGCTGCGATGCGTAGTGTCTATGCCGCGACGCGCAGACTTCTACATGCCGTCCTGCTCGGCCTCGTCGGCGCCGGCATCGTGCATATCGTCGTGCTGCTTCTGGTGCCTGAATTCTCGGAACGCGATGCCTGGTCACGGCTGTCGATGGCGTCGGATCTCTACCGGATGACCCGGCTCGATGCCGAGGCGGGCGGCGCGCCGGTGGTGAAATCGGTCGACCCGCTGTTTTATGCGACGGCTTGCCGGTTCGACCTCGATGAGGGAATGGTGAGGATCAGGGCGCCGGGCAATGTGCCCTTCTGGTCGGTGTCTGTCTATGACCGCAACGGCCACAACATCTATTCATTCAACGACCACACGGCGACCGGGGGCAAGCTGGATGCCGTGGTGCTGACGCCGGCGCAGATGATCGACATGCGCAGGGACCTTCCCGAGGAGCTTCAGGGAGCGATCTTCGTCGAAGCGCCGATCGACGAGGGCATATTCGTCATCCGCAGCTTCGTGCCGGACGACAGCTGGAAGTCGATCGTGTCGCGCTTTCTGGAGCAGAGTTCGTGCGAGCTGCAAGACTTTTAGACCGCGGCCCGGACAGTCCGCATCACAACAATCAAGGGCGGTGCCGCAGGGATGATTCCCGCCTCGGCCTCAAGAACGTTCAGTGGTGCGGCACTGGCGTGCGTGGCGATCCCGGCTTGTCAGGGCCGGCAGGCCGCGCTTCCCCCGCGGCGGACCGCTCATAGCGGATACCGGGAAAGATGATCACCGCCGCCGGTATTTCGGTGGTTTGCTTTGCTCGATTGGTTGGTGCCGTTCTCGGCACGAAAGAGAGTACCATGCCCATGGTTCGCGTATTCCTCTCGGTTGCCCCGGAGCACAACGCAACGCCTCCAAATATCATTAAGGCCGGCAGAGGGTTAACGGAGCGCTAACGGATCCCAGCTAACTTGATCTTTGTTTTTGGCAATCGCGAAACCGACACGGTTCCGGTCGAGCATGGTCAGGCGTGTATAGAGTATCGGGCGTATCCCTCGTGTCATCTTCGGACTTCAGGCAAATCGCGGTAGGGACGGAATCGGGAAAGGCCGAAAGGCTGTTCCGCGCAGCGGTGTCTGCGTTCTGCTCGCTTACGCGGCCGTCCCGCCGGGAGATCGGCCAGCTCGAAGATCTGACGCTGCCGCTGTTCGACAACGTGTCCGTCGAATCGCGCCGCTACGTGGCGGCGGCCCTCTCTGAATGCGAATATGCTCCGGCCGGGCTGGTGCGGCGCCTGTGCGAGGAGCCGGTAGACATCGCCGCCCCCTTGCTCATCCGCTCGCGCGCAGTCAGTGACATCGACCTCATTGCGCTGATCGGCCGGCACGGGCTGCCGCATGCGCGCGCGATCGCGCGCCGCAAGAACCTTAATCCGACCATCGCCGATCTGATCAGGGCGCTGGAAAGGCCGACGCTGGTGCGGGTACGCGATCCGGAAGCGGAAGCCTCCCCGGCACAAACCGCTCCCTTGAAGGCGCCGGCCGCCGACAGCGCGACAAGGCAGCAGACGCCGGGCGTTGGTGCCGAAAATGCGCGGCACAGGCTGCGCTCCATGATGCGGGCCGGCGAGGAGGCGCAGGCGGCGCAGGTCGATCCGTTCACCGGAGCCGACACCTATGCCAAATTGCGCGAGACGGCGCTGACCGGAAACGCCGCCTTCTTCCAGACCGCGCTCGCCGATGCGCTCGATATCGATTTCTCGACGGCCAGGTTGCTGACGGCGAACCAGAATTACATGCCGCTGCTGACGGCGCTGCGCTCGCTCGACCTCAGCGAGGACCGGGCATTCCTGATCACGGTTGCCGTCTACTCCCGCGAGTTTCCGCATCCGCAGGCGATCCGCACCTTCCTCGATCGCTACCGGCTCCTGCACCGCGACGCGGCGCTGGACAAGGTGCGGGAATGGAAGGCCGTGACCCTGTCCGATGTGGTTCGCGACGCCGCCCCCACCAACAGCGCCAGCCGCGAGGCGTCGAACAGTGACGATGCAGCGGCCTTCCCTGGCCTCAGGACATCTTCACGGAAATAAGCTCCTCGACAGGAACAGCGCCGGCCTCGATCTCAACCACCCAGATGTCGGGATCGAATTTCTTCTCGCGTTCCAGCCTGGCGTCCAGCACCGAAGCATCGGCGGCGGTGGCGAGAAGGCTAAAGAAACGGTCGTCGGGCTTGGCCGAATCGTAGCTCGTCTGTGGCGCCGGCCCATAGAGAGCGATTTCACCAAGCCGGCTCCGCGTCAGAACGAACACGGCGCCGGCTTCGGTCGCGCCGCGCTTGACCACGGCGGCAAATCCGCCCGCGCCGAAAACCCGACGCAACAGGGCCGATACCCACAGATCCGTGGTCACGCGCATGAGAAAAGTCCGGACAGCATGCGGGCTATCTATCGGTATTTACACCGCTGGGCGAGCCGTTGTTTGCGCCGTCAGTTGGTCAGGCCGATCTCGCGCATTTTGACATAGACCAGTTCGTCGGGCTCGCCGGTCTGCGGCAGGCCGAACAGCGACTGGAATTCCTTGATGGCCGCCTTGGTACGGGCGCCGACGACGCCGTCGAGCTGCATGTCGTCATTGCCGAAGGCCTTGAGCCCGGCCTGTATCTTGACAATGCGAGGATCCGGCGCTTGGGAAGCCGTATCGGTCTGCAGCGACACTGGAACCGCCTGCGACACTTCGGGACGCGGTTGCGGTTTCGGCACGGCGGCGGTTTTCGGGGTCGCGCCCAGCTGATCGAGCAGCAGCGCGTCGATCTCGCCGGACGTGTTGAGCCCAACCTTCTGCTGATAGGCCTGGATCGCCTTGCGCGTGTTGGGTCCGGAAATGCCGTCGACCGTGCCGGCGTAGAAATCGAGATCCTTCAATATGCCCTGCACCTGCTCCACCACCGGATCGCCCTTGACCGGCGCCGGCGCGGTACCTGGCCGCACGATGTTGAAGGTGGTCTCCGGCTCATCAGCGGCCGCGTGCGGAACGCCCTGCATGCTGCGGGTCGCGAAGAAGGCGCCGGCATGCGGAAAAGGCTGGTACCACAGCGCATTCGCCGAAACGTAGAACAGCGTCACCAGGAATGCCGTCGACCCTCCCGCCAGGACGGGATTGCGCGAAATCATGCCGCCGATGGCGACGGCTCCGTCCTGGAAGGCGTTGCTGCGGCGCTTGGCCGCCTTAGGCTGTTTTGCGGAGCGCGCCATTTCCGTCCCCTTTCGCCCTGGCCAGCGGCATCGTCAGCACCCCGGCCTTGTCCGCCGGCCGCCCTTTCGGCCCGTTCACCGGCAGGCTGATGGTGACCGTGGTGCCCTCGCCCGGCATGCTTTCGATCGACATGGTGCCTTCGTGCAGCGCCACCAGTCCCTTGACCAGCGACAGGCCAAGGCCGGTCCCCTCGAAACGACGGGTATAGTCGTTCTGGATCTGCATGAACGGCTTGCCGAGATTGGCGAAATCTTCCTCGGCGATGCCGATGCCGGTGTCCCGCACCCAGAAATGCAGGCGCGAACCGATCCGCTTGGCGCCGACGACGACATCGCCGCCATCGGGCGTGAACTTGATCGCATTCGAGACGAGATTGATGAGGATCTGCTGCACGGCGCGCCGGTCGGCGTTGATTTCGCCGGCGTCCGGCGCGATCTGCGCCTTGAGATCGATGTTCTTGGCCTGCGCCTGGAGCCGCATCATCTGCTGACACATGTCGACGGCTTCCATGAAGCGGAATGGCTCCGGTTCGGTCGCATAGACGCCCGATTCGATCCGCGACACGTCGAGAATGGAGGTTACGACGGCAAGCAGATGCTGGCCGGAATCGCGCACCAGACCGACATATTCCTTCTGCCGTGGATCCTTGAAGGCGCCGAACATCTCGTGCAGCAGCATGTCGGAGAATCCGATGATGGCATTGAGCGGCGTGCGCAGTTCGTGGCTCACCACCGCCAGGAAGCGCCCTTTCGCCACTTCGGCGGCGGCGGCCGCGTCATTGGCGGCGCCGAGGTCTTCGCGCAACCGGGCGACCTCGTCGTTCTCGCGCAGCACAAGCGTGAAAACGTCGCCCTGCTCCTGAGCGCGCATCAGTTCGAGCGAAAACGGCCGATAGTTGTCTGCCGGGCCATTGCCATTCTGTCCATTGCCGTCCTGCGGCAGCCTGACGCGCAACTCCAGCCTGCGCGACAGCGCCCCGTCTCGCATGTCGGCCAAGGCACTGAGATAGGAGACGCGATCCGAGAGATGCACGCGATCGAAAAGCCCGGTTCCGCAAAGCAGTTGCGGGGGCAGTTTCAACAGCGTACGCGCCTTTGCCGAGGCATCGATAACCTCGCCATGGCGGGCGACGCGCAGGACCACCGCGTCGATCATGTCTTCCAGACGATCGCCGGTGTCCCCTACGTCGGCCGCAGCCGCCGTGTTGCGAACCGCCGATATACGCGGCACCAGCGTCAGCGCCCAGGCCAATGGCAGCAGCCAGTGCCACGCGGCGATCGGCACCGCGGCGTGCGGGAGGACGGTTGCCGTCACAGGCTGCAACAGAATGGCGACGACGGCGCAGACGGCTCCCCACAGCGCCGCGCGGCGCGAGGCGCCGATCCACCAGGCTTCGAACGGCAGCGCCACGAAAAGCATCGCGACCGGAGAGCTCAGCCCGCCGGCAGCGGCAACAAGACCGGCGAGCGCAAGTCCCGCGATCGCCAGCGCGGCCCGGCCGGCCAGATCCATCCTGCCGGTCGCGGCCACCAGCAAGGCGATGAACCAGCAAAGACCAAAGGCCGCGAAGATGGCGGCCACGGTGACGGCTGCGCCCATGCCTGACGTGACGAGCGTGACGGCGGCACCGGCGGCAAAGAACGGAGCGGCCAGCATGGCGCCGATAAAGCGACGCTGACGCTCGCGGTCGTCCAGCCCAAGAATGGAGGGATGGACCATACGTTCACAACCGGCGGCCATTGCCCCAGGCAATTCAACGTATCTGGCCTTGATCGGCATCAACTCAACGCACCCGCACTCGTCGTGAACAGCTCTGCTTTTGCAGATCGTTTTGATTGACTCTGAAACTCGCACCCAGCCTTTAAAGAATGGATAAGGCAGGGCCGACCCAAGGCCCGGCCCACGGCGAATATCGGGATGGGAGCGCCCGAAAAGGCGGGCAAATGCCACCATAGTAAACGGAGGGTTATCCGCAGGGGCCGCCCGAAGCCTGGCCAGCCGCAGCGCACCGACCGCCTGATTTTGTGGAAAACGCAATAGAAACAAAGGAATATATGGATGATGGATGATAAGAAAAATGGTTCCAATCTGAGACAAATCGACAGCAAAACGCTTCGTTTCGAATTTGCCTCAAATTTGAAGAAAATTCTCGGCCAACCCGCAAGCCGTCCTTTGCGCCTTTGTGCCAATATCCCGCCCACAAAAGAGGTCATGCTCATGGATGCATGATCCGGTCACGACAAGAGGCGAGCATGTTCTTCCTGATGAGAATGGCTTTCTGGTTTTCGCTGGTGCTGCTGGCACTGCCGCTGGGCGTCGGTTCCGAGCCGGGTCAAGAAAGCGTAGGCCCGATCCAGGCTTTGTTCGCGGCCCGCGACGCGGTCGGCGACATCGCCGGCATTTGCGAACGCAAGCCCGATGTCTGTGAGACCGGCAAGTCGGCAATGCACACCATCACCGCAAGGGCCAAGGAGACAGCCAAGATCGCGGCCGCCATGCTGGACGACAAGTCCGCCGGCCCCGACATCTCCACAATGACCGGCAGCGTTCCCGAAGAAGTCGTCTTGCCCGAGACAGTCAACCTGCCGGTAAAGAATTAAGCCGTTTCGACGGCGCACCGCGGGCAGTCTGCCTCTCGACGCCCGCGGTGTCCTTGTTTTTCCGTGACGCGGCGACGGTGGATGACTATATCCCTGTCATGACGACCACGATCCAGACGATCCGCGACGACTTCTCATTCCTTGACGAATGGGAGGACCGCTATCGTTATGTCATCGAACTCGGCGAGGCGCTGCCGCCATTCCCGGATGAGGAACGCACCGCCGCCAACAAGGTGCCGGGCTGCGTCAGCCAGGTCTGGCTGACCACCGAACGGGGACCGGGCGGCGATCCGGTCATCACCTTCAGGG
The DNA here is from genome assembly GCF_006443035.1 of Mesorhizobium sp. B1-1-6. NCBI lineage: Bacteria > Pseudomonadati > Pseudomonadota > Alphaproteobacteria > Hyphomicrobiales > Phyllobacteriaceae > Mesorhizobium > Mesorhizobium sp. B1-1-6. The sequence goes on along the minus strand of NZ_VFWR01000004.1, from coordinate 319,904 downwards.
GCGATTCGGACGCCCATATCGTACGCGGGCTGGTGGCGATCATGCTGGCGCTGTTCTCCGGCAAGACCGCCAGCGAAATCCAGAAGACCGATGCGGAAGCGACGCTGAAGGCGCTCGGCCTGGACGAGCACCTGTCGCCGCAGCGCGCCAACGGCCTTCGCTCGATGGTCAAGCGCATCAGGCGCGATGCAGAGGCCGCACTCGAGCAGACGGCCTGATATCGCCTCCGCGACCAGCCGATCGCATCATACCGCGCACTGGTACCAGCGCTGTCCTCGGCCCACCGGCAAAGTAAAACGGCGCCCGAAGGCGCCGATATCGATCCGGTTGAACTGTCCGTCCGGCTCTATCTATCGTTTGAGCCGCATTCTGCGATGCCAAGTGCACTCACCTGGCAGCAAATGCTTAGCGGGCCTTGCGCTTGCGGCCGAGGCCCATCTTCTTGGCGAGCTGGGAGCGGGCGGCCGCGTAGTTCGGGGCAACCATCGGATAGCTCGGGTCGAGGTTCCACTTTTCGCGATACTGATCCGGCGTCAGATCATAGTGGGTCATCAGGTGACGCTTGAGCGACTTGAACTTTTTGCCGTCTTCAAGGCAAACGATGTAGTCGTCATGAACCGAGCGCTTCGGGTTCACTGCCGGCTTCTGCTTGTCGGCGGGCGGCTGTTCGGCGGTTCCGCCCACACGCCCGAGAGCAGCATGGACATCGCAGATGAGGTTCGGCAGTTCGCCGACCGGCACGGGATTGTTGCTGACATAGGCGGCCACCACGTCGGCGGTCAGCTCGATCAGCGCGTCGCTGTTTCTGGAAGGTGTTTCGACAATATCCATGGTCTTCAGGCCCCAACGAGAGTTAGTTTAGTGCGCCCTTTTTTACAGGCAAGGCATTGCACGAATTTTGTGCAGACAGAGCTTCTGCGATTCGTGTCGCGGGGGCATCAATGAACCTACCTAGCAAGTAAGTCAATTCGATCCTTGCACTATATTGAACGATGTTGATCAAATATTTCCGGATCAGCTTCAATCTTTCGTGCACGATGTAATTTTTGGATATTTCGCAGGCGAAACCAGCGGCCTGTGACGCAGCGTTAGCTAACCGTTACATTCGCGCTAACTCACAAAGCATCTCCGAGTGCTTTGCTTTGCTTGGCGATCGCGCCGGCAATCTTGGTTGCTCACCCCCTTTCGCAAAACCAGAGGTTGCCCCACCTCGGCCATTGCCGGCCCTCACGCGTCGTGCAGTCGACCAGATCGGATCACTCAATACGGGGCGATGTATTTGCCATAGGCCCACCCGGTGACGAAACCGCCGTTCTTGGCCGGATCATGCCAGACTTCGCACCAGCGATAGCGAACCGCCTGCTGCTGCTTCCATGGCGGCTGATTGGCGATGTCGAGCAGGTTCGTCCCGCCGGTGCATCGTCCGGTCATCTGCAAAACGGTGCCGATCGGATATGCGGCCTGTTTCTGGGACGTGCCCGAGGGATATTTGCGCACGTTGAGCGTGTCGCCGAACGGCACGTTGGCCACTTGCCAAGCGGCGAATACGGTCGCATGAGATTGGCCGGCGATGGCCATAGTTGCGGAAACGACGGCGAGAGCCGCGACGGTGCGAGCATAGATATTCATCATTTCTCCTCCCGGCCCACTTTCTGGAGCCCGGCGCAGCAATAAGGCCCGGCTCTTGAACCCACGCTGATCGGCGTGTTCATTGGCCATTCAGGACATTTCCAAAGCGAGACGCAATGACCAAAACTTCTGCATTCCCGGATGTCACCCCGCCAACGCCCGAGAAGCGGCCGGTTTTCGACACGCATCACGGTATCACGCGAACGGACGACTATGCCTGGCTGCGGGCCGACAATTGGCAGGAGATGTTCAGGGACCCCGCATTGCTCGATGCGGGCATCCGCGCCCATCTCGAGGCCGAGAACGCCTACCAGTCGAAGCTGATGGCCGACACGGCCGATTTGCGGAAGCGGCTGTTCAAGGAGATGAAGGGTCGCATCAAGGAGGACGATTCTTCCGTGCCGATGAAGGACGGACCCTACGCGTATGGCTCCTCCTTCAAACTCGGCGGCGAGCAGCCGCGCTATTTCCGCATGCCGCGGGACGGCGGCGCGCAGCATATCCTGCTCGACGGCGATGCCGAGGCCGAAGGCAAGGCCTATTTCCGGCTTGGCGGCGTCGATCATTCGGCCGACCATGGCAAGCTTTTATGGGCGTTCGACGACAAGGGCTCCGAATTCTATACGCTTCGGGTGCGCGACCTCTCCGACGGCAAGGAACTCGCGGACACGGTTCCAGACACCGGCGGTTCGGGGGTGTGGAACGCCGCCAATGACGGGTTTTTCTACACCCGGCTCGACCCCAACCACCGTCCCTCCAAGGTGCTGTTCCATGCGCTTGGGCAGGATCCGGCAAGCGACCGGCTGATCTATGAGGAAAATGATCCCGGCTTTTTCATGAATGTCGGCGGCACGCGCTCCAATGAATGGATCATGGTTGCCATCAACGACCACGAGACATCGGAATACCGGCTGCTGAGCGCGGGCGAGCCGTTTGGCGAGCCGAAGCTGGTGGCGGCGCGCGAGACCGGTCTTCAATACGAGATGGAGGAAGGCGGCGACTTTTTCTTCATCCTGACCAACGCCGATGGGGCCAAGGACTTCAAGATCATGACGGCGCCGGCGAGCGATCCGATCCGCGCCAACTGGCAGGAACTGGTTCCGCACGAGGCCGGCCGGCTGATCCTGTCGGTGATCGGCTTCAAGAACCATATGGTCAGGCTGGAGCGCAAGGAGGGCCTGCCGCGCATCGTCGTGCGCGACCGTGCAACCGGCGAGGAACACCTGATCTCCTTCGACGAGGAGGCGTTTTCGCTCGGCCTGTCGGGATCCCTGGAATACGACACCGAGATCATGCGCTTCACCTATTCATCGATGACGACGCCGGCGCAGGTCTTCGACTACAACATGCGCACCCGCGAGCGCGTGTTGCTCAAGACCCAGGAGGTGCCGTCCGGCCACGACCCGGAGCGCTATGTCACGCGTCGGCTGATGGCGCCCGCGGCTGATGGCGAATTGGTGCCGGTCTCGCTCTTGTACCGCCGCGATACCCCGCTGGACGGCTCCGCGCCTTGCCTGCTTTACGGCTACGGTTCCTATGGCATCACAGTGCCGGCGGCCTTCAACACCAACTGGTTCTCGCTGGTCGACCGCGGCTTTGTCTTTGCGATCGCCCACGTCCGCGGCGGCAAGGACAAGGGCTATGGCTGGTACGATGACGGCAAGCGGGCGCACAAGATGAACACTTTCACCGATTTCATCGCCTGTGCACGCCATCTGGTCGCCGAACGCTACACTGTGCATGACCGCATCGTCGCGCAAGGTGGATCCGCCGGCGGCATGCTGATGGGCGCGGTCGCCAACATGGCGCCGGACCGTTTCGGCGGCATCGTTGCCGAGGTGCCTTTCGTCGACGTGCTCACCACCATGCTCGACGCCAGCCTGCCGCTGACCCCGCCGGAGTGGCCTGAATGGGGCAATCCGATCGCGTCGGCGGACGACTACCGGACGATCGCCGCTTACTCGCCCTATGACAATGTCGCCGCGCTCGGCTATCCACCGATCCTGGCGCTAGCCGGTCTCACCGACCCGCGCGTCACCTATTGGGAACCGGCCAAATGGGTGGCGCGGCTGCGCGAGCGCAAGACGGGCGACAATCCGGTCCTGTTCAAGATCAACATGGAATCGGGCCATGCCGGCGCGTCCGGCCGGTTTTCCCGGCTTGAGGAGATCGCCTACACATATTCATTCGCCTTGAAAGTGACAGGCAGGGCAACAGGGCCGCAGGGCTGAAGCGGTCATTGCCCTTCGGCCCCTGGCGTGACTTGATCGGCGACGAACGCCGAGGAGGATGCGAGCAATGATCGACCTGGCCACATTGACCACCTATGTCGCCGTGGTGCTCGGTTTTGTGTTTATTCCCGGCCCCGCCACGCTGCTGACGGTCGCGCGGGCAACGAGTTCGGGAACCAAAGCCGGCATCGCAACCGGCGCAGGGATCGCGGCCGGCGACGTGTTTCACACCTTCACGGCCATGGTCGGCATCTCGGCGATCATCGCCGCATCGGCGGTGTTGTTCAGCGCCGTGAAGTATCTCGGTGCGGCATATCTCGTTTATCTCGGCATTCGCGCGATCATGGAAAAGACGCCGGCCGATCTCGCCGCCGGCAGGTTCCCAATCTCAGCGGGCAAGGCGTTTCGGCAAGCCATACTGACTGAGATGCTCAACCCCAAGACGGCGCTTTTCTTCCTCGCGTTCCTGCCACAGTTCGTCCGGCCCGAAAACGGATCGGTAATGCTCCAGCTGGCGGTATTGGGGATCATCTTTGTTCTGCTGGGCCTCTTCAGCACAGTGGTTTTCGCGGTGAGCGCAGGCGGGCTTGGCACTTTCCTGCGTCGAAATCCCACGGTGTTGAAATGGCAGGGCAAGATTGTCGGCGGCATCTATTGCGGCCTGGGCGTGCGGCTGGCGCTTCAGCAGCGCTGACGCGAAACGGTGACCGGCGCGGCCTTCTCGGCGAGCCGGGCAATCATTGGTTTTTGAACTCCGTGTTGCTGGTTTTCGCTCGCAATTGCGATGCCCGCGCGCTACCCAAGGCGCGTTTTGTCCCGGGCCATGACAGCCCACAATCGCACAAGGGCCTGCCATGCTGCTCGTCGACGTCTATCTCGACAAATCCCCCATCCAGGGCATTGGTGTCTTTGCCAAGAATCCCATTTCCCGCGGCACGATGATCTGGAAGCTGGATCCGAGATTCGACCGGCTCATCGAGGTCGAGACCTATGAGAGCCAGACAGGACCGGTGAAGAGCTATCTCGACCGCTATGCCTATCCGGACAGGCGAGATCCGAACTACATCGTCTTCGAGGCCGACGATGCACGCTACATGAACCACGCCGACGAGCCGAATTGCGACGTATCCTCGCCCGAGGAAAGCTTTGCGTTGCGCGACATCGCGGCCGGCGAGGAACTGACCTGCAACTACAATCATTTCTTCGAGGCGGGCTTCGACTTCCTGGGCGATCGCCACCCGTAGTCAGCTCGCCGGTTTTTTGCGCGCCGGATAGCCGTTCGGATGCGGCGGAACCGCCTTGAGATAGGCCGCGATCGCCGCGCGGTCCTCGGGCGCCAGTTCGGCCATGTTCCTCTGCACGTCGACCATGGCCCCGCCAACGGAATCGAAATCGGGCGTGAAGCCGGTTTCGAGATAGTTGGCGATATCGGCCTGCGACCAGTCGCCGATGCCGCCCTCCCCGGAGGTGATATTGGGGACGATGCCGCTGCCTTCGGCGGCTGTGGCTCCAGCCAGCCACTCGCTCTTCTTTGTCCCCCCCGCAAGGTCACGCGGTGTGTGACATTCGCCGCAATGACCCGGTCCCTCGACCAGGTAGCGACCGGCAATCACAGGACCAGGGACGCCTTCGGGCAGGGACACAACAGGCTGCTCGCTGAGATAGAGCCGTTTCCACAAGCCGATGCCGCGACGGATGTTGAACGGAAAACTCAACGAATTGGCCGGCGCTCGGCCGGCAACCGCCGGCAGCGTCTTCAGGAAGGCATAGAGATCGGCAATGTCGGCGGGCTTCATGCGCGCGTAGGACGTATAGGGAAATGCCGGATAGAAATGCTCGCCCGACGGCGAGACACCCTTCAGCATGGCATTGGCGAGATCCTCGGCCGACCACGCGCCGATGCCGTCCTTGGGGTCTTGCGAAATGTTGGGCGGCACAAACGTGCCAAACGGAGTCTTGAGTTCAAGGCCGCCGACAAGTTCGAGCCGCTCATCGCCTTTCGAACCGGGTTTTGCATGGCAGGAGGTGCAGCCGCCGGCATAAAAAATGCGCTTGCCCCTGGCCGCGTCACCAGGCGCGAGCTTGGCCATAGTTTCCGCGTCGAGCTTCACCGGCGCCGAAAGCGTCCACGCGGCAACCGCGCCGACGCCGCCGAGCACGAGTGCGGCGCCGACAAACTTCCTCAGCCATGCCATGGCCGGCGATCAGCCTTTCTTGACCCTGTAGCCCTTGTGGCAGGTGCCGCAGTCGGTGCCGATGACGCCGATTTGCGTCTTCAGGGACTCCACGTCGGCTGGGGCCGCGGCGACCGCGGCCTTGACGTCGGCAAGATACTTGTCTTCCGTCGCCTTGAAGCCGGCCATGTCTTGCCAGATCTTCGGCGCCGCCGTGGTGTCGCCCGTGTCGCTGCCCGCCGGGAACAGGACGTCGGCGTCGAATTTTTCCGCGTTCGCCTGGAGCGCCTGCAGCGCAGTCAGTACGGCGGCGGCATCAAAGGGCTCCTCACCCTTGACCACTTTCGACAGGCCGCCGACGATCTTCCCGCGCTCCTTCATCAGGGCCTGGCGGTCGAGGATCGGGTCGGCAAAGGCCGCCGAACCGGCGAACGCGAGCATAGAGATGGCGACGACAAGCTTTCTCATTCAATTGGCTCCATGATGAAGGCATTTCGGGACAGGACGTTAACGGACGTGAAGGGAGGAATATTCCCTTCCCCCAACGATTTTGCCAGACCTTTACTGCTGTGGGATCTCGGCACACAAAAAGAAAAGCCCCGGGAGTGCCGGGGCTTTCTGAATCTCGATCAGGCTTTCGCTTTTTCGTAGAGTTCGAGAACATGATCCCAGTTGATCAGGCTGTCGACGAAGGCCTCGAGATATTTCGGCCGGGCGTTGCGATAGTCGATGTAATAGGAGTGCTCCCAGACATCGACGCCGAGAATCGGCGCCGCGCCATGGACGAGGGGATTCTCGCCGTTCGGCGTCTTCGAGATCGCCAGCTTGCCATCCTTGACCGAAACCCAGGCCCAGCCGGAACCGAACTGGGTCGTGCCGGCGGCGATGAAGTCGGCCTTGAATTTGTCGTAGCCGCCCAGATCGCTGTCGAAAGCCGTCTGCAACGCGCCCGGCAGCTTGTTGCCGCCGCCGCCCTTTTTCATCCACTTCCAGAAATGGATGTGATTGTAGTGCTGGGCGGCATTGTTGAAGAGGCCGGCATTCTTGCCGAACGACTGCTTGACCACCTCTTCTACCGACAGATCGCCAAGGCCGGCTTCGGCGGCAAGCTTGTTGCCGTTGTCGACATAGGCCTTGTGGTGCTTGTCGTGGTGATATTCCAGCGTCTCTTTCGACATGTAGGGCTGCAAGGCCTCATAGTCGTAAGGCAGAGCGGGCAATTCAAAAGCCATGGAAGGTACTCCCTCAAGGAAAATCCGGTGTCGATACCGGACTAAGATAGGTCTGGATTGGGTTCGGACAACTCCGAAAAGTGAAGCGCCGGGTGCTCTTTCTAAGCGGGTTCCGGAGAACTGTCACACAGTTTCCGGAAACCGGGCGCATTGCGACGAAAAGTCTGGACGGATCAGCCCGCCGACGTCGAATGCGCCCAATCCCAATAGAGCTCCCGCGCCTTCTTGGCCACCGGCCCGGGCTGCAGGCTGCGGTCCTCGATGCGCGTGATCGGAATGACCTTGGAATGGTTGCCGGTCGAAAAAATCTCATCCGCCTCGAGGAATTCACGCACCGACAGCGCCTTCTCGGTGGTCTTGAACCCGTACTCGCCAAGCAACGTCATCGTGCGCGAGCGGGTGATGCCGGACAGGAAGGTGCCGTTCGGCGCCGGCGTCAGGACGTGGCCGTCCTTGACCAGGAAGATGTTCGAGGTTCCGGTCTCGGCGACGTTGCCCAGCATGTCGAGCACCAGGGCGTTGTCGAAGCCGCGCATCTTGGCTTCGAGGATGGCACGGCCATTGTTGGGATAGAGGCAGCCGGCCTTGGCGTTGGTCGGCATGGTTTCGATAGTCGGGCGCCGGAACGGCGAAACCGTCACGGAAAAGCCGGTCGGCGAGATCATCGGCGATTCGTAGAGGCACAGGCAGAAACGGGTCGAGGCAGGATCGGCCGGCACGCCCATATAGCCGCCGTGCTCGGCCCAATACATCGGCCTGATATAGACAGCCGTCTTGCCATCGAATTTCTTCAATCCGTCCCAGGTCAGTCCGACGATCTTCTCGGCCGTCATCGAAGGCTTGAGACCGAGCGCGATCGCCGAGGCATTCACGCGCGCGGCATGAAGCTCAAGATCGGGAGCGACGCCCTCGAACCAGCGGGCGCCGTCGAACACGCTGGTGCCGAGCCACATTGCGTGGCTGCGCGGGCCCAAAACGGCGACATTGCCCTCGTACCAGTCGCCGTCGACGAAAGTCCATGTCGCGGAAAGTGCGGCAGCCGCCAGTGTCATTGCTTTGTCCCGTTCCGATCAATCTCGTGTTGCAGCATTGGATGACGCTTTGGCCGGCGTCGTCAACCAGCATCGGGGAGTTTTGTTGAGGCCACGGACGGCGCGCTGCAATCAAGACTTGCACCTTGCCCCGCCTCGCCTCAAAACTGTTGCCATGCAATACGCCGCTTATGTTTTCGACGCCTACGGCACACTGTTCGATGTTCATGCCGCCGTGCGCCGCCACGCCGACGCCATCGGACCGGACGGCCAGTTGCTGTCCGAGATCTGGCGCGCCAAGCAACTCGAATATTCCTGGGTGCGTACGTTGATGGGCGCCTATGCCGATTTTTGGCAACTCACCGAGCAGGCACTTGATTTCGCGTTGCACAAGGTGCCCTCTGCCGATCCCGGCCTCAAGGCGGCATTGCTGGATGCCTATTGGCGGCTGGACTGCTATGCGGAAGTGCCCGCCGTGCTGAAGGCGCTGAAGGCGTCCGGCGCCAAGCTGGCAATCCTGTCCAACGGTTCACCGGAAATGCTGGAGGCAGCCGTTAAATCCGCGGCGCTCGATCAGGTGCTGGACGATATCTATTCCGTCGATGCGGTACGGCGCTTCAAGACCGATCCGTCGGTCTACGACATGGTCACGACAGGCTGGCGCCTCTATCCGGGTGCGGTCTCCTTCCAGTCGTCCAACCGCTGGGACATTGCCGGCGCGACCAAGTTCGGCTTCCGCACCGTGTGGATCAACCGCTCCAACCAGCCGGAGGAGTATCGGGATTTTCCACCGGCCCTGATCCTGCCGTCGCTCGATGCCCTTGTCACAGGTGGCTAACGCATGCGGCCCAAAAGTAATCCTGGTTTTCGCTCCTGTGACCGTAGCGCCACAGTGGCGACGCGGTCACAGCTTCGCCTTTGTTTGTCCACCTTGAGGCCAGATTCGGAACCGCCTATCGCGCCCAAGTGTTGATCAGGCACCCTCGCAACGGTCGGCATATTCATGCTTTGTTGCGATTTCAGACTTAAAGAAGGCAACCATGTTCCCAGCCGAAATCGAATCCTATCGCCTGAGCCGTCGCGGCTTTCTCAATGCCGCAGCCCTGGGCGCCGCCTCGATCGCGGTTTCCGCATGCGCCACCACCGGGTCCGGGCCAGTCGAGCCACCGCCACCGGCCTATGTCGAGCCGCCGCTCGCCGACTACGTGACGATGTACGCCGCCGTCAGCGATGGCGGTTTCGAAGTGCCGGCCATTCCCGTCGACAGGATCGATCCGCAATTCCTGCGCCAGATCGTGCCCGACCCGACCGGCCAGAAGCCGGGAACCATCGTCGTCGATACGACCGGCCACTTCCTCTATCTGGTTCGTCCGGGCGGCCAGGCGATCCGCTACGGCGTCGGCCTCGGCCGCGCCGGCTTCGAATGGTCGGGCGATGCCGTCGTCCAGTGGAAACAGAAGTGGCCGAAATGGACGCCGCCGGACGAGATGATCGCCCGGCAGCCGGAACTGAGGCAATACAGCGCTGACAATGGCGGTATGCCGGGCGGGCTGAAAAACCCGCTCGGTGCACGTGCGCTCTATCTCTTCCAGGGCAACGTCGACACGCTCTACCGGCTGCACGGCTCGCCGGAATGGCGTTCGATCGGCAAGTCGGTGTCGTCGGGCTGCGTGCGCCTGATGAACCAGGACATTATAGACCTATATGATCGCGTGCCTTCGAAGACCCCGGTCATCGTGACCAGCGACGCCAGCCAGCCCATGGTGGCGACCGCGAATCACAAAGCCATCCCGATCGATGCCGGCGTGCCGGACGGATCGGTGCTGCTTGGCCCGGTGAAAGCGGTGACCGACGCGATTTTCTGATGGGAGCGAGGGTGAATGCGGCGACTCGCCGCCTTCACCTCCACATCAGCCTATCCCTGCATGGCCGTTGCGCGATCGCGCTTCCCTATCTGCCCCTCGACAGACTCCCGAGTATCCCGCGCACGATGGCGCGGCCGACCGACGAGCCGACAGAGCGCACCACCGACTTGATCGCGGCTTCCGCCACCGTCTGGCGGTTGGACGGGCGCGGTTGAGGCGGGCGTCTGCCGCCGGGTTGCGGCGGCGGAGCATCATTGCCGAAGCCCGGAATGGTCCAGCGTGAACGGCCGGCGTCGGCCTGCTGTGCCTCGGCATCCGCCGCGTCCTTGGCCTTTTTCTGCAGCATCTCGAAAGCCGATTCGCGATCGACACCCTCATCGTACTCACCGATCACCGGGCTTTCCTGGATCAGCTTCCGCCGCTCGGCTGGGGTTATGGGCCCAAGTCGTGACGATGGCGGACGGATCAGCGTGCGCTGGACCATGGACGGGATGCCCTTGGCTTCCAGCACTGAAACCAGCGCTTCGCCGGTGCCCAGTTGCGTGATCACGGTCGCGCAATCGAAATCCGGATTTGGCCGGAACGTCTCGGCCGCGGTCCTTACCGCCTGCTGCTCGCGCGGCGTGTAGGCGCGCAACGCATGCTGGACCCGGTTGCCGAGCTGGGCCAGAACCTTCTCAGGAATATCCAGAGGGTTCTGCGTGACGAAATAGACGCCGACGCCCTTCGAGCGAATCAGACGCACCACCTGCTCGACGCGGTCGATCAGCACCTTCGGCGCGTCGTCGAAAAGCAGATGTGCCTCGTCGAAGAAGAAGACCAGCTTCGGCTTGTCGGGATCGCCCACTTCGGGCAGTTCCTCGAACAGTTCCGACATCAGCCAAAGCAGGAACGTCGCGTAGAGCCGCGGATTCATCATCAGCTTGTCGGCGGCCAGCACGCTGATAGCGCCGCGGCCATCGCGGGTGGTGCGCATGATGTCGGCGATGCGCAATGCCGGCTCGCCGAAGAAATTCGCCGCCCCCTGCTGTTCCAGCACCAGCAGCGTGCGCTGGATGGCGCCGACCGAGGGTTTCGTCACATTGCCGTAGCGGGCGCTGATCTCTTCGGCGCGCCCGGCGATATTGGCGAGCAGCGCCTGCAGGTCCTTGAGGTCGAGCAGCAGCAGGCCTTCCTCATCGGCGATGCGGAAGGCGATGTTCATGATGCCTTCCTGGGCTTCGGACAAATTCATCAACCGCGACAAGAGCAGCGGGCCCATCTCGGAGATGGTGGCGCGGATGGGGTGGCCCTGTTCGCCGAACAGATCCCAGAAGATGACGGGGAATTCCTGGAAGTCATAGGGGTCGAGCTTGACCTGCTCGGCGCGCTTGACCAGGAAATCCTGCGCCGTGCCGATCATGGCTATACCGGAGAGATCGCCCTTGATGTCGGCGCAGAACACCGGCACGCCGGCATTGGAGAATCCCTCGGCCAATATTTGCAAGGTGACCGTCTTGCCGGTGCCGGTGGCACCGGTCACCAAGCCGTGACGGTTGCCATAGTGCAAAAGCAGGTTTTCGGGACGCTGATAGCTGTCGTCGGGCTTGCGGCTGGCGCCTATGAAAATGGTGTCGTCAGCCATATGTCCGGTCTCCGCAAACTGCTGTGTATAAAACCAGCCCCTTGCCCGAAGGTATAGTGGGGCCCTTGCACAGCGACAATGGCGATCAGCGAAAATGGCCTTTTTTGGAGCTTGCGGATTTTGCCCATGTTTGGCAATCGTTCATGCTTCGTGCTCGAAGGCTGGTGTACGCTCGAGGGATCGAATTCGAGTCTTGGAAGCGCATTGCATTGCGGTATCGCACCGGGACCCGTAGACTGAAGTGCTCCAGGCTGATGCGGCCGCATAGTGACGAGGACAGTGGATGAGCGCCGGAGCCTTGACCAGGGATAACGAAGTTCCGAATGCCGACCGGCAGCGATGGCTGGCCCTGGCTGAAAAGGCGCTCGCCGGCGCATCTTTCGAGGAAAAACTGGTCTCGCACACCGATGACGGCATCCGCGTGGAACCGCTTTATGAGCGCGCGGCGGCGGCCGAGCCGATCGTGCGCGCCAACCCCGGATCGCCGTGGATCGTCAGCCAGCGCATCGACGATCCCGACATTGGTCGCGCCAAAGCCCAGGCGCTGGAGGACGTCGCGCAGGGCGCGACGGGATTGTCGCTCGTCTTCGAAGGTGCCCCGAACGCCTTCGGCTACGGCCTGCCGAGAACGGCGCAGGCGCTGGAGACGGTTCTGGACGGCATCCCGTTAAACCGCGTCCAGATCCGGATCGACGCCCACCCATGGAGCCGCCCCATGGCCGACTGGCTGGTGGCGTTCCTTGGCAAGCGCCGCTCCGATCCGGCAAAGCTCAACCTCTCCTTCGGGATCGATCCGGCGGCGATCCTGGCCGGAACCGGCCGGTTGCGCATGTCGATCGAGGCGCTGCAGGAATCCATGCCGCAATCGCTGGCACATTTCTTTTCGATGGGCGTGCCCGGCGTGCTGCTCGAGGCGGATGGGCGGGTGTTCCACAATGCCGGCGCCACGGAGGCGCAGGAGCTTGGCATCATGCTCGCTTCGGCCGTCTCCTATCTCAGGATGTTCGAGAAAGCGCGGCAACCGCTCGTCTACGCAGCGCCCCATATCGGGTTTGCGCTGAGCGCCGACCAGGATCAGTTCCTGTCGATGGCCAAGGTCCGGGCCTTGCGCAGGCTGTGGGCTCGCGTCCAGGAAGCCTGCTCGATCCCGACTTCGACGGCCAATATTCACGCCGAGACGTCGTTTCGGATGATGACGGCATTGGACCCGGAGACCAACATCCTGCGCACGACGATCGCCTGCTTCGCCGCGGCGGCGGGCGGAGCCGATTCGATCGCCATCCTGCCGCACACCGTCGCGCATGGCCTGCCGGCGCCTTTCGCACGCCGCGTGGCCCGTAATGCGCAGTTGATCATGGCCAATGAAAGCCACATCGATCAGGTCGCCGATCCCGCCTGCGGCTCCGGTGGCGTCGAAGCGCTCACCGCTGGCCTCTGCGAAGCGGCCTGGTCCGAGTTGCAGGCGATCGAGGCCGAGGGCGGCGTGCTGTCCAGCCTTCAGGACGGACGCATACAGGAACGTGTTCGCACCGCCGCCGCCCAGCGTGCTGCCGCCTTCCGATCCCGCGAGCGCGCCATCGTCGGCGCCACGCTCTATCCGCAGAAAACCGAGCGCGCGGTCGAGACGCTGGCCGCGGAGCGGCGATCTGCGTTCACGGAAGGCATCGTCATGTGCGAGCCGCTGTTTCCGGTCCGCATCGATCAAGCGATCGGAGCCGCTTCTTGATTCCGGATTTCAGCCAGGTCGGCTGGGCGCCGCCTCGGCGGGCGCCGGTCGAGATCAAGGGCCAGCGGATGACGCCGGAAGGCCTTGCCGTCAAACATCTGTACAATCAGGGCGATCTCAAGGGGCTGCCGCATCTCGACACCTATCCGGGCATGCCGCCCTTCGTGCGCGGACCCTATCCGACCATGTATGTCCAGCAGCCGTGGACGATCCGGCAATATGCCGGTTTCTCGACGGCGGAAGAGTCAAACGCCTTCTACAGGCGCAATCTTGCCGCCGGCCAGAAAGGTCTGTCGGTCGCCTTCGATCTCGCCACGCACCGCGGCTATGACAGCGATCATCCGCGGGTGGCCGGCGATGTCGGAATGGCGGGCGTGGCCATCGATTCCATTCTCGACATGCGCCAGCTCTTCGACGGCATTCCGCTCGGCGAGATGACGGTGTCGATGACCATGAACGGCGCGGTGCTGCCGATCATGGCGCTCTACATCGTGGCTGCCGAGGAACAAGGGGTTGCGCAGAAGGATCTCGCAGGGACCATTCAGAACGACATTCTGAAGGAGTTCATGGTCCGCAACACCTATATCTATCCGCCGAAGCCCTCGATGCGGATCGTGTCGGACATCTTCTCCTACACATCCAGGCACATGCCGAAATTCAACTCGATCTCGATCTCCGGCTACCATATGCAGGAGGCCGGCGCGACGGCGGACCTGGAGCTCGCCTATACGATTGCCGACGGAATCGAATATGCCCGCGCCGGCGTCGCGGCCGAGCTCGACATCGACCGCTTCGCCCCGCGCCTGTCCTTCTTCTGGGCTGTTGGCATGAACTTCTTCATGGAAGTCGCCAAGCTCAGGGCGGCGCGGCTTCTGTGGTCGAGCCTGATGATGAAGAATTTTGCGCCGAAGGACGAGCGTTCGCTGTCCTTGCGCACCCACTGCCAGACCTCCGGCTGGTCGCTGACGGTGCAGGATCCCTACAACAACATCATCCGTACGATGATCGAGGCGATGGCCGCCACACAGGGCCATACACAATCGCTGCACACCAATTCCTTCGACGAGGCCATGGCGCTGCCGACGGATCATTCGGCCCGTATCGCCCGCAACACGCAGCTGATCCTGCAAAAGGAATCCGGCACCACGCGCATCATCGATCCGTGGGGCGGTTCGGCTTATCTCGAGAGGCTGACGCATGATCTGGCAGCGCGTGCGCTTGCCCATATCGAGGAGGTCGAGGCGCTCGGCGGCATGGCCGCGGCCACCGAGAAGGGCATTCCCAAGCTGCGCATCGAAGAGGCGGCCGCCCGCACCCAGGCGCGCATCGATTCAGGCGAGCAGGTGCTGGTCGGCGTCAACGCGCACCGGCCCGGTGCGGATATCGAAGTCGACGTCTTGAAGATCGACAATGCCGAGGTAAGAGCCCGGCAGCTATCGAAGCTGCAGCGGCTGAAGGGCACGCGCGACGTCGCGGTGCTCGAGAATGCGCTCGCAGCGCTCTCCCGCGCGGCCGCGAGCGGCGAGAACCTGCTCGAATTCGCCATCCACGCCGCGCGCGCCAATGCGACGGTCGGGGAGATTTCGCTGGCGCTGGAAAAGGTCTTTGGCCGCCACATCGCGTCGGTGCAGACGATTTCCGGCGTCTACCGCCAGGCGCTCGGCGACAATCCGGCCGTCGACCGGCTGCAGGAGAAGATCGGCGCGTTCGAAAAGAAGACCGGCGGCAAGCCGCGCATCCTGGTCGCCAAAATGGGACAGGACGGACATGACCGCGGCCAGAAGGTGATCGCCACAGCCTTTGCCGACCTCGGCTTCGACGTCACCGTCGGCGCCATGTTCCAGACGCCGGAGGAGATCGCGAAGCTGGCGGTGGAGCACGACGTTCATGTCGTCGGTGCCTCATCGTTGGCAGCAGGACACCTCACGCTCATCCCCGAACTCAGGGATGCGCTGAAGAGGCTCGGCCACAGCGACATGCTGATCGTTGCCGGCGGCGTGATCCCTCCGCAGGACTATGATGCCGTGCTGCAAGCGGGTGCGGCGGAAATCTTCCCGCCCGGTACCGTGATCCCGCAAGCAGCGGAGCGGCTGATCGACCGGCTGCTGGCGTCCTGAGTTATCGGCAACGAGTGTGTCCGAGCCTTCCTCCCATTCGTAAGTTATAATTTCTGTTGCAACAACACAGCGATCGAGTTATAATCGGCGTTGCAACAGGGCTGATCCAGCATGAACACCACCATTCGCAAGATCGGCAATTCCGAAGGTGTGATCCTGCCCAAGGAGCTACTCGACCGCCTGAATCTCAAAGCCGGTGATCAGCTTCAGGTTCTCGAAACGGACAAGGACATCGTCCTCAAACCGGTCGACGATAGTTTCGAGCGGCAGATGGAAGCTGCTCGCAAGGTCATGGACAAGTACAAGGTCGCGCTCCAGAAGCTCGCCGAATGAACTGGGAGTTCCTGTCGCGCCGCGCGGTGGAGGCGATGCATGCCGAACAATTGCGCCGGCATGGCGGCGCACAAGGTTTGCGGGATGAAAATGCACTTGAATCGGCACTGGCCTGGGCCGAGAACAAGGCTAATTACGGCACTCCGTCGATTGCAGATCTTGCAGCAGCCTATGTCTTCGGCATTGCCAGAAATCATGCCTTTGTCGACGGCAACAAACGCACGGCTATTGTCGCCGCCGGCGCCTTCCTGATCGTCAACGGTCACGTCCTGACGGCGGACAACGGCACGCTTTATGAATTCGTGATGGCTGTCGCCGCCGGCGAGATCGATGAAGCGGGTGCCGCCGCATTTTTTCGCGACCACATCGTGAAGACCGAGGACTGATGTTGGGGTTCAGCCGCCCGCGCTCAGCTTGACGATTTCCCATTCCTTGCCATTGACGGTGGCGACATCGCCGACCTTCTTGCCAAACAAAGCAATCGCCATTGGCGATACATGGGAAATGCTGCCTTTCGATGGGTCAGCCTCGTCCTCGCCGACGATCTTCCAGTGCACCTTTTTGCCGTCGTCGGCTTCGAGCGTGGCGCCCATGCCGAAGCGGATGACGTCGCTCCCGGGCTCGGGCACCGAAAGCTCGGCACTTTCGCGCCGCGCGGTCCAATAGCGCAGGTCGCGAGATACCAGTGCGATGCGCTCGCGGTCTCCCCGCCGCTCGGCTTTGGCCAATATGTCGCGCAGATCGGCCAGATTCTCGTCGATCATTGCCAGGCCACGCTCCGTCACCAGGTTGCGGTGTTGACTGATCGGCCGTTCGCCGACGCCTGCGATGGCGTTTTCGCTGTCTTCCTCGCGGGTAAAGGCTCTGCTCATTCCTTGAACTTATGCCCGCCCTCACGACTTCACAAGTCATTGCCCTCGCCGGGGACGCAGGTGCCTGACTGGCACGAATCCTGCCACTAGACGGGCAAAAGCCAGGACCTGTGCCGATGTTGAACAGACGCAAGCTGCTTGTCCGGACAGCCGGTTTTGCCGTGTTCGGGCTTTCGCTGGGCAAGGCAGCCGCCGCGAGCTTGCCCGGCGTCGAGAAAGCCTCGATGCGCGGATCGATCAACGCCACCGAGCTTGGCGTGCAACCCGGCACCTTTGACGATCAGAGCAAGGCTTTCGCCAAGCTGCTGCGCGAGGCCAGCGATCGCGACATGCCGGTTTTCCTGCAGCCCGGCACCTATGTCGTGTCCAACCTGACGCTGCCCGGCCGGGTGCGCCTTACCGGCGTGCCTGGCGCAACGCGCATCGTCTATGGTGGCGACGGCCACCTGTTCATGGCCGAACAAGCCGATCACATCGAGCTCAGCGGCCTGGTCCTCGACGGCTCAAACCGCTCGATGGGCGACTACGCGCAAGGACTGCTCGATCTGCGCCGCGTGGCGCATCTCATCGTCGATAATTGCCAGATAACCGGCAGCGGCAAGAACGGGCTGGCGCTCGAGCACGCGGCGGGCCGGGTCGAGCGCACGGAAATATCCGGAGCGGCGGACGCCGGCATCTATTCGGTCGAGGCCGCAGGGCTGGCGATCACAGGCAACACCGTCTCCGACTGCGCCAATGGCGGCATCCTCGTGCACCGCTGGCAAGCGGCGGAGGACGGCACCATCGTCACCGGCAACCGGGTCGAACGCATCGCGGCGCGCGGCGGCGGCACTGGCCAGAACGGCAATGGCATCAATGCCTTCCGCGCCGCCAACGTGATCGTCTCCGGCAATATTGTTTCGGACTGCGCATTCTCCGCCATCCGCGCCAACAGCGCCAGCAATCTGCAAGTATCGGGCAACACTTGCATGCGTTCCGGCGAAACGGCGGTCTATTCCGAATTCTCGTTCGAGGGCGCCGTTATCAGCAACAACATCGTCGATGGTGCCGCCAACGGCATCTCGATCGTCAATTTCAACGAAGGCGGACGCATGGGTGTTTGCTCGGGCAACATCGTGCGCAACCTGTCGACATCAGGCCCCTACCCCGCCGACCCGCCGGGATTCGGCGTCGGCATCGGCGTCGAGGCCGACACCACCGTGTCCAACAACGTCATCGAGAATGCGCCGCTCTACGGCATGTCGATCGGCTGGGGACCGTATCTGCGCAACGTCGTGGCCACCGGCAACATCATCCGCAAAGCGGGCACCGGCATCGTCGTCAGCGTGGTCGACGGTGCCGGAACCGCCATCATCTCCGACAATGTCATCGACGGCGCACGCAATGGCGCCATTGTCGGGCAGCGCTGGGCCGACCCGGCCACGGGCGATCTCGCCGCGTCAGCCGACACCGGCTTTCCGCATCTGACCGTCGAGCGCAATCATGTCAGTTGAGAGCGTCCGGCTCAGGCCAGTGCCGCCGTCGGCCTGAGCGCACCGACCTTGGCGCCTATCCGGCTTTCGATGGGTGCATTCGCCATTTCGAGCAGCTTCGCCGCCAAAACCTCGTCCGCGCGCAGCAGTCGGGCGATGATTGCGGCCACCATGGATTCGGCGGCCCGGCCGGCACCATCATCGCATTTGAGTGCGATGCCGAGGCCAAGCTCGGGAAGCGCCGCGCAATGGACCCCTTCGGCGCCGCCCTTCGCAAATATTCGGCCAGGCGCCGCCTGCATCAGCGCGAGATCGGCGCGGCCTGTGCCGGCGACGAAGAACGGCTCGGCCATGCAAGCCGACAACAATCGCTTTGCCGCCCTGGCGCGCTCGGGCGCGAAGCCCCTGCCGGTCACCATGCGGGCAAAGCCAAGCGCAAAACTCCTGAGCGGCACCGCGTAGGTCGGGATCGAACAGCCGTCGGTCGCGCGCTCGTCGGCGCCGTGGCGAGCTCCCGTCACCGCCTGCATGGCATCGCGCACCATCTCCTGCAAGGCGTGATCCGCCCTGACATAGCCGTGAGGCTCGATGCCTGAATGGACGCAGGTGCAAAGAAAGCCGGAATGCTTGCCGGAGCAATTGTTGTGCAGGGCGTTCGGGGAACCGCCGGCGCGGGCGAGTGCGATCGTCGCGTCATGGCTCGACGGCCAATGCGCGCCGCATTCAAGCGCCGACCCGTCCAGCCCGGCCCTCGCGAGCATCGACCGCGCCAGTTCGACGTGGGCCGGTTCGCCCGAATGAGAGGCGCAGGCCAGCGCCAGTTCGCGGTTACCGAAGCCGTAGGCATCGGCAGCACCGCTTTCGACCAGCGGCAGCGCCTGGATCGCCTTGACCGCGGAGCGCGGAAACACCGGCCTCGATGTGTCGCCGATCTCGAGAACCGGCTTGCCATCGGCGTCGAAAACCGCGACCGCGCCTCGGTGCGCGCTCTCGACGATGGCGCCACGCAGAACTTCGATCAGAACCGGATTTGTCATGTTGCCCCCGCGGATGCGGGTCGCTTTTACCGAATCCGATCGAGAATGGAAACGTAGTTGGCGACCGCCGCGCCGCCCATGTTGAAGATGCCGCCAAGCTTGGCGTTGGGCACCTGGATGCCGCCGGCCTCACCGACGAGCTGCATGGCGCTCAGCACATGCATCGACACGCCGGTGGCGCCGATCGGATGACCCTTCGCCTTCAGGCCGCCGGACGGGTTGACCGGCAGCCGCCCGTCCTTTGCGGTCGTGCCGTCCAGCGCCAGCCTCGCGCCCTCCCCAGGCTTCGCCAGGCCCATGGCTTCATATTCGATCAATTCGGCGATGGTGAAGCAGTCATGCGTCTCGACGAAGGAGAGATCATCAAGCGTCACGCCGGCATTCCTGAGCGCCCGGCTCCAGGCCTGCTCGCAGCCTTCGAAAGTCAGGATGTCGCGCTTCGACATCGGCAGGAAATCCTGCACGTGCTCATTGGCGCGGAAGGTGACGGCGCGGCGCATCTTCAGTGCCGTCGCTGTATCGGTTAGGACGAGAGCGGCGGCACCGTCGGAGACCAGCGAGCAGTCGGTGCGCTTCAGCGGGCCAGCGACGAAGGGGTTCTTCTCGCTCTCCTGGCGGCAGAATTCGTAGCCGAAATCCTTGCGCATCTGCGCATAGGGATTGTCGACGCCGTTCTTGTGATTCTTGGCGGCGATCAGGGCAAGCGCATCCGACTGATCGCCGTAGCGCTGGAAATAGGCTTGTGCGATCTTGCCGAAGACGCCGGCAAAGCCGGCCGGCGTGTCGCCATCCTCGGGCAAATAGGAGGCTTTCAGCAGGTTCCTGCCGATCTCGGGGCCAGGCGTCGTCGTCATCTGCTCGGCGCCGACCACCAGCACGATGCGGGCGGCATTGGCATCGATGGCGCGGATGCCTTGCCGGACAGCGGCCGAACCGGTGGCGCAGGCGTTCTCGACGCGCGTCGCCGGCTTGAAGCGCAGCCGGTCGTCGGCCTGGAGGACAAGGCTGGCGGTGAAATCCTGTGCGGAAAAGCCGGCGTTGAAATGTCCGAGCACAATCTCGTCGACGTCGTCCGGGCCAATGCCGGCATGGTCGAGCGCCTCGGTTGCCACTTTGACGATCAGGCTCTCCAGCGTTTCGCCTTCAAGCTTGCCGAAGCGCGAATGCGCCCAGCCGACGATGCATGCGGTCATGGCAACCTCCATTTGCCGCGGATCCTAACACGTCATATCACGGCCTGAGCACTCAATATTGTTCAATAGTGAACCGTTTTCCAGTCCGCAGAATGAGCCAGAGCCGACAATCGGTTGTTGTTTGGGCTGAATTTTTATTGATTGATCCGTCAATAAAAAATAATCTTCGCCGAAACAATGAGAACAGCATGCCGAAAGTCGGAATGGAGCCACTGCGCCGTAAAGCGCTCATCGACGCGACAATCTCGGCGATCGGCGAGCGCGGCTCGCTTGACGTGACGATGTCGGAGATCGCCGGGCGCGCCGGCGTGTCGTCGGCGCTAGCCCATCACTATTTCGGCGCCAAGGATGAGCTGCTGTTCGCGACGATGCGGCATATCCTGGCCGAACTGACCACGGACATGCGGCGCGCGCTTCAATCCGCCGGTTCCCCACGCGAGCGCGTCTCGGCGGTCGTGGCCGTCAATTTCTCCGACATCCAGTTCCGAGCCGAAACGATCGCCGCCTGGCTCGCCTTCTATGTCGAGGCGCAGAAATCGGCTGCGCTGCGCCGGCTGCTCAGGATTTATGCGCGGCGGCTGCATTCGAACCTGATGAGCGGGCTGGCCGGCATCCTGTCCCGAGCGGAGGCCGACCGCGTCGCCGAAGCGACGGCGGCGATGATCGACGGGCTCTATATCAGGCGCGCGCTCAAGGACGGCGTGCCCGATGCCGCGACCGCGATCGCATTGGTCGAAGACTATCTCGAAACGAAACTCAGCGGACGTAGACGCAGTGACACGCAAGCACCCTAACTTCCTGATCGTCATGGTCGATCAGCTCAACGGAACTTTCTTTCCGGACGGGCCGGCTGACTTCCTGCACGCGCCGCATCTGAAGGCATTGGCCGCCCGCTCGGCGCGCTTCCGCAACAATTACACCGGCTCGCCGCTCTGTGCGCCGGGCCGTGCCTCGTTCATGAGCGGCCAGTTGCCGTCGCGCACCGGAGTCTATGACAATGCCGCCGAGTTCGCCTCGTCGATCCCGACCTTCGCTCATCATCTGCGCGCCGCCGGCTACCATACTTGCCTGTCGGGCAAGATGCACTTCGTCGGGCCGGACCAGTTGCACGGCTTCGAGGAACGGCTGACCACGGACATCTACCCCGCCGATTTCGGTTGGACGCCGGATTATCGTAAGCCCGGCGAGCGCATCGACTGGTGGTATCACAATCTGGGTTCGGTGACCGGGGCCGGCATCGCGGAAACCACCAACCAGATGGAATATGACGACGAGGTCGTGTTCCTCGCCACGCAGAAGCTCTACCAGCTTTCGCGGGAGCAGGATGATGAGGAGCGCCGGCCCTGGTGCCTGACCGTTTCGCTGTCACATCCGCACGACCCCTATGTCGCGCGCAAGCAGTACTGGGATCTCTACGAAAATTGCCAGGCGCTCGACCCGGAAACCAATTTCATTGCGTATGACGAACAGGATACGCATTCGCAGCGGCTGTATGTCGCCAGCGATTATCCGTCGTTCCAGATCACCCCTGAGCAGGTGCGCCGTTCGCGGCGTGGCTATTTCGCCAATATTTCCTATGTCGACGACAAGCTCGGCGAGCTCCTGGACGTCCTCAAGCGGACGCGCATGCTTGACGACACCACCATCCTGTTCTGCTCCGACCATGGCGACATGCTCGGCGAGCGCGGCCTGTGGTTCAAGATGAGCTTCTTCGAGGGCTCGGCGCGGGTGCCGCTGATGATTGCCGGCAGGGGCGTTGCGGCCGGGCTGATCGAAGCGCCGGTTTCCAATCTCGACGTGACGCCGACGCTTTGCGAACTCGCTGGCATCGACATCGATGCCGTCTCGCCATGGACCGATGGCCAATCGCTGCTGCCTCTGATCGACGGTGAGCGGCGCAGCGCGCCTGTGCTGATGGAATATGCGGCTGAGGGTTCATACGCTCCTCTGGTGGCTATCCGCGAGGGCCGATACAAGTTCGTCCATTGCGAGCTCGATGCGCCGCAACTGTTCGATCTCCAATCCGATCCGCTCGAGCGGGAAAACCTCGCGGCCGATCCGGCCAACGAACCGCTGGTCGCGGCGTTCATGGACAAGGTGCGGGCGCGCTGGGACATGGCCGCTTTCGACGCTGCGGTGCGCGAAAGCCAGGCGCGCCGCTGGGTCGTCTATCGGGCGCTGCGCAACGGCGCCTACTACCCCTGGGATTTCCAGCCGCTGCAGAAAGCGTCCGAGCGCTACATGCGCAACCACATGAACCTCGACACTCTCGAGGAGAGCAAGCGGTATCCTCGAGGCGAATGATGACTACGCTTGTCCCCTCACTCGACCACCTGAAGCAAGCCTATGCGGTCACCGCCAAGGCGACGCAGATCACGCCGCTGCTGGAATCGGCGGCGCTCGCCAGGGAAACCGGCGCCGCTCGCGTCTTCGTCAAGGCGGAATCGCTGCAATGGGCGGGATCGTTCAAGGTTCGGGGCGCCTATTGGCGGCTGAAGCGGCTGTCGCCCGACGAAGCCAAGAAGGGCGTCGTCGCTTATTCTTCCGGCAATTTTGCGCAAGGACTGGCGGCTGCGGGCCAGGCGCTCGGCATTCCCGTCACCATCGTCATGCCGATCGACGCGCCGGCCGCCAAGCGCGACGCCACAGCAGGCTACGGCGCGCGCGTGGTGCTTACCGATCACGGCGAGCGCGCGCGTGAGGAAGTCGCCGCCGCCAAGGCGCGCGAGATCGCCGAGACCGAAGGGCTGACATTGCTGCATCCCTTCGACGATCCGGAAATCGTCGCCGGCCAGGCAGGTGCCGGGCTGGAGGCGCTGGAGCAGCTTTCTGCCAAGGGCGCGAAGGCGGACGTGCTGTTCTGCTCGGTCGGCGGCGGCGGCCTGATCGGCGGCGTTTCGCTCGCTTTCCACTACCTGTCGCCGGCCACGGAAATCATCGGCGTCGAGCCCGAAGGTTTCAACGGCATGGGCGCCTCGCTGGCGCATGGCAGCATCGAGACCATGCCGCTCGCCCCGAATTCGATCTGTGACGGGCTGATGTCACGGCGGCCCGGCGACGCGCCGTTCGCGGCGGTCAGAACCGCCGGCGTTCGCGGCATCACTGTCGACGACGCCTTGGTGCGGCGGGCAATGAAAATCGCCTTCGAGCGGATGAAGCTGGTGCTTGAGCCGTCCGGAGCTGCCTCGCTGGCGGCACTGCTCGGCGGCAAGGTGGATGTGGCCGGCAAGACCGTCCTTGTGGTGGCTACCGGCGGCAATGTCTCGCTCGCCGATTTCATCACGCATATGAACGATGGGCGCATATGAACAATGCTTGAAGCGGATTTCGTCATCATCGGCTCCGGCTCCGCCGGCTCGGCCATGGCCTATCGCCTGTCGGAGGATGGCAAGCACTCGGTCATCGTTATCGAATTCGGCGGCTCCGATATCGGGCCGCTGATCCAGATGCCATCGGCGCTGTCGATCCCGCTCAATATGAGCCTCTACGACTGGGGTTTTGCCAGCGAGCCCGAGCCGCATCTCGGCGGCCGCGTGCTGGCGACGCCGCGCGGCAAGGTGATCGGAGGCTCGTCCTCGATCAACGGCATGGTCTATGTGCGCGGCCACGCCCGCGACTTCGACCACTGGGCCGAACAGGGAGCCGCCGGCTGGGGTTTTGCAGACGTGCTTCCCTATTTCAAGCGCATGGAAGATGCGGATGGCGGCGAGGACGGCTGGCGGGGCCATGGCGGGCCGCTGCACGTGCGACGCGGCACGCGGAAAAATCCGCTCTATGGCGCCTTCGTCGAAGCGGGCCGCCAGGCCGGCTTCGAACTGACCGACGACTATAACGGCTCCAGGCAAGAGGGGTTCGGCCCGATGGAGCAGACCATTTTCGGCGGCCGCCGCTGGTCGGCGGCATCAGCCTATCTGAGGCCGGCGCTCAGGCGCAAAAACGTAAGCCTGGTCAAGGGCTTTGCGCGACGGGTGATCATCGAGAATCAACGCGCCATCGGGGTCGAAATCGAAGCTCGCAAACAGATTCAAGTCGTTAAGGCGCGACGTGAGGTGATCGTCGCGGCATCGTCGATCAATTCGCCGAAAATCCTGATGCTGTCGGGCATCGGGCCTGCGGAACATCTCAGGGAAAACGGCATCGCGGTGGTGGCCGATAGACCCGGCGTCGGCCGCAACCTGCAGGACCATCTGGAACTTTATATCCAGCAGGAATCGACAAAGCCGATCACGCTGAATTCGGTGCTCAACCCGTTTTCCAAGGCGATGATCGGGGCGCAGTGGCTGTTCTTCAAGACCGGCCTTGGCGCCACCAATCATTTCGAGGCGGCGGCCTTCGTGCGCTCGCGCGCCGGGGTCGACTATCCTGATATCCAGTACCACTTCATCCCGGCGGCGGTGCGCTATGACGGCAAGGCGGCGGCGAAGTCGCATGGTTTTCAGGCGCATGTCGGGCCAATGCGCTCGAAATCGCGCGGCTCGGTGACACTGCGCTCGCCGGACCCGAATTCGAAACCGGTGATCCACTTCAACTACATGTCGCATCCAAACGACTGGAGCGAGTTCCGCCACTGCATCAGGCTGACGCGCGAGATTTTCGGCCAGAAGGCCTTCGACGGCTTCCGCGGCCAGGAAATTTCGCCCGGCAGCCACGTGCAATCGGACGACGACCTCGACATCTTCATCAGGGATCACGCCGAAAGCGCCTATCATCCCTGCGGCACCTGCCGGATGGGCCGCGCCGACGAGGTCACGAGCGTCGTCGATCCGGAATGCCGCGTGATCGGCGTCGAGGGCCTGCGGGTAGCCGATTCCTCTATCTTCCCGCGCGTCACCAACGGCAACCTCAACGCGCCGTCGATCATGACTGGCGAGAAGGCTTCCGACCACATTCTCGGCCGCACGCCGCTGGCGCCTTCCAACCAGGAACCATGGATCAATCCCCGCTGGCAGGCGTCCGACAGATAGAGCATGATCGTGCAACCGCACGATCGGCATGCCGCTAAGACGATTTGGAGAAGCCCATGCGCGCCCAGCCAACGGCATCGCACTATGTCAACGGACGCTACATAGACGACGAGCAAGGCGCGCCACTGCCGGTCATCTATCCGGCAACCGGCGAGACCATCGCCCTGCTGCGCTCGGCGACGCCGAACGTGCTGGAACTCGCCATCGAGGCTGCGCGTGCCGCGCAACCGGCTTGGGCGCGGCTGAAGCCGGTGGAGCGCGGCCGCATCCTGCGCCGCGCCGCCGACATCTTGCGCGCCCGCAACGCCGATCTTGCCCGCCTCGAGACGCTCGACACCGGTAAGGCGATTCAGGAAACGCTGGTGGCGGATGCGCCATCGGCCGCGGATTGCCTGGAATATTTCGGCGGCGCGGTTGCAGCTTACAATGGCGAGGCTGTCGATTTGGGCGGGGCCTTCGCCTACACGCGGCGCGAGGCGCTCGGCGTTTGCGTCGGCATAGGCGCCTGGAACTATCCAATCCAGATCGCCGGCTGGAAATCCGCGCCCGCGCTCGCCATGGGCAACGCCATGGTGTTCAAACCATCGGAAAACACGCCATTGTCGGCATTGGCCCTGGCCGAGATCTACAGCGAGGCAGGCCTGCCCGACGGGCTGTTCAACGTCGTGCAAGGCTATGGCGATGTCGGCGCCAGCCTGGTCAGCCACGATGTCGTGGCCAAGGTGTCGGTGACCGGCTCGGTGCCGACCGGCCGTAAGGTGCTGTCGCTCGCCGGCTCGAAGATGAAGCACGCGACGATGGAACTCGGCGGCAAGTCGCCGCTGATCGTCTTCGACGACGCCGATCTCGAGAATGCCGTCGGCGGCGCCATGCTCGGCAATTTCTATTCGACGGGGCAGATCTGCTCCAACGGCACACGCGTCTTCGTCCAGAAGGGCATCCATGACCGCTTCGTCGACCGGCTCGTCGAGCGAACCAAGAAGATCCGCATCGGCGACCCACTCGATGCCGAAACCCAGATGGGGCCGCTGGTCAGCAAGGCACAGCAGGAGAAGGTCGTCTCCTACATCGCGGCGGGCAAGCAAGAAGGCGCCACGCTCGCCTGCGGTGGCAACGTGCCTTCGCTGCAAGGTTTTGAAGGCGGCTTCTTCGTCGAGCCGACGGTGTTCACCGGGGTGAGCGACAGCATGCGCATCGCGCGCGAAGAAATCTTTGGGCCTGTCATGAGCGTGCTGAAATTCGACGGCGAGGACGAGGTGGTCGAGCGCGCCAACGACACTGAGTTCGGTCTCGCGGCCGGCGTGTTCACGCGCGACCTGTCGCGCGCCCACCGCGTCATCGCCGAGCTGCAGGCCGGCACGTGCTGGATCAACGCCTACAACCTGACCCCGGTCGAAATCCCCTTCGGCGGTGTCAAGCAATCCGGCATTGGGCGAGAAAATTCACTGGCCGCGCTGGCGCTCTATTCGCAGATGAAGGCGGTTTATGTCGAGACCGGGGATGTGGTCAGCCCGTATTGAGCAAAATGTCGTCGGGACAGCGCCTCTTTCTCAGCCGCCCTTCTCGGCAGTCCCATCCAGATAGTGCGTCAGCGCGCACACGAGATGATAAAAAATGCTGGCCGGCACATCTGATGCCCGCGAGCGGCCGCGCTCGTCGACGCGGTCGATCCACAGACCCAGCGGCGCCGGGTCGATGTGCCAGCGGAACAGCCGGCCTACGCGTTCCTCGATCTCCGGCTTGAGATCGGGTCCGCCAGAACCGTCCAACGCAATCGCCGCCTTGACCGCTTCGGCCTGTGGCCAACTACGCGAGACCAGGTCCAGCGGCAGACCCTGCCGGGAGACGGCGCCATAGGCAAGGCCTGTGGCGCGGTTGAGGCCATTGGCGATGGCCGAGGCATAGAGTTTCCTGGCGAAGCCACTCAGTTCGGCCTGACCGCTAAGAGCGGCGAAATCGACAAGCAGCGCGGCCCATTCGAAATGATGGCCGGGCTCGGTCCAGGTGCCCTTCTCGCCCGCCACGGGCCTCCAGCCGGCGTCGAAATATTCACCCAGCGTCCAGCTTTCGGGATCGAAGAAATGGCTGCGGAACAGGTCGATGATGCCCGCCGCGCGGCGCAGATAAGCGCGCTCGCCTGTTGTTTGGTGCCAGGCAAGGAAGGCTTCCAGAAGATGCATGTGCGGATTGGAGCGCCGCTCGCCCCGCCCGTCCGAGGTTTCGAGAAAGCCGGTCGTGCGGCTATCCTCGAGATGGGCATCGAGGAAGGCGAAGGTCTCTTCGCCGAGCCGCAGCGCATCCGGATGGCCCGACATGTGGGCATGCGCCAGGGCCAAGAGCACGCAGGAATGATCGTAGGCGTCCTCGACCGGGTCGGCGACCGAACCATCGATGTCGAGGGTACGCACCCAGCCGCCTCTTGCCGTTCGGCCGCTTCCGGCCATGAAGTCGATGCCGTGGGCGATGAGCCGGTCGGCCGGGCCGTCCCAGCCGCGTTGCTTGGCGACCGCAAAGGCGTAGACCTGGCGGGCCTGCGTGCGCATGCGCTTGGGCTTCATCAGCGGCGTGGCGTCGAAGCCAAGCGCCTCGTGGAATCCGCCATAGCGTTCGTCGACGCCTGATGTCGACCACAGCGGAAGCGTCTCCTGAAACAGCCAGTGGTGGACGCGACGGCGCCAGGCGCCGCTTTCGATGACCCGGTCGCGGGCAGGCGTGAAACGGGTTTCCAGCCGGCCGGATTTTTCGAGCTGCCCGACGATCTTCTTGACGTGCTGGCTGTGGCTGACCGGGGCGACGAAGGTCGCGTCCGATGTCGAGACGATGGCGACATCTCTCATGCCGATGGCCGACAGCAGCCGGCCATCGCTGCGAATGTAGGAATTCTCGCAATCGATGGCGACGACGTCGCCGGCGATGACATTGCCTTGGCTATCGGCAGGCCCGACATCGAGCAGCGACTGCCAGGAGCCGAGATCGTTCCAGCGAAAGCTGGCCGGCACCATGGCGATGTCCTTTGCCCGCTCCATGATGGCATAGTCGATCGAGACCGAAGGAATGGCGCCGTAGAGGTCCAGCGGCATGTAGAAGCCGGAAAGGTCCGATGTCGCAGCCTTGTAGGCAGCTTCGGTCGCCTGCCAGATCTTCGGCTCGAAAGCTGCGAAAGCATCGCGCATGGCGCCGGCGCGAAACAGGAAGATGCCGGTGTTCCAGTGGAAATTGCCGGCTTCGAGATAGGCCTGGGCGGTGGCAAGGTCCGGCTTTTCGACGAAGCGCGAGACATCGAACACGCCTGCTCTTTCGGCGGCGACTTCGATGTAGCCATAGCCGGTCTCCGGCTGTGTCGGCTTGAGGCCGAACACCACCAGCCGCCCGGCGCTGGCAGCGGCGGTGCCCGCCTCGACGCTCTGCCAGAATTGCCGCGCGGTCGAAATCTCGTGATCGGAGGGCACCACCAGCACCAGTTCGTCACCGAATTCGGCGAGCGTGCGCAGGCTTGCCAGCGCCACCGCCGCGGCGGTGTTGCGGCCGGTAGGTTCGAACAGCGGCCCACCGCCGGCAAGGTTTATGCCGGCGAGATCGGCATGGACGCGCTCGGCATGGCGTTCGGAAGCGATCATGAAGATGGGCGTATCGCCGCTGGGCCGTGACGCCAGCCGGCGCAAGGTCTTTGCCAGCATCGAGCCGTCGCCCGAAAGGTCGTGGAACTGCTTGGGATTGTCCTCGCGCGACAGCGGCCAGAGCCGCGAGCCGACGCCGCCGCTCATGACGAAACTGACGATGCGCTGGCTCATGATGCCCTTGTCAAAAGATCTGGTTGTAGGCGCCGACTTCCGGACTACGGCGCAGCACCGCGTCGAACGTCTGCCGGCGCCGCTGCGACGATACCGGGCTCTCCACCACCACGACAAGCTCCGGCAATCCGAAACTGTTGGGCCGTGCTTCGCCAACGATCCTGAGGGTCAAGACTGGAAATCTCCGGGCGGCTGGAAACACAAATCGCGCAAACGTTTGCCGAGGAGTGCCCTACCACGGAAGCCTTTAAGCGGCGTTTATTCGAGGCGCTGAAACAGGCTCGCGAAGAAAGCT
Source organism: Mesorhizobium sp. B1-1-6 (assembly GCF_006443035.1). Classification (NCBI taxonomy): domain Bacteria; kingdom Pseudomonadati; phylum Pseudomonadota; class Alphaproteobacteria; order Hyphomicrobiales; family Phyllobacteriaceae; genus Mesorhizobium; species Mesorhizobium sp. B1-1-6. The sequence continues at coordinate 290,318 of NZ_VFWR01000004.1, read as the reverse complement.
GGCGAAATGCGACAGAAGTGCTGCCATTGACGCTTGCAGGAACCAGATGCGGCGGCTATAAGCCCGCGTCTGGTCACGGAGTGTAGCGCAGCCTGGTAGCGCACCTCGTTCGGGACGAGGGGGTCGCAGGTTCAAATCCTGCCACTCCGACCAGAAAAACAAAGCGATACGCGTGTTTGTTGTTCCCGCTGCAGCGGCTCGATGTTTGATCGTCGCCTGCTCCAATTCATCGCTTTACGCAATTCCGGCTCCAATTCATCGCTTTACGCAATTCCGGACGGAAAAACCGCTGCGCAGTTTTCCTGGAATTGGTTTAGCTGACGCGTTCTATGAGTTCGATTGCCGCTTTGGTGACGTCGGCGGCGTCAAGCCGTTGAACGCAATAAACGCCCCCTGCATTGCCCACCTTGCAGAGGCCCGGCGCTATGCACTTGCATGGCATCGGAGGCTGCAGCGTACGGTTGGGAACGCCAAGAGGCCCCCAGATGTCAGGTTGGGTCAGACCGAACAGGCCAACGACGGGCGTTTTCATGGCCGCGGCCAGGTGCATGGGTCCGCTTTCGTTGCCCAGGAAGATCAGGGCCTCGCCCAGCAGGGGCAAAAGGGTGGTCAGGGGTGCCTGGCCAACGAGATTCACGATCGGCGATGTTGCCGCATCCAACACCTTGCCTGCGATACCTGCCTCGTCCGGGCCGCCAACGATGACCGCCCGGAGACCCTTTCGACGGTAAATCTCTCCCAGGACCGATGCGAAACGGTCAGGCTGCCAGCAACGGCCTGGGAAACTGGCGCCGGCATGGACGGCGACAAACGACTTCGTTTCCAATTCGTGTCGGGCAAGCAGCTGCTTTGCCTGACGCGAACCGGATTCGGTTGGCTTGAGGGACGGAATAGGATCGGTCACAGGAATGCCAAGGGCAAACAGCGGCGACAGGTACCGATGCAGATAATGCTCGCCGCCATGGCCGTATGTGGCGGCAAAGATGTTGGCGCTTTGGCGCTCCCAGAATTTCAGGGGCTGCTCCGATGGAACATAGCCTACGCGAAAAGGCGCCTTGACGAAGCGCATCACAAGCCGTGATGTCTTGGAGTCGGACAGATCGATGATAAGATCATAATCCGACTTCCTCAGATCGTGCAGGAGCCTGGTCATTCCGGACATGCGCTCGAAAGGGGAGCCGCGCATTTTGCCGCGATCGAGCGAAACCACGCTGTCGGCGATGCCTTGCTCCAGAACGAATTTCGCCAGCGCCGCCTGGCATAGCATGGTGATCGTCGCGTTCGGAAACTCTGCCCGCAGATGCCTGACCAGAACCGAAGTTAGAACAACATCCCCGATAAACTTCGTCTGATTTATGAGTATTGATTGTACGTTGCCAGCCTTCGGCAGCGCCTTTGCCGGCTCTTTTGAATTCTTGATCCAACTTTTCATGGAATGACTATTCCATTTCAGCCAAAAAGAATCCAAAATTTTCGACAAACGATCGATGTAGGCAATAGCCGCGCAATGACAAGCTCGTTCTGTCCGCTGATATAGGATATCGCCTCAGCCATCAACCAACCAGGAATATTTGTCAACGCAGATGGGGCTCGCAGGCTCTCTTTCAAGGGTTCCGCCGAGGTCGAACTCGTGTCCGTCGTGAATGTGAATGACCCCGGTTCGTTTCGGCGTACGCACGCATGCGGACATATCGGAGGGTGGCCATGGTCGCTTACGCTGGAGTAAGGTCGTGGACATGAAATTGCATTCGACCCCCAGCAGGCCGTTCATCCCCGTGCTCCTTCTCGCCCTTGTCGGAGGCTGCGCGTCGACCAGCGGATCGATCGACCCGGCGAATTACGACAAGATGACATGCGCCGAACTGAACAGCGCCATAGGGGAAGCCGCCAAAGACATCTCGCAGACAGCCATCACGCGGGGCAAGGTCGCCAGCACCAGTGTTCCGAGATGGCTGCTGGGCGGCTCAAGCGTCAAGGCCGCCGTCGCCAATCGCGAAACGACCAGGATCGATCGGCTGAAGCAGCAGCAAGCGGCCATGGCCGCCGCCAGGGCGCGCAAATGCCCAGGGCTGGCGAATTGAGCTGAGGCGCCGCTGCCGGGCTCGCCTCACGCACTCAAACGAAACCGCGTGACATCGATTGCGGCGCTCATCAGCGTCTGCGTGTAGCCGGCCTGCGGATTGCTGAAAATGTCTTCCGTCGGCCCTTCCTCGACGATCTTGCCCTGCTTCATGACGATGATGTAGTCGGCCATGGCGCGCACCACGGCGAGGTCGTGGCTGATAAAGAGGTAAGACAGCTCATGGTCGGCCTGCAGCTTGCGCAGCAACTCCACGATCTGCTTTTGCACCGAGCGGTCGAGGGCGGAGGTCGGCTCGTCCAGCACCACCAGCTTGGGCTTGAGGATCATGGCGCGAGCGATTGCGATGCGCTGGCGCTGGCCGCCTGAGAATTCGTGCGGATAGCGATTGCGCGAGTTGGGATCGAGGCCAACTTCGCGCAGCGCCTCGACGGCGCGCTGGTCGCGCTGCTTGCCCGAGAGGTTCGGTTCATGCACCAGCAGCCCTTCGGTGATGACCTGGCCGATGGTCATGCGCGGCGACAGCGAACCGAACGGATCCTGGAAGACCAGCTGCAACTGACGCCGCAGCGGTCGCATGGCCTGGCGGTCGGCGGTCGAGATATCGCGGTCGCCGAAGCGGATGACGCCGTCGCTCGGCAACAGCCGCAGCAAAGCGCGGCCAAGCGTAGATTTTCCAGAGCCTGATTCGCCGACGATGCCGATCGTCTGATTGCGCCTCAGCCTGATCGAGATGTGGTCGACGGCGCGCAGCATCAGCGGTTCGCCGGCCAGAAAGCCGCCGCCGATACGGAAGGTGACCTCGACGTTTCTGCCTTCGAGCAGGACCGGCGCATTGGCCGGCGGCGGCGCCTTGGTTCCGGTCGGCTCGGCCGCCAGAAGCATCTTGGTGTAGGCATGCTGAGGACTGGCGAAGATGGCTTGCGCGTCCCCCTCCTCCACCACCTCACCGGAGCGCATGACATAGACCCGGTCGGCAAAGCGCCGCACGATGCCGAGATCGTGTGTGATGAAGACGATCGCCATGCCGAGCTTGCGCTGCAGCTCGGCCAGAAGCATGAGGATCTGCGCCTGGATGGTGACGTCGAGCGCAGTCGTCGGTTCGTCGGCAATCAGGATGTCGGGATCGTTTGCCAACGCCATGGCGATCATGACGCGCTGGCGCTGGCCACCCGACATTTCGTGCGGATAGGATTTCATGCGCCGTTCGGGATCGGGAATATGCACCAGCCTGAGCAGGTTGAGCGCCTCCTCGCGCGCTTGCGCCGCATTCAAGCCCCGGTGCCGGCGGATCGGTTCGATCAGCTGGTTGCCGATCGAATAGAGCGGATCGAGCGAGGTCATCGGCTCCTGGAAGATCATGCTGATCTTGCGGCCGCGGACCTTGTTCAGCTCGGATTTGCTTAGCGTCAGAAGATTGCGGCCGCGATAATCGACGCTGCCGGTGGCTTCTCCATTGGAGGCCAGCAGGCTCATCGCCGCCATCATCGTCTGGCTTTTGCCTGAGCCGGATTCGCCGACCACGGCGACGGTTTCGCCCGCCTTGACGTGGATGTTGATGCCTTTCACCGCCTCGACCGCGCCGTCGAGGGTGCGGAAGCGCACGCGAAGATCTTTTACGCTGAGAATGGTCTCTGCTGCGTCCATCTTAGCGGTCCTTGGGGTCGAGCGCATCGCGCAGGCCGTCGCCGACGAAGTTCAGGGCGAACAAGGTGGAGACCAGGAAGAAGGCAGGGAACAGGAGCAGCCAGTTGGCGGTGCCGATGTTCTTGGCGCCGACCGAGATCAGCACGCCCCAGCTGGTCATCGGCTCCTGGATACCGAGCCCGAGGAACGACAGAAAACTCTCCAGGATAATGACCTGCGGCACCAGCAGCGTCATGTAGATCACCACCGGCCCGAGCAGGTTGGGAATGACGTGGCGCAAAAGGATGCCGCGCTGGCCGACGCCCATGGCCTCGGCCGCCTGGACATATTCCTGGCGGCGGATGGACAGCGCCTGGCCGCGCACGATGCGGGCCATGTCGAGCCACAGCACGGCGCCGACCGCCAGGAACATCAGCACGAAGTTGCGGCCGAAGAACACCACCAGCATGATGACGAAGAAGATGAAGGGCAGCGAATAAAGCACGTCGACGATGCGCATCATCACCTCGTCGACCCTGCCTCCGGCAAAACCGGCAGTGGCGCCATAGAGCACGCCGATGGCCACGGCCACGACGCCGGCGAGCAGACCGATGGCCAGCGAAACGCGCCCGGCCATCAGCGTCCGCGACAACAGATCGCGGCCGGTGTTGTCGGTGCCGAAAAGAAAATATTGCTGCTTGACCGAGGCGCTCATCGTCGCTTCGAGGCCGTCAGGCGACTTGCTTTCGATCCTGGTGTCGTCGAAGGCGTCGGACCGGTCGAGATAGCGGATGTTGCGGTCGTCGATCGCCTTGCTGGAGGTGACGGTGACGAAGACGCGATTGCCGTCCTGGCGCCAGTCCTTGATGTCGACACGCATGCGCTTGATCGCCTCATTAAGCGCGGTCTCGATCATGTCCGCCTTCGGATAGGCCGACAGGCTCGGCGGCGTACGCACATAATCACCATAGATGGTGGTGTATTGGTGCGGCACGAACCAGGGCCCGAACACGCTGATCACGGCGATCAGGATCAGATAGTAGAGGCTGAACATGGCAGCGCGGTTGGCCTTGAGGCGCGCCCAGGCATCGCCCCACAGCGAACGGCCGACGACCGGTGCGGCGATCGCGATATCAGTCATAGCGCACCCTCGGATCGACGACGGCATACATGACGTCGACGATCAGGTTGAAGACGATGGTGAAGATGGCGATGACCACCACCGTCCCCATCACCAGCGTGTAGTCGCGGTTGAGCGCGGCATCGACGAAGTAGCGCCCGACGCCGGGAATGGAGAAGATCGTCTCGACGATGATCGAGCCGGTGAGCAGGGCGGCGGCAGCCGGACCGGTGAAGGAGACGATCGGCAGGACGGCGCCGCGCAGCGCGTGCTTGACCACCACCGACCAGTCGGACAGGCCGAGCGCGCGCGCCGTGCGGATGTGATGCGAGCGCAGCGATTCGATCATCGAGCCGCGCATCAGGCGGGCGACGATGGCGATCTGCGGCAGGGCAAGCGTCAGCACGGGACCGATCTTGTTGATAAGCGCGCCATCGCCCCAGCCGCCGATCGGCAACAGCTTCCAGGTCAATCCGAACACGAGCTGGATAATCGGCGCGATGACGAAGGTCGGGATGGTGCTGCCCGCGGTTGCCAGCGCAATCACCGTGTAGTCGCCAAGTTTGTTCTGGTTGAGCGCCGCAATGGTACCGAGCACGCTGCCGAGCAGCAGCGCCAAGATCAGCGCGGAGGCGCCGAGCTGAATGGAAATAGGCAAGCCCTTCGCGAAAAGCTCGGTGACGGTAAAGTCCGGCATATTGTAGCTCGGGCCAAAATTGCCGCGCAGGAGATTGCCGAGATAGTGGACATATTGCAGCCAGAGCGGGTCGGCGAGCCCGAACTGGGCTTCAAGATTGGCCCTGATCTCGGGGCTCAGGCCCCGCTCCTGGTTGAACGGGCCGCCCGGTGCGACGCGCATCAGGAAGAACGCCAAGGTCACGATGACGAATAGCGTTGGAATGGCGGTCAGAAGCCGCCTGAAAATGTAGCGTAGCATCGGCGGTGCCCTGCTTCGGCCAGGGTGACGGGCATCCAACCGGACGCCCGCAGCGCTCTGGCACCTCTCATCTTCGCACCATGGCCTGCGAAAATCGATTTCGACTTTCGGGCCCCATGCGACGACAGATCGAACCGCCGTCCTGAACGGGCGGCGGTTCGATCAAGGTTTTCAATCCTTGGAGATGAAGCGGGACGGATGCACGTCCATGACGTTGTCGACGAAGCCGTGCAGCTTCGGGGAAACGATATCGTGGTAGCTATAGTAGAGAAGCGGGATCTGGCCGACGTCGTCGACGAGGACACGTTCGGCGGCGGCGAGTTCCTTCATGCGCTCTTCCGGCTTGCCGCCGGCGGCGGCCGCCTTGTCCATGGCCGCCTCATATTGCGGGCTGTCATAGACCGAATAGTTGTTGCCGCTGGCCTTGCGCGAGATGCCCAGGAAGGTTTCGGGATCCTTGTAGTCGGCAATCCAGGCGGCGCGCGCAACGTCATAGTCACCCCTCTGCTCGAGGAAGGAGTAGTGGGTCTTGGTGTCGGTGTTGAGCAGCGTGACGTCGACGCCGAGCGGCTTCAGCTGTTCCTGGATGGCGACCGCGGTATTCTTGTGGTTCTCCGAGGTGTTGTATCGGATCTCCATCTTCAGCGGATGCTCCGGCGTGTAACCGAGTTTCTCGAGTATCTTCTTGGCTGCGTCCTCGCGGTCGATCTGCGACATGTCGGCATATTTGGCCATCGCCGGCGTGTAGCCCTCGATGCCCGGAGGGACCATCGAATAGCCTGGCAGCATTGAATTCTGCCAGACCTTTTCGGCAATGAAATCGCGGTCGATGGCCATCGAGATGGCATTGCGCAGCTCGACATTGTCCCAGGGCTTCTTGTCGGTCTTGATCGCGTAGTAATAGGTGCCGAGATACGGCCCCACCTTGATCTGATCACCGAACTTGGCCTTGAGGTCGGCGAGCTGCTCGGTCGGTAGATCGTCGTAGCTGTCGAGTTCGCCGGCCTCGAAGCGCTTCATCGCCGAGGAGCGATCCTCTGTCGGGATGTAGTTGACGACGTCGATCTTGACGCTTCCGGCATCCCAGAATTTCGGATTCTTGACCAGTTTCATATGATCGTTGGGAACCCACTCGGCCAGCGTATAGGGGCCGTTGGAAACGAGATTGCCCGGCTTGATCCAGTCGGCGCCGAGCTTGTCCATGGACGCCTTGTTGACCGGATAGGTCGCCTGGTGGGTCAGCATTTCGAGGAAATATGGCGTCGGCGCCTTCAGCGTCACTTCAAGGGTGGTCGCGTCGATGGCCTTGACGCCCATGTCCTCGGGCTTGCCCTTCTTGGTGTTGACTTCCTCGGCGTTCTTGACGGGATAGAGCATCGAGGCATATTCGGCGGCCGTCGCCGGGTCTTCGAGGCGGCGGAAAGCGAAGACGAAGTCTTCGGCCGTCACCGGGCTGCCGTCGGACCACTGGCCGTCCTTCCTGAGCTTGAAGGTGTAAACGGTACCGTCATCCGACACCGTCCAGCTCTCGGCGGCGCCGGGGATGACGTTGGCCTTCTCGTCCTGCATCACCAGACCTTGGAACAGGTCGCGCAAGACGTTGGCTTCATAAACCGTCGAGGTCTTATGCGGATCAACCGACTCGGATTCGGCAGCAGTGCCTCTGTTGTAGACGACCTCGGCAAAGGCCGGCGTGTAGAATGTTCCGGCGGCCAGCGCCATGGTTGTGGCGAATGCCGTCGCCTTCAGCATGTTTTTCAGCATGAAGTTTCTCCCTGTCGGCGCTGCCAACGGCGCGCCTTTGCGTGTTGACGCCCCGGGACCGATGTCTGGCCCCTTTGAGCGCGCCGCCGGTTCCCTCCGTCGGCTGGTGGCAGGAGACTAGACAGGCGGCAAGCTCTTTTCAACCGAGTACTGATTGACCCTAAGTCAATAGCCAGGAATCAAAGAAGCCGCGGCTAAATTAGCGTAGCTTTTCAATCATACACACTTCCAGGTTGCGCCTAGAGTTTTCGCTTTTTGCATGCGAACTTTGGCATGCTCGGCGGCATGGTTCAGAACCTCATTCGCCGGATCCAGGGGCGCCGATTCCAGACAGACACTTCGGCAACTTCGGCGATTGAGTTCGCTCTGCTATCACCGATATTCATCCTTCTCCTGCTCGGAATGGTTGCATACGGTATCTATTTCGGCGCGGCCAATTCAATACAGCAGATCGCGGCGGACGCCGCCCGGACGGCCATCTCGGGGCTGAACCAGACCGAGCGGCAGACGCTCGTGGCCTCGTTTCTCGCCAATAATGCCGGTGGATATCCCTTCGTCGACGCCAGCAAGCTGACTTATCGGGCCAATGACAGCACGGCGGACGGCAATCAGTTCGTGGTGTTGATCCAGTACGATGCCCGAAACCTGCCGATCTGGAATCTCTTTCCGGGCATAGCCATGCCGGGTACCACGATCAAACGCCAATCAACGATCAGGGTCGGGGGCATCTGAATGCTGCTCAGTTCGCGCTTGAAGATCGGCAGGCTTGCACGCCTGATGCTTGGTGACCAACGAGCGAATTTCACGGTGATGACGGCGTTGAGCGCGCCGGTCGCGCTGGCGCTGGCAGCAGTGGCGATCGACGAGGCCTCCATTTACACCGAGCGCCGAGAAGCACAGGCGATGGTCGACCTGGCAGCGATCACCGCGGCTTCGAACATCAACAACGTCCAGACCGCGGTCTTGACCACGCTCACCGACAACGGGATGCCAGGTGTCGTCGTTCAGGGCTCGGGTCAAACCATTCCCGCGGCGGTGGGCAAAACCGTCGTGACGGTCACGCGGGGCCGATATGCAGGGGCATCCTCGGTCAATGTGGATCATCGCTTCCAAGCAGGCGTAACCCCTTACAACGCGGTTCATGTGACCCTGCGCAAGATCCCCAACCGCTATTTCGCAAGCTCGCTGATCCCAACGCCCATCATCGGCACCGAAGCCACCGCCAGCATGACGCCACAGGCCACTTTCTCGGTCGGATCGAGGTTGCTCAGCGTCAATACCAGCAACAGCCCCATCCTCAACGCGCTTCTCGGCGGCCTCCTAGGCGGCAACATCTCGCTCAGCGTCATGGACTACAACGGATTGATCTCCGCCGATGTCAGCGTGCTTTCCTTCGTCGATGCCCTGGCGGTGCAATTGAACCTGACGGGCGTGACCTATTCGGAGGTTCTGGCCTCAAAGGCTACAGTCGGCCAGATCGCCACCGCCATGGCCAATGTTCCCGGGCTCGGCAACACGGCCAAGGTCGCCTTGCAAACCATGGCAAGCAAATCGACTAACACGGTCAAGATTCCGCTCAGCCATCTCATTGACCTCGGCCCCCTCGGCAGACTTGGCCTCGGGCAGAGGCCAGCCGGCCTTGGCGTTGACGCCAGCGCGATGGGAATGCTGATGGCCGCCGCCGAACTGGCAAACGGTTCGAAGCAGATCGACCTCGGTCTCAGCACCGGCATACCGGGGGTGCTGTCGAGCACGCTCGCCATCGCCTTTGGCGAACCGCCGCAATCCTCGCCATGGCTGAAGGTTGGCGAAGTCGGCACCATTGTGCGGACGGCCCAGACCGGTATCAAGCTGGTGGTGAAGATCGGAGCCGGCAACAGCAATGTCGGAGGCGGTATCACCCTGGTGTCGTTCAGTCTGCCTCTGCATGTCGAAGTCGCCTATGCCGAGGCCAAGCTCACCGACATAAGTTGTCCGACAGGCCCCAGCAGCATCAAGGTGACCATCGCCACCCGTCCCGGTATCGTCGAAGGGCATCTCGGCGACAGCAGCAGCGCCGGCTTTGCCGATTTCACCAACAAGGAGACGTTTTCCAACACGGAAATCGCGAGCGTGAAACTTCTGATCATCCCGGTGCTGTCGGTGGTGGGCTCAGCGGCGTTCGACATGGCCAACAACACGCCAACGACGTTGACTTTCAACAAGGCCGATATCGATGCCAAGACGATAAGGACCGCTTACACCCAAAATTTTACCCAGTCGTTGACTACGTCGCTGGTCAGCGATTTGTCGCTGACGGCGAATTTACTCGGTCTGCCGCTGCTGAATCTGAACACGCTGATCGCAACCGTAAGCCCGCCAGTGGTGGCACTTCTGAACAGCGTAACAGCTCCGGTCGACACGTTGCTTACCAATCTGCTCGGAGCTCTTGGCGTGCGTCTCGGTGAAGCCGACGTCCGGGTCACCGGCGCAACGTGCGGACGTGCCGTGCTTGTCCAGTAAGATGGCCGGCACGCGCTGATCTAGGCAAGGTGTCCAAGAAAGCATCCGAGTGTCGGCAGCAAAAGCACGGCTTCTCCGGCGAGCGAGGCATCGCCGCCAAGTTTCGCAACCGCTCCTAAGTCTTGCGGCAGCGGCCAATTGGCCGGTTCCCCGGCGAAATTGAAGGCACAAAGCAGCCTCTCATCGCCATGCTCGCGGACAAAGGCCAGCACGTCGCCTTCGGCGTCGAGAAAGCGGATCGAACCGCCGACCAGCGCCGGATGCCGCTTGCGCAAAGCGAGTGCCGAACGGTAGGCGGAAAGTACCGATTGCTCATCGCCGCTCTGTACATCGACCGCGCGAGCGCGATGGCTTTCCGGCACCGGCAGCCAGGGTTTACCGGTGGAGAAGCCCGCATTATCGGCGCCGGTCTCCCAGACCATGGGCGTGCGGCAGCCATCCCTTCCCTTCACACCGGGCCAGAAGCGGATGCCTACCGGATCGCGCAGGTCCTCATAGGCAAGTTCCGCCTCCGGCAACCCGAGTTCCTCGCCCTGGTAGAGGCAGATCGAGCCACGCAGGCAAGAGAGCAGCATGATCGAGAATTTGGCCACCACGTCAGGATCGCCGCCCGGCCGCGTCCAGCGGTTGACATGACGCATGACGTCATGGTTGGAAAACGCCCAGCAGACCCAGCCATCTACGACAGCGTTTTCGAAAGCCTCGACACAGCCGCGCACATGCGCCGCCGAAAATTGCGGGCCAAGCAGATCGAAGGTGTAGCACATCTGCAGCTTGTCGCCGCCGGAGGTGTAGGCGGCCAGCGTCTGTAGGGAGCGCCCCTCATCACCGATTTCGCCGACGGCGGCGCGATCCCCGTACTCGTCGAGCAGCGCCCGAAAGCGCCGCAGGAACGCTAGATTTTCCGGCTGCGTCTTGTCGAACAGGTGCTCCTGGTAGAGGTAGGTGTTGGTCTCGGTGTTGGTGCCTGCAACGCTCGACGCCAAGGGCGGATTGCTGCGCAGCCAGCGGTCGTGGACGTAGTAGTTGACGGTGTCCAGCCGGAAGCCGTCGACGCCGCGCTCCAACCAGAACCGCACCGCATCCAGGAGCGCGTCCTGGACCTCCGGGTTGTGAAAGTTGAGATCCGGCTGCGAAGCGAGGAAATTGTGCAGATAGTACTGCCGGCGGGTCGCATCCCATTCCCACGAGGGGCCGCCGAAGACCGACAGCCAGTTGTTGGGCACACCACCATCCGGTCTGGCGTCGGCCCACACGTACCAATCGGCCCTTGGATTGTCGCGGCTGGCGCGGCTTTCGACGAACCATTGGTGCCTGTCGGAGGAGTGCGACAGCACCTGGTCGATGATGATTTTCAGGCCAAGCCGGTGCGCTTCGGCAACCAGTGTATCGAAATCCTCCAACGTGCCGAACATCGGATCGACGTCGCAATAATCCGACACGTCGTAGCCCATATCGGCCATCGGCGACTTGAAGAAAGGCGACAGCCAGACGGCATCGGCGCCGAGCGAGGCAATGTGGGCGAGCCTTGATGTGATGCCGGCGAGATCGCCGCTGCCGTCGCCGGTCGTGTCCTGGAAGGAACGCGGGTAGACCTGGTAAATGACGCAACCGCGCCACCAGTCGGCCGCTCGCTCGGCATTGTCGTCAGTCATCACGACCCTTTCCCTGTCTGGGCCCTTCCGTCCTGCGCTCGATCATGAAATTCACGCTGCGGCCCGGCAGCGCGCGAGAAAGATCAACTGCTTGCGCTTCGATGGCGGGATGCCATCGGAATCCGTCTCGCGCGGGCAATGTGAAGATGCATTGGCGGCGATCGCCATTGACCATGACGGCAAGCCGGCCATCCACGCCGCCGAGCAGCATGACGAGGCGATGCCGGGCGGGATCGTTCCACTCCGCCTCGCCGAGCAGCGCCCCCGTCTCGGTGAGCCAGGCGGCGTCGGCAGTGTCCGACCCGGCCAGCGGCTGGCCGGTGAGGAAATCTGTATTAGAGAGCGCCGGCACCGCGCGGCGCAAGGCGGCCAGTGCACGCGCGTAGCCTTCCAGCGCCTGGTCACGCCCCTTCCAGTCGAGCCAGGTGATGTTGTTGTCCTGCGCATAAGCGTTGTTATTGCCTTGCTGGCTGCGGCTGAATTCGTCGCCGGCCGTCAGCATGATCGTGCCGCGCGAGGCGAACAGCGTGGCGAGCAGCGCACACTGGTCGCTGAAGCGCGCCTTCGCGATTGCCGCGTCGTCCGTCGCGCCCTCGACGCCGTTGTTCCAGGACAGGTTCTCGTTGTGGCCATCGCGATTTTGCTCACCATTGGCCTCGTTATGCTTCTCCTCATAAGCAACGATGTCGGCCAGCGTCATGCCGTCATGGGCCGCGATGAAATTCACCGTGCGGCTGGCGGGCTGGCCGCCCCTGCCGAAAATATCGGACGAACCGGCAAGTCGTGTCGCCAGCGTACCAACCATGCCGGCATCGCCGCGCCAGAAGCGCCTGGCATCGTCGCGATAACGATCGTTCCATTCCAGGAAGCGGGAGGGGAAGTTGCCGAGCTGATAGCCATCGAGACCGATGTCCCAGGGCTCGGCGATCAACACACGGCCGGCCAACAGCGCATCCTCGCGCATCGCCTCCAGCAACGGCGCTTGCGCTTCGAATGTGCCGTTGACGCGCCCCAGCACCGGTGCCAGGTCGAAACGAAAACCGTCGACGCCGGTATGGCGGACAAAATGGCGAAGCGTGTCGAGCACCATTTCCCGCACCGCCGGGTGATCGCAGGCAATCGTGTTGCCGGTACCGGTGTCATTGACCAGCCTGCCATCCGGCTGATGCCGGTAATAAGCCTGATTGTCTAGGCCGCGCAGCGACAATGTCGGACCGAGCCTGTCACTTTCGCCCGTGTGGTTGAAGACGAGGTCGAGAATGGTGCCGATGCCGGCCGCACGCAGCGCGGCAACGGTAACGCGCAATTCGGCCAGGCCGCCAGGGGCCAGGCGCGGGTCTAGTGCCATGAAGGTGACAGGGTTATAACCCCAGGCGTTGCTCAACCCGAGCGGCGGCAGATGCCGCTCGTCGATCGATGCCGTCACCGGCATCAGCTCGACGGCGGAGACGCCGAGCCTTCGCAGGTGCTCGACGATAGCCGGATGAGCAAGCGCGGCGGTCGTGCCGCGCTGTTTTTCCGGCACATCCGGATGCAGCTTGGTGAAGGCGCGCACCGGCACTTCGTAGATCAGGCCGCCCGGACGGAACAGCGGCGGCGGCACAGGCACAGCCGTGAGCAAGGCTTTCGCCACGGCCTTCGGCATCAGCGGCGCGGTATCGGCACCTTCGTTGCGCCGCGCGGCGAGACGCCAGTGATAGGCATAGGGCCGATCGATCTCGACGGCGTAGGGATCGGTCAGCAGCTTGTCGGGGTCGAACCAAAATCCGCGCTCGGGCGCGTAGTCGCCATCGGCGCGGAAACCGTAGCGGGTGCCCTCGGCAAGGCCGGAGACGAAGAGTGCATGCACCCCCTCTCCTTCCGCTTTCAGCTCCAGCCGGTCGAGTTCGCGGTTTCCCTGTTCGTCGAAGATCGAGACCCAGAGGCGGCGCGCCGACGAGGACCAGGCGGCAAAGCGGATGCCGTCGGGGGTGATGGTGGCGCCTAGTGAGGTCATCGGCGCGTCCTCCACCCTCCCCCTTGTGGGAAGGGTCGCGAATGAAGTGAGCGGGGTGGGGGGTGACGCCGGCAAAGCCCTCTACGAGCACCCCCACCCCGACCCGCTACGCGGATCGACCCTCCCCACAAGGGGGAGGGTGAAGCCACCGCCACGCTCAAGTAATCACGCTCGGCTTGTCGCGGCCGGTGTGGCTCCTAATTCCCGCGATGTCATCCGCTGCCGCGATCAGATCGGCGAGCGCCTTCTGCGTATCGAGATCGTGCCTGGCCTTGTCCGGCTCGTAGCGCTCGATGTAGACGCGCAAGGTGGCGCCCGAGGTGCCCGTGCCGGAAAGCCGGAAGACCACGCGCGAGCCGCCTTCGAACAGCACCCTGATGCCTTGATGCTCGCTCACCGAACCGTCGACCGGATCGTGATAGGTGAAGTCGTCGGCATTGGCGATCTTCAGGCCGCGCACGCTGGTGCCCGGCAGCGAGCCAAGCTTGGCGCGCAGTTCGTCGACCAGCGCATTGGCGCGCCCGCTCTCGACTTCCTCGTAGTCATGGCGCGAATAATAGTTTCGGCCGTAGGTCGCCCAGTGCTCGGTGACGATCTGCTTACAGCTCTCGCCGCGCGCGGCGAGGATGTTGAGCCACAAAAGCACGGCCCACAGGCCGTCCTTCTCGCGCACATGGTTGGAGCCGGTGCCCGCACTTTCCTCGCCGCAGATCGTCGCCATGCCGGCGTCGAGCAAATTGCCGAAGAATTTCCAGCCGGTCGGCGTCTCATACATGCCAATGCCGAGTTTTTCGGCGACGCGGTCGGCGGCCCCACTGGTCGGCATCGAGCGCGCAATGCCCTTCAGGCCTTCCTTGTAGCCCGGCGCCAGGCGGGCGTTGGCGGCGAGCATGGCGACAGAATCCGACGGGGTGACGAAAATGCCCTTGCCGATGATCAAATTGCGGTCGCCGTCACCGTCGGAAGCGGCACCGAAATCCGGGGCGTCCGGTCCCATCATCTCGTCATAGAGATGTTTGGCATGGACCAGGTTCGGATCCGGATGGTGGCCGCCGAAATCCGGCAGCGGCTTGAAGTTGCGGCAGGTGCCGTCGGGCGCGCCAAGCCGGTGTTCGAGGATCTCCTTGGCGTAGGGGCCGGTCACCGCGTGCATGGCGTCGAAGCGCATGCGAAAGCCCGACTTGAACAGTTTGCGCAGCGCGTCGAAATCGAACAGGCTTTCCATCAGCTCGGCATAGTCGACGACCGGATCGATGATCTCGACCGTCATGCCGGCGGCCTTGACGGTACCGATCGCGTCGATGTCGATCGGATCGATGTCGACGGTCTTGAAGCTGGAGATCGCCTTGGTCCTGGCGAAGATCGCATCGGTCAGCTTTTCCGGCGCCGGGCCGCCATTGCCGGCATTGTACTTGATGCCGAAATCCTCGTGCGGGCCGCCCGGATTGTGGCTGGCTGACAGGATGATGCCGCCGAACGTCTTGTACTTGCGGATGACATGCGAAGCGGCCGGCGTCGACAAGATGCCGCCCTGCCCGACCATCACCTTGCCGAATCCGTTGGCGGCGGCCATGGCGATGGCCTTCTGGATGACCTCGCGATTGTAGAAGCGGCCGTCGCCGCCGATCACCAGAGTCTTGCCCTTGAACCCGTCCAGCGCGTCGAAGATCGACTGGATGAAGTTCTCGGCATAGTGCTCCTGCTGGAACACAGGCACCTTCTTGCGCAGCCCCGAAGTGCCGGGCTTCTGGTCGGAATAGGGTTTGGTGGGAACGGTGCGTATCATGCTTCAAGCAACCCTTTTCGAAAGCAGCAGGCGATAGAGTTCAACGTATTTGTCAGCGCTTCGGTCCCAGGACAGGTCGGTCTTCATGCCCTGGCGCTGGATGGCCTCGAAGATCGCGGGGCTGGCATGGGCCTCGGCCAGGCGGCGGATGGCATGAAGCAGCGCGCCGCCGTCGCTGGGCGCGAACTGGAACCCGGTCGCCACGCCGGCGGCAATCGCCGCCTCGTTGGCGTCGATGATGGTGTCGGCGAGCCCCCCGGTGCGGGCGACCACCGGCACGCAGCCATAGCGCAGGCCATAAAGCTGCGTCAGTCCACAAGGCTCGAAGCGCGACGGGATAACGATGGCGTCGCAGCCGCCCTGCATGACGTGAGACAGGCCTTCGTCATACCCCACGACGACGCCTATACGGCCGCGGTGGCGTGCGGCGGCGGCGAGCAGCGCGCCTTCGAGGCCGGCATCGCCCGAACCCAGAATAGCCAACCGCGCGCCCGTCGCAACGATGCCGTCGACCGCCGTCGCCAGTATGTCCATGCCCTTCTGCCAGGTCAGGCGGCTGACGACGCAGACGATCGGGCTACCGTCGCGATCGAGGCCGAAACGGCCCTCGACAGCGGCCCTGTTGGGCGCGCGCGCCTTGAGCGAGGCGGCTGTATAGTTCGACACCAGATGCTTGTCGGTCTCCGGGTTCCAGATGGCGGTGTCGATGCCGTTGACGATGCCATAGAGATCGCTGGAGCGCATGTTGATCAGGCCGTCGAGACCCATGCCGAATTCCGGCGAGCGGATTTCTTGCGCATAGGTCGGGCTGACGGTGGTGATTGCCCAGGCAGCCTGCAGGCCGGCCTTGAGGAAGCCGACGCCGCCATAATATTCCACGCCGTCAAGCGCCATCGCCGCCGTCGGCAGTCCGAGTTCGCCGAAGATGCCGGCGCCGAACTGCCCCTGGAAGGCGAGGTTGTGGACAGTCATCATCGACGGCGTGCCGACCGCTTTGCCATAGCGCATATAGGCCAGCGTCATCGCCGACTGCCAGTCATGGGCATGCACGATATCGGGCATGTAACCGGAGATGGCACCGCCGGCGATGTCGGCGCCGGCCTGGCTGAGCGCTGCGAAACGGCGCCAATTGTCCGGCCAATCGGCACCCGCGGCATTGCCATAAGGACCGCCGGGACGATCGAACAGATGCGGCGCATCGAGCACGAAAAGATCGAGCCCGGCAAGCTGGACAGAATGGACCGAAGCCTTGCCGCCCTGCAGCAGCGGATACTTGTAGACAGACTTTTTTTTCTTGAAGGCGTCCATCACCATGGGAAAACCGGGAATAAGCGTGCGCATGGTCACGCCTTTGGCGGCCAGCGCGACGGGCAGCGCGCCGGTCACATCGGCAAGCCCGCCGGTCTTGATCAGCGGAAAGATCTCGGGCGTGACCGACAGAACCTGCATGCGCTTACCGAACCGCTCCTGGTGCATGTAGCCCAAACCGTGCAGCGGTTCTGGGGCAAGGACATGCACAAACCACCCTAAAGTGACAGCTTGTTGATCAACCCGATCGGATTGACAACTTGTTGATCAAACTGATCAGGTTGACAACTTGTTGATCATGTCCTGCGTGATCAGGCAGATGCCCTTTTCCGAAACGCGGAAGCGCTTGGCGTCGAGCACGGGATCCTCACCGACCACCAGCCCTTCCGGTATCCTTACACCGTGGTCGATGACGACGCGCTTCAACGTTGCGTTCCGGCCGACATGAACGTCGGGCAGCATGACGACCTCTTCCAGCGTCGAGTAGGAATTGATGCGCGCGCCGGTGAAGATCAGGCTTTTCCTGAGCGTCGCGCCCGAGACGATGCAGTCGCCCGACACAAGCGAGGACACGGCCGAACCGCGCCGTCCATCCTCGTCATGCACGAACTTCGCCGGCGGCTTCAACTCGGCATAGGTCCAGATCGGCCAGTCACGATCGTAGAGGTCGAGTTCGGGCGTCACGTCGGTCAGGTCGATATTGGCTTCCCAATAGGCATCGACGGTGCCGACATCGCGCCAGTAGGCCTCATTTTCCGCGGTCGAGCGCACGCAGGACTTGGCGAAGCGGTGGGCGATCGCCTTACCGTGCTCGACGATATAGGGGATGATGTCCTTGCCGAAGTCGCGGCTCGAACCGGGCTCGGCCGCATCGCGGCGCAGCTGCTCCATCAGGAACTTGGTCTTGAACACGTAGATGCCCATCGAGGCCAGGGCAAACTCCGGTTTGTCTGGAATGCCGGGAGGGTCGGCCGGCTTTTCGACGAAGGCGATGATGTTGTCCTTGGCATCGACATGCATGACGCCGAAGCCCGTGGCCTCCATGCGCGGCACTTCGAGGCAGCCGACGGTGACATCGGCGCCGGCGTCGACATGCTGGCGCAGCATCAGCTCGTAGTCCATCTTGTAGATGTGATCGCCGGCGAGGATGACCATGTATTCGGGGCCATAGGCCTCGATGATGTCGATGTTCTGGTAGACCGCGTCGGCCGTGCCTTCATACCACTGGGTTTCCGACACGCGCTGGCTGGCCGGCAGGATGTCGAAGCTTTCGTTTCGTTCGGGCCGCAGGAAGTTCCAGCCGCGCTGCAAATGGCGGATCAGCGAATGCGCCTTGTATTGGGTGGCAACCCCAAGGCGGCGGATGCCGGAGTTGAGGGCGTTGGAGAGCGCGAAATCGATGATGCGCGTCTTGCCGCCGAAATAGACCGCCGGCTTGGCGCGCCGGTCGGTCAGTTCCTTGAGGCGGCTGCCGCGCCCGCCGGCCAGCACATAGGCCATGGCGTCGCGGGCCAGCGGCTGGGTTCGTTTCGAGTTTGCCATTTTCTACCCTCCCAAGTTACCCGGTCTCGACATGGCTTGTTCCGCGACCAGTTCAAGCATGATCGTCGACAGCGGCGGCAAGAGCATCGTTGCGGAGATGCCCCCTTCCTCCGCCCGCGCTTCGACGGCGCCGCCATTGCCTTTGCCGGATCCGCCATATTCGGAAGCGTCCGTGTTGATGATCTCGCGCCATGTGCCGGCTTTCGGCAGCGGCACGCGGTAGTTGTCGCGCGGCACCGGCGTGAAATTGGAGATGATCGCGACCGGATTGCCTCCCGGCGCGCTGCGCAGCCAGGCGAAGACGGAATTCTGGCTGTCGTCGACGATCAGCCAGGAAAAGCCTTCCGGCTCGCAGTCGCGGCCGTGCAGGGCCGGTCGCGAGCGGTAGAGATAGTTGAGGTCGCGCACCACCTGCCAGACACCGCGATGCGAGCGGAAATCGAGAAGATTCCAGTCGAGCGCGCGCGCCTCGCTCCATTCGCGGCGCTGCGCGAACTCCTGGCCCATGAACAGCAGCTTCTTGCCGGGGTAGCCCCACATGAAAGCGTAGTAGGCGCGCAATGTCGCGAATTTCTGCCAGTCGTCGCCGGCCATCTTGCCAAGCAGCGTGCCTTTGCCGTGCACGACCTCGTCATGCGAGAGCGGCAGCACGAAATTCTCCGAGAAGGCATAGACTAGGCCGAAGGTAAGGTCGTTGTGGTGGTGTTTGCGGAAGATCGGCTCCTTGGAGAAATACTCCAGCGTGTCGTGCATGAAGCCCATGTTCCACTTGAAGCCGAAGCCCAGCCCGCCTTCATGGACCGGAGCCGAGACCTTCGGCCACGAGGTCGATTCCTCGGCGATGGTCATGACGCCCGGATGGTGGCCGTAGAGCTCCTTGTTCATCTTCTGCAGGAAGCTGACCGCCTCGAGGTTCTCGCGGCCGCCCTTCTCGTTAGGAATCCATTCGCCTGCCTTGCGCGAATAATCGAGGTAGAGCATCGAGGCGACCGCGTCGACGCGCAGGCCGTCGACATGATATTTTTCGGCCCAGAACAACGCGTTGTTGACCAGGAACGACACCACCTCGCGGCGGCCGAAATTGTAGATCGCGGTGTTCCAGTCGGGATGAAAGCCCTGGCGCGGATCGGCATGCTCGTAGAGCGCAGTGCCGTCGAAATGGACAAGGCCGTGCTCGTCGACCGGAAAATGCGCCGGCACCCAGTCGAGGATGACGCCGACGCCGGCACGGTGGGCGCCGTCGACAAAGCGGGCAAAGCCGGCCGGGTCGCCAAAGCGCGCCGATGGCGCATAGAGGCCTGTCGTCTGGTAGCCCCAGGAGGGATCATAGGGATGTTCGGAGATCGGCATGAACTCGATGTGGGTGAAGCCGGTCTCGACGACATAGGGGATCAGCCGGTCGGCCAGTTCATCCCATGACAGAAACGTTCCATCGTCGCGAAGCTGCCAGGAGCCGGCATGGACCTCGTAGATGGAGATGGCCTCGCGCCGCGGATCGGCATTGCGCCAGAAACTGCGATGCGCCTCGTCGCCCCATTGATGGGCGGGCGACGCAGCGGTCACCGACGCGGTCGCCGGGCGCAGTTCGGACTTGAAGGCAAACGGATCGGCCTTCAGCGGCAATCTTACGCCATCGGGGCCGATGATCTCGTACTTGTAGGGCCTGCCGGCGCCGATATCGGGGATGAATACCTCCCAGATGCCGGTGTCGCGGCGGTCGCGCATCGAATGGCGGCGGCCGTCCCAGTCGTTGAAATCGCCGACCACCGAGACGCGCCTTGCATTGGGGGCCCAGACGGCGAAATGCACGCCGGTGGCGCCTTCGTGCTCGATGACATGCGCGCCGAGCTTGTCGAACAGCCTCAGATGCGAGCCCTCGGCAATGTAGTAATCGTCCATCGGACCGAGCACCGGGCCGAAAGAATAGGGATCCGTCAACCACCAGTCGCCCCCGGCATTCCTGGCGTGATAGCGCAATGGCTGGCGCTTCTTGATCGACAGCTTGCCTTCGAAAAAGCCGCCATCGTCACGCCTGGACAGTTCACCAGCAATCATGCCGGTCAGCGTATAGGCGGTGACGAACTCCGCATGCGGAACGAAACAGCGGGCAAACAGGTTCTTGCCCACCTCATGGACGCCGAGGACCGCAAACGGATTGCCGTGCGTGCCGGCGACAATCGCCGCGACATCGCTGGCCGGGGCCGATCCGTCCGGCCCGCTTGTCGCAGCGGTCGCGCGCGGTTTCCTCATCGGGCAGTGTCCCTCCCCGGGCACCAAATGTTTGTTTTAAGGTATAAATTCGGCGTTTGAACTCACACCCCGGACTACATCGTTCGTGGCCTCATGCAATCACATCAGGCAGGTACGTTCCAGATGTCTTTCGCGTATTGGCGGATCGTGCGATCGGAAGAGAACCAGCCGACGCGCGCGACGTTGCGGATTGCCCTGGCGTACCAGTCCGGACTGTTGCGCCAGACGGCATCGACGTCTCGCTGGCAAGCGGCATAGGCGTCGAAATCCGCCGCGACCATGAACCAGTCGCTGTCGTAGAGACCATTGATGAGATCGCGGTAGCGGTTGGGATCATCGGGCGAAAAGACGCCCGATGAAACGGCCGCGAGCGCCTGCGACAGTTCGGGCGATGCCTCGATGACGCCACGCGGATCGTAGCCATTGTTGCGGCGCTCGGCGACCTCCGCCGTGGTTAGGCCGAAGATGAAGATGTTGTCGTCGCCGACGCACTCCTTGATTTCGACATTGGCGCCGTCGAGCGTGCCAATGGTCAGCGCGCCGTTCAGCGCGAACTTCATGTTGCCGGTGCCCGAAGCCTCCATGCCGGCGGTCGAGATCTGCTCGGAAAGGTCGGCGGCCGGCATCATGATCTCGGCGAGGCTGACATTGTAGTTCGGCACGAACACCACCTTGAGCAAGCCGCGAACGGCCGGATCGCGGTTGATGACCCTGGCAACGTCGTTGGCCAATTTGATGATCAGCTTGGCATTGTGGTAGCTGGGCGCCGCCTTGCCGCCGAAGAATTTCACGCGCGGCATCCAGTCGCGCTCCGGGTGCGAGCGGATCTGGTCGTAGAGCGCGACCGCCTCGAGGATGTTCAGGAGTTGGCGCTTGTATTCGTGGATGCGCTTGACCTGGATGTCGAACAGCGCCGAGGGATCAAGCCGGATGCCGAGCCGGTCGGCGACGAGATTGGCCAACTTCACCTTGTTCTGCCGCTTCACGCCGGCGAATTTTTCGCGGAAAGCGGTATCGTCGGCAAAGGCATCGAGCCCCTTGATGGCGTCGATGTCATCCAGGAAGCGGTCGCCGATCGCCTCGCGGGCGAGTGCGGTCAGACCTGGGTTGCACTGGATCAGCCAGCGCCGCGGCGTGATGCCGTTGGTCTTGTTGTTGATGCGGTCGGGATAAAGCGTGTGCAGGTCGGCGAACACCGTTTCCTTCATGAGCTCGGTGTGCAGCGCCGAGACCCCATTGATCGAATGCGAGCCGACGAAGGCGAGATTGCCCATGCGCACGCGACGGTCGCCATTCTCCTGGATCAGCGAGATGCGGCTGATCTGCTCGCCGGAGAACTGATTGGTGGCGCGCGCCTCGAGCAGCACCTGCGCGTTGATGGCGTAGACGATCTGCATATGGCGCGGCAAAAGCCGCTCGAACAGCGGCACCGGCCAGCTTTCCAGCGCCTCCGGCAACAGCGTGTGGTTGGTATAGCCGAAGGTGCGTTTGGTGGTGTCCCAGGCCCGGTCGAAATCCATGCCGTGGACGTCCATCAGGAGGCGCATCAGCTCCGGCACGGCGATCGCCGGATGGGTGTCGTTGAGGTGGATTGCCGCCTTGTCGGGCAGCGACTTCAGGTCGCCATATTGGCTGAGATGCCGCTGCACGATGTCCTGCAAAGAGGCGGTGGAGAAAAAATATTCCTGCCGCAGCCTGAGTTCCTGCCCTGCCATGTGGGAATCGGCGGGATAGAGTACGCGCGACAGCGCGTCGGCCTTGTTGCTTTCGGCGAGTGCGCCGATGTGGTCGCCAGCATTGAACTTGTCGAGCAGGATCGGATCGACCGGCATGCCCGACCAAAGCCGCAAGGTGTTGACGCGGTTCCCCCGCCAGCCGACGACAGGTGTGTCGTAGGCGACGGCCAGCACATGCTCGGTCGGCTTCCAGACATGGCGTTCCAGCCGGCCATCCCTGGTGGTGACCGATTCCACCGAGCCGCCGAACCCGACCTCGAACGACCGTTCGCGGCGTTCGAACTCCCAGGGGTTACCGTGATCGAGCCAAGTCTCGGGCAATTCTACCTGCCAGCCGTCATGTATCTCCTGGCGGAACATGCCGTTGGCGTAGCGGATACCGTAGCCATGCGCGGGAATATCGACGGTGGCCATGCTTTCCATGAAGCAGGCGGCGAGCCGGCCGAGGCCGCCATTGCCAAGTGCTGCATCCGGCTCGAGCGTGGCGATGAGGTCGAGTTCCACACCCAGCGACGACAACGCCTCGCGCATGTTCTCCATCAGGCCGAGATTGGAGAAGGCGTCACGCATCAGGCGGCCGATGAGGAACTCCAGCGAGAGGTAATAGACGCGCTTTTCCTGCTGGGCGTAGGCCTCTTTCGTCGCCTGCATCCAGCGATCGACGATGCGGTCGCGCACGACCTTGATCGAGGCGGTCAGCCAATCGTACTGGGTGGCGACGGTGGTGTCCTTGCCGACCCTGTATTTGAGGGCCATCAAGACTTCCCTTGCGAGCGTCTTGGGGTCGGGATTTTCAAGCAGTGGCGGGAGGGGGTCGGATGTCATCGTGCGCGTCATGCTGCCTCTCGTGCGTTTGCCACGATCATACCGGCTTTCATCATTCATCCCAGCCCATGCTACCGCATTGCAGCAAACGTTCAATCGATTTAAGTAAGCCGGAGGCGACTTACCCAGCGGCAATTTGGCAGTTCAGGCCGCCAGCGCCGCCTCCGGCGGCGTCTTTGCCCCGGTCATGAATGCGACGGCATCGGACATTGTATGTTGTTTGGGATCGATGACGCACAGCCGACGACCCAGCCGATGGATGTGGATGCGGTCTGCCACTTCGAAGACATGCGGCATGTTGTGCGAGATCAGCACGATCGGCAGGCCCCGCTTCTTCACGTCGAGGATGAGTTCCAGCACGCGGCGGCTTTCCTTGACGCCAAGTGCTGCCGTCGGCTCGTCCATGATAACCATCTTGGAGCCGAAAGCGGCGGCGCGCGCCACTGCCACGCCCTGGCGCTGGCCGCCGGACAGCGTCTCCACCGCCTGGCTGATGTTCTGGATGGTCATCAGGCCGAGTTCAGTCAGCTTGTCGCGGGCGCGCTTTTCCATCGCCGGACGGTCGAGCATGCGAAGCCATTGGCCGACAAAGCCGGGCTTGCGGATCTCGCGGCCGAGAAACATGTTGTCGGCGATCGACAGCGCCGGCGACAGCGCCAGGTTCTGGTAGACGGTCTCGATGCCGGCTTCGCGGGCCTCCATGGGCGATTTGAAGGCGACCGGTTTGCCCTCAAGCCGGATTTCGCCTTCATCGGGCACGACAGCGCCTGAAATCGCCTTGATGAGCGACGACTTGCCGGCGCCGTTGTCGCCGATAACAGCGAGGATTTCGCCGGGGTAGAGGTCGAAATCGGCATTGTCCAAGGCGGTGACGCGGCCGTAGCGCTTGACCAGTCCACGAGCGGTGAGGATAGGGTCCTGGGTCATGCCGAAACCTTTCTGATCCATTGATCAACCGCCACTGCGCCGATGATCAGCACGCCGGTGAGCAGCACTTTCCATTGCGGATCGGCGCCCAGCATGTTGAGGCCCATGGAGACGACACCGACGATCATCGCGCCGAACAGCGTGCCGAGGATCGAGCCGCGGCCGCCGAAAAGAGAAATACCGCCGATCACCGTGGCGGTAATCGCCTGCAGATTGTAGTCGGTCACGGCGGCCGACGGCGAGATCGACCCATTGCGACCGATGGAGACCCAGGCGGCGAAAGCGGCGATCAGCCCGGCCAGGGTATAGACCGTCATGAGCACCTTCTTGGTCTGGATACCCGACAGTTTCGCCGCCTCCTGGTCGTCGCCGACAGCGTAGACATGGCGGCCCCATGCCGTGTGATTGAGCACGTACCAGAGGAGCAGCACGAGCGCGACCATCGCAATCACGCCGGCCGTCAGCACAGCGGTGCCGACCTTGAAGCTGAGCGCGAACAGATGCAGCAGCGGCGCCTGAACGTCGACGTCGGTGTCGCGGATCGTCTCATTGGCCGAATAGATGAAGTTCGTCGCCATGACGATGTTCCAGGTGCCGAGCGTCACGATGAATGGCGGCAGTTTCATGTAGGCGACAAGCACCCCGTTGAGCAGCCCGCAGGCAGCACCCGCGGCAAGTCCGATCGCCACGGCAAGGACGCTCGGCAGGCCGTAGCTGACGGCGCAATTGCCCATGATCACAGCCGAAATCACCATGATGACGCCAATCGACAGGTCGATGCCGGCGGTGAGGATGACCAGGGTCTGGGCGGCACCCAGTATGCCGACGATGGCGATCTGCTGCAGGATCAGCGTCAGCGTGTAGGACGAGAAGAAACGCCCGCCAATGGTGAGGCCGAACACGATGATCGCCAGGACCAGAACGATCAGCGGCACCGCGGCCGGCGTCGAGTGCAGAAAATGCTGGATGCGTCTGACCGCCGATTTATGCTCGTCAAACGCGGCAACGCTCGTGTCGCTGCCAGAGAGAACCTTCTCGAATTCCTGAGCTTGAGACATGTTTCCTCCCCGTAGGGTATCAGCCACGCGGCGACACCCGTCCACGTCTTTCCGGTCTCCTGCCGGGATTGTTCGCGGTCACGCGACCATCGTCCACCCGAAGCGGCCGGGGATCAAGTCCGGCCGCTCCGTTTTTCGTTGCCAGTCAGACCGGCATCAGCCCCAGCACTTGGCGAGGCCTTCCTTGGTGTCGATGGACTTCACGCCATTGGCCGGCTTGTCGGTCACCAGATTGACGCCGGTGTCGAAGAAGTTCTTGCCTTCGGTCGGCTTCGGCTTGGTGCCGTCCTTGGCGAAGTTGGCGATGGCCTCGATGCCGAGCGCCGCCATCTGCAGCGGATATTGCTGCGATGTCGCGCCGATGACGCCTTCGGCCACCGACTTCACGCCGGGGCAGCCGCCATCAACGGAGACGATCAGCACCTGGCTTTCCAGGCCGACGGCCTTGAGCGCCTGATAGGCGCCGACCGCGGCCGGCTCGTTGATGGTGTGGATGACGTTGACGGTGTTGTCCTTCTGCAGAAGGTTCTCCATCGCCTTGCGGCCGCCCTCCTCATTGCCGTTGGTGACGTCATGGCCGACGATGCGCGCGTCATCCTCGTCGCCGATCTTGTTAGGATCCTTCACGTCGATGCCGTAGCCCATCATGAAGCCCTGGTCGCGCAGCACGTCCACGGTCGGCTGC
Source organism: Mesorhizobium sp. B1-1-6 (assembly GCF_006443035.1). Classification (NCBI taxonomy): domain Bacteria; kingdom Pseudomonadati; phylum Pseudomonadota; class Alphaproteobacteria; order Hyphomicrobiales; family Phyllobacteriaceae; genus Mesorhizobium; species Mesorhizobium sp. B1-1-6. Next base: position 264,521 of record NZ_VFWR01000004.1, on the reverse strand, counting down.
GAGGGGGTCAGGTCGAGAAAGCCGATCTTGGCGTCCTTGGCCTTGTCGCCGAGCGTCGCGGCGGCCCAGGCGCCGATCAGCTTGCCGGCCTCCAAATTGTCGGTGGCAAAGGTCGCGTCGGCGGCGTCGATCGGATCGAGCGGCGTGTCGAGCGCGATCACCAGCAGGCCGGCGTCACGCGCCTTCTTCACGGTCGGCACGATGCCCTTGGTGTCGGACGCGGTAATGAGGATGCCCTTGGCGCCGTCGGCGATGCAGCTCTCGATCGCCGCGACCTGGCTTTCGCTGTCGCCGTCGATCTTGCCGGCATAAGTCTTGAGGTCGACACCAAGCTCCTTGGCCTTGGCGGTCGCACCCTCCTTCATCTTGACAAAGAAGGGATTGGTGTCGGTCTTGGTGATCAGGCAGGCGCCGACACCGGCCGCGGATGCGGACGAGGCGAATGCCATCAGGCCCAGAGCGGCCGCCGCAAAAACGGTGGACTTCAACAGTTTTGTATTGGTCACGATTTTCCTCCCAGTGGAACATTCCGGATGCCGGCCAACCGGCATCCGTACGGCATCCAAGCAACCTCTCCCGGTGGGGATGCCTGCCTCAAATGACACCAGACCAATCTCTCTGTCAATAATTAAATCACTCTTATTTATTATTGACAGCCTTGCGTCGTTCGCACATTCTGTTCCAAAAGCCTCGAGGGGAAATGACGGGAGGAACAGGGGTGGAGACGGCCACTGCCAGGCATGGTTCGCCCGAGGCGAATGAGAGCCTTATTCACCGCGGTACCAACCAGAGCGGCATGCGGGACCACAATGAGCGGCTGGTGCTGTCGCTGGTGCGCCAGCATGGCAGCCTGGCGAAGTCCGACATCGCCCGCATGACCGGACTGTCGGCGCAAACCGTCTCCGTGATCATGCGCGAGCTCGAGGAGGAAAGCCTGCTGCTGCGGCAGGCGCCGCTGCGCGGCAAGATCGGCCAGCCCTCCATCCCCATGGCGCTCAATCCCGAAGGCGCGTTCTTCATCGGCCTGAAGATCGGCCGCCGCAGCGCCGAACTCGTGCTGATCGATTTCCTCGGCAATGTACGTTCGATGCTGCAGCATTCCTACCGCTACCCTGCCCCGCGCGAGACGGTGGAATTCGTCACATCAGGCATGAAGAAGATGCGTGGCGAGCTTTCGCCCGCGCAGGACAAACGCATAGCGGGACTCGGCATCGCCATGCCGTTCGAGCTCTGGAACTGGGCCGATACCGCCGGCGCGCCGCGCGACGTCATGGACGAATGGCGCCATCGCGATATCCGCGCCGACATCCAGGCGCAATGCGATTTTCCGGTCTATCTGCAGAACGACGCCACTTCGGCCTGCGGCGCGGAACTGGTCTTCGGCCAGGCAGGCGCCCCGCGTGATTTCGTCTATTTCTATATCGGCGCCTTTGCCGGCGGCGGCATCGTCCTCAACGGGCGGCTCTTTGGCGGCCCGACCGGCAACGCCGGCGCGCTGGGCTCCATGCCGGTGCCCGGACCGGAGGGAAAGCCGACCCAATTGATCGACGTGGCTTCGATCGCCATGCTCGAAAAAGCGCTCAATGCACGTGGCGTCGAGGCTTCGCATCTGTGGACGTCGCCCGAGGACTGGGGCGAGATCGGCGCCGAGCTCGACGACTGGATTACAAACGCCTCGCGGGCGCTCGCCTATGCCATCGTCGCGGCATCGTCCGTCATCGACTTCGAGGCGGCGGTGATCGACGGCTGGATGCCGACGCAGGTGCGCCGCAGGCTGGTCGACGCCGTCATCGCAACCATCGACACGGTCGATGCCGAGGGATTGAAACTGCCAAACGTCCGCGAAGGCACCGTCGGTATTCACGCGCGCGCTCTCGGGGGCGCCAGCCTGCCACTATCCGAGCGCTTCCTGATCGGTTCGACCACGATTTCCAGGAGCATCTGAATGCTGATCGGAATTCCGGCGCTGCTCGGTCCGGAGCTTCTGGCGATCCTGCGTGCGATGGGGCATGGCGACGAAATCGCCCTGGTCGATGGAAACTACCCGGCCGAAGAGCAGGCAAAGCGGCTGGTGCGGGCCGACGGCCACCATCTCATTCCGGTGCTGGACGCCATATTGAGCGTGCTGCCCGTCGATGACGTCGTGCCGGAGGCGCTGTTTCGCGCCTCGGCCAAGGGCGACCCCTCGCTCGCCGATCCCGTGCATCATGAAATCGAAGTGCTGTGTGCAAAACGCGCGCCCGGGCGCAAGGTGGTTGCGCTGGCCGGTGCCGACTTCTATGCACGCGTCAGGGCCGCGCACGCCATCGTCGCGACCAGCGAACCCAGGCTCTACGCCAACATCATCATCCGCAAGGGCGTGATCCATCCGCCGGAGACGACAAGACAATGATCCTTTGCTGCGGCGAGGCCCTGATCGATATGCTGCCGCGCACGACGACGGAGGGAGAACGGGCCTTCGCACCCTATGTCGGCGGCGCGGTGTTCAACACCGCCATTGCGCTCGGCCGGCTGGGCGCTCCTGCCAGCTTCTTCTCGGGCCTGTCGTCGGACCTGTTCGGCGGCCAGCTCCGCGAAGCGCTCGGGGCGAGCAAGGTCAGTTCCACCTATGCGCACACTTCGCCCCGGCCGACGACGCTCGCCTTCGTGCGGCTGAACGATGGCCAGGCAACCTACACTTTCTACGACGAGAACACCGCCGGGCGCATGCTGACCGGCGAGGATCTGCCGCAACTTGGTCCGGAGATCGAGGCCATGCTGTTCGGCGCCATCAGCCTTATTTCGGACCCGGCGGGGGCCGCCTACGAGGAATTGATGAAGCGCGAGCATGGTCGTCGCGTCATGATGCTCGACCCCAACATCCGGCCGAACTTCATCCCGGACAAGGCAAAGCATCTGAAGCGTATCCGCGAGATGATGGCGATGGCCGATATCGTGAAACTCTCGGATGAAGATCTTCACTGGTTCGACGAAGCCGGCTCGCACGAGGATGTCGTGCGCAACTGGCTCGACCGCGGACCCAAGCTGATCGTCGTGACCCATGGCGCCGAAGGCGCCGTCGGTTACACCAGGGATCACATGGTCAGCGTGACGCCGCAAAAAGTCGAGGTGGTCGATACGGTCGGCGCCGGTGATACGTTCAATGCCGGCATCCTCGCCTCCCTGCACGAACAAGGCCTGCTGACGAAGGCGGCAATCTCCGGGCTGTCGCAGGACGCTATCCGCAAGGCGCTGGTGCTTGGTGCCAAGGCAGCGGCGGTAACCGTGGCGCGGGCCGGCGCCAATCCGCCCTGGCGGCATGAGATCGCCTGAGTGGCGGGCCAGAGGAACGAATCCGAATTAACAGGTTCCTTGGAACCTTCGCCGGCGCGCTGTTGATGAGGTAGTAAAGAAAACCCGCCTGTGCGGCGGGTCCTTGGCGCAACTCAGCACCATGGGCAAATATGTAGCATAGTTGCCTTCACCCCGTCAAGAAAAAATTCCTATCTTCGGATAGTTGCCGCACTGCGGACTGGCCGTTCTCAGGCCTTGGCTGACCCAAGTTCGGGCCGTGGTAAGGCCCAACATGGATTGAGCCGGCCGATCACTTTATGTTTAGCAGGGTCGACTCTGGGGTTATAAGGCCGTAATTGCGCCGCACGAATCCCGGATTTCCGGCGTCCGGCTGACCGACACCGAAAAATGCGGTAACAGACTGCCACGACCGGGCAATTTGTCGCTCCGCGCGCCCGGCTTTCTCGGCAGGCGCAATTCTGGTACCAGCGGGTCGAGGCCAGACCGCCCGGTTAAAATCGTTTGAGGACGACATGCAGTTCATCGATCTTGGCGCACAGCGCGAACGAATCCGCGACCGGCTGAAGGCCGCGATCGACCATGTCGTCGAGGACGGCCGCTATATCCTCGGTCCCCAGGTAGCCGAATTCGAGAAAAAGCTCGCCGCCTATGTCGGCGTCAAGCACGTCGTGGCCTGCGCCAACGGCACCGACGCACTGCTTTTGCCGCTGTTCGCCGCCGGGATCGGCCCGGGCGATGCCGTGTTCGTTCCGAGCTTCACCTTTGCCGCCACGGCGGAAGTGGTGGCGCTGGCCAAGGCCGAGCCGGTTTTCGTCGACGTCGATCCCAAGACCTACAACATCGACATCGCCAGCCTCGAGGCGGCGATCACGATGATCAAGAAAGAAGGCCGGCTGAAGCCCAGGGCGATCATTCCGGTCGACCTCTTCGGCCTTGCCGCCGACTACGATGCCATCATGGCGATCGCCCACCGAGAAGGCCTGATGGTGATCGAGGATGCCGCCCAATCAATGGGCGGTTCGGCGGACGGCAAGATGTGCGGGTCGTTAGGCACGGTCGGCTCGACCAGTTTCTATCCGGCGAAGCCGCTCGGCTGCTACGGCGACGGCGGAGCGATGTTCACCAACGACGACGCCTTGGCCGACAAGCTGCGCTCCTTCGCCTTCCACGGCAAGGGCGAGACGCAATATGACAACATCCGGGTCGGCATCAATTCACGGCTCGACACGCTGCAGGCCGCGATCCTGATCGAAAAGCTCGCCATTCTCGAGGACGAGATGGTTGCCCGGCAAATGGTGGCGAACCGTTATGCCGAAGGGCTTGCTGATGTCGTCACGGCAGCCCGCAACCTGGACGGCAGCCGCTCGGCCTGGGCGCAATACGCCATCGAGACGCCCAAGCGCGACGGGCTGAAGGCGCATCTCGGCGAAAAAGGCATTCCGTCGGTCATCTACTATGTGAAGCCGCTGCACGAGCAGATCGCCTATCGCGACTATCCGAGAACGCCGACCGGCCTTGCCGTATCCGAGCAATTGCCCAAGCGCATCCTGTGCCTGCCGATGCATCCCTATCTCAGCGAAGCCGATCAGGACCGGATCATCGAGACGATCCGCAACTATATCGGATCGAACTCGGCGCAGGCCGCGGCCGAGTAACCAGCCGACTTCAGGCGGAGCTTGCCCCTGCCCTGCCGCTGGCGATGAAATGCGGATTGGCAAAATCCGCATCGCCGCCCTGGTCTCGCTTGCCATACATCAAGGGCTGTCCATCCAACGTGCGCGTGATGCCGCCCGCGGCGCGCAGCACGGCATCGCCGGCTGCGGTATCCCACTCCATGGTACGACCGAAGCGCGGATAAATGTCCGCCTCGCCATTGGCGACCAGACAGAATTTCAGCGACGAGCCGACAGAGACGATCTCGGCGATGCCTAGGTCACGAATATAGGCTTCGGTTTCGGGCGTGTTGTGGGAGCGGCTCGCAACCACCGCCAGCGGCGTCGCAGCCGCCCTCACCGAAATCGGCCGGCGAGAGACGATGCGGAAGTCGCCATCTATTTCGAGGAATTCCGCCTTGCCCGGCAGCCCGGAAAAGAACCGGCCCGTGCAGGGCGCGAAAACGACGCCGACTTCCGGCACGCCGTGGCGGACAAGCGCGATGTTGACGGTGAAATCGGTGCGGCGATTGACGAATTCCTTGGTGCCGTCCAGCGGATCGATCAGGAAGAAAGCCCCGTCCAGGTCCGGCGGCACGATGCCGGCGGATGCTTCCTCCTCGGCCACGCAGGGAATGTCGGGAAAGGCCGCACGCAATCCGGCCAGAATGATCTTCTCGCTCTCGCGGTCCGCCTCGGTCACCGGCGAGGAATCTGATTTCTGGTCGACCGCGCAGCCGGCGTGGAACACACGCATGACCTCGCGGCCGGCCGCCAAAGCGAGCCCCTCGAAAATTTCGAGCATCGACCTGTCGTCAGATGCCGCCGCCATTGTCGTATTGGTCTTCGGCAATGTCACGCTCGTTCAGCCAGTGTTCCAGGGCATCTACCATCTCCTCGGCCGATTTGCCGAGCGTCTTCAGATGGATTTCCGGTTTTTCCGGCGCTTCGTAAGGCGAGTCGACACCGGTGAAATTCTTGATCTCGCCATTGAGCGCGCGGGCGTAGAGGCCTTTCGGGTCACGCCTGGCGCATTCCTCGAACGGCGTGTCGACGAACACTTCGACGAACTCGCCTTCGGCCATCAATTCGCGGGCCATGCGCCGCTCGGCGCTGAAAGGCGAAATGAAGGAAACGATGACGATCAGCCCTGCATCGGCCATGAGGCGGGCCACTTCGGCGACGCGGCGGATGTTTTCGACGCGGTCGGCGTCGGTAAAGCCGAGATCCCGGTTGAGGCCGTGGCGGACATTGTCGCCGTCGAGAATGTAGGTATGGCGCCCGGAGGCAAACAGCTTCTTCTCGAACAGGTTGGCGATGGTCGATTTGCCCGAGCCCGACAGCCCGGTGAACCAGAACACGGCGGGCCGCTGGTTCTTGATGTCGGCACGTACCCGCTTGCCGACATCGAGCGATTGCCAATGGATGTTCTCGGCACGGCGCAGCGAATGCAGGATCATGCCGGCGCCGACCGTGGCGTTGCTGATGCGGTCGATCAGGATGAACGCGCCGGTTGTACGGTTCTCGGCGAAGGTGTCGAAAGCGATCGGCGTGCGCGTCGAGATGTTGCAGATGCCCACTTCGTTCATCTCGAGCGACTTGGCAGCTTCACGGGCAAAGTCATTGACATTGACCCGATATTTCAAATCGGTGACGGTAGCGCTGGTCTGGTCGGTCTCGGTGCGCAGGATATAGGAGCGGCCCGGCAACAGCGCATGTTCGTCGAACCAGACGATGTTGGCGGCGAACTGGTCGGCGACCTGCGGGCGTGCCGCAGGCGCCACCAGCATGTTGCCCCGGGAAATCTCGACCTCGTCATCGAGGACAAGCGTGATGGCCTGGCCGGCAACCGCCTGGGCGAGGTCGCCACCCTGCGCGACGATGCGTCTGACGCGGGAGGATTTGCCCGATTTGGCGACGACGACCTCGTCGCCTTGCGAGATCGCGCCCGAGGCGATCGTTCCGGCGAAGCCGCGAAAATCGAGATTGGGGCGGTTGACGTACTGCACCGGAAAACGGAACGGCAGCTCGGCCGCGGCCTCGTCGACCGAAACGGTTTCGAGATGTTCGATCAGCGTCGGGCCGGAATACCATTCCATCCTGTCGGAGCGGCCGGTGACGTTGTCGCCGTAGCGCGCCGACATCGGGATCGGCACGATGGTCTCAAAGCCGAGATCGCGCGAAAATTGCAGATAGTCCTGCGTGATCCGGTCGAAGACCGCCTGGTCGAAATCGACGAGATCGATCTTGTTGACGGCCAGCACGATATGGCGGATGCCGAGCAGCGAGGCGATGATCGAGTGGCGCCTGGTCTGGCGCAGCACGCCTTGCCGCGCATCGATCAGCACGATTGCCAGGTCGGCGGTGGACGCGCCGGTCGCCATGTTACGCGTGTACTGCTCGTGGCCGGGCGTGTCGGCGACAATGAATTTGCGCTTTGGCGTGGCGAAGAAGCGATAGGCGACGTCGATGGTGATGCCTTGTTCGCGCTCGGCTTCGAGACCGTCGACAAGCAGTGCGAAATCGATGTCGTCGCCGGTCGTGCCGTGCTTGCGCGAATCGCGTTCGAGCGCGGCGAGCTGGTCCTCGAAAATCTGCTTGGTGTCCGAGAGCAGGCGGCCGATCAGCGTCGACTTGCCATCGTCGACGGAGCCGCAGGTGAGGAAGCGCAGCAGCGATTTCTTCTCCTGCGCCGCCAGATAATCGCGGACGCCGTCGGTAGGTGCGAGGCTCTTTGCCATGATGTGGCGCATGGTCAGAAATACCCCTCGCGCTTCTTCTTTTCCATCGAGCCGGCTTCGTCCCGGTCGATCAGGCGGCCCTGCCGTTCGGAGGTGCGCGCGGTCAGCATCTCGCCGACGATAGCTTCCAGCGTGTCTGCTTCCGATTCGATAGCGCCGGTCAGCGGGTAGCAGCCGAGCGTGCGGAAGCGCACCAGCCGATTCTCGATCGCCTCACCGGGGCGCAATTTCATGCGATCGTCGTCCTTGAGGATGAGCATGCCATCGCGTTCCACGACCGGCCGCTGCTTGGCGAAATAGAGCGGCACGATCGGGATGTTCTCCTGCAGGATGTACTGCCAGATGTCGAGCTCGGTCCAGTTGGACAGCGGAAAGACGCGGATCGATTCACCCGTGGCGATGCGGGTGTTGAAGATCTTCCACATTTCGGGGCGCTGATTCTTCGGATCCCAGACGTGCTGGGCGTTGCGGAAGGAAAAGATGCGCTCCTTGGCGCGCGATTTTTCCTCGTCGCGGCGGGCGCCGCCAAAGGCGGCATCGAAACCGTATTTGTCGAGCGCCTGGCGCAGCGCCACGGTCTTCATCACATGGGTGTGCGTGTTCGAGCCATGATCGAAGGGATTGATGTTGTCGCGCACGCCATCCTGGTTGACGTGAACCAGGAGATCGAAACCGAGTTTTTGCGCCATCTGATCGCGAAAGGCGATCATCTCGCGAAATTTCCAGGTTGTGTCGACATGAAGGAACGGAAAGGGCGGCTTGGCGGGATAGAACGCCTTCATCGCCAGGTGCATCAGCACGGACGAATCCTTGCCTACGGAATAGAGCATGACCGGCTTGGCGAAGGCGGCCGCGACTTCACGGAATATGTGGATTGACTCGGCCTCAAGCCGCTGCAGGTGCGTAAGCGCTGTTGTCATGGCCTGTCTAGCGTTCTCTCGTGCCTTCCGACAGAAGACCTGGCATCAAATCATCGGGCTTCCCGCCCGGTTCAAGCTTGCTTCTGGACAATGTTATTCTTGCGGGCGTTCTAGCAGATCGCCGCTGCCCAGAACAATGCAAGACGCGCCTGGCAAGGAGTGGTTCGGGAATGAATTTTCCATCCATGCGTCAAAATGCGGAAATTCCTGCTTGTCACGCCGGCGGCTGAGAAAATGCGGGGGAAAAAATTGCTTGATGAAAAGCACGCAGTCTTCGCCGCGCCCAAATCCGATCGTCTGCCAGCGACTACCGATTTTCGGTGGCAATCGGCCTTGATGCACTTTCAGAAAAAGACCCAAGCCGCTATACCGGCCCCTGAAAGCGGGCAGATGCACGATGCGACACGGGCAATTTCGGCAGGGCTATGTTTGCCGCCGTCAGACAATCCGCCGTGTGAAGCGTCCGAGAATGGTGAGCCGCCCTTGAGCCAGCTTTCATCGATAAGACGGCAGTTCTCGCCCGCGCGGATCAATATCTATTTTTCCATCGCTTGCTTCTTTTTTCCACCGGTCCTGGGGTCTGTGGTGAGCTTCGTGTTCAACGGCGGCGGCCTGTGGTCGGTTCTTTTGATCGCCTCGAAAAAGAGGCGCTTCAACATCGACCGGGCGATGATGGCGCTCACGATCGCGATCTATGCCTATTGCGCGGCAAATCTCCTGGCTTCGCTCGCCAATAACGCAATTGTCAGGGATGCGCCGCATCTGATCCCGCTCGTCACCTTCCTGTTTTTCCCCCTCTCCTATTCAACCTGGAGCATTACGCAGAAAACAACCCTTGTCCGGATCATAATCCTCAGCAGCATGGCCGCCTGTTTCGTCGCGCTGCTGTTGGCGATCATCCAGCAATATTGGATCGGGATGAGGGCGGAGGGCGGAGCGGGAAATGCGATAGTGTTCGCCACGGTCGTCTGCCTTGCAGTGATGGCCTGCGTGGCCGGTGCCCTGTCGGGCATCGAAAGGCACAAGAGTGCGCTGATCTGCGCAGCGCTCGGCGGAACGATCGCCATCATCTATTCCGGCACGCGCATCATCTGGCTGGCGCTGCTGATTTCCGGCATTGCCGTGCTGTTGATCAACCAGCATTGGCTGAAAGGGAAGAATGCCGTCCGTCTGCTGCTTCTGCTGGCGGCGATCGGCGTCGCGGTCGCCGCTATCGGCTTCCATACAATATCCGACAGATTTGATTTTCTGCGCTCTGATTGGGACGCGCTTGGGGCGCACGGCAATTCCGACACCTCGCTTGGAATACGTGTTGCCCTCTGGGACATCGGCCTGAAGGCATTCCGCGAGATGCCCTTGTTCGGACACGGAGTGGGCGCGAACCAGCTCTTGATCCGGCAGGGCTTCCAGGACCTGTTCGCGAAAACGGCAGGTTTCAATCATTTTCACAATGGTTTCCTGACGGCATTGGTACAGGCGGGCATCCTGGGCGCCGTGACTTTGGCGGCGATCTTTGTCGTCGCCGGCAGAAACGCCGCCCTGGTCCTGCGCAACAGCGCCGACCCGATCGAGCGCTTTGGCGCCACCATGGTCGTCGTCATGGTGATCACCTACCTGACGGCTGGGATGACAGGCATCCTGGTCGGCCAAGATATCCTGGATTCGGTGTTCATGGTCTTCCTGGTATCCGGGACTTATCTTGCGTCGGGTCGCCAGGCCCCGCTGCCGGAAGAGATGCCACATCCGCCAGTCACGCAATAGCGGCTCCGGGCAAGGCAATGAAGGTCTTGGTCACAGGCGCATCGGGCTTCATCGGACGTCTCGTCGTGCAAAGGCTTCGCGAGGCAGGCGTGGAGGTTCGCCTCGCCTCACGCTATCCCGAAAGGCTCGCTTCGGGCAGCGACACCGTCGCCTTGCCGCGGTTCGATGCGCCGGCCGAGGCCTTCCTTGTCATCACCCGTGACGTCACGGACGTCGTTCACTGCGCCGGCTTGAACAATGATCACGGCGGGGCCACCGAAGCCGACTACCGAGCCGCCAACGCGGAACTGAGCGCGCGGCTGGCGCATGCGGCCGCCATGCAGGCAGGCGGACGTTTCATCCAACTGTCATCGGTCCGGGCCGTGATCGGCGCCCGCGTCAGCGCAACGATCGACGAGCATACGGTCCCCGATCCGCAATGCGCCTACGGGCGCTCGAAACGCGAGGGCGAGATCAGGGTCCTGGACGCCTATGCATCGCACGGCCGCGCCGACGCCGCCGTGCTGCGCCTGCCGGCGGCCTACGCAAGCGGCATGAAGGGCAATCTGGCAATGCTGATGCGCCTGGCCGATACGGGCCTGCCGCTGCCGACAGGTATTCTGACAGGAACCCGCTCGCTGGTGTCGGCCGACGCAGCCGCGCAAGCCGTGCGGCATTTGTTGGCTCATCCGGGGCCGCTCAGCCCTGCCTATATAGCCAGCGACGTGCCTCCGGTGTCGGTGGCAGCCGTCGTAAGCGCCTTCCGTAAGGGACTTGGGCGGCCGGTGCGCCTGGCTGCCGTACCGGCCAGCCTGATGCGGATGGCCGCGGTGGCGCTAGGCAAGCGGGCGTTTTGGGAAAGCATGACGGCGACACAGATATGCGACCCTTCCCTGCTCGTCTCGCAGGGCTGGCTGCCGGAAACAGCGACGCTTGATCGTCTAAGCGAAATCGCGGCGCGCAGCAGGCAAGCTCAACCTGGATAAATCGTCGCAAGCAGGATGCGAAGATCAAGGCCGATCGAGGCGACCTTGAGATAGTCGGCATCGGTTTCGGCCAATAGGGCCGGGTCCGACATGTCGATGCCCTTGACCTGAGCCAGGCCGGTGATGCCGGGAAGCGCCGATGAAACGCCCAGCCGTCGGCGGCACTCGATCAGCTCGGTTTGCGTCGGCAGACAGGGACGCGGTCCGACCAAGCTCATCTCGCCCTTCAGAACATTCCAGAACTGCGGCAGCTCATCGAGCTTGAACTTCCGCAGGGTTTTTCCGGCCGGCGTCACGGCATTCGCCGGCGCCTCGTGCGAAGGCAAGGATGGCGTGCCGACATACATCGTGCGCAATTTGTGACAGCGAAAGAGCACGCCATCGCGGCCAACCCGCGTTTGAGAAAAGATGGCCGGACCGGGCGACGATATACGAACAGCCAGGACAGCGAGCGCCAGGACGGGTGACGTGACCAGGAGCAGCAGCGCCGCGCCGGCAAGATCGAAGATTTGCTTGGCTGTCTTCATGAACCGCCGATAGTGCTCGTTGCCAAAACCAAAGACGAAATACGAATCCGCTCGACGTAGCATGAGGCTATCGCTCGACCAAGCTCGACCCCTCGCCAGCCAGCGCCCCAGAGTCCCGAAGGTCCGCCGATAAATGCCGCTCTTGCGCAGACTGCTCAAGCGCCGAAGAAGGCCAGGGTCTTTTGAAGCATCAGTTCGCCTGCCCGGCCGCTTTCGGGATCACGGCCTCAGGCACGTCCCCTCTTACCTTCTTGGTATGGTCAAGACCCGCAAGCACAGCGAGCGAGGATGCCTTGTCCTGGCTCTTCACGGATTGCTGCAGGGCCGCAAGCGCCGCCTGGACATCGGACCATTCCGCGACATCGGTGCTCAGGCCAAAAATCTTGGAAATGCCGAGTTCGACCAGCTCCTCATCCTCACCATGCAACGTTTCATGGAGTTTTTCACCCGGCCGGATTCCGGTGAAGCGAATGGGGATGTCCGTGTATGGGCTTTTTCCGGACATGCGGATCATCGTCTCGGCAACTTCGAGGATCGGCACCGGTTTGCCCATGTCGAGCATGTAGACGGCGTAGTCGTCGCCGGCTTTCCGCGAGGCGGCATCGGCCGCGGACATGATGACGAGGTCGACGGCTTCGGCCACGGTCATGAAATAGCGCGTCATGCGCCGGTCGGTTATGGTGACCGGACCTCCGGCCTCGATCTGCGCCTGGAATATGGTTGCGACCGAGCCATTGCTGCCAAAGACATTGCCGAACCGAACGGCTATGAACTTGGTGGCGGGGCGCCGTGCGCCGGGCTCGCCGGCGGGCGTTTCATGCAAGGCGCTGACGATCTGTTCGGCCGCCCGCTTCGTCAGGCCCAGCACGGATGTCGGGTCCACGGCCTTGTCGCTCGAAACAAGCACGAATTGCTTGACGCCGCATTTGGCGGCAACCTCGGCACAGACAAGCGTTCCGAAGACATTGGTCTGGATGGCCGAATCCCAGTTTTCCTCGAGCAAAGGCACATGCTTCAGTGCCGCGGCGTGGAAAACGATGTCCGGCTTGAACTCGGTGACGACACGCGTCATCTGGCGCCGGTCGGCGACATCGACAATGCGGACCTTGAGGCGGTCATGGTCCTTCTCTTCGACGTATTGGCTCAACTGGAAAATGCCGAACTCGGAATTGTCGGCAACCAGCACCGCCTCCGCGCCCAGTTCCAGTGACCTCTTGACCAGGGTGCGGCCGATGGAACCGGCGCCGCCGGTGACCAGGACGCGCTTGCCGCCGACGAAGGCCCCGATGCGTTCGATGTCGGACGGAACCGTGGGGCGGCGCAGGATCGTTTCCATCTCGACCTCGTCGAGAACGAGCTTTCCCTCCTGGCCGAGCTGCGAAAGCCCCGAGAACTGCACCACCGCTATGTCGCCTTGCCGGGCAACACGGACGAGCTCCGAATACTCCTCGATCTCATGTTCGGCGCCGCTGCCGAAAATCAGCAGGTCCAGGCTTGTCGTACCCTTGGCGTATTCTTCCAGCACCTCGATCAGGCGGGGGCGGGTGGCCACGACGGGAACGCCCTGGATCCGAGTGCCCTGCGGAACACCGTGCTCAATCGCCATAATCCCTGCAATTGAATACTCTACAGGCTGCGTCGTGCGCGTGAAACGGATGATTACGTCGGCCTCGCTCAGCTTGCCGACAAACACCGCTCTCTTGGTCGAAGCCTTGCCGCGACTCAGAATGCGCCAGCTCGCGCCGTCGCGAAAGAACCGGTAGAAAATCCGGGGCGCCGAGATGATCGTGAAAGAAACCAGGAAGAAGACGATGAACTGGCGCTCATTGAGGCCCGCCACCGGCTGAAAGGAACGAACAAAAAGCGAAACACAGTAAAGGACGATGGTCAGTATTGCGCAGCCCTTCAGGATGTTGAAGAAATCCGGCGTCGAGGCGAAGCGCCACACAGTATTGTAGAGGCCGCAATATCTGAATAACAGATGACTAAGAATAATGATGCTCGCCCAGCAAGCGAAACCCGCTGGAGAGAACGCTTCGAACGACAGCCTCGACTGCGATAAAGTCAGGCTAAGCGCCACCGCCACCAAAACCATGGCGATGTCTTGAATCATGATGATGGCGCGACGCATTGTGGGCCGGAGTCCGGGTACAGCTTCTACATAGGATTTCATCGGACGGTACTGAACTCCAGGCGCGAAGACTTCAATACTAAAGTGGCTCTAGAGCGAATACCATCCGTCACCGGCGGCTTCTTTTTAGTACCAAATCTTCGGCCCCCGCCGCGTGTATCGCATAGCGTGGACTTGAAATCATCGCCAGAGATTTTTTCATAGGTTGGCGGGTGAAGAGAAAGTCCGTTTGATCAAGATCTTGCACATCAACTGCAAAGAGCCCTAGAGTCCGACAGCAACTCAGGATAGAGAGAGAGGGGTCGGCCGTAGAGGTCAATCCTTGACTACTCTTTGCCCTGGTGCGGTCTGCTCTCGACCTATGGCCTATGGTTCCGCAGATATCAAGCGGTTCGAGAATGCCGGCAGCGCGATCGTGAGGCCATCGCTCGGTCCTTGACGCCAGACGGCTCTCACCCTGTCGACGCGGCTGGGAATGCAGCGTGGATAGCTGGAAGGAAAGGTGAACCGCCCGAAGCGATTTTGCGGTTGACAGCCAAGTCTGCTGCAATATGACGGTCTTCCCTTTACCAGCCAAAGCGAAGTGATGAAGTTTGGATCAAGTGGCCTGCGAGGGTTGGCTTCAGAATTAGTCGGGAAACCCAGCGGCCTTTATACGGAGGCTTTCGCTTGGCGTCTCGTTGCCGATGGGGTCCGATCGAAGGCCAAGGTGTTCGTTGGTCGCGACTTGCGCGATAGCAGTCCGACGATCGCCGCCAACTGCATGGCTGCCTTGGCGGCAAGTGGGTTTCAACCGATCGATTGCGGTGCCATTCCAACGCCAGCCTTGGCGTTGTATGCCGGGCAGCATGACGCAGCGGCGCTCATGGTTACGGGTTCGCACATCCCTGCGGACCGCAATGGCATCAAGTTCTATAGCCCGCGGGGCGAGATCACCAAGGCCGATGAAGCCGCTATGGCACACTATGCTGCCGAACGGCTAGACGCCTATTGCCCCCCGCCGCCAATAGGTACGGCTTTGCCGGGGCATCACGACAATGCGATCGCCGCCTATCGCGCGCGCGCTGATGACATCTTGGAGCCAGGGTCCCTTTCGGGCCTGAGGCTCGGCGTCTATCAGCACAGTTCGGTCGCGGCGGATCTTCTGGTGGAGGTTCTCCGATCCTTTGGCGCAGATGTGACACCTGTCGGGAAATCGGAGACCTTCGTACCCGTCGATACCGAAGCCGTTGACGAAACCACAATTGCAAAGTTCAAGGGTTGGGCGCGGGAATTCCACCTCGACGCCATCGTGTCGACCGATGCCGATGCTGATCGGCCACTGATTGCCGACGAGAATGGTGACCTGTTTCGCGGCGACCTGATCGGCCTCGCCACGGCTCTGTTCCTGCGGGCTGACATCGTGGTGACGCCCGTGACTTCCAATTCAGGTATTTCGAAAGCCTTCGGTTTTACGGTTCTGAGAACGAAGGTCGGATCTCCCTTCGTCGTCGAAGCCATGGAAGCCTCACACCACCCCGAGAAAATCGTTGTGGGCTTTGAAGCCAATGGTGGCGTTCTCTTGGGGTCGGACTGTTCGCTACACGGCAAGACATTGACGGCATTGCCGACACGGGATTCACTGCTCCCCATCCTGGCTGTCCTCGGAATGGTCGCGTCGACAAGAAAGTCGCTGTCAGGTCTGCGCGCGTTGTGGAATCTTCCGGCCTGTGCAAGCGAACGCCTTGAGAATTTCCCAGTGGAGAGTTCGCGCAGCTTGATGCGTCGGCTCGCGGATCGGCCTGCACTGCAGCGGTTTCTGGCCCCGTTCGGGATTGTTGCTGAAGTTGACGAGACCGACGGCCTAAGGACACAAATGCTGACTGGCGAGATCATCCATCTGCGGCCGTCCGGCAACGCGCCTGAACTTCGCTGTTATTCGGAGGCAGCAGACCCAGGCAGAGCGAGAGCGATTGTGGCGCTGACGCTCGACAGGGCGCAGGCAATCGCATCCACAAACGAAGCAGAGGTCATTTCATGAAAGTGGTTCCCGTCATCATCAGCGGTGGAGCCGGATCGCGACTATGGCCTGCCTCAAGGCAATCGCACCCCAAGCCTTTTCTTAAAGTGGCGGACGGGCATTCGCTTATTCAGCACACAGTGCTGCGCGCCGCGTCGATTGAGGGAGTGGTGGAACTCGTGGCTGTAACGTCCGGGGACCACCTTTTCCTCACGAAGGACGACTTCGACGAACTGGATTCGGTTGTGTTGCCACGTACGTTTCTGCTCGAGCCGGAAGGCCGGGATACGGCCGCTGCCGTGGCGGCAGCCACTGTCCATGCCAAGGCAACGCAGGGCCCTGATGCGATTCTATGCGTCTTCCCGGCCGATCACATGATTGGCAACCTGCCCGCATTTCTAGACGTTATGGGCCGCGCCATCGAATATGCAAAACTGGGGCGGATTGCCACACTGGGCATCAGCCCAACCAGGCCGGACACGGCGTTCGGCTATATCGAAGCCGATGGTGAGAAAGTCGTCCGTTTCGTTGAAAAACCGGATCTCGACACAGCCAAAGCCTATGTCGAATCCAAACGCTTCTTCTGGAACGCGGGGATATTCTGCTTCAGCGCGCAACGCATGCTCGACGAGATGGCTTTGCATTGCCCCGAAGTGATCCAGGCGGTTTCCGACAGTTATGAGAACGGCCGATTCAGTCAAGGCGAAGGCTTTGCCAAAATCGAACTCGCGCCCGAGCATTTTGGCTCCGCTCCGCGTATCTCTCTCGATCATGCGGTTATGGAGAAGGCAAACAATCTTGCCGTGGTTCCTTGCGACATGGATTGGAACGACATCGGATCTTGGAACGCAATGGCCGATTTGATCACTCCTGACGAAAGCGGCAACAGGCTACGCGGCGATGTTCATATGGTGGACACCACCGGCAGCTATATAAGTTCCGACAAACGCGTCATCGGCACGGTCGGGGTCAGCGATCTGGTGATCGTCGATTCTCCCGACGCATTGCTTGTCGCCTCCCGCGATCGCGTTCAGGACGTCAAGAAGTTGTTCGAGGGCCTCAAGGCTTCCGGGCATGAGGCACATTTGGTCCACAGCACCGTACATAGGCCGTGGGGCACCTATACGGTTCTGGAGGAAGGCGAGCGCTTCAAAATCAAACGCATCGAGGTGAAACCCGGCAGACGTTTGAGCCTGCAGATGCACTACCATCGTTCCGAGCACTGGGTCGTGGTCAGCGGCTCCGCGAAAATAGTCAATGGCGACCAGGAGCTGTTCCTGGCGACCAACGAGTCAACCTACATCCCCTGCGGTCATAAACACAGGCTGGAAAACCCTGGCCGGATTGACCTGGTGATCATTGAAGTGCAAAGCGGCGATTATCTCGGCGAGGACGATATCGTGCGTTTTGACGACGTATACGGCCGCGCCTGACAATCCATTGGCTCACGGTGCTGGGGGCGGCAAAGCCTTAGGGGCTGGGCGGACACAAATCGGATACATCGAGAACATTGATGAAAAAAAAAGCACTGATAACCGGCATCACCGGGCAGGACGGCGCCTATCTGGCGGCATTCCTGCTGGAAAAGGGTTATTCCGTTCACGGCGTAAGGCGCCGCACATCCCTTTTTAATACGGATCGCATCGATCATTTGTATCATGATCCACATGAAAAGGGTGTAGATCTGACGTTGCATCATGGCGATCTGACTGACTCATCAAGTCTGATGCGGATCATTCAGCTCGTTCAGCCGGATGAGATTTACAATCTGGCGGCACAGAGTCACGTAGCCGTTTCATTTGAGGAACCTGAATACACCGCCAACTCCGACGCTCTAGGGGCGTTGAGAATTTTGGAAGCCATCCGAATTCTCGGCTTGGAGAAGAAGGTCCGTTTCTATCAGGCGTCTACGTCTGAGCTGTACGGGCTCGTGCAAGAGACGCCGCAAAAGGAAACCACGCCATTCTACCCACGGTCTCCTTATGCCGTGGCCAAATTGTATGCATACTGGATTACGATCAATTATCGCGAAGCATACGGCATCTATGCGTGTAACGGCATTCTGTTCAATCACGAGTCCCCAATGCGAGGTGAGACGTTTGTGACGCGTAAGATTACGCGAGCGCTGGCACGGATCAAGCTAGGCATGCAAGAGAAGCTTTACCTGGGTAATCTAGATTCACTGCGCGACTGGGGGCATGCCAAAGACTATGTTGAGATGCAATGGCTTATGTTGCAACAGGAGGCGCCTGAGGATTACGTTATCGCAACTGGCGAGCAGCATTCCGTGCGCGAATTTGTGACCCTGGCGGCTGCGGAACTGGATATTGACGTAAGATGGGAGGGAAAAGGCGTCGACGAGAAAGGGTACGATAACAAAAGCGGTCAATGTATAGTGGCTGTCGATGCGGCTTACTTTCGGCCGACAGAAGTCGAAACGCTTCTTGGCGACGCCAGTAAAGCTCGAAAGAACCTTGGCTGGGAACCTAGAATTAAATTCACCGAGCTGGTCCAAGAAATGATTCGCGAGGACTTTAAGGGTGCCGAGCAGGAAAAGCTGCTTACAACGCATGGCTATCAACGCTTCACTCGCGCAGAATAACCATGGCACGAATTCCAGTATATGAGCCATACCTCAGCGGAAACGTATCGGCGTATGTCAACGAGTGCTTGACTACGGGTTGGATTTCCTCGCGTGGAGCCTTCATATCCCGATTTGAAAAAGCTTTTGCGGAGTATGTAGGCGCGAAAGAGGCGACAAGCGTGGCAAACGGCACCGTAGCCATCCACCTTGTGCTGGATGCATTGGGCATCGGTGCCGGCGACGAGGTCATCGTTCCAAGCTTCACCTACATAGCGTCGGTCAACACCATTTTGCAGACCGGCGCGACGCCAGTCTACGTCGATTCGTTGGAAGACACGCTGCAGGTGGATCCGCAGGCAATACGTGACGCTATAACCCCGAGAACCCGCGCGGTCATGGCGGTGCATTTGTATGGCCATCCTTGTGATATGGATGCGATCTCGGGCCTTTGCCGCGATCACGATCTTTTGCTCATCGAGGACTGCGCGGAAGGCTTCGGGACCCGGTGGAAAGGCCGGCATGTCGGCACGTTTGGTGATGTTGCCACCTTCAGTTTCTTCGGGAACAAGACAATCACAACTGGCGAAGGCGGAATGGTTCTGGCGCGATCGGCTGAGGTGATGGACAAGTGTCGGCGCCTGAAAAGCCAAGGTGTCTCGCCGACCCGCGAATACTGGCACGACATGCTCGCCTACAATTATCGGATGACCAATATCCAGGCGGCGATCGGGCTTGCCCAGATCGAGATGGCTGAAGAGATCATCCACCGCAAGCAGCAGATCGCAGAGATATACCGGACCCGACTGTCCGGGCTTCCCTTGAGGACCCATGATCCCGTGGGCGACGTTAATCATTCGCACTGGATGTGTTCGATTGTCGTTGACCACGTTGAGGATCGAGATCGGTTGCGTGCGCGTCTTGCCGACGACGAAATCGAGACACGCCCGTTTTTCCCCTTAGCCAGCCACATGCCGCACTGTTATTCTGACCGGGCCTTTCCGAATGGCGATAGCGTAAGCAAGCGTGGCATCAATCTGCCGAGCTACCCCGGACTGACCGAGGAACAGTTGAACCGCATATGTTCTTCGATCATCGGTTATTTCGAGGATCGACCGCGGTGACTTTGCGTTAAGGAAATGGCCTGTGAACGAGTATCTTAGGGGCATTTGGGCCGCGCGATATTTTTGGATGCATCTCGCGATGTCCGATCTGCGCGGTCGCTGGAGAAGGTCCTTCTTCGGTGTCCTGTGGTCGATTATCCAGCCTCTGGGCCTAACGATCCTTATCTCCATCGTATTCAGTCGCATCTTCGACGCCGCGATCTCGGAATATGCGCCCTACATTCTCTCCGGGGTCATCATCTGGGAGTACATCGTCTTCAATGTAAGTGGAGGCGCATTGGCTTTCGTCCAAGCCGACGCGTACATCAAGCAGACACGTCACCCGTTAGCGATATATACGCTTCGAAACGTTATTTCCGGGCTTATGGTGCTTGCCCTGGCCAGCATCAGCCTCATCGGTTGGGTGCTTGTCGTTATGCCGCAGAATTTCGGCTGGTCTTGGCTTGCCGCCCTCACGATATTCCCGATCATCGGTCTGATTGTCTGGCCGTGGGCGACGATAATGGCATATTTTTCTGCCCGTTTTCGCGATCTGCCGCATGCGCTTGGCCTGATATTGCAAGCCCTATGGTTTGTCTCACCAATCTATTTCGAGACTTCGGTGTTCCGCAAAGGCAATCTGCATGTCCTTCTGGACTACAATCCGCTTTATCACCTCCTCCAGATCGTACGCGCTCCACTCCTGCATGGTGAATGGCCCGTCGCTGCCAATTACCTGTGGTGCTTCGGGACTATCGCAGTGCTCATGCTGATCGCAGCACTCGTGGGCAGGTCCGCCGAAAAGAGGGTGATCTTCTACCTATGACAAACCGGATTCACCTCGAGTCGGTAAACCTCCATTATGCATCCGTCGGCTTCAGCGAGCGGTCGTTGAAATCCATGCTGGCGTCGCTGGCGACGTTGAACGGAGGAGGCAAGAAGATCGTCGACATCCACGCATTGAAGGATGTTAGTCTGGACATTGGTCCCGGCGAACGCGTTGGCCTTTTAGGACACAATGGGGCCGGCAAGAGCACGTTCCTCAAGATGGTGGCAGGATTATACCCGACATCTTCCGGGAAGCGCGTGGTCGAGGGGACCGTCCGGTCTTTGTTTGACCTGAGTTTGGGTTTCGAGCCTGATGCCACCGGCCGGGAGAACATCCTGTACCGCGGACTTCTCCTTGGTCTCTCGCCCAAATTCATGCGCTCGATAGAGGACGAGGTTGTCGCCTTTGCCGATATCGGGGAGTTTATCGACTATCCGATCAAAACCTATTCCGCTGGCATGCAGGTGCGCCTCGCCTTCGCGATTTCGACAGCGGTCGGCGGTGACATTCTCCTCCTCGACGAGGTGATCGGTGCCGGTGATGCGAATTTTATGGGAAAAGCGCGCAAACGCATCCTGGATCTTGTCGAGCAGGCGGAGATTCTGCTGTTAGCTTCGCATGATTTCAAAACACTGCAATCCATATGCGCAAGGGGAGTTGTATTTCATCACGGCGAAATCATTTTTGACGGCGACATTCTTGGCGCGATCGCAGAATACAATAGGGCAAATGGGATAGCTGCCTAGCCATGGGTCTCAAGCGCTCTTCTCATTCTAGTCTGAACAAGCCCGTTTGAGAAATGCTAAGGTCAGCTAATATACTGGCGCTATCGAAGTTGCTAGAAAGAGAGTCCTATGCGTTTAGAAAAGAGCGTCCGGGTCGACAATGTGCCGCGTGTAATGTGGATCCTCAATCACACTGCGGCCAGAAAATTCGAGATCCCAATGTTGCGGGAACTCGGCTATGAGGTATTTACTCCAAAGATCTATCCAGACGATGCTAATTTCCGAAGCGCTTCCGTCGATTATTCGGAGGATAAAAACTTAACAATCCCGCCGGATGACCTTGCAGTTCTGAATAAGGCTGATTGGTATAGAGGCGCGCCGCGCAAAGCTTGGGAAATCGCCAACAAATATTTTGACATCATGTTCTGCATCGTCTTCGATCCCAAGGGTTTTGAAATTGCCGCCAGGCGGTTCCAGGGAGCAATGCTCTGGCGTACCTATGGCTTGGCGGGCAACAATACTTATTCGAAGATCATCGAAACAATGCCATTCTACCAAGGTGTTTACACTGCAATCCAGGCCCTTGGAAAACGCTTCTGGTTTACCGAAGGCTATCCTCATCTGCATAAAGTCGAGCCTGATTATCTTGCATCTAAGACCGTGTTTCTGCCACTAGGTATGGGCGGGGCAAGTGATCCGATCTCGGCGGAATGGAACGGCGGTGACCGGCGCATCCTGTTCATCTGCCCCGACATTGGTTTTAACCAAGCCTATGTAGAGATATTCCAGAAATTTAAGAAAGACTTCCGTGGGTTTCCCTATGCAATCGGCGGCGCGCAATCGGTCAAGACGACAGACCCAAGCGTGCTGGGTTATCTGCCGATCGAGGAACATCGCAGAAATATGCGCGAGATGCGCGTGATGTTCTATCACAGCCAAGAACCTAACCATATTCACTTCCACCCGTTCGAGGCGATTAAAGCTGGGATGCCGCTTGTATTCATGGGTGGCGGCATTCTCGATATGTTCGGTGGTAAGAAATTGCCCGGCCGTTGCGCAACTATCGAGGAGGCGAGAAAAAAAATTGACCGCATCCTCAAGGATGACTGGAAACTGATTAATAAGATACGTGAGAGCCAAGCGGTCCTGCTCGATCCGATGAAGGCAGAGAACTGTACCGGGTTCTGGCGTCAAGGCATGGAGAAGGTATTCACCAAGCTTGCAGAATCGCGAGCTGATGCGGAGGAATTGGAACCGCTGCCCAAGCGCATTGCTGTGCTGACCGACAAGAATTCCATAGCCAAGGCTCGCGCTTTGGCCTTGGCGCTGGAGGAAGGGGCCAAACTCGCCAATGAGGATGTGGAAATAGTTCTCACCATCGAACGCAGCAAGCGGGCTTATTCGAGTAAACCGATTGAAAAGGAAGAGTTCGACGTGCCCGTAAGGGAATTCTCATGGCGTGCGCTTGACCGGGAAGCTGCCAATCGGGCGCTTGTTTATGCCGGTGCTGCGCGACCTTTGACATTAAATAGTTATCTCATCCCTGATGACGGCATCAATCATTTGCAGGATTGTGATCTCTGGGTGGTTGTCGCGTCAGAAGTCAGCACACCGATCCTGCCAATTCGTCCGATTGTTCTAGCTCCAGACACGATAGCGCCACGTTTCCGCCCAGGCCCGCAAGAAATCGTTAAGATGGGGCAGTTTGGGTTAACGCTTGCACCCGAAGCCGTCATCGTCGACAGCCAGTTTGCAAGTGAGGAGCTGATTCACTGCGAGGGGGTCTCCGCCAGGAATGTCCATGTTTTGCCACCTTTGCCAACAATCGAGGTTGCTCCAGCCTTGGATGTGGGTGAGGAGGCAAAAGCGTTTGTCTGGGTGCTGCACCCACTTTCAATCGCCAACATCGATCGTGCTGCGGAAGCGCTTGCAATTTACTATCATGAGATGAGCGGCAAGCTGAAATGCAATATTCTTCTCTCGGAGGCATACCAGACGAAATTGACCGACGATGATATCAGCAATGTCAAACGCAACCTTACGAAGGCGATGCGCCGATGGAATATTCCGCGCAGGCGTTACTCGATCTCTGAATTGTTGTCCGAAAGGCAGCTCCGGCGGGTCATCAAGGAGTCGGCTTTCCTATGGCGCCCAGGCAAACTCGACAGTGACATTACGACCATAACCATTGCCCGGGCCTTTAGAAAGCGTGTTGTTGCGGCACATTGCCCGGTGTTGAAAGAATATGCTGGAAATCTCGGGTTTAACATTACCTGGACCGATGACGAAGACCCGAACTCTATGGCAGGGAACATTTGCGAACCCGCTCGGGACCATTCTTTGCCGCTTGCACCATTCAAAGGGCGTGAGATGTCGATTGAGGATTGCGCGCGCGATTATTGGAACGTCATTTCAGAATGCCTGTAACCAAATACGGAATATATTTGGCCTATGGGCCACGGATCGAGTTGCGCAATGAAGGCCTTGGCCGTCACCTTGCCGAATTTCTGCGCGCCTCCCTTAGGCGTGATGACGTCGAGTTTGTAATCGCAGCGCCGAGCTGGATGAGGGATCATCTCAGAGATCTGATGGATGGTTTCGGGGTCAGTGAAGGCCAATACGAAATACTCGGTCCGACGCAGAGTTCCCTTTCATGGTCAGCCTTTCAGACAGGAACGAGAGTGAGGAAATGGTTGTCTCGCGTCCGCAAGAAGGATGACGTAAAAAAAGGGGGGCTGCTTCTTCGGATCAAGTTTGCTGGTATTCGCTTGGTGTCCCGAGTGACCCGCTATCTCATGCGAACGCGAAATCCGCTAGTGTTCGTTGCTACTGTCATTCTCGCGCTTAGCTTACTGCCGTTCGCCGCGCTGATCTATCTGCTGCGCAATACTGTTCTGAAGGGGGTTGGCCGTCTCAGGCGCAGTTCTACTTTGCGCAGAATGCTGGGGACCACGCAACCTGCGAAACCCCGCATCTTTGGGCTACTTGGCCGAATGCGGCATCATCTCTATCAAACGATGTGTGACGAAGAAGCCCGGCTTGTCGCTGAAATGGCAAACAGGCGGGATGATATTTCGGCCTGGTATTGCCCGACAGCGTTCTGGCCGCAATTCAATCTGATTGAAAAGCCGCGTTTGACGTGCGTTCCCGACGTAGTGTTCACCGGCTTCCCGGTCGGGTTTGCTACGGATGAACCGGCGGCAGATCAATTGTTTAATAATTTCCGGCGCATCGAATCAATTATCGACGCGGGCCATGCCTTTGTCACCTACAGTAAGCACGTGAAGCAGAAGACGCTGGTGGAAAGGTTTCAGGTCAAGGGATCGTCGGTTCACGTTGTGCCGCATGGCGCAAACCGGCTCGATGAGCTGATCACAGTGACTGGTTTTGCAGATAACAGGAAAGCCAGCGATGCATTGAGCGCGCAATATTTCTGGTCAGCAACCTCGAAGGCGACCAACAACTGGAATGGCGTGAGGTTTTCTTCTGGCGATCTTGGTTTTGTGTTTTATGCAAGTCAGTTTCGACCGAACAAGAATGTCGTCACTCTGTTGAAGGCGTATCGCTGGCTCCGACGCGAGAAGCTGTTGCGTTACAAGCTTATTCTTACTGGAGCTTGGCAGGCGGACAGGGAAGTCAACAGGTATTTGACTGAAAACAACCTACACGATGATGTCCTGTGTTTACGTAATCTCACCGAGCGGGAACTGGCCGCGTGCTATAACCGCGCTGTCCTCGCTGTGAACCCGAGCTTGTCAGAAGGTGGGATGCCGTTCACGTTTACAGAAGCAGTGTCGGTCGGGACCCCAGTTGTCATGGCAGACATCCCTGTCACTAAGGAAATCCTGACCGACAAAGTGGTGCATCAAAAGACAGTATTTAATCCCGAGAGCTGGACGGCGATGGCCGAAAAAATCGAATGGGCGATCCAGCACAAGGATAGCCTCTACAAAATCCAGAGAGCATTCTACGATGAGGTTTTGGTGAACCGTACGTGGGACCATGTTGTCGCCGACTATATTGACATTCTGAACGACATGGCTGGCAAGCCGTTTTCATATACGCCTGAGATTGTCGAACGACTCAATGAAGCTGTTTAAGCCCCTGACACAGTGCCGACGGACCTCGGGCAGATCAAAAGCAGAGCAGAAAGGCATGACGCCGTCACTATGAGCAAAGGCCTTTTCATTCTGGGCTTTGGCGGCCATGCGCGCAGCGTAGGAGACATAGCCTTATCGACAGGGTTCGATGATTTGATTTTCATCGATGACCAGGCAAAGGCCGGTGAGGAATTTGCGGGCTTTCCTGCTGTCGCTGTTCTTCCCAGCAATGCCTCCGGCGCCGGTTGGTTCATGTTTCCGGGCTCGGGTGACAATGCGCGGCGACGCGCGCAATGCGGGAGCGCGCTTGTTCCTCTTGCGATGCTCGTCGCACCGACTGCCTCTGTCGGGAGGCAATGTGAGATCGGGCAAGGCTCACTGGTCGCTCATCAGGCCCATATAGGACCGCTTACAAAGGTTGGCCGGGGCGTCATCATCAATAGCGGCGCAGTCGTTGACCACGAATGCGTGATCGGTGATTTTTCTCATATATCCGTCAATGCGACCGTTGCAGGCCGTTGCCGAATAGGCACACAGGTTCTGGTTGGCGCAGGTGCGACCGTGATTGATCGGCTCAGCATATGCGACAATGTCATCATCGGCGCTGGCGCAACGGTCGTCCGAGACATTGAAGTGCCCGGCGTGTATACAGGCACGCCGGCCCGTCGAGCCCACGGCTAGACAGCGCCAGCCGCTTTCCTTTCAGGCTCGAACAGAAAAAACGGTCCGATTCATGAAAATCGGCATTGATGCCCGCAACCTTGTCCACAATCTCACAGGCATCGGCCGCTATGTGCTGGAGATGTGCCGTGGGTTGGCGGAAGCCGGTCACGAAATCTTTCTGTATCTCCCGGAGCGACCGGTCTCGGATATTTCTCGTCTATCGGGCGGAACGTTTCGGATATCTGGTCATGCAGGCAATTTCAGGCGCATGGTTTGGGGTCAAACCATCTTACCCAAACAGGCAGCTCGCGACAAAATCGACATCTTTTGGGGCCCTGCCCACAGATTGCCCTTTAGCTTGGATCCGGATATTCCCCGCGTTGTGACCATTCACGATCTCGTATGGCACCATGCGGCATCGACAATGCGTTTGCAGGGCTGGCTCGGCGATCGCTTCCTCATGCGACCTGCAGTATTTTCATCGGATAAGATCGTCGCAGTCTCGCGCGCTACGGCCGATGCCATTCGAATGCTGTATCCACAGGTCTCCAAGAAACTGCACGTGGTGTACCCTGGAGTGACGCGCCTGGAGGATGGCGGGACCAACAGCGTGCTTGCGGACAAAGGCATCGACCGCGATTACGCCCTTTTTGTCGGCACACTTGAACCCCGCAAGAACTTGCCAAATCTCCTGGAAGCATATGCGCTGCTTCCGGAGCCTGTCAGGAAAAATCTGCTGCTCGTCATAGCGGGGGGTCAGGGGTGGCGTCTCGGCGACCTGCGCGAGCGCATGGTGCGCCTCGAAATCGAATCGGACGTGCGACTTACGGGTTATGTCACGGACAGCGATCTCGCTGTCCTCTATCGCCGAGCGAAGTTTCTTGTCATGCCGTCGCTATACGAAGGCTTTGGATTTCCAATTATCGAAGCAAATGGGGTTGGGGTGCCTGTTGTAACTTCAAATATGTCTTCCATGCCCGAGGTGGCTGGCGAAGCTGCCATTCTTGTTGACCCGACCAACGTCCAGGATATCTCCGCCGCGATGGGCCGGTTGGCACTCGACAATGCGTTGCGCTCGCGGCTGGCTGAGAAAGCGCCCCTGAACGCGCTCCGGTTCGACTGGAGAAAAAGCGCCTTGGACCTGGTCGCAGTGTTCGAATTGGCCATAATCGCAAGAAGGCGCTGACGTGGAAGGTATGCTTCAGATTTTTGAACTGGCCATCGAGCGAAGACGGAAGACCAACATTTGAAAGTGCTGCATTTCTTCAAGACGTACTGGCCCGATACCTTTGGCGGGGTGGAGCGGACGATACATGCCATCGCTCAAAGCACCGCCAGCCGCGGCATTGAAACCGAAGTGCTCTCGTTGAGCCGTGCTCCGAACGAGAACACGCAGCATCTCGACGGGCACATGGCCCGAAAAGCCAGGCTGGATTTCGAACTGGCGTCGACCGGGTTTTCGCTCGAGGTCTTTCGGAAGTTCGGGGCGCTCGCCGGGAAAGCCGACCTCATACACTACCATTTCCCATGGCCATTCATGGACATGGTGCATTTTCAATCCCGTCATGGCAAACCGACCGTCGTCACCTACCATTCCGACATCGTCAAACAGCGGCTTTTGCTGCCTCTTTATCGGCCGCTGATGCTGCGCTTCCTCAGGGATGTGGACGCTATCGTCGCGACATCTCCGGACTATTTGAAATCGAGCCCCGTTCTCAGAGCCTTGGAGGGCAAATCGGCGATCATCCCAATCGGCATCAATGAAACCGATTATCCCACGCCGACCGAAGCCGACAACAGATGGTGCCAAGCGGCGATGACGGAGCCTTTCGTGCTCTTCGTCGGCGTCTTGCGCTACTACAAGGGGCTGGACGTGCTGATTCAGGCGGCCGACAAAGTCAGGTGCAAGATCGTTATTGCCGGATCAGGGCCTATCGAAGAGCGCCTGAAGCTTCAGGCCAAGACGTTGCGTCGCAACAATGTGATATTCCTCGGCGAGGTGGCCGAGCGGCACAAGATGGCGCTCCTCCACAACTGCCTGGGGTTCGTTTTTCCGTCAAACCAGAGGTCGGAAGCCTACGGGCTTTCTCTCGTCGAGGCTGCGATGTGCGGTAAACCGATGATCTCCTGCGAGATCGGAACGGGAACAAGTTATGTGAACAAAGCGGGCGAGACCGGGTTGGTCGTACCGCCTTCCGATCCAGCACGCCTTGCCGAAGCCATCAACCAGGTCGTCGATTCGCCGGTCGAGGCAGCGAACTGGGGGCGAGCTGCTCGCGATCGCTACGTTCGCCTCTTTACAGCTGACAGGATGGGAAAAACATACGCCGATCTCTATCACCAACTCGATAACCGCCGACGCTGAATACGGTGTCGCACTGTGGCAGCCGGTGAATCCCCGCGATTTGTTGGTTGTTGATGCAGTCAAATCCCCGTCAGGTCACCTGCTCAGGAGACGACGGACCACCTCTCGCGCCGATTTCTGCAGTACCGGCGCACTCCATCCAAACACGGAGGCAAACTTCGCGCTCGACAGCCGGGAATTGACGGGGCGGCGCGCCTTGGTCGGATAGTCCGTCGCAGCAATATCGCGCACCCGCGCGGAGGGGCCACCGAGCCCACCGCTTATGTCCAGGATATGGCGGGCGAAGCCGCTCCAGTTGGTCTCGCCCGTGCCGGCCAGATGATAGATGCCCCACGCGGCGAAATCCTCGTTGCGGTGCAGCCGTGCTGCCGCATGCAGGATCGCGTCAGCGATATCAAGCGCGGAAGTGGGATTTCCCCATTGGTCGGCCACAACCGGTATCTCGTCGCGGTCGCTGGCCAGCCTCAGCATGGTTTTGGCGAAATTCTTGCCGAACGGGCTGTAGACCCACGCCGTGCGCAAGATCAGGTGGCGCGAATTGGCTGATGCCACCGCCTGTTCGCCGGCAAGCTTGGAGGCGCCGTAGACGCCAATCGGCGCGGTCGCGTCGGTTTCCAGATAGGGACCGTCCTTGGTGCCGTCGAAGACATAGTCGGTCGACAGATGGATGACGGGCACGCCGAGCCGAGCCGCCGCCTGCGCCACCTCGCCGGCGCCGGCGGCGTTCACCGCAAAGGCGAGCTCGGGTTCGTCCTCGGCCTGGTCCACCGCCGTGTAGGCGGCGGCCGACACGACGATATCGGGCTTAGCGGCGGTGATGGCCTCGATCACAGTCCCGCGCCGCGCGAGGTCGAGTTGCGGCCGGCCGATGGCGATGACCTTGACGTCTTCGCGCCCAGCCTCCAGAAGGCTTGCCGCAACCTGGCCCTCGCGTCCGGTGACAGCGAGCCTCACACCGCCTCCTTGCGCGCTTCGCCCAGTCTTTCGCCGGCATAGCGCTGTTCGCGGATCGGTCCCCACCACCATTTGTTGTCCAGGTACCAGTCGACCGTCCTTGCCAGGCCGCTGTCGAAATTCTCCCTCGGCGTCCAGCCGAGCTCGCGGCCGATCTTGGACGCGTCGATGGCGTAGCGGCGATCATGGCCGGGACGGTCGGTGACGAAAGAGATCAGGTTACGATGGCTTTTGCCGCCGGCCCGGGGGCGCCTGGCGTCGAGCAGATCGCAGATCGTCTCGACGACGCCCAGATTGGTGCGTTCCGAATTGCCGCCGACATTGTAGCTCTCGCCCGGCTGCCCCTTGGTGGCGATCAGTTCCAGCGCGCGCGCATGGTCCTCGACGAACAGCCAGTCACGCACATTGGCGCCGGCTCCGTAGACCGGCAGCGGCTTCTCGTCGAGCGCGTTGAGGATGACCAGCGGAATCAGCTTTTCGGGAAAATGGTAAGGCCCGTAATTGTTCGAACAATTGGACAGCACCACCGGCAGGCCATAGGTCTCGTGCCAGGCGCGCACCAGGTGGTCGGAGGCCGCCTTGGAGGCGGAATAGGGCGAAGACGGCGCGTAAGGCGTCTCTTCCACGAACATGCCGCCATCGAAGGGCAGGTCGCCGAACACCTCGTCGGTCGAGACGTGATGGAAGCGGAAACGGCCCTTCCTGTCGTCGGAAAGGCCGCGCCAGTACTCCAGCGCTGCGTTGAGGATCCGGTAGGTGCCGACGATGTTGGTCTCGATGAAGGCGCCCGGCCCATCGATCGAGCGGTCGACATGGCTCTCGGCGGCGAGGTTCATGACGATGTCGATATCGCCGCGGCGCAATATGTCGAGCACCGCCCGCTCGTCGCAGATGTCGGCGTGGGCGAAGCTGTAATTTCGTGCATTTTCGATCGGCCGCAGCGAGGCCAGGTTGCCCGCATAGGTCAGCTTGTCGAGATTGGTCACCCGGTAGGCCGGGTTGGCGCACAGATGCCGGCACACCGCCGAACCGATGAAGCCGGCCCCGCCCGTCACCAGAAAGTTCATGCCGCTATCCCCGTGCATCTGGCAATGTTCATCAGGCAAACACCTCGGCGGCGGCGAGCAGCGGCGCCTTGAGGTCCTTGTCAGAAAGCTGGAAGCCGCCAGCCGGCGGCGGCCATTCGATACCGATGGCCGGATCGTCGAAACGGATCGAGCGGTCGTGTTCGGGCGAATAGGTGTCGGTCACCTTGTACAGCACCTCGGTATGGGGCACGAGCGTCATGAAGCCGTGGGCGAAGCCCTTGGGCACCAGGATCTGGTTGCCCTTCTCGGCCGAGACCTCGAGGGCAACCCATTTTCCGAATGTCGGCGAGGAGCGGCGGATATCGACCGCGACATCCAGGACGCTGCCTCTGACAACGCGCAGCAGCTTGTCCTGGGCACGTGGCGGCAACTGATAGTGCAGCCCCCTGACGACACCGGCCGCGGCGGAATAGGAGTGATTGTCCTGGACGAAGGCGAGTTCGAGGCCGGCCTCGGCGAAGCGTGCGGCGTTCCAGGTTTCGGTGAAGTAGCCACGGGCATCGCCGTGCCGCTTCGGAATAATTTCGAGCAGACCTTCGATGCCAAGGGGTCTCACCTCCAGCATCTAGTCCTCCGACAACTCGACCACGCGACGGCGCAGATAAGCGGCATATTCATTTTTTCCCAAGCGGGTTGCCCGCTGCAACACTTCATCGGCCCTCAGCCAGCCCTGTTCGAAGGCGATTTCCTCCGGACAGGCGACCTTGATGCCCTGGCGACGTTCGATTGTACGCACGAACGAAGAAGCATCGTCCAGGCTGTCGTGAGTGCCGGTATCGAGCCAGGCATAGCCGCGCCCCAACCGATGCACCTGCAACTGGCCACGCTCGAGATAGGCATTGTTGACCGCCGTGATTTCGAGCTCGCCTCGAGCCGAGGGCCGAATCCTTGAGGCGATATCGACAACCTGGTTGTCGTAGAAATAAAGGCCGGTGACGGCCCAGTTGGATTTCGGCTTCTGTGGTTTTTCCTCAATCGTGAGCGCGGTTCCAGTGGTCTTGTCGAAGGACACCACGCCATAGCGCTCCGGATCCTCGACATGGTAGGCGAACACCGAAGCGCCGCTTTCGCGCGATGCCGCGGTGCGGCAAAGCTTGGACAATCCGTCGCCAAAATAGATGTTGTCGCCCAGTATCATCGAAACGCTGTCCGCGCCGATGAAATCGCGGCCGATAATGAACGCTTCCGCAAGCCCGTTGGGCTGCGGCTGCTCGGCGTAGGACAACTCAAGCCCGAATTCCGATCCATCGCCCAACAGCTCGCGGAAAACCGGCAGGTCCCGCGGCGTGGATATGACCAGAATCTCTCGAATCCCCGCAAGCATCAAAACGCTCAGCGGGTAATAGATCATCGGTTTGTCGTATACCGGGAGGATTTGCTTGGAGACCGCCAACGTTAGCGGATAAAGGCGCGTTCCACTGCCTCCAGCAAGGATAATTCCTTTCAAGAAACTCTCCTTGACATGCCTAAGTCCCCTCCCCTGACACAAGCCGCCCGTGCTTAGGTTTCATGCCGTGGCTTGTCAATCTGGTGCCCGACGAAGGGGCCGAGCGATTGTCACCGGCCCCTGCCAACCGCCCTTGCCTTGCCGGGCCCGAGGTCCTGGCCGGGACAAGCAGATTGTCTTCATCGTGATGGCCTATCTCGCCCATCTCGCGCCTTTGGTTCAGCCGCTCGGCAAAACCCTTGTGAAAGACGATCGCATTCAAATAGGCAAACGTCATCGCGAGTGCTGCGGTTCGCAAGGGATAGTCGACAAGAGAGTGAACGAGCAAAAACGACACCGACAGAAATGCAGCCTTCTGTAACGGCTCCCGGCGAATCCGGACCGACGAGGCGAAAAGCAATATGGCATACACAATCATTAACAAAACGACCGGTATGCCGCCCTCAAGTGCCAATTCGAGGTCATGAACGACTTCGAGGGTTAGCCAATCGTAAGGAGAAAGCAACTACAAGGCGGAGCAGCGCTCTGCCGCTCTCCTCGACGCTCATTGTTTTTGAAGACTCACAACTACCCAGTCAATGTCACAAACCGCGGATCGACAAATACCCCTTTGGTCGGGATGACCTTTTCGCCATCGAATGGTAGCAGCAACTCTAGCTGATCCTTGTCCTTCCGCCGAACGGAAGCCGTCAGTTTCCTTTCAGGGATGGGCAGCGGTGGGAGTTTTGGCATACGTCCAGAAAGCATGTCAGCGATTGTCGCGATCTGGATTCTAGGCAGTCGACCATGAGCAGAGCGCATCACAAAACCAGCGTCTGCCGCTTCGCGGATCATTGGTTGAGTTGCTTCAGCAAGAGAGACGAGAATGCCCATCTCTGCTTCTTCTCGCTCAATCACGCCGCGTAGATCGCGCACCATTTGCGCGCCAACGTGCTCGCCGCCTTTAACTGATACGATGATGCGACCGTCACCGTACGGGCCATTTTTGTAAAGTATGTTTCCATCAATACCGCGATCCGCCCCTCGCTTTTCTTCCCGATAGGTTTGCGCACCGACACGCCACGCCGCCCACCATTGGAACTGATGCTTGTCCCGCCGAGCGAGGTCACGTGCGCTCGCGAGATCAACCGGCCGACCATGCACTGAGAATGATACTTTGGGATGATTTGCCTTCAATCGAGCTTCGATGAGAGTTATTGCATAGTGCGTTACATCAATGCCGATCCACTGGCGCCCGATCCGTTCCGCCGCTTCTACCGTGGTTCCGCAACCACAGAAGGGATCAAGCACAACGTCGCCAGGATCTGAGGATGCCTGAATGATGCGCTCGAGGAGGCTCAAGGGTTTTTGTGTTGGGTATCCCAGCGCCTCCTTGCCAGAGGCCGCCCTTATATCTGACCAATCGTTCTGAAGGGCTACTCCGGGCATTTCGTCAAGATAGCGCTTCTGTGCTGGGACGGTGCCAGGTTTGGTCTGAACGACCCGCCCTTGAGAAATTAGTAGGTCCATCTTCTCTCGGCTGAACCTCCAGTGCCTCTTAATCCCCAGCACTTCATAGAATGGATTGCCTTTGGCGGCCCCGCCAGGCCCAGTAAGATCGCTCAACCGATATGCTCGGCCTGTTCCTGGCTCTCTGTACTTATAGAAATCACGGACGTACTCCGGATCATAGGGAGTATACTGGGTATTCCATTTCCACTTGTC
Organism: Mesorhizobium sp. B1-1-6; assembly: GCF_006443035.1. Lineage (NCBI taxonomy): Bacteria > Pseudomonadati > Pseudomonadota > Alphaproteobacteria > Hyphomicrobiales > Phyllobacteriaceae > Mesorhizobium > Mesorhizobium sp. B1-1-6. The sequence goes on along the minus strand of NZ_VFWR01000004.1, from coordinate 230,972 downwards.
AGATTTTATATAGAATAGTATTGTGTCTCGTACGTTTCCGTATTGTTTGCGCCCTTGTTTGGCATCGTTGTGTGCCGACTGGCGCCTCCAACTTATCTCGGTCCGGAAACTCGAAGGACCAAACAACGCATCTAGGATGATTTTCAGTAGTGGCTGGCGTTAGGATCACAATGCAAATAGAGTGATCCAGTGGGCTTCAGGACATCGCGTAACTCTAGGAGCCGCACTGCCATCATAGCCAAGTAGGCCATCATTGCATTTTGGCCTATCCAGGCTCGCATTCCTCTTAGAGCCAGAGCCACATCACCAGACGCACGCATAACGTCTTCGTATGCTTCAGCTGCTTGCTCGCCCCACTCCCAAGTATCCCTGAACGCTTCAGCTTGCGCTTCGGTCGGAGCACCACTATCCTCCCGAAAAAGCACATTATAGTTCGCATTCGAATTGAACGGCGGGTCGAGATAGACGAGATCAACAGATTCCGGCTTAATTCTCTCGTGAAGAACGTGAAGATTGTCCCCAAAGAATAATTTGTTCATCGCCGCGCCCCTACCTACGCGAATTACAGTCTCCTATAGATATTAAATTAGCATTGGGGAAAGGTTACGATATTCCTAACATACGGGCTCGCTTCGCCGCCAAACACACAGGCTCCAGCTCAATTAAAAGTGGCGAGAGCGGTTGGATGAAAGCGTCGCAAACAGAATAGTGACGATCTTATGCTTTGAGTCTTCAGGTGCACCATCATAATTGTAAGCCAACCAACTAGAGAGTCCGATTGTCATGCCGGTAACGAAAGGTTCTGGGAATCCGAAATGGACGCGCGACGAGTCCCTACTAGCCTTGGATTTGCTCTATCGTCACGGCAAGCCGCTCGACCGGCAGCATGTTGACACATTGGAATTGTCTACCCTTCTGCGTAGAGCGCATATCTATCCCGCAGCGGGGCGGAAAGAGAATTTTCGCAATGTGGATGGCGTCGCATTGAAGATGCAAAATTTGCTCTCTGCAATTGATCCAAATCGAGGGCTGAGCTTTTCAAAGACTGACACCGCAATCGTGGCCGAGTTCCCGAACGGCCGAAAGAACGAACTGGCCAAACTGGCAACGGCTATTCGGGTAGCTCTTTGGGAGGAACCGACAGCGGAAGTCGATGGCGATGACGACTTAGAGTTTCCAGAGGGCAAGGTATTGACCGCACGGCATCGACAGCGAGACAAGCGGTTACGCAAGAAGTTAATTGAGGCACGGAAATCATCGGGACTTAAGTGCGAAGTGTGTAGTTTCAGCTTTGGTATAGGTTCTCCCAGATCGACAGACAGCTTCTTTGAGGGGCATCACACTGTCCCCCTCGCCGCGGCCGAGGGAGAGCAGAAAACCCGCCTTTCGGACATGTCTCTGCTGTGCGCCTGCTGTCACCGGTTCATCCATCGGTTAATCGCAGATAACAAGCGCTGGATCAGCGTCAGAGAAGCTGCTGAGATGCGCCGGGACGTGGCAATCTACTCCGGCTAATCGCGCCAAGATTTACTGAAATCAGGGAGTCAGGCGCAACATGCTCCGCTGTCGAAACTTTTCGACATCCATTCTTCGATGTGGCAATGTCATCGTACAATTGGGAGGGTGGAATGAAAAGATTGCTCATGGCAATGGTGTTGGCCATTGCGCCTACTTCATTGCAGGCCGCTTGTTTCGGAAGCCATGCTTTCAAGACATGCACCGATGAAAACGGCAATTCTTATAACATTCAGCACTACGGCAATACCACCAACATGACCGGCTACAACGCAAACACGGGGTCGACTTGGTCTCAAAACAGCAACACGTTCGGCAACACCACTATCACAAATGGAACGGCCGCTGACGGGGGCGCCTGGCATATGCAGCAACAGCGGATTGGCAACTCGACCTTCTATTCTGGCACCGACTCCGATGGGAACGCCTTCAGCGGTTCTTGTGGTGCTTTCGGCTGCAATTAGGCCCGTTGACATTGTTCTCGTTCCGCGGTGATCCAGGCGACGTAAAAGTGGCTCGGCAACGTTCAGACGTTGTGCCGTCGCACGTCCCCTAGCGTCTTGCGCGGTGTGGTGTCGTGAGCGTGTCAAGCCGATCCTGCAGATGACCATTTAGAACGATCATTTCTTTAAGCGCCTTTACCGGGTCGCCTTTGTGTTGGGCAATGAATTTGTCGGCGATTGCCTGGAGGGCGGCTTCTTGGCGACTATCCAGCGATACCATATGGTCCATGGGACTGCTCCAAAGGGTGTTGCGTCCTAGTGAACAAAAAGGGAACAAAATTGTCAAGCCCGAATTGACTCCGTGAGGAATATCTTCTTATTTTTTTGCATGCCAGAACAGAGCAGACGACCACGCCGCCTTGTGCAGACCCTGTGCCGAGCGCATGAGGTGGGACAACTAATCCGTATCCGTTGCATTAATTGCAACATCACCCGCCATTATCTGCCGGGAGATCTCGCCAAGCTCGTCGGAGACATCCCATTTTGGGAAATTGACCGGCATATGCGTTGCGAGCGGTGCAAACGTCGCGATCTTGACGTCGATATCTTGCTGCCTAGCGCGTCGGAGGGCATGAAGATACGTGTTAGGCGACTAATTGAGGTCCGCATGGTACGGCGCGTGATCTGGAAAGATAACTAAGTCCGACCTAGAATAACGAGCCCTGAGCTGGCGGTGCCTGCTGAGGGAACTTGACCTGCGTAGCTGGCTTTTCCACAATCACCAATGCATCGTCCGGCGCGGTGCGCTGTAGCCGTTTGGCTTGCGACCAAGGCGCGGTAAGCCAAGTCTCTGTTTCCTCTTGTGTGGTCAAAATGACCGGCATGGCCTTTGCGTGTATTGGTTTGATGATGGCGTTGGGCGCAGTCGTCATGAAACCGTAAAGCTCAAAATCGGCGGGCCCATCCTTGACCTTGCGCACCCCATGCCAACGCGTCCAGAGCCCGGCAAAGAAGAACAGAGGGCGGTCCTCATTGAGCGCGAACCAATAGTTTCGCTGGATTCCCGTCTCGGGGTCCTTGTCGCCGGATGTCGGGCTAGGCTCCGCAAAGCTCGTCACGGGGACCACACAACGGTTCTCGACGCCAACGTACTGCTGCCAATGGCCGTACTGTGGATTGCGTATATTGGTGGTGCCGTAGTCGGCCTTGCCCTTCATTCGCTCAACGGGTGTCGGCATGCCCCATAAAAGATTAGCAAGCTCGCGCTCGCCGTCCGCCGCATTGCGGACGACAGGGCCCGGCCGGTTGGGATAGATGTCAATAGACGGCTCAAGGTTGCCCAAGATGTCTCGTAAAGTCCGAGTCCATTGGCGAATGGCCTCTTGCGACGTGGTGATGTTGTAGAGATTACACATCTCCACAATTTGCCGCGAGAGCGCTCCGCCGCCTAGTCAAAAATTGCACCCAGGGGGCGCGCAAAGGCGTGATGCCCTATCCCCGCCCAAAATACGCCAGGTACCATTCAACGAACCGGCCGACGCCCTCCGTCACGGACGTGCCGGGGCGATAGCCGACCGCCGCTTGCAGCGCCGTAGTATCGGCAAAAGTGTTAGGCACGTCGCCGGCCTGCAGCGGCAAGAGTTCCACGATGGCCTTGCGGCCAAGCGCGTTTTCAAGCGCCTCGACATAGGCGGTCAGCTTCACCGGGTTGTTGTTGCCGATGTTGAAAATGCGCCAAGGCGCGCTGCTCGTCGCAGGATCCGGATTATCGGAATCCCAGGCGGGGTTAGCCGCGGCGGGGCTGTCGCTGGCGCGGATCACGCCTTCGGCGATATCTTCGACATAGGTGAAGTCGCGTGTATGATTGCCGTTGTTGAACAGCTTGATCGGCTCGCCGGCCAGGATGTTCCTGGTGAACAGGAACAGCGCCATGTCGGGACGACCCCAGGGGCCGTACACGGTGAAGAAACGCAAGCCGGTCGTCGGCAGCCCGAACAGGTGGCTGTAGCTGTGCGCCATCAACTCGTTGGCGCGCTTGGTTGCGGCGTAGAACTGCAGCGGATGGTCGGCCGGGCGATGCTCGGAAAACGGCATGTCGGTATTGGCGCCGTAGACGCTCGACGTGCTGGCATAGGTCAGGTGGCCGACACGGCTGTTGCGGCAGGCCTCCAGCATGTTGGCGTAGGCGATAATGTTGCTCTCGACATAGGCGTGCGGGTTTTCAAGGCTGTAGCGGACGCCGGCCTGGGCGGCGAGATGGATCACCCTGTCGAAGGCGTGATCGGCAAAGCAGCCGTCCACCACGTTTCGCTCTGCGAGATTACCGTGGATGAAATGGTAGCCCGCATTGGTGTTGCGGCTGGCTTCGGCCAGAAGCCGCAGCCGCGCCTGCTTGATCTGCGGATCATAGTAGTCGTTGATGCTGTCTATACCGACGACCTCGTCGCCGCGTTCGAGCAGCCGCCTGGCGACGTGGTAACCTATGAAGCCGGCAGCGCCGGTGACCAGGACCTTCATCAGAACCGCCCGTCCCCAGAATAGACCTCTGACCTCCGCTCAGGCCGAGTTGCCTCTCAGTTGCGCTTCAGCAGCGACCAGAGGGCAGGCACCAGGCTGGCAGCAAGAGCAACCTTGATCAGATCACCGACGATGAACGGCACGACGCCGAACTGCCAGGATTTTTCCGGACCGATGAGCATCGCCAGCCAGGCAAAGCCCATGGCCATCATGACGAACTCGGCAACCAGCATCGCGTTGAAAAGCTTGATCGGATGGCGATCCCAGCCGCGATCGGCGGCCCAGCCGGCGATCGCCGCCATGACCACGAAGCCGGCGAGATAGCCGCCGGTCGAGCCGAGCATGTAGGCAATGCCGATTCCCTTTTCCGGCGTGCTCTGGAAGACCGGGAAGCCCATCGCGCCCTCGGCCATATAGAGCAGCAGGGTGGCGACGCCGAGCCGCAGGCCGAAAGCGGCCCCGATCAGCAGGACGGCGAGCGTCTGCATCGAAATATCGACGGGCCCCAGAACCACCTTGGTCTTGGCCGACAGGGTCAGGAGCAATGTCCCGGCTATCGCCAGGAAGAACTGCGTTGCCAGCCGCGCCGCGCCATCTTGCGGCAGAGCCAGAGAAACAAGCGGGCGCATCGTCGTTGCAGTTGCCATGGTCTTCCCCATCCGAGTGCCGCCATCCGATGATCGCGGTCTTGCGTTTTCCTATATTGGCTTGCGTGCTATGCGGCAATCGGTTTTGCCATTCCCGCACCAGGCATCGACACCGTCATGGCCCTCGAATTCGATACCAGCTTCGATCCCTGCTACGGCGGGGGCGTCAGCGTCGCGCCCGACGTGCAGCGCGTCACGGCCCGAAATCCAAGTCCCTTCACCTTTCACGGCACCAACAGCTACATCGTCGGACGCGATACGCTGGCAGTGATCGATCCGGGGCCGGATGACGAAGCTCACCTTCGCACCTTGCTCGACGTCATCGCCGGCAGGCCGGTCAGCCACATCTTCGTCAGCCACACGCATCGCGACCATTCACCGCTGGCGGCACGGCTGAAGCAGGAGACCGGAGCCCAGGTGATGGCGGAAGGGCCGCACCGGCCGGCAAGGCCATTGCATATTGGCGAGATCAACGCGCTCGATGCCAGCGCCGATACCGCTTTCGTTCCCGATCTCGCGCTGCCGGACGGCGCGCTGGTCGCCGGCGACGGCTGGGCAATCCGCACGGTCCTGACCCCCGGCCATACCGCCAACCACGCGGCATTCGCGCTGGAGGGCACCGGCATCCTGTTTTCGGCCGACCACGTCATGGCGTGGGCGACCTCCATCGTCGCGCCGCCGGACGGGGCGATGGCGGACTACATGGCCTCGCTGGACCGGCTGATCGAACGCGGTGACCGCCTGCTGCTGCCCGGCCACGGCGGGCCGGTGACGGCACCGCGAGGCTTCATGCGCGGATTGAAGACCCATCGCAAAATGCGCGAACGGGCCATATTGGAGCGGATCCGCGCGGGCGACCGCACGATCGCAGACATGGTCAAGGCGATCTACAGGGATACCGACCCGCGGCTGCATGGCGCCGCCGGGTTGTCGGTGCTTGCCCATCTGGAGGATCTGGTGGCGCGCGGCCTGGTCGCGACAGACGCCGCGCCGGCCATAGACGGCATTTTTAGGCCAGCCCCTTAGGCCCGAGCATCTATTCGGCTATTCGGCCGGAGCCGCGCCGACCTGGCCGGCGACTTCCTGGTCCAACTCCGCCAGAAAGTCGGTGATGCGCGCAGCGTTGTCGCCGAGGTCGTAGCGGCCGTAGCGGGAAGCCGACCGCATGTCGACGAGAACCGTATCCCCGTCGTCCGTGATGCGAATTGCCACGTCTGCGGGGAGGCCCAACACGAAGCTCCTGGCGACAGCGGTAATCGTCACGTCGCTTTGCCCGGCGAGTTCGGGATAGGGTCCGGTAAGATCCCAATTGCGGCGGTCGAGCACGGTTTCAACGGCAGTGACGACGGTCTCGAACGGCAGGTCGTAGCTGCGCGCGGTGACAAGCGGATAGCTGTCGGTCTGCAACCGCTGCTCGCCGGGCGTCGGCGGCGAGAGCACGTTCATGTCCTTCGTGCGACCGGTGACGTCGAGTGCCGGCGGTTCGTCGAAATCGGTCGAAATATCCCTGAGCGGCGGAAAGATTGTCGCCCAATAGGCGGCGATGCCATAGGGGGTCAGCACCAGCACTGCCAGCAAGACGCCGACCGTGATGTCGCGGCCGCCATAGTCGCCAAAATTCCACACCCTCGAGAAGGCAAATCCGGCGAACAGCAGCGCCAGCGCCGCCAACAGCGCGACGATAGCCAACACCCACAGGAACACCGGCGTTTCAACGAGGTTGAAATAATGGCCGACGAACACGGTCAGCAAAAGCACCGCCGAAAAAGCAGCGGTGCGCCGCGACCATCCGGCAGCCTTCGACGTTTGCCGTTCCGAAATGCTGACCATGTTTCTCTGCGTCATCCCAAGCCGAAGAAGACTTAGCGCATGGCCACCAAAATCGGAATCGATTTTCGAGGAGGATCGTGCGCCAGTTGGAAATGCTATCGTGCCCTGCCGGAAAGGTGCACGTCGCTGCACTGTCCTTTTACGACCGCATCAGGCCGAGACACGCAATATCCCGTCAATCCGTCGGCAAGCGATAGTCGCTGAATTGCTGGCGCAAGGTGATCTTCTGGATCTTGCCGGTGGCGGTGTGCGGAATTTCGCCGACGAAAGCGACGTCGTCGGGCATCCACCATTTGGCCACCTTACCGTCGAGAAAACCAAGGATATCGGTTTTGGTCGGTTCCTTCCCCGGCTTGCGGACAACCACCAGCAAAGGCCGCTCGCCCCATTTCGAATGAGGGACGCCAATGGCGGCTGCCTCGGCGACATCGGGATGGCCGACGGCCAGATTCTCCAGGTCGATGGTCGAAATCCATTCGCCGCCGGACTTGATGACGTCCTTGGCGCGATCGGTGATCTGCATATAGCCGCCAGCGTCGATGTGGGCGACATCCCCGGTATCGAACCAGCCGTCCTCGTCGAACTGCTCCGAGCCGGCGCCGCCGTAGTAGGCGCTGGCCACCGCGGGGCCGCGCACCTTCAGCCGCCCGAATGTCTTGCCGTCCCAAGGCAGCGCGTTGCCGTCGTCGTCCGTCACCTTCATCTCGACGCCGAAGGGCGGGTAACCCTGCTTGCCCTGGACATCGAGCCGGGCGTCACCCTGAAGGCTTTCATAGTCCGGCTTCAGCGTACACAGTGTGCCGAGCGGCGACATTTCGGTCATGCCCCAGGCGTGGACGACCTGGACATCGTAATTGTCCTGGAATTTCTTGGTGATGATGCGTGGGCATGACGAGCCGCCGATGACGACCTTGTTGAGGTAGGGCAGCTTCCTGCCGGTCTCCTCCAGATATTGCAGCAGCATCATCCACACGGTCGGCACGGCGGCACTGAAGGTTACTTTCTCGGTGTCGAGCAATTCATAGATGGAGGCGCCGTCCATCTTGCAGCCCGGCATGACAAGCTTGGCGCCGATCATCGGTGCGCTCTGGCCAAGGCCCCAGGCATTGGCGTGGAACATCGGAACCACCGGTAGGATCGTGTCGCGCGAAGACAGGCCCATCGCGTCGGGCATGGCGGCGATCATGGCGTGCAGGACATTCGAGCGGTGACTGTAGACGACGCCCTTTGGATCGCCAGTGGTTCCAGACGTATAGCACATGCCGGCGGCGGTGCCTTCGTCGAAGCTTTTCCAGGCGAAATCGCCATCGGCCTCGTCGAGCCATTCTTCGTAGGCGACGACGTTGGGCAGCGTGGTCTGCGGCAGATGCGCCCTGTTGGTCAGCACGATCACCTGTTTCAGGGACTTGACCGCGCCGGCGATCTTCTCGAGCAAAGGGAGGAAAGTCAGGTCGACAAAGACCGCCTTGTCTTCGGCATGGTTCATGATCCAGACGATCTGCTCGGGAAACAGCCGCGGGTTGAGCGTGTGATAGATCGCGCCGATGCCCATGATGCCATACCAGGCCTCGATGTGGCGCGCCGTGTTCCAGGCCAGCGTCGCAATGCGGTCGCCCAGCCGATAGCCGTCACGCTCCAGGCGCTGGGAGACCTTCAGGGCGCGACGGTGGATGCTGGCGTAGGTTGTGCGCACGATCGGACCTTCGATCGAGCGCGATACGATCTCTCGCGCGCCATGCTGCCGCTCTGCGTTGTCGATAAGCTTATGGCAAAGAAGCGGCCATTCCTGCATCAGCCCCAGCATTCGTTCCTCCCTTACGCTCCTCGCTTTTGTTGCCATTGTGAAGCGAACCGGTGGATTGTCCAGCCACCGCCGGTGGCGAACGAAATCCGAATGCCGGTCGCGCAGGCAAGCGATCGAATCGCGTCTTTCTTGGAGGTCCGAATGCCTGGCGCTCATGTCATAGGACCGGCGGCCTTGAAATCCATTATATCAGAGAAGTCTAAATTACTCGACCGAGAGGAGAATCCGCCACAATCCGGCCATCGTCGGCATTAAGTTTCGTTAATGGGCAAAGGGGTGCGATTGGCGACTGAAAGAGGTTCGCATGGACACGCAGCTCGACGATAAGGCACTGGAAAGCACGCTTGCCGAAAGCCTGGGCGATCTGGTGCCGGACACAAAGACTGTTTCCGAAGATGAATTTGTTGAAGTTGTCGGCGGTGCGCTCGAAGCGGTCGGCGGCACGCTGCTGTTCAAGATGTGCGTTCAGAGCGAAGGGGAAGGCGAGCACGTCGCCGCGGCGTCCGTGGGCGATGGCGGCAATCGTCAATTCCTGCTGCTCACCCTGCCGACCGGCGGCGGCCACTTGAAGGTCGAGACCGCATCCAGGAGCAGCAATCCCGTGGCCGGTATCGCGGCCGCCTATGCCGGCCTGATGGACGCGTTCAGAACCGCGGCCTGAGCCTCGCCGGACAAGGTCATCGCTAAAAATGCCGTCGGCAGCGCACACGGCTGGAGATCGATTGCGGATTGCCGGCGACAGTCGCCCTTGCGCAAACCACCTCGTCGACACACTTAAAGCTGAGACGAGGAGAAACAGCATGGACAAGATCGCCAACCCGGCACCCGGCTTCCAGCGCAACCCCGATAAGGTCATCACCGTCGAACCGTATAAGGGCACCGTCACCGTGCGTGCAGGCGACACTGTTATCGCCTCATCGACGAACGCCAAGGTGCTGACGGAAGCGCCCTATCCGGCCGCCTTTTACATCCCGTTCGCAGACATCGATTTCAACAAGCTGAGCGGCACGCAATCCTCCACCCATTGTCCCTACAAGGGCGACGCAAGCTACTGGAGCGTGCTGCCTGCCGCCGAGGCAGGCAAGGATGCGATGTGGGCCTATGAGCAGCCTTTCGACGAAATGGCTGAAATCCGCAACCACGGCGCGTTCTACGCAAGCAAGGTCAGCATCGAAGCCAAGCCAGCTTGAACGGACGAACGAGGAGGCCGGACCTGCCGTCCTGCCGATCAGTCGGTGGTGCCGTTATTGCCGAAGCCTCCGGCATCGTCGAGCCGCACGAAGGTCAGACCCTTCTGCTTGAGCGCCAGCAGGCCCTGCACGACGCCCTCCCCGGCGGCATGGGTCGGCTGGTTGATATGGGCGATGATGACGTCGCCGTCCTTGGCAGCTCCTATGCGCCTTGTGGTTTCCCTGGCGCCGAGCAGTGACCCGCCATCGCCATTGATCGAGAAGCCGGCGATCTTGAAGCCCAGCTTGCGGATCATGGCGATCGCCGACGGACTATACTCCGCGGTCGCGCCCCGAAACCATTTCGGCGCCGGCTCGCCAGTCCCGGCCAAGGCGACGGCGCCCGACTCGACCTCGGCCAGAACCGCTTCCGGACTGCCGGCGCTGCGTATGCCATAGATCTTCTGCGGCGTGTCGACGGCCGGGATGTGACGGCCGCCGTGGTTTTCCAGTTCGAACAGGTCGGGATGCGCCCGCATGATCTCGACGGCGGCGGCGTTCCGCTTCAGCCAGATGCCGGTGACGAAGATGGTCGCAGGTATCCTGTTTTCCACCAGCGCCGAGAGGATGCGGTTGTCGGTCCGTCCGCCACAGGCATCGAGGGTCAGGGCAACGCGCCCGGCTCCGCCTGTATCCGGCTTAATGTGCAGGATGGGCTCGACCAGCGATGCGGCATGGCCGCTGGACACCACGGCCAGAGACATGGCGACAATGCAGAGATTTTTTTGCAGCAGGCGCATCAAATCCAATTCCAATCGGGGGTTTCACGCAGGCATCCCAAGACCCGCATGAAGGCGAAAATCGGAGCTGGATAGCAGAAAAGCACCAGACGCGACAATCTGACCGTCTTGCGGCAGTTCCTCGTTCCGATCGGCGGCAGGCGCTCAGCCGCGGCCCGCCTTTGCCACCTGAACGGCCGCCTGCGCGGCCGCCAACCTGGCGATCGGCACGCGGTAGGGCGAACAGGACACATAGTCCAGTCCGACCTCCTCGCAGAAGCGGATCGAGGCCGGATCGCCGCCATGCTCACCGCAAATGCCGAGCTTGATCCCTGGCCGCGTCGCCCTGCCCTTCTCGGCGGCCATGCGCACCAGTTCGCCGACGCCATGGATGTCCAGCGACACGAACGGATCCTGTTCGATGATGCCTTTCTGGCGATAGGTCTCCAGGAACGAGGCCGCGTCGTCGCGCGAGATGCCGAATGTCGTCTGGGTCAGGTCGTTGGTGCCGAAAGAGAAGAACTCGGCCGATTCAGCGATGACATGGGCGCGGATCGCCGCGCGGGGGAGCTCGATCATGGTTCCAGTCAGGTAGTCGATCTTGACGCCGCTCTCGTCCATGACGCTCTTGGCCACCGCATCGATGCGCGCCTTGACGTAGTCGAGTTCCTTCACAAGCCCGACCAGCGGCACCATGATCTCGGGTACCACCAGCGCGCCGGCCTTACGGCCGGCCTCGACGGCGGCCTCGAAAATGGCGCGCGCCTGCATCTCGGCGATCTCGGGATAGGACACCGCAAGCCGGCAGCCGCGATGACCGAGCATCGGGTTGAATTCGTGCAGCGCCTCGGTGCGCTGCCTGAGCTTGTCCGGCGCAACATTCATCGCCGCCGCGACTTCGGCTATCTCGGCCTCGGTCTTGGGCAGGAATTCGTGCAACGGCGGATCGAGCAGGCGGATGGTCACCGGCAGGCCGGCCATGATCTCGAACAGCTCCAGGAAATCCGCTCGCTGCATCGGCAGCAGCTTGGCGAGCGCGGCGCGCCGGTCCTTTTCGGTGTCGGCCAGGATCATCTCGCGCATGGCGACAATGCGGGCGCCATCGAAGAACATGTGTTCAGTGCGGCACAAGCCGATGCCTTCGGCACCGAAGGAGCGCGCCATGCGCGCGTCGAGCGGGGTTTCGGCGTTGGTGCGCACCTTCATGCGCCGCACCGCGTCCGCCCATTCCATGATCGCGGCGAAATCGCCGGAAAGCTCAGGCTGGAGCATCGCCACTGCGCCCTTGAGCACCTGCCCGTTGCCGCCGTCGATGGTGATGATGTCGCCCTTGCGGAAGGTCTGCCCCATCGACATCAGCGTAGCTGCCTTATAGTCGACGCGCAGCGAACCGGCGCCCGAAACGCACGGCTTGCCCATGCCGCGCGCCACGACCGCGGCATGGCTGGTCATGCCGCCGCGCGTGGTCAGGATGCCCTCCGCCGCATGCATGCCGTGGATGTCCTCGGGACTGGTCTCGACACGCACCAGGATAGCCTTGCGTCCTTGTGTCTTGAGATCCTCGGCGTCCGCGGAGGAAAAGACAATTTCGCCGGTGGCGGCGCCTGGAGACGCCGGCAGGCCGACGCCGATGACGTCGCGCGCGGCCTTCGGATCGATGGTGGGGTGCAGGAGCTGGTCGAGCGAGGCGGGATCGATGCGGGCGACCGCCTCCTCTTTCGAGATCAGGCCGTCCCTGGCCATCTCGACGGCAATCTTCAGCGCCGCCTTGGCGGTGCGCTTGCCGGACCTCGTCTGCAACATCCACAATTTGCCGCGCTCGATGGTGAATTCGAGGTCCTGCATGTCGCGGTAGTGCTTTTCCAGCCTGTCCGAGATGGTGACGAAGGACTGGAAGGCGTCCGGCATCAGTTTCTGCAATGACGGCTTGTCGGAGCCGGCGGCGATGCGAGCCGCCTCGGTGATGTTCTGCGGCGTGCGGATACCGGCGACGACGTCCTCACCCTGCGCATTCACCAGGAACTCGCCATAGAGCTGCTTCTCGCCGGTTGAGGGATTGCGGGTAAAGGCGACGCCGGTGGCCGAGGTCTCGCCCATATTGCCGAACACCATGGCCTGGACATTGACCGCCGTGCCCCAGCTTTCGGGAATATCGTGCAGGCGCCTGTAAGTGATGGCGCGGTTGTTCATCCAACTCGAGAACACGGCACCGATCGCCCCCCAGAGCTGTTCGTGCGGATCCTGCGGGAACGGCTTTCCGAGCTCCTCTTCGACCTTGGCCTTGTAGAGCGCGATGACGCCTTGCCACTCGATAGCCGTCAGTTCCGTGTCGAGTTCATGGCCGAGGCTGGCCTTCTGATCCTCGAGGATCTCCTCGAACACCTCGTGGTCGAGCCCCATGACGACATCGGAATACATCTGGATGAAGCGCCGGTAGCTGTCATAGGCAAAGCGCGCATCGCCGGAATCGGCGGCCAGCGCCTCGACGGTTTCGTCGTTGAGGCCGAGATTGAGCACGGTGTCCATCATGCCAGGCATCGAGGCGCGGGCGCCGGAGCGCACCGACACAAGCAGCAGTTTCGACGGATCGCCGAAACGGCGGCCGGTGAGCCGGCCGATATGGTCCAGCGCCACGGCGACGTCCGCTTCAAGCCCTGCCGGATAGGCGCGGCCGTTGGCATAGTAGGCGTTGCAGACCTCCGACGTGATGGTGAAGCCCGGCGGCACCGGCAGGCCAAGGCTACACATCTCGGCCAGATTGGCACCCTTGCCGCCCAACAGATTCTTGTCGCCAGCCCGGCCTTCGGCCGCACCATCGCCAAAGGTGAAAACCCACTTGGTCATGCTTTGCTCTCCGGTTGCAGGAGATTGGAAAGATTGACGAAACAGAAAGCCCCGCCATATCCCGACTTTGGACGGATATGATGCTGCAATGCGAAAGGCAAGGCGTCGGCAAAGCCGTTTGGCCGCTACAATCGATTAAGCAAAAGCTGCGGCAAAAGGACTTGCCAGTGCAACGGTCCAAGACTAGAACATACAGGGAACGAAGAGGTGCATCATGAAGCTCACCGGAAAACTCGACTATCTGGAACTGCCGGCAACCGGCGCGACGCTGGACAGTGTGAAAGCCTTCTACAGCGCCGCCTTCGCCTGGTCGTTCACCGACTATGGACCGACTTATTCGGCCTTTAGCGAGGGACTGGACGGCGGTTTCCAGGCCGACAGCGGCGACGCCACCGCCAAGCCGTTGCCGGTGCTCTACTCCCAGGATCTGGAAGAGACGCTGGCAGCCGTCGAGAATGCCGGCGGCACGATCATCAAACCGATCTTTTCGTTTCCGGGCGGCAGGCGGTTCCACTTTGCCGACCCGGCTGGAAACGAGATGGCGGTGTGGGGAGAATAGGCGGCGCGACCGGCGCATGAGGCGACCGTCGCCAATAGAGTGGTGGATCAGCAGGAAAGTCGCAATCTCCAGGCATTGAGCTTTCCACCGGCACAGCCTATAAGGCCGCGCGCAGTCGACGCATGTCAGCTGCTGGGGCGTCGCCAAGTGGTAAGGCATCGGTTTTTGGTACCGACATTCCCAGGTTCGAATCCTGGCGCCCCAGCCAAGCGCGCAAGGTCCGTTCCGGACACATAGGTTACGGTTTATACCGGAGACATGTTGTTGGAGCAGAATGAGAATCTATTCCATCGCCGAGCGGATTGCCTTTGTCGTCACGCTCCTGGCCGTCCTCGTTCTCGCGCTGCTGCCGGCACATCGCCTCAAGCAATTCGGAATCGATATCGGCTTCCATTATGACAAGCTCAATCACGCCAGCGCATTCGCCGTGCTGGCTTTCCTGGGCAGCCTCGGCTGGCCGCGGCACAAGCCGGCGCTGATCGTCTTCCTCGCCTTTGTCGGCGCTGCCATAGAAGTTCTCCAGGGCACCACGGCGATAGGCCGCGATTTCGACGTGCTCGACTGGGTTGCCGATTGCATTGGCATTGCATGCGGTCTGCTGGCCGCGATCTGGGCGACCTGGATCGTGCAACGCGCAAGGTGAGAAGAAGCCGAACCGACTGCCTTACCGCGAAAGACAACGCTCAAAATCAGGCTTCAGCACGGCACGTTGAAGGTGAAGTCAGCTTGCCTCGCGCATGGCTTCGGCTGCCTGCAGATCGACCGAAACGAGCTGGCTGACGCCCTGCTCGGCCATGGTCACCCCGAACAGCCGGTCCATGCGCGCCATGGTGATGGGATTATGGGTGATGATGACGAAGCGCGTCTCGGTGGTCTTGGCCATCTCGTCCATCAGATTGCAGAAGCGTTCGACATTGTGATCGTCGAGCGGCGCATCGACTTCGTCGAGCACGCAGATCGGCGCCGGGTTGGTGAGGAACACGGCGAAGATCAGCGACATCGCCGTCAGCGCCTGCTCGCCACCGGACAGCAGCGTCATGGTCTGCGGCTTCTTGCCGGGCGGACGGGCAAGGATTTCAAGTCCTGCCTCGAGCGGATCCTCGGATTCGATCAGCTGCAATTCCGCCGTGCCGCCGCCGAAGAGATGCGAGAATAGCCGCTGGAAATGACCGTTGACCACGTCGAAAGCGGCGAGAAGCCGCTCGCGGCCTTCGCGGTTGAGGCTCTGGATCGCTTGCCTGAGCTTGCGGATCGCCTCGATGATGTCCTCGCGCTCCGAGACGATGGTCTCCAGCCGGTCCGAAAGCTCCTTCTGCTCCTCCTCGGCGCGCAAATTGACGGCGCCGAGCCGCTCGCGCTCGATCTTCAGCCTGTCGAGCTGGCGCTCGATCTCGGCCATTTCGGGCATCGGATCGTCGGCCTCCAGCCCGGTATGGCGGATGACCAGATGTGGCGGCGTGTTCAGCGTCTCCTGGATGCGCGCCTCGACCTCCAGCCGGCGCTCGTCGGCCGCGGTCAAGCGCTCCTCGGCGCGGACACGGGTCTCGCGCGCCTCGGCCAGCGACTGGATGGCGCTGGTGGCCGCCTTGTCCAGTTCGGCCTGCCTGTTCTCCGCTTCCTGCAGACGGTCGGCCGCCGCCTTGCGCAAGGTCTCGGCCTCGGTGAGCTGTGACAGCAAGGCGCGCCGCTTGGCATCGATCTCGTCGGGTGCGTCGGCCAATCTCTCGCGTTCGGCCTCGGCCTCTGCCTTGCGTTCGCCCAGCGAGGCGATCTGCGTCGAAGCGTTCTCGGCGCGCTCCAGCCAGTTGCTGCGCTCGGCGCCGATCGCATCGAGCCGGCGCGACCGCGCCTCGGCCTCCCGCCGCAACCCTTCATGGACGGCACGCGCATCGGCGAGCGTGGCGCGGTCGCGGGCGACATTGGCCGAGGATTGCTCGAGCTGTATCTGCAGGTCGCCGAGATCGGGCGCGTCCTGCAGCAGCATTTCCGCCTCAGCAAAGGCGGCCGAAGTTTCTTCATGACTGTCGACAATACGGGCGCGGGCCTCGTCCAGGGCGGCGCGCCGGCTCGCCAACTCGCCGCCGGCCTTTTCGGCTTCGGCCAGCGCGTTGCGGGCGGCGTCCAGCCCGTGCTGGGCGTCGCGTCCGGCCTGACGCGCGGCGCGCTCGGCCTCGCTGGCCTCGCGAAGCGACTGTTCGGCCTGTGCGAGCACCGCCTCGGCCTCGCGCAGCACAAGCGTCGCCTGCACCGCTTCGGCATCGAGCTCGGCCAGCCGGTTCTTTTGCGCCAGGCGTTGCGCGGCCGCGGTCGGCGCGTCGGCGCTGGCGGTCAGCCCGTCCCACCGCCACAGCGCGCCCTCAGGGCTGACCAGCCTCTGGCCGGGCGCGAGCAGCCCTTGCAGGCGGCGGCCGTCGGCGGCTTCGACAATGCCGATCTGCGCCAGCCGGCGGGCAAGCTGCGCCGGGGCACGTACCACGCTGGCCAGGCTCTTGATGCCTTCGGGAAGCGCGGCGTCATCGGCCTGGATCGCGCTCTCGCCCCAATGCACCGGGGCGCTGCGGTCGAGCGGCACGTCAAGGTCCTCGCCGAGGGCGGCGCCCAAGGCCGTCTCATAGCCGCGCTCGACGCTGATCTGTTCCAGCACGGACGGGAAGAGATCGCCGCTGGCTGCGTTCAGGATCTTGGCCAGCGTGCGGGCTTCGGTTTCGATGCGCGCCAGTTCGGCCCTGGCGTCCTGTAATGGCGGGCGGGCGGCATTTTCGGCGGCGCGCGCCTCGGCGACCGCCTGTTCGGCGGCAATCGCGCCGGCCTCGCTCTCTTCGAGCCGCGCCAGCGCGTCCTCGACCAGAAGTCGCTTCTCGGCCGGGTCGGGCAGGCCCGCGACTTTGGAGAGTATTTCCGACAATTCGCGGTCGACATCGGCGAGTTGGCGGGCGAAACGGTCCCGACGCTCGGCGGTCTCGCGCAGCGTCCGCTCGACCTGATTGCGCGAAGCGGCGGCCTCGGCCCGCTCGGCGGTAAGTGCTGCAAGCCTGGCTTCGCTCTGCGAGAGCGTCGCGGCTGCCTGTTCGAAGGCGGCGCGGGTGGTTGCTTCACGCTCGGCCGCGCCGGCATTTTCGGAGTTGAGCGCTGCTTCCTCGGCGCGCAGGCGTTCGAGGATATCCGCATTGTCGCGCACCATGCGCTCCTCGCGGGCGATGTCACCGTCGAGCTGCTGGAGCCGGCGCTCGAGTTCCGCCTGACGGGCGCGGATGCGGCCGGCTTCTTCCTCGATCTGCGATCTGGCGATCGACAGGCGCTGGAAGGCCGCGGCCGCCGCAGCTTCGGCGTCACGCAAATCGGGCAGCCGATGCGCGCCGATACCTTGCTCCCTGGCGGCCGCCATCTGGGCGGCGGCGCGGTCGCCAACCAGGGCGGTGGCGACGGCCAGCGCCGAACGTGCCTCGCCTTCCTGGGCCTTGGCCAGCGTCCAGCGCAGATGGAGCAGCGTCGCCTCGGCCTTGCGGATGTCGGCCGACAGGTTCTTGAAGCGGGAGGCCTGGCGTGCCTGGCGCTTCAGGCTTTCGATCTGGCTTTCCAGCTCGCCAACGACGTCATCCAGGCGCTCGAGGTTCTGCTCGGCGGCCTTGAGCCTGAGTTCGGCCTCGTGGCGGCGCGTATGCAGGCCGGAAATGCCGGCCGCTTCTTCCAGCAGGGCGCGGCGCGCCTGGGGCTTGGCCTGGATCAGCTCGCCGATGCGACCCTGGCCAACCATCGAGGGCGAACGCGCGCCGGTCGACTGGTCGGCGAACAGAAGCTGCACGTCCTTGGCGCGCGCTTCCTTGCCGTTGATACGGTAGAGCGAGCCCGCCTCACGCTCGATGCGGCGCGAGACCTGCAATTCGTCGGCGTCGTTGAAGGCTGCCGGCGCCGAGCGATCGCTGTTGTCGAGGAACAACGTGACCTCGGCGGTATTGCGTGCCGGGCGCGTGCCCGAGCCGGAAAAGATCACGTCGTCCATGCCGGACGCGCGCATGTTCTTGTAGGAGCTTTCGCCCATCACCCAGCGCAGCGCCTCGACAAGGTTAGACTTGCCGCAGCCGTTCGGCCCGACAATGCCCGTCAGGCCGCGTTCGATCACGAACTCGCCTGGTTCGACGAAGGATTTGAAACCGAGGAGGCGAAGGCGCGAAAACTTCATTCACGCCGCCCTGAAAGCGACTTTTGCGAAAACGCGCCGCGGGTTTGCGGCGGCGCGCAGCACGGCCAAAGGCCACGCATGCCGAAGCGCTGCCGCTTCGGCATCGCCAAGACGTCAGAGCTGAGGGTCGATGATGGCCGACATTTCCTCAATCGACATCGCCCCTTTGTAGGTCTTTCCGTTGATGAAGAAGGTCGGCGTCGAGTCGACCTTGAATTCGTCGGCGCCGCGTTTCTGGACCGCCCTCACATCGTCCAGAAGTTTCTGGTCCGTCAAGCAGGCTTCGAAGGACTCCTGTGTAAAACCGGCGAGCTTGGAGATTTGCAGCAGCGCATCCTTGGTGTTGGACACGCCCACCCAGTTCGCCTGCTGCTTGAACAGGACATCCACCATCGGGAAGTAGTTGTCCTTGGCGCAGCGCGCCAGCATGAAACCAGCCTCGGCGCTCGGATCGAACGGGAATTCGCGCAGAATATAGCGCGCCTTGCCGGTATCGATGTATTTCTTCTTCAATTCCGGAAAGGTGGTTTCGGCAAAATGCGCGCAATGCGGGCAGGTCATCGAGGCGTATTCGACGATCGTGACCTTGGCGTCGTCCTTGCCGAGTTGCTTGTCGGGCAATGCGCCGGGCTTAAGCAGTTCGGCCATGTCGACGGTGCCTTGAGCCTCCGGCGCCTTGACGGCGGCCGGCGTGGCCGATGTCGCGGGTGCGGCGGGAGCGGCAGGCTTCACATCGGCCGCCTTGGCTTCCTCACCAGAGTCGCTGCATGCCGCAAGCACGGCCACCACCGGAATGGCGGCCAGCGAAGACAGCAGGTTTCTGCGGGACAAGCTTTTGCCGAACGGAGGACGGTTCATACGAATCACCTGACAGGGGTTGGATTTTGCAACGCAAAGGCACGAAAAGGCGAGAGTTGGCGCGAATTAAGGCATCGCCGTCCCCAATCCAATCGTGAAACTTGAAGCTTATAATCACGAAATCGCGAGATTGGCGACGGTGCTATGACTTTCTTTGTCCCAGAATAGTGGCGCCGAGCCGCTCCAGAGAGGCACGCAGGCCATCGTCTTCTATCTTGCCGACGATGTGCGACAGTCTTGATTTTTCCGCCTCATTGAGAGGCCTGACGGGTGGTTTCGGCCGCGCCTTTTCACTTAGAACCGGCTTCTGCACTATCCTGATGCGGCCGATGGCCGTGAAGCCGAGAAATGCATTGACGCGATTGATGATCTCGCCGGCCTCATGCTGCAGATGGAGCGCCGCCATGCCCTCGCAGGCGATCACCAGCACGGCCGGCTCGAACGGGTCGTCTTCGTGCAGCCGCCGAGGCCACTGGATCTTTTCAGGGCGCGAATGGCCGGCCAGGCGCGAACCGGCAATCTCTTCCCACGACTGGACCAGGCTGACCGAAATGCCCGCCCGCTTGCGCAGCACCGGGTCGAGGATCGCGGTGGCGAGATCGCTCACCGGAACGGGATTGCCGAAGGGCCTTTTCCCTGCCATGTGCGTTCTCCAGCCACCACCTCCACTCTTCCCGGCCGAGGCCGATACGAGATCAATGGCACCGCACGAGCAGACCCGCAAGGCCATATCAGAGGACAGCAGCAGCAAAGCTGCGTCTAGTGACAGCAGCAAAGCTGCGTCTAGTGACAGCAGCAAAGCTGCGTCTAGTGACAGCAGCAGAGCTGCGTCCGGGGACAGCAGCAGAGCTGCGTCCGGGGACAGCAGCAAAGCTGGCGATACCGCATCCCGCCTGCTCGCATGGTACGACGTGCATCATCGCGAGTTGCCGTGGCGCGTGACCCCGCGCGACAATGCCCGTGGCGTGCGGCCCGATCCTTACCGGATCTGGCTGTCGGAGGTCATGCTGCAGCAGACCACGGTTGAAGCCGTGAAGGCCTATTTTCGCGCCTTTGTCGAGAAATGGCCTGATGTCGCGGCGCTGGCGGCGGCGCCCGTCGAGGACGTGATGAAAGCCTGGGCAGGGCTCGGCTACTATTCCCGTGCCCGCAATCTCAAGGCCTGCGCCGATCTGGTGGCCGGGCGCGACGGCCGGTTTCCGGATACGGAAGCCGGCTTGAAGGAATTGCCGGGCATCGGCGCCTATACTTCGGCGGCGATCGCGGCGATCGCTTTCGACCGGCCGGCTGCCGTCGTCGATGGCAATGTCGAACGTGTCGTGACCCGCCTGTTCTCCATTGCCACGCCGCTCAGCGAAGCCAAGGCCGACATTCGCGCCCGTGTCGAGCGCATGGTTCCCACGACGAGGCCCGGCGATTTCGCCCAGGCGATGATGGACCTCGGCGCCACGATCTGTACCCCGCGCCGACCGCGCTGCATGCTTTGCCCGCTGCGCGAGGGCTGCAGCGCGGTCGTTTCAGGCGATCCTGAACAATATCCCGTGCGCCTGCCCAAGGCCGACAAACCGCTGCGGCGCGGCGCAGCCTTCGTCGCCGTGCGAAGCGACGGTGCCATTCTTCTGCGCAAACGCGCCGACAAAGGGCTGCTCGGCGGCATGACCGAGGTGCCGACGACCGGCTGGACGGCGCGGCTGGACGGCGCGACCACAGCGGCGGCCGCACCCTTTCCCGGCGACTGGCGACAAGCCGGCCGGATCGCGCATGTCTTCACCCATTTTGCGCTCGAGCTCGAAATCTTCCTCGCCCGAAGCACCGGCGAGACGCCCGCCGGGCATTTCTGGTCGCTGCCATCGGACATTTCGGGTGAAGCGCTGCCCACTGTCATGAAAAAGGCAATCGAGGCTGCGATACCCGGCGCGACGAAAAAGCCGTCACCGAACAGTGCAGAGAGGCCCCATGACTGAAATCCGCCACATCGTGTTCGACATCGGCAAAGTGCTGATCCACTACGACCCGAACATCCCGTTCAGCCGGCTTATTCCCGATGCCGAGGAGAGAAAGTGGTTCTTCGACAATGTCTGCACGCATGACTGGAACATCGAGCAGGACCGCGGCCGGACATGGGAAGAGGCGGAAACGCTGCTGATCGCGGACCACCCGGATCACGCGGATAACATCCGCAATTTTCGCCGCCACTGGCACGACATGGTGCCGCATGCCTATGACGACAGCGTCGCCATCATGGTCGGCCTGATCGACAGCGGCCACGATGTCACCATGCTGACCAACTTCGCCGCCGATACGCTGGCCGAAGCGCGCAAACGCTTCGATTTTCTCAATCGTCCGCGCGGTGTCACCATTTCGGGTGAGATCGGCAAGATCAAGCCGGATCGCGACATCTACGACCATCACGTCGCCGCGTTCGAGCTCGAACCGTCCGCGACGCTGTTCATCGACGACAGCCAGAAGAATGTCGACGGCGCCAAAGCGGCCGGCTGGCAAGCAGTGCTGTTCACCGATGCCAAGACACTTCAAGCAGACCTTGAGCGGCTCGGAATCAAGGCGTGATTTGAATCGCTTCCAGTACTTCGTTGAGACTTTGAACCAACGCCAAAGCCGCGGCAATCGGCAGGGTCAGCCCCCTGCCCTTTCCATGCCGAGACGCGCGATGCGACGCAGTTCGTCGATCGGGGTCAGGCCGCCGCTGCGTTCATAGTGCCAGAAGGTCCAGCCGTTGCAGGCATCCAGGCCCTGAACTTCGGCGCCGATTTTGTGGATCGATCCGGCACTGTCGCCGATCGCCACCGTGCCATCGGCGCGAACCTTGGCCGCCCAGCGCTTCTTGGCGTCGTAGAGCGTAGCACCGGGCGTCACCAGCCCGGTGTCGATCAGGCTGACGAAGGCGACGCGAGGCTCGGCGCGCTTGCCAGTGAGCACGGTCAGGTCCGCGCCGTCGAGCGGCCGCACCGCGTCGATGCGTTCATTGGCGGCGTCGATATAGGCCTGCTCGCGCTCTATGCCGACAAAATGCCTGCCAAGGCGCTTGGCCACCGCGCCTGTCGTGCCGGAGCCGAAGAAGGGATCGAGCACGACGTCGCCCGGCTTGGTCGAGGCCATCATGATGCGGGCGAGCAGCGCCTCCGGCTTCTGCGTCGGGTGCAGTTTATCGCCATTGTCGTTCTTCAGCCGCTCGCCACCGGTGCAGATCGGGAACAGCCAGTCGGAACGCATCTGTATGTCGTCGTTCGACGCCTTCAACGCTTCGTAGTTGAAGGTATAGCCCTTGCCCTTCTGGTCGCGGGAGGCCCAGATCATCGTCTCATGCGCGTTCTGGAAGCGGCGACCGCGAAAATTCGGCATCGGATTGGTCTTGCGCCAGACGACGTCGTTGAGGATCCAGAAGCCGAGATCCTGCATCTTGGCGCCGACCCGGAAGATGTTGTGATAGGAGCCGATGACCCAGATGGTGCCGTTGGGCTTCAACACCCGGCGCGCGGCCAGCAGCCAGGCGCGCGTGAAGGCATCGTAGGCCTCGAAGCTCTCGAACCGGTCCCAGTCGTCGTCCACCGCATCGACCTTGGATTGGTCGGGCCGGTGCAGGTCGCCGTCGAGCTGCAGATTGTAGGGTGGATCGGCGAAGATGACGTCGATGCATTTTTCGGGCAGCCGGTCGAGCGCCGCGACGCAGTCGCCCTTCAGGATCGTGTCCAGCCATTCGGATTGCTGGGGAGCATGGGAAAGCTCGTCGACAAGACGCACGGCTGACATTTTTACACCCAAGGCACGCGTTACTGTTTACTCCCGGTTATGGTTACCGATCAGCGTAAATATTCGGTGAAGGGCAGCGATCGGACGCCGCCGGTTTGCGCCGACGTGCCCGTTGGTGTATGCCGCGCCGCCTGAAGCCTGCCCGTTCTCATTGCCCGGATCACCATGCCCCAGCCAGACCTTGTCATCTTCGATTGCGACGGCGTGCTCGTCGATTCCGAAATCATCGCCGCGCGCGTCGAGGCCGAGCTCCTGACCTTGTCCGGATACGAAATCTCGGCCGAGGAGATTGCCGAGACTTATGCGGGGCTGACGTTCAAGGACATTCTGATGCGGGTTGAGGAGAAGTCCAACATCCCGTTCCAGGTTTCGCTGATCGATCGCGCCGAAGAGCTGGTCGACCGGAAACTGCGCAGCGACGTTCGTGCCATCGAGGGCGTGCGCGAAGCGGTCGCCTCGGTGACGGCGCAACGTTGCATCTGCTCCAACTCACGCTCGGAGCGGATAGAATTCATGCTGGAGAAGGTGCATCTGCTGCCATTCTTTGCCGGGCGCATCTTCTCCGCGATGGAGACGCCGACCGGAAAAACCAAACCGGCTCCGGACGTGTTCCTGTTCGCCGCCGAAAAGCTCGGCGCCCATCCGGCAAACACTTTCGTCATCGAGGATTCCGTGCACGGCGTGACCGGCGCAAGGTCGGCAGGAATGCGTGTCATCGGGTTCACGGGCGCCGCCCATAGCTATCCCGGCCATGCCGATGCGCTGACGGAGGCGGGCGCCGAGACGGTGATCCGCCGCTGGGCGGATCTGAGCGGCACGCTGGCCGCCCTATCAGAATGGTCGGCGGACGTGTGAGCGTCCGCTAGGCCCCGACGAGCACCCCTGCGGATTTAGTTGGTCGCGGCGGCTTTCTTCCTGTTTTTCTTCGATTTGTCGGTCGCGGCCTTCGGCGCATTTTCATCATAGCCGGCATAGGCCTGATAGTCCTGCGCCGTCGGCGCCGGCACGACGATGTTGGAATCGGTGAAGACGAACTGCGTGGCGACCGAGGGGTCGGTAACCTGGACCTGATATTGGTGGATCTGCGAATAAAGCACCTCGGTGCCATGCATCACCGCGGTGCGGATCGGCATGGTGATGGTGCCGGGCGTGAATTTCGGCCCTGGCACGATCTTGCCGGCGACGGCGATCTTCATCGTCAGCTGTCCGTCGGCGCGGCTGCAATCGCGGGTCACGTCGCTGATCGAGGCCTGATAAATGACCCTCGCCGAATCGTCCGGCGGAGTAGCAGCGGCAGCATCGGCCGCAGCCTGGGCCGCGGCATCCTGCGCGGCGTCGCCGGTCTTCTTGAGCTTGGGCCTGGGCTTCCGGGCTTCGTTGGCGTAGGTGTTGAAGAATGCCGTGCCGTCGCGAAGCATCACCCTCGGGCAATAGGCATTCAACTGGCTGGCCAAAATCTTGGGGTCCTGCGGCGGCGGTGGCGCGGTCGGGTCCTTCTTGCCAAAACCCAGGTTCAGCATACCGTTGTCGCCTGATTGGCAGCCGGCGGCGGCAAGCATAAAGCCGGTGAGCGCAAGACCCGCGAAAAAGCGACCGCTGAATGTATGAAACGCCATGAAACTGCACTTCCCTCTCGCAAAGCTGGTGACGTATATCAACCGCGCGGCAAAAATGCGACTGAGCCAGCGTAGAAATTAACCACCTTGCGTGGGTCGAAAACCCAAGGCAGTAACGGAATTGTGACGATGCAATATGTGAGTACCCGCGGCGAGGCGCCCGCGCTTGGGTTTTGCGATGCCGTCCTGACAGGCCTGGCACGCGACGGCGGGCTCTATGTGCCGCGCCAGTGGCCGCAATTCTCGATGGCCGAGATCCGCGCCATGCGCGGCCTGGCCTATCCCGAACTGGCCATCCGGGTGCTGTCGCCGTTCCTTGGCGACGAAATCCCGGCCCCCGTGTTCGAGCGCCTGGTGCGGGAGGCCTATGCCACCTTCCGCCACGAGGCTGTCTGCCCGCTGGTCCAGACCGGCCCCAACGCTTTTGTCCTCGAACTCTTCCATGGACCTACGCTCGCCTTCAAGGACGTGGCGATGCAGTTGCTCGCCCGGCTGATGGACCATGTGCTCGCCGAACGCAACCAGAATGCCACCATCGTCGGCGCCACATCGGGCGACACCGGCGGAGCAGCGATAGACGCCTTCGCCGGGCGCAGCCGCACCGACATCTTCATTCTCTTCCCGCATGGCCGCGTGTCGCCGGTGCAGCAACGGCAGATGACGACATCGAAGGCTGAGAACGTGCATGCCCTGGCGATCGAAGGCAATTTCGACGATTGCCAGGGCATGCTCAAGGACATGTTCAACGATCACGGCTTTCGCGACCGTGTCTCGCTGTCGGGGGTGAATTCGATCAACTGGGCCCGCATCATGGCCCAGATCGTCTATTATTTCTCCTCGGCCCTGTCGCTCGGCGCGCCCGATCGCCCCGTCTCCTTCACCGTGCCCACAGGGAATTTCGGCGATATCTTTGCCGGTTACGCCGCCAAAAAAATGGGCCTGCCGATCGATCGGCTGGTCATCGCCACCAACGACAACGACATACTGGCACGCACTTTCGCGACCGGCGAATACCGCACCAAGGGCGTGTTCGCGACCACCTCGCCTTCCATGGACATCCAGGTGTCGTCGAATTTCGAGCGCCTGCTGTTTGAGGCGTCGGGCCGCGACCCGGCGACCGTGCGGCGCTACATGGCCGGGCTCAAACAATCCGGCGCCTTCACCATAGAAGCCGCGGAAATCGCGGGGATGCGGGCCGAATTCGATGCCGGCCGCGCAGCTATGGACGAGGTCGCCGCGACGATACGCTCGACGCTCGCGGCTAGCAACTACCTGCTTGATCCGCATACCGCGGCAGCCGTGCATGTCGCGGCCGGCAAGGCTTCGAATGCCGTGCCGATGGTGGTGCTGGGCACTGCGCACCCAGCAAAATTCCCGGCCGCCGTCGAGGCCGCCAGCGGCGTGTCACCCGCACTGCCCGCATGGCTAGGTGGATTGATGACATCGGAGGAAAAATACACGGTACTTCCATCCGACCTGAAAATGGTGGAAGATTACGTCAGCCGCCGTGCGCGAGCGGCGCGTTAAGGAGTACGAACCATATGGGTGTTGAGGTAAGCCGTCTGTCGAACGGCCTGACAGTCGCCACCGAAACCCTTCCAAGCATCGAATCGGTTGCCCTGGGTGCCTGGGTCAAGTCGGGTGCCCGCAATGAGCGTGATGAAGAGCATGGCATGGCCCATCTGCTCGAGCACATGGCGTTCAAGGGCACAAAGCGGCGAACAGCCTTCGAGATCGCCTCGGAAATCGAGGACGTCGGCGGCGAGATCAACGCCGCCACCAGCGTCGAGACCACATCCTACTATGCCAGGGTGCTCTCCGACGACGTGCCGCTGGCCGTCGACATTCTTGCCGACATCCTGCAGGAATCGGAATTCGATCCGCAGGAGCTCGAACGCGAGCAACACGTGATCCTGCAGGAAATCGGCGCCGCGCACGACACGCCCGATGACATCGTGTTCGACCGGTTCACCGAGACCGCCTTTCGCCACCAGACCATCGGCCGCTCGATTCTGGGCACGCCGGAGACCGTCAAATCCTTTACCTCGAAGCAATTGCACGATTTCATCGAGCGCCAATACGGCGCCGAACGCATGGTGATCGTGGCCGCCGGCGACATCAAGCACGACAATTTCGTGCGCGAGGTGGAAAAGCAGCTCGGCGGTTTCCGCACCAAGGCCGACAACACCATCCCGCAATATGCGCAATATGTTGGCGGCGATTTCCGCGAGGACCGCGACCTGATGGACGCGCAGATCGTGCTGGGCTTCGAAGGCCGCGCCTACCATGTGCGCGATTTCTACGCCTCGCAGGTGCTGTCGATGATCCTCGGCGGCGGCATGTCGTCCAGGCTGTTCCAGGAAGTCCGCGAAAAGCGTGGCCTGTGCTATTCGGTCTATGCCTTCCACTGGGGCTTTTCCGACACCGGCATATTCGGCGTCCATGCCGCGACCGGGCAGAGCGACATCGCCGAACTGGTGCCCGTCATCATCGAGGAATTGCAGAAGGCCGGCGAGAACATCCTGCAGGAAGAGCTCGACCGGGCGCGCGCGCAATACCGCGCAGGTCTGATCATGTCGGCGGAAAGCCCGGCCAGCCGCGCCTCGCAGATCGCGAGACAGCTGCTCTTGTTCGGCCGGCCGATCGCCAAGGAGGAACTGATGGAGCGGCTGTCGGCGCTGACGGTCGATCGTTTGACCGACCTGTCGTCACGGCTGTTCTCGACCAAACCGACGCTTACCGCTGTAGGGCCCGTGGGTACGCTGGCGCCATACGAAGCGATCCTCGATTCGCTTCCGGGCACGCCCACCACGGCCCGCAAGCTCGCCGTCTAAGCCCGCACAAGCGCCGTGTTCGCGCTCCCTTTCTTTCGCCGCGACCTGCCGGCACTGAAGGGCGACCGCGTGACGCTGCGCGTGCCGTTCACCAATGACTACCGGGAGTGGTCGGCGGTGCGCGGCGAGAGCCGGGCCTTTCTAGAACCATGGGAGCCGCGCTGGGCGCCGGACGAGCTTGACCGGGCGGCATGGCGGCTGCGCATCAGCCGTTACCGCGAGGACTATGCGCAAGGGACGGCGATCGCCTTCTTCATATTCGAGAAATCGAGCGGCAGGTTGGCTGGCGGAATTACGCTCGGCAACATACGCCACGGGGTCTCGCAAAGCGGGCATGTCGGCTACTGGATCGGCGAGCGCTTCGGCGGCCGTGGCCTGATGACCGACGCCGTCAAGGTCGTGACCCGCTTCGCCTTCGATACGCTGAGGTTGCACCGGATCGAAGCGGCCTGTATTCCCGACAATATCAGGTCGATCCGTGTGCTTGAAAAAGCCGGATTCCGGCGCGAAGGACTTCTGCGATCCTACCTCAGGATCAATGGCATCTGGCAGGACCACTACCTCTACGCCCGGATCGCGGACGATCCGCCAGGCGCTGGAACGAAGGACTGATTTTTGACGAAATTCCTGCGCAACGGGCCGCTGTTCGCCTTTGTCCTCGCGACGATCCTGACGCTGTGCGCGGCGTCCTCGGCCTTTGCCGTCGAACCGATCAAGATCGCTCGCGACGATGTCGCGCTCGATCTGTCCGGCGCCGTGGAAATTTACCGGAACCAGGGCGAAAACTTCCAGGTTTCAACCGCGCCCGGACCCGACGGCATCGTGCGACGCATCGAGGTCGAGGCCAATGACGCCCGTTCCACCGGCGACTGGGCCGTGTTCGCGCTTGCCAATACCACCGACCAGCAGCTCGACCGGCTGATCGTGGCGCCGCATTTCCGACTGGTCAATTCCGGCATCTTCTGGCCGGATCTCGGCTCGACCCGTATCGCCGCCATCACGCCCAGCGAAGGCTTTGCGCTCGACCGCCAGAGCAGCCCGGACGCCGACGTCTTCCGGGTGACGCTGAACCCGGGGACGGTGATCACCTTCATCGCCGAACTCGCCTCGCCCAAGCTGCCGCAGGTCTATCTCTGGGACCCGGAATCCTACAAGGACTCAGTCAATTCCTACACGCTGTTCCGCGGCATCGTCATCGGCATCGCCGGGCTTCTCGCGCTGTTCCTGACCATCCTGTTCGTGGTCAAGGGAACCTCCATGTTCCCTGCGACCGCAGCACTCGCCTGGGCCGTGCTTGCCTATATCTGCGTCGATTTCGGCTTCCTCAACAAGATCATCGAGATATCGCCCGGCAACGAGCAGATGTGGCGGGCGGGAACGGAGGTGGCCCTGGCGGCGACCTTCGTGGTGTTCCTGTTCGCCTATCTCAACCTCAACCGATGGCACGGCCATTTCAGCTATGGGGCGCTGGTCTGGATCCTCGGGCTGCTCTTGATCGCCGGCGTCGCCATCGTCGACCCGGCGGTCGCCGCGGGCATCGCCAGGCTGTCCTTCGCCGCCACCGCGCTGACCGGGCTCGGCCTGATCATCTTCCTCGGCATACGCGGCTATGACCGTGCCATCATGCTGGTGCCCAGTTGGGTGATGGTGCTGTTGTGGCTATGCGGATCGTGGATGGCGATAACCGGCATGCTCGACAACGACATCGCCCAGCCGGCGCTTGGCGGCGGTCTGATCCTCATCATCCTGCTGATCGGCTTCACCGTCATGCAGCATGCCTTTGCCGGCGGCGCGCTGCACCAGGGCCTGTTCTCCGACCTCGAGCGGCAGGCGCTGGCGGTGGCCGGCTCGGGCGACACGGTGTGGGACTGGGACGTGCTGCGCGACCGCGTCGTCACCAAGCCCGACGTCAGCATCCAGCTCGGCCTCGCCCCTAACAGCCTGGGGGGTGCAGCCCGCAACTGGCTGCCGGTGCTGCATGTCGATGACCGCGACACGTTCCGCACCACGCTCGACGTGGTGCTCGAGCACCGTCGCGGCAAGGTGGCGCAGAACTTCCGGTTGCGCGGCGCCGACGGCCACTATCACTGGTTTGCGCTGCGCGCGCGCCCGGTTATCGGATCGGACGGTGAGGTCATCCGCTGTGTCGGCACCATGGTTGACGTCACCGAGCAGAAAAAATCCGAGGAGAGGCTGCTGCACGACGCGGTGCACGACAACCTCACCGGCCTGCCCAATCGCGAATTGTTCATGAACCGGCTCGAGGCGATCATCTCGATCGCACGGACCGAAGAGAAGGTGCGCCCGACCGTCTTCGTCATCGACATCGACCGCTTCAAGCAGGTCAATGACGGGCTCGGCATCTCGGCCGGCGACACCATCCTGCTCACCATCGCGCGACGCCTGCACCGGCTCTTGAAGCCGAAGGACTCGCTGTCACGCTTCGCCGGCGACCAGTTCGCCTTGATGCTGCTTTCCGAGCAGGACCCGGCCCGCATCGCGGCGGTGGCGGACGCCATCAAGCATGCCATCAACGCCCCGATCACCTTTGCCAAGCGCGAGATCGTGCTGACCGCCTCGATCGGGCTGATCACCTGGACCTCGGCGCAGACCTCGGCCGAGGACATGGTCAAGGACGCCGAGCTTGCCATGCATCAGGCCAAACGCTTCGGCGGCGACAGGATCGAACCGTTCCGCCCGGCCTTCCGCACCGTCGGCACCGATCGGCTGCAGTTCGAATCCGACCTGCGCCGTGCCATCGAACGGCGCGAATTCACGCTTGCCTACCAGCCGATCGTTCGGCTGGAAGACGGCAGCGTCGCCGGCTTCGAGGCATTGCTTCGCTGGGACCATCCGCGCCGCGGCATGATCCCGCCGGCGGATTTCATTCCGGTCGCCGAAAGCTGCGGGCTGATCGTACAGCTTGGGCTGTTCGCCATGCAGCAAGCCGCCGAGGATCTGGCGGCATGGCAAAAGCAGATCGGCGACGCGCCGCTGTCGGTTTCGGTCAACCTTTCCAGCCGCCAGCTCATCCGCCGCGACCTGGTCAGCGACGTCCGCTCCGTGATTGCGCGAGCCAATCTGAAGCCGCGCTGCTTCCGGCTCGAGCTCACGGAATCGCTGGTTATGGACAATCCCGAGCAGACTGCCCATGTGCTGACCAAGCTGAAGCAGCTCGGCATCGGCCTGTCGCTGGACGATTTCGGTACCGGCTATTCTTCGCTGGCCTACCTGACGCGCTTTCCCTTCGACACGATCAAGATCGACAAGAGTTTCGTGGACGACAGCACGCCCAAACGCGCCGTGCTGCTCAAATCCATGGTCAGCATGGCGCATGAGCTCGGCCTGTCGGTGGTCGCCGAAGGCATTTCGGACGAGCGCGACGCGCTGGAGCTGCGCCAGATGGGCTGCGAATATGTGCAGAGCTTCATGTTCGGCGCCCCGATGCCCGGGGATCAGGTGCTGAAGACGCTGAAGGAACAGTATCCGCTGACGCAGGCGTAGTTGGCTTTCACGCCGCTGGAGCTCAGGCGTGGCCGGCCGCTACACTCAAATGCGCGAGGTCGATGCCGATCGAGGCGAGAATCCGGTCGTATTTGCGCTCGATGTCGGTATCGAACAGAAGCTCCGGAGTGGCCGGACAAGTCAGCCAGCCGTTTTCGGCTATCTCGGTTTCCAACTGGCCGGCGCCCCAACCCGAATAGCCCAGCGCCATCAGCGCGTGACGGGGTCCCCGGCCCGACGATATGGCGCGCAATATGTCGACGGTCGCGGTCAGGCAGACATCGTCGGAAACGGTCAACGAAGACTCCACCCGGTAATCGCCCGTATGCAGCACGAAGCCGCGGCTTCGGTCGACGGGCCCGCCATTGCGAACGACGAAATCACGGGTACGGGCGGGCAACCGGATCGCCTCGTGCTCGTTCATGATGCCAAGTTGCACCAAAAGGTCCGGAAAGAGCATCTGCTGCGTCTGGTTGATGATCAGGCCCATCGCGCCCTCATCGCTGTGGGCGCAGATATAGATGACCGAGCGCGTGAAACGGTCGTCCTTCATGCCAGGCATGGCAATGAGGAACTGATCGTCGAGAAAGCCGCTGCCGGCGGCCGTCTTCTTGTGGCGCAACAAGTCCATGATCAGAGGGTAACGCGTTTCCCGGGCGCCGAAAAGATGTACCGCGCCGGTTTTCGACCAAGCCCGTGCCGCAGGCCGATCATTACCTGCGGCAAAGGTCACGCAAATATGATACCGGCAAGCCCATGAAATCATTGCACGGCCATGAACGGACGATCAAATCATCACCATGCAAAGCTTGAAAATCCTGTTGCTCGGCGCCGTTATCGGATCGGCAATCACACTCCCAGCCGCGGCCTCTTCGTCCGCCTGGTACAACAGCGAAGGCGGCAAGGTACGGCTGGTGACGAGCGGCAAGCCCGACGATGCCGGCCGCATCCGGGGCGTTCTCGACATAGCGCTCAAGCCTGGCTGGAAGACTTATTGGCGCGACCCGGGCGACGCGGGCGTGCCGCCGCAACTCGATATCTCGGCCAGCACCAACATTTCCGATGCCAGCCTTTCCTTCCCGGCGCCGAAGCGTCATGACGACGGCTACGGCAAATGGGCGGGCTACGACTATCCGGTCTCGCTGCCGGTGACGTTCACGCTGTCGGCCGCGAAGGATCCGTCCGTCATCGACGCCGACATTTTCCTCGGCATTTGCGAGACGATATGCATCCCTGTGCAGACGCGGCTGACCGTCGACCCCGGCTCCGACCCGGACAATGCCGAGGACGCGGAGCTGGTCAAGGCGAGCTTCGCCGCCTTGCCCGCGCCGGCAAGATCCGACTTCGGCATCAACGTGCTGCCGGGCGACCATGAAACGCTGGTTGTGGAGGCGAGCTTTCCCGGCGATCCGGAAGCGGCTGACTTCTTCGTTGCAGGAGACCGCGATTACATGTTCGGTTCGCCGGCCCGCAGCCAGAAGAACGGCAAGCTGGTCTTCACCGTGCCGATCCTCGACCGGCCATCGACGACCCCCACGGATGGCGGACTTCACTATACACTGACGAGTTCGGCAGGCGCGGTCGAAGGGCTCTTGCCTTTCCCTTGATCCAGCCCTCCGCGATGGTTGCGGGAAACCGCATAGTTCGCTACCCAAGGCTACGTCCTTCCCCATTCTCCCAAGCGAGGAACTCATGACCATTTCTGCTGGCGACAGACTGCCCGATACGACGTTCAAGACGATGACTGCCGACGGTCCCAAGCCGATCACGACGGCCGAGATTTTTGCGGGAAAGAAGGTCGTGCTGTTTGCCGTGCCTGGCGCCTTCACGCCGACCTGCAGCAACAATCATTTGCCGGGCTACCTGGAGAACCGCGACGCCATCCTGGCGCGCGGTGTCGATACGGTCGCCGTGGTTTCGGTCAACGACGTCCATGTCATGGGCGCCTGGGCACGCTTCACCGGCGGTGAAGGCAAGATCCTGTTCCTCGCCGACGGCAATGGCGACTTCGCCAAGGCGATCGGCCTCGACGCCGACTTCTCCGGCGGAGGCATGGGTCTTCGGTCGAAGCGGTTTTCAATGATCGTCGATGACGGCAAGGTCACCGCCCTCAATGTCGAGACCAAGCCCGGCGTCGATGAATCCGGCGCCGCCAAGATCCTCGAACTGCTCTGACCATGACGTTCGACATCGTCTGGCGTAGCGTGGCGATCGGCGTCGGCGCCACGCTGCTGATGGATATCTGGGCCTTTCTTCTCTACAAGATGTTCGGTCAAGCACGGCCGAACTGGGCCCCCGTTGGCCGCTGGGTCTGGCATTTACGGAAAAAAGTCTTTCACGACGATATTGGCGATGCGACGCCCTATGTACACGAATCGGCTTTGGGCTGGGCCTTTCACTATTTTGTCGGCATCGTCTACGGCATCATCCTTGTCGTGGTGGCCGGAGCGGGCTGGCTTGTCGCGCCGACTTTCCTGCCGGCTTTCATCCTCGGCATGGTCACGGTCGGCGCCGGCTGGTTCCTGCTGGCGCCCGGCATGGGCGCGGGCTGGGCAGCGTCGAAGCGGCCCAACCCGATGAAGGTACGGGCGCTGAACCTGGTGTCACACACCGTGTTCGCCCTCGGGCTTTGGGGCACGGCGCTGTTGATCCGCTGAATGGCTAAAACAAGCGGTTCAAATCTCGCCGCCCATCAACAACCCGGACGATTTCAACCTGCTCAACAGGGCCATCGTCGGTGTCCGGAATCGTTTCGTAGAGCAGTAAAAACGGCGTCTCCACCAGCATTCGTGCGGACGACCTGATGTCCAGTCGTCTAACTCCCATGCGCGGCTGGTCTGCCAGCTGCATGGCTCGCGCTTCCAGCCGATCATAATAACGATCGGCCGCCCGTATGTTTTCGCTGCCGATCACCATGTAGATGTCGATGAGGTCCGCTCTAGCTGCGGGTGACCAGACTAGCCTAACGGCCATTCAGCGAGACGTCCGTCAGCTTTCGCCGAGCTTCCTTTCGCAGCTCGTCGAAATCCACAGGCTCGGGTCTTCCGCTTGCCTTGCCTTCATCCCACAGCTGTCTCAGCCGTTGGATATCGTCATGCCGCAGTTCACGTTTGGCCAGCCAATCTCGCACTGCTTCCCGCACAATCTCGCTTGCAGTGGCATACTCGCCCGCTTCCACCGCCTCTCGCATGACGGCTGCCTGCTGCGGCGTCACCGCAATGCTCATTTTTTCCACGTTCGCCACGCCGGCTTCCTTCATTGCTCTTTGGTAGCAAATATTACTCCTATCCCGGAGCAACTGCAACGTTATGGGCTCTATGCGTACGCCCACTGGACGTTGGTCAAAGCAGCCAGCATTGCAATCGCTCTCGCGCGTCCAACATCGGACAGGCCCATCCCGGTACCGGAATCTTGGCGTCCACCTGAACCTGGGGATGCATCACATAGTGGAGGATCGGCACGATAGAGATCCAGTCTGGGAATGGTGCCGCCCCGGAATTCAATAGCTTTGGGTCGAGCGCCGCACCTTTACCATCGCCGGCTGCTTGGACTGCGCGACCGGCTTCGCTGGGGCAGCAACAAGCTTGACCGCGCCCTTCTTGAACGGCGCCATGCCCTCACGAGCAAGTTCGTCGGCGCGTTCGTTCTCGGTATGGCCGGCATGGCCCTTGACCCAGATCCAGGTGACCTTGTGACGCCGATTGGCTTCATCCAGCGCCTGCCAGAGCTCACCATTCTTGACCGGCTTCTTGTCGGCGGTCTTCCAGCCGTTCTTCTTCCAGCCATGGATCCACTTTGAAATGCCGTCCATGACATATTTGCTGTCGGTGTGAAGATCGACCGTGCAAGGTTCCTTGAGCGCGTTCAGCGCCGAGATGGCGGCAAGCAATTCCATGCGGTTGTTGGTCGTCTCGGCCTCGCCACCCGATAGTTCCTTGGTGGCGCCGTTGAAGCGCAGGATCGCGCCCCAGCCGCCCGGGCCGGGATTGCCCGAACAGGCGCCATCGGTGAAGATCTCAACGTGTTTGCTCATGCCAGCCCATATTCCGAAGCAGATTTGATCGTCCGATGAAACCGCATTCTCCTGATGTATTCGGTCGGATCGCGTTTCATCACCAGCCCGCCATCGGGAACGGTCAGCCAGTCATACAGTCGGGTCAGCATGAAACGCAGCGCCGAGCCCCGTGCCAGCATCGGAAGTGCTGCCTTTTCCTGATTGCTCAGAGGCCGCACACCTTGGTAGCCGGCAAGCAACGCCTTGCCCTTGGTGAGATTGAAGGAAAAATCCTTCTCGAAGCACCAGGCGTTCAGGCATGTGGCGACGTCATAGGCGTAGAGGTCGTTGCAAGCGAAATAAAAATCAATCAAGCCGGAGAGCTTCTCGCCGAGAAAGAACACATTGTCCGGGAAAAGATCGGCATGGATGATGCCTTCCGGGAGACCCTTCGGCCAATTCCGCTCGAAGTCGGCGAAGTCGGCGTCGACTTCGGCCGCAAGGCCCGGCTCGACCTCATCGGCACGGTCGCGAGCTGCCGACCAGAGCTTGCGCCAGCCGTCGATGGCGAGCGCATTGGGGCGGGTCATCGGAAAGTCGGCACCGGCCAGATGCAGGGAGGCCAGCGCCTTGCCGACCTCGGCGCAATGGATCGATGTCGGCCGCCGGAGCGAGAGACCCTCGAGGAAAGTGATGATGACGGCCGGCCGGCCCGCCAGCGTGCCGATGACGCTGCCGTCATGCGCGGTTACCGGCAGCGGGCAGGACACGCCCTTTTTGGCGAGATGGCCCATCAACCCGAGGAAAAACGGCAGATCCGCCTTTTCGACCCGTCTTTCATAGAGCGTCAGGATGTAGGAGCCGCTGGAGGTGTGCAGCAAAAAATTCGAGTTCTCGGTGCCCTCCGCGATCCCCTTGTAGGAGAGGAGATCGCCGACTGGGTAGTGCTTCAGGAATGCGCCGAGTTCGCCTTCCGCAACGTCGGTGTAGACCGCCATGTGCCTTACGGCGCCCCGTTGACGAAAGCCATGTCGGCCGCCGTCAGTTCGACATCGCGCAGTACCCGCATGACGGGAAAATCCTCCGTTTCGGTGGCCGTGATGGCCAGGTCGATCGTGACATCGAAGCGCTGGCGGAATGCATCGATGATCTCGTCGACGATGATCTCCGGGGCGGATGCCCCCGCCGACAGACCGAGCGTCGAGATGTCTCCGATGTCGTCCCACGGAATCTCGGCGGCGCGCTGCACGAGAAGCGACATGGTGGCGCCGGCACGCTCAGCCACTTCGACAAGACGCCGCGAATTGGAGGAATTGGGCGCGCCGACGATCAGGTAGAGATCGGCGCCAGCGGCGGTATCCTTGACCGCTTCCTGGCGGTTCGTGGTGGCATAGCAGATCGATTCCGCCGCCGGCGCCTGCAAATCGGGAAATCGGTCCTGCAGCGCGCGGATGATGCCGGCCGTGTCCTCGACCGATAGCGTGGTCTGGGTGACGAAGCCGAGCGCCTTCGGGTCCGTCGGCGCAAGCCTCGCGGCATCGGCTTCGGTCTCGATCAGCGTTACCGCGCCCTCCGGCAATTGTCCCATCGTGCCGATGACCTCGGGGTGTCCGGCATGGCCGATCAGGAGCACGTGGCGGCCGAGCCGCTGGTGGCGCATCGCCTGCTTGTGGACCTTGGAGACCAGCGGACAGGTGGCGTCGAGATAGAACAAATTGCGCGCCTGGGCATCCGCCGGTACCGACTTCGGCACGCCATGCGCGGAAAAGACGACCGGCGACTGCCGATGTTCGGCCGGAATCTCGGAAAGTTCCTCGATGAAGACGGCGCCAAGGCTTTGCAGACCCTCGACGACATAGCGGTTGTGCACGATCTCGTGGCGGACATAGACCGGCGCGCCATATTTCTTCAGCGCCAGCACGACGATCTGGATAGCACGGTCGACGCCGGCGCAAAAACCGCGCGGCTGGCAGAGGCGGATCGTCAGAGGAGGCTTTGTCTTGGTCTGAAGCATGAATCCGGGCCGTTTGATCAGAGCCGAAATGAGGTGCCTACCCCCGTCCTGTCAAGGGCGATGGCCCTTCAAGCGGGTCGGTCGCGCTCATTCCTCTTTCGCTGGCCTGCGAAGCCGCAGGATGAGAACGGCGGCAAGTGCCGCGGCAAGCCCATACCAGGTCATAGCATATTGCAGATGGCTGTTCGGCAGGTCGATGATGGTGACACCGCCGATGGGCAAACCGCCCGGATTCGGCGTCTTGTTGGCGTCGATGAAGATTGGCACCAGCTTGGCGCTCGCCGGCAAGCCAGCGCTCGCCGCCATCACGTCACGGTCCTTCCAGTAAAAGATGTTCTTCGCCACGTCGTTGTCGGGAAGCATCATCGACGGCTTTGCCGGCAGCGGATTGCGAGCGAGGCCGGTGACCGTGACCTTGCCCGCGACCTGTCCCTTGGCGCGCTTGGCGGCATCCTTCAGATCGTATGGCACGAAACCGCGATTGATCAGGACGAAGCGGCCATCGTCGAGGGCCAGCGGCGTGTAGACGTTGAAGCCGGCTTCGCCTTCCCATGTTGCGTAGAAATGCCGCTCGCCGGAATGCAGGAACGTGCCGGTCACCGTCACCGGCGTGTAGTCGACGTCCCCAGTCGAGGCGAATTGTTTCTCCACCTCGGCCAGCGGGAGCGGCGGCGAGTGGGTGCGCTGGTCGATGGTCTGGATAAGACCTTCCTTCCAGTGCAGGCGCTGGACCTGCCAGGTGCCGAGCGCCAGCAGGATCAGGAGCAGGACGAGGCCAATGCCGAGCAGCAATACCGATCCTGGCCGCGAACGACCGCCCTTGGCGGACATGTCGGTCATTCGCCGCGATCCAGCCGGCCCTCGGCCGCCTTGTTGCGGTACTGCAGGGTAAGCAGCACCCCCTTGATCAGCCGGAGCGCCGTCAGGCACAGCACCAGCGCCAGCGGGATCCAGACCAGCAGATGCAGCCAGAGCGGCGGGCTCAGCGTCACTTCGACCCAGAGCGCCAGGCCGACGATGATGAAGCCGATGATCAGGATGACGAAAACCGCGGGCCCGTCGCCGGCATCGGCATAGGAATAATCAAGACCGCAATTGGTGCAGCGTTTGCCTACGGTGAGAAAGCCGGAAAACAGCCGCCCCTCGCCGCAGCGCGGGCAGCGTCCATGCAAGCCCGCCGAAATCGGGTCGATCGGAGGCCAGATCGCCTTGTCGTCGCTCATTGCTTACCGCTCAATCCTGATGGGTATTCCATCGACCACCACTGCCCAGACTTCGTCCATGCCGGAGTCCGTAACGGCAATGCCGCCGTCGGTCCAGCCGACCAATTGAAGCAGCCGCCGAATCCGTTCGGCTGGCCGTGGATCATGATCATGCCGCCGGCATCGACACTGCGCGCCCTCGCAACCGCCCGGATCGCATTGCACCGAAAAGAAGAAGGGCGGCCACGTTGCCGCAGCCGCCCCTTCAAAAATCATCAGACCGGTATCAATGGGCTTCGATTACCGCGCCGACCGATCCCCAGACATAAATCGAGGCGAACAAGAACAGCCAGACCACGTCGACGAAATGCCAGTACCATGCGGCAGCCTCGAAACCGAAATGCTGCTTGGGCGTGAAATCGCCCTTCATGGCCCGGATCAGGCAGACGGCCAAGAAGATGGTGCCGATGATGACATGGAAGCCGTGGAAGCCGGTCGCCATGAAGAAGGTGGCGCCATAGATGGAATCCTTGAAGGCGAACGGAGCATGCATGTACTCGTAGGCCTGCACCATGGTAAACAGCATGCCGAGGCCGACGGTCAGCACCAGCCCGTTGATCAGGCCCTTGCGATCACCGTGGATAAGGGAGTGGTGCGCCCAGGTGACCGTGGTGCCCGACAACAGCAGGATCACGGTGTTGTAGAGCGGCAGATGGAAAGGATCGAGAACCTCCATGCCCTTCGGCGGCCAGACGCCGCCGGTGAACGCGGTGCGGGCATATTGATGGGCTTCGCTCGGAAACAGGCTGGCATCGAAATAGGCCCAGAACCACGCGACGAAGAACATCACCTCGGAGGCGATGAACATGATCATGCCATAGCGCAGATGCAACGACACGACCCGCGTATGATGGCCCTCATGCGCTTCCTTGATCGTGTCCGACCACCAGGCGAACATGGTGTAGAGGACGATCGCGAGGCCGATGAAGAACAGCCACGGATTGGCGATGTTGAAGCCGAAGATCGGGAACGAGCCGCCCTTCAGGTATTCCATGAGGCAAACGCCGCCAAAGGCGGTGACGAGCGCCCCTATCGATCCCAGGAAAGGCCACGGGCTCGGGTCGACGAGATGATAGTCGTGATGTTTTGCGTGCGCGTCTGCCATATCAACCCCCGAGATTTCCTTCGGTATTTGAAATTGTCTTGCTGTTGCCCTGGACCGGCTCCGACGATGCGACCGGCTTGTTCTTCTCGACCGGAAACATCGTGTAGGACAGGGTGATCGTCTTCACGTCCTTCAGTTCCGGCACGTTGACGATATCGGGGTCCACGTAGAACAGGACCGGCATGTCAAGCGTTTCGCCGGGCTTCAGCGTGGTGTCGGTGAAGCAGAAGCATTCGACCTTGTTGAAATAGGGACCCGCCAGTTCAGGCTGGACATTGAAGGTGGCGCGGCCGGTGATGGGGCGATCGAACTTGTTGGTCGCCTGATAGTGCGCCTGCACCGTCTCGCCGATCTTCATGGTCATCGAGCGCTGGACCGGCTGGAAATCCCACGGCACGCCGGCGATATTGGCATCGAAGCGGACGGTGATCTCGCGATCGAGCACGCGGCCGGCATACTGCTTCTCGACGCGTTGCGTCGTGCCGCCATAGCCTGTCGCCTGGCAGAACATCTTGTACAGCGGCACCGCGGCATAGGCCATGCCGATCATGCCGGTGAAGAAGGC
This sequence comes from Mesorhizobium sp. B1-1-6, assembly GCF_006443035.1. Taxonomy (NCBI): domain Bacteria; kingdom Pseudomonadati; phylum Pseudomonadota; class Alphaproteobacteria; order Hyphomicrobiales; family Phyllobacteriaceae; genus Mesorhizobium; species Mesorhizobium sp. B1-1-6. Next base: position 191,165 of record NZ_VFWR01000004.1, on the reverse strand, counting down.
AAGGCAGACGGCCGCAACAAGGCGGTTGCTGTTGTGCCCGGCCGGTTTGGCGCTCGTGTCGACACCCATCTCCCGCCTCACATCGTGCCAGAGAGGTTATGACCGAACTTCACGATCGTCGCGATATAGAAGATAACGACCAGCACGGCCAAGGCTACGCCGATGGCGACCGAGCGGTTGCGCCGGGCCTTCCGCTGGCGTTCGGTCAAGGTGACCGTTTCGAGCTTGTCTTCGATCATGCTCATGCTCCACCCACCGCAAGTGCACGTTCGACGACGCTGTCGGCGAGATAGACGGCGAAGATGGCGAAGAGATAGAGCAGCGAATAGCCGAACAACGCCTTGGCTGGCTTCATCGCGCGATCGTCGTCGGACATGCCAAGCACTTTCCACGCATACCAGACAAAGCCGAGCCCGAGCAGCAGGGCAGCCACGCCATAGAACGGCGTGGTGTAGCCAAGCAGCCACGGCAGCACACCGACCGGGGCCAGCACCAGAGCATAGGCGAAGATCTGACGGCGGGTCGACGCCGGGCCGGCGACATTGGGCATCATCGGGATGCCGGCGCGTTCATAATCCTGCGACTTGAACAGCGCCAGCGCCCAGAAATGCGGCGGCGTCCACAGGAAGATGATGAGGAACAGGACGACGCTCTCCAGGCTGACCGTGCCGGTCACCGCGGCCCAGCCGATCACGGGCGGAATGGCGCCGGCAGCACCGCCGATGACGATGTTCTGCGGCGTCCAGCGCTTCAGCCACATTGTGTAGACGACGGCATAGAAGAAGATGGTGAAGGCCAGCAGCGCCGCCGACAGCCAGTTGACCAGCACGCCGAGCGTCATCACCGACAAAACCGAAAGCACCAACCCAAAGCTCAACGCCTCGTGGGGCTGGATGCGGCCGGCCGGCACCGGGCGGGTGGCGGTGCGTGTCATCACCGCGTCGATATCGGCATCGTACCACATATTGAGCGCGCCGGAGGCACCAGCCCCGATGGCAATAGCCAGGATCGCGATCACCGCCAGCAGCGGATTGATGGTCACGGGTGCCGCGACCAGTCCGACAAAGGCGGTGAACACCACCAGCGACATGACGCGCGGCTTCAGGAGGGCGAAGAAATCACCCGCCGTCGCTTCCGACATGCGGAAGCCCGCTTCGTCAATGCTGGTTTCGTCGACAAGGGCCATGCGTACTCAAATCCATATTCCGTTTGGCCGAAACCGCCGGCAGGCCGGCGGTTTCGATTCCGGGCTGCCGCCTTATTTGATCTTCGGCAGCTGCTCCCATTGGTGGAACGGCGGCGGCGACGGCAGCTGCCATTCCAGCGTCGTTGCGCCCTCGCCCCATGGATTGGCGCCAGCGATCCGCTTCTTCTGGAAGGCTTCGAACACGCCATAGAGGAAGATCACCACGCCGACGGCCGAAATGTACGAACCGTAGGACGACACCATGTTCCAGCCCGCAAACGCGTCCGGATAGTCGATGGTGCGGCGCGGCATGCCGGCAAGGCCGAGGAAGTGCTGCGGGAAGAAGACAAGGTTGACGCCGACGAACATGACCCAGAAATGGGTGTTGGCGATGACGGGCGAATACATGTAGCCGGTCATCTTCGGGAACCAGTAGTACCAGCCGGCGAAGATGGCGAACACCGCCCCCAGCGACAGCACGTAATGGAAGTGCGCGATCACGAAATAGGTGTCGTGCAGCGACCGGTCGAGACCGGCATTGGCCAGCTGAACCCCGGTAACACCACCGATCGTGAACAGGAAGATGAAGCCCAGCGCCCACAGCATCGGCGGCTTGAACGATATCGATCCGCCCCACATCGTCGCGATCCAGGAGAAGATCTTCACGCCCGTCGGCACCGCGATGACCATGGTGGCGAAGACGAAGTAGCGCTGCGTGTCGAGCGACAGGCCGGTCGTGTACATGTGGTGCGCCCAGACGATGAAGCCGACCGCGCCGATCGCGACCATGGCGTAGGCCATGCCGAGATAGCCGAACACCGGCTTGCGCGAGAAGGTGGAGACGATATGGCTGATGATGCCGAAGCCCGGCAGGATCAGGATATACACTTCCGGATGGCCGAAGAACCAGAACAGGTGCTGGAACAGCAGCGGATCGCCGCCGCCATCGGGAGCGAAAAAGGTCGTGCCGAAATTGCGGTCGGTAAGCAGCATGGTGATGCCGCCGGCAAGGACCGGAAGCGACAACAGCAGCAGGAATGCGGTGACCAGCACCGACCAAGCAAACAGCGGCATCTTGTGCAGCGTCATGCCTGGCGCGCGCATGTTGAAGATGGTGGTGATGAAGTTGATGGCACCCAGGATCGAGGACGCGCCGGCGATGTGGATCGACAGGATCGCCAGATCCATGGCCGGACCGGGCTGACCGGAGGTCGAAAGCGGCGGATAGAGCGTCCAGCCGCCGCCGACGCCGTAGGCGCCAGGCGCGCTCGGCACGAACATCGAGATAAGCAGCAGGATGAAAGCCGGCGGCAGCAGCCAGAACGAGATGTTGTTCATGCGCGGGAACGCCATGTCCGGGGCGCCGATCATGATGGGCACCATCCAGTTGGCAAAACCGCCGATCAGGGCCGGCATGACCATGAAGAAGATCATGATCAGCGCGTGCGCCGTGGCGAAGGCGTTGTACATGCTCTTGCCGCCGTCGATCGCGGCGTCACCGTTCATGCCGTAGACCATCTGCGCCAGACCGCTGAAGATCTGGATGCCAGGCTCCTGCAACTCCATGCGGATGGCGACCGACAGCGCGCCGCCGATGATGCCGGCCATGATCGCGAAGATCAGGTAGAGCGTACCGATGTCCTTGTGGTTGGTCGAATAAACCCAGCGCACCCAACCATGATAAGGCTTGTGGTCGTGCCCGTCGTGAGCTGCAGCGTCTGCCATGTTCCGCTCCGTTCCCTAAATCTTGCTAACCCGCGGCATCAGTTGCCGGCGGCCGCTACCTTGTTCTGGCCATCGACCTCGGCCATCAGCGTCTTGTTGGCGCCGGGCAGATCGGTCTTGGCCGCAGCCAGCCAGGTCTTGAACTGCGCGTCGGAGACGACGCGGATGGCGATCGGCATGAAGGCATGGTCCTTGCCGCAGAGCTGCGAGCACTGGCCGTAGTAGAGGCCTTCCTTCTCCGCCTTGAACCAGGTCTCGTTGGTGCGGCCGGGAATGGCATCGATCTTGATGCCGAAGGACGGCATGGCGAAGGAATGGATCACGTCGGTCGCGGTGACGAGCACCCGGGTCATCGTGTGGACGGGCACCACCATCTCGTTGTCGACGGCAAGCAGGCGCGGATAGACCTTGCGATCTTCCTTGCCGGCGGCGGCACGGTCGCCATCCTGGAGGATCGCCGAGTTGAACGAGAGCGTGTTGTCGGTCTGGTATTCGTAATCCCAGTTCCACTGGTTGCCCGTCGCCTTGACGGTGAGCTTAGCTTCTTCCGGCGGCGTGTACTGCGCGGTCAAGAGCTGGAACGACGGGATCGCGAGGCAGAGCAGGACGACGACGGGACCGACAGTCCAGATCACCTCGATCAGCGTGTTGTGGCTGGTCTTGGACGGAACCGGGTTGGCGCTCGCGCGGAATTTCACGATGCAGTAGATCAGAAGGACCAATACCAGGGCGGTGATCGGGATGATGAACCACATCGTGTAGTTTCCGAACCACTCGATCTGGCGCATCATGTCGGTTGCCGGCGCCTGGAAGGTCGTCTCCCACTCGACGGGCTGATCGGCATGGGCGGCCGTGCCGGCGAAAAACGTGGTAACGGCACAAGCGCTTAGAAACTTGGCACTTGCTGGAAGCTTGGCGTTTGCCAGGAAATTTCTCATCGCCCTCTTCGTCTCCCAGTTCCTCGCGGCTGTGTCCACGAGAATAACGAACAATGCCGGGACGGGAATCCCGACTGTCTCAAGCTGGTTCAAACCATACTCTTTTTCCCTCCGCAAGAAAGGAGCGGAGGAAACCGTGCGGCATTTTTGCGCGCAAGCCGGAATGCATCTTTGAAGGCGGCGGTCGCGATGGCGAATCGGCTATGTTCAACGGATCGGCTGCTTGCTGCCGGCCGGCGCGCCTGGCGTCGTAATTCTGGCGAAATTGGCTAGGAAAAGCGCCGCATTGGCATTTTCGTGGCGGCTCGGCCGCTGTCTCGTCCTTTACTTGGCTTTGGCGCGGCTTAAAGTGCCGTGATTCGCAATGGAGCCGTCATGAACTCTTGGCTGTCGGGATTTGGGCTTTCGAGCCCCTTGGCGAAGGTCATCTTTCTCGCCGCCTTGTCCGTCGCCGGCTTGTCGGCCGCCGGCCAGGCCAACGCGGCCCAGCCGAGCGGCACGGTGCGCTCGACCCATGGCGCGTGGTCGATCATCTGCGACACGCCGGCCGGCGCCACGTCCGAACAATGCGTGATGATGCAGAACGTCGTCGCCGAGGACCGCCCAGAGATGGGACTGTCGGTCGTCGTGCTGCGCACCGCCGACAACAAGGCGGAGATCCTGCGCGTGCTGGCGCCGCTCGGTGTGCTCTTGCCCAACGGGCTCGGCCTCAATGTCGACGGCAAGGATATCGGCCGCGCCTATTTCGTGCGCTGCTTCCAGGACGGCTGCTACGCCGAGGTCATCCTCGAGAAGCCGCTGCTCGATACGCTGAAGACCGGCACGTCGGCCACCTTCATCGTCTTCCAGACGCCGGAAGAAGGCATCGGCATCCCGGTGGACCTCAAGGGTTTTGCCGACGGATTTGCAGCCCTGCCGTAGACTCCCGCGCCTCGACCCGGGAGCTGCCGATCAACGATAGGTTTTCCGGACCTGGGATAGATCCGGGACGCCGCCGCCCTGCATTTGAATGCCGATTGGCGATTGTCTGGGCGCAGCTTCGCGCCTACATCCCGGATATAACCATTCATCCACGGACATACGCCATGAACAGCCTTATCGGCCAATTCGATATTTCCGACGATCGCGTCAAGGAGATCGTCGCAGAGACCATCAACGGCGCCGACGATGGCGAGTTGTTCGTCGAATACAGCGAGAGCGAAGCGCTGGTGTTCGACAACGGTCGCCTGAAGACGGCCAATTTCAACACCGACCAGGGTTTCGGCCTACGCGCGGTTGCCGGCGAAGCCAGCGGCTATGCCCACTCCAGCGACCTGTCCGAGGCTTCGCTGCGACGCGCGGCTGACGCCGTCTCGACCGTCAAGGGCGGCTATTCCGGAACGCTTGCCGCCGCGCCCGCCCGCACCAACCGCCATCTCTATGGCGATGAGAACCCGATCCCCTCCCCTTCCTTCGAGGCCAAGGCGAAGCTGTTGCAGGAAATCGACGCCTGGCTGCGCGCCGAGGATCCGCGCGTGCGCCAGGTCTCGGCGTCGCTGACCTCGTCCTGGCAGCATGTCGAGATCGTGCGCGCCGACGGCCAGGTGGTGCGCGACATCCGGCCGCTGGTCAGGGTGAACGTGTCGGTGGTGGTCGGCGACGGCGATCGCCAGGAAAGCGGCTCCTACGGCATGGGTGGACGCAAGGCGTTCGGCGACTTCCTCGTCGAGGACAGCTGGAAGCACGCCGCCAAGGAGGCGCTGCGCCAGGCGCTGGTCAATCTCGAAGCCGTACCGGCGCCGGCCGGCACGTTCGACATCGTGCTCTCCAGCGGCTGGCCCGGCGTCATGCTGCACGAGGCCGTCGGCCACGGGCTGGAAGGCGACTTCAACCGCAAGAAAACTTCGGCTTTCGCCGGCCTGATGGGCCAGCAGGTGGCGGCAACGGGCGTCACCGTCGTCGATGACGGCACGATCGCCGAGCGGCGCGGGTCACTCACCGTCGACGATGAAGGCACGCCTTCGGCGCGCAACGTGCTGATCGAGGACGGCAAGCTGGTCGGTTACATGCAGGATCGCCAGAACGCCCGGCTGATGGGCATGCGGGCCACCGGCAACGGAAGGCGCGAGGGCTACGCGCACCAGCCGATGCCGCGCATGACCAACACCTACATGACATCGGGCGACATGGAGCCGGACGAGATCATCGCCTCGGTCAGGAACGGCATCTATGCCGTCTCCTTCGGCGGCGGCCAGGTCGACATCACCTCCGGAAAGTTCGTGTTCGGCTGCACCGAAGCCTACATGATCGAGAACGGCAAGGTGACGCAGCCGATCAAGGGCGCAATGCTGATCGGTAACGGGCCCGACGCCATGCACCGCGTTTCGATGATCGGCAATGACATGAAGCTCGACAACGGCATCGGCATGTGCGGCAAGGCTGGACAGGGCGTGCCGGTCGGCGTCGGCCAGCCGCACCTCAGAATGGACCAGATGACGGTCGGCGGCACAAGGGTTTGAAGCCGCCTCGTGGCCAGTCTGCTAGGTCTTGCTCACAGACCGGCGCGACGTGGCATACAGGATCAGGAAGCCGATAACGCCGCCGATCGCGTACTGGGTCCATGCACTCAGGTAGTCGACGGTCCCATCATGGCCCGAGACATAGAGCGCAACGCCGACAAACGTCATGACCGCGACGCCAAGCGCATAGGATGGCACCAGCCCCACACGCGTGAATTTTCTCAAGATCCAAGCGAGCACCGCACCGGTGAGCGCCATGATGAGAGCCGAACCAAAAATCTCGGCAACAAAACCTGGTGAAATCATCTTCTCCCCCTATCCCAATTTGGATTATGCCTTTTTGAGGGGCAGATTCAACCGCAGTGGCGATGATCCACAACTTTAGCGATAAACCTGGCTGGGATTTCGGGGCAGACTGCATGACGCTGCCGGTCTCGCTGAGCAGGGCTAAGCGCCTAGCGTCTTTTCCGCGGCTTCTCCAGCAAGGCAACAGCCTCGACATGGGGCGACCACAGAAACTGATCGATCGGCGTCACGCTTTTCACCGCGTAGCCGCCGTCGATGAGGATGCGCAAATCCCGCGCGAGCGTCACCGGGTTGCAGGAGACCGCGGCAACGAATGGAACATCCGAGCGGGCGATCTGCTTCGACTGATCCTCCGCGCCCGCGCGGGGCGGATCGAAGACAACGCCATCAAAGGCGTTTAACTCCTTGAACGTCAGCGGACGGCGGAACAGGTCTCGGCGCTCGCCGGTCACGCGTTTCAGGCCGGTGGCGAAGCGTGAACCCCGATCGAGCGCCGAAAGTGCGGCCGCATCGCCCTCCACCGCATGCACTTCCGATCTCGCGGCCAACCGCAGGGCGAAGCTGCCGCAGCCGGCGAAGAGATCGGCAATTTTTTTGGCACGTTTCAGATGTCCGCCGACGATATCGGCCATGGTCCGTTCGGCTGCCTCCGTCGCCTGCAGGAAGGCGCCCGGCGGCACCGCGACGGCAACGCTGCCGAACATGACGACAGGCTTCTTCGGCTCGATGATGATCTCGTCATCGATGGACAGTCTGGCAAGGCCCTGCGCAATGACAAAATTGGCGGCGATGCGGCGCTGGTTTTCGCCGAGCTTGCCCGATTCATGCACCGCCACGTCGAGGCCGGAACCCGTCACTGTGACCGCCATGCGAAACGATTTCGGGGTGGCGCAGATCAATTCGGCGAGTGCCCTCAAGCTGTCGAGCGCGTTGACGATCCCAGGCAGCGAGATCGGGCATTCGGAGATGGAAATGATTTCCGGCGACAGATGGCGATTGAAGCCGAGCAGCATGCCTGTTTCGGTGCGCCTGGCGGCGAGCACGACGCGGCGGCGCGTGTGCGGCGCGCAGGCGACCAGACCGCCTATTTCGCAATCGATGCCTCTCAGCGCATGCACGACCTTCTCGCGCTTCCACTGCTGATAGGCTTGCGCCTCCAAATGCTGGAGGGCGCAGCCGCCGCACTCGCCGAAATGGCGGCAGGCGGGTTCGATGCGCAGGGGCGAGGCCTCGATCAGCGCCATCAGCGTGGCGCGATCCCTTTCACGCGCCGCGGTGACGACCTCGCCTGGCAGCGTGAAAGGAATGAACAGATCGCCGCTTTCGGTGTCGGCGATGCCATCCCCCTGGGCGCCAAGCTTTTTGATGGTGAAGCGTGCACTCATCGGTCCTTGACCCCACCAAGCAGGAATTCGCGATTGCCGTCACCGCCCTCGATTGGCGACAGATGCAAGCCGAGCGAGCGCCAGCCGGGCACGGCATCCAGCCAATCCTGCAGCAAGCCGGCGACACGGGCGGCATGATAGGGGTCTTTCAGCAGGCCGCCCTTGCCGATCGCCTCGCGACCCGCCTCGAACTGCGGCTTGACCAGAAACATCGCTGCGGCACCGGGCTTGGCGATGGCAAGCGCAGGCGGCAGGGCCAGTTTCAGTGAAATGAAACTGACGTCGGAGACTATGAAGTCCGGACTGCGGCCGCCAAGATCGGCGGTTGAGAGATCGCGGGCGTTCAGCCCCTCGATGACCGTCACGCGCGCGTCCTTGCCGATATCAGCATGCATCTGTCCGTGACCGACATCGATCGCCGTGACATGGGTCGCGCCGCGTTCGAGCAGGACCTGGGTGAATCCGCCGGTCGAGGCGCCGATGTCGAGCGCCTCACAGCCGGCCGGATCGAGGCCGAAATGGTCGAGCCCGGCGATCAGCTTCAGCGCCGCGCGTGAGACATAGCCTTGGGCCGGGTCATCAACGGCGATGACACATTCCGGTTGCACGGCCTGGCCAGGCTTTCGGGCAATAGCGCCGTCCACCGTTACCGTGCCGCGCTCGACCGCGTCGCGGGCACGCGAGCGGCTGGCAAACAGGCCGCGCTGGACGAGCAGATCGTCGAGCCGCTGGCGCGTGCTGGCTGGCGGGGGAAAATTCATCGGTCTTCCTTGGCGAAAGCCGGCGGCGAAGGCAAGGAGATTGGAGCAGGAGAAGCAACATCGCCGCAGGGCAGCGACCGCAGAGAGCCGCTCGCGGCCAGTCGCACATCGCATCAGGTCGGCCACGATGATAAGGAAGAAACGCCGTTTTGCTGCCGAAGGCGAAGGAGGACGGATGCTGACGGGAAGCTGTCATTGCGGTGCGGCCCACTGGACCTTGAAGGGCGATCCCGGGCCGATCACCGCTTGCAACTGCACGCTGTGCCGACGTTACGGCACGCTCTGGGCCTACGACTTTGTCGATGAACGTATCCGCGTCGTGGGGCCGATAAAAAGCTATAAACGTGCCGGCAAGGCCGAACCCACGCTCGAGATCCTGTTCTGCCCGACATGTGCGTGCGTGCTTGCCTGGCGCGGTTTGCGCCCAGCCGGCCGCACGCGGATCGCCGTCAATGTAAGGCTTGCGCCGCCGGAAGCCGTGGCCGACCTGCCGATCGACCATTTCGACGGTCTCGAGACCTACGACGATCTGCCGCGCGATGGCCGCTGCGTGCGCGACATGTGGTTTTGATTTGGGTGGTTTGATTTGGGCGAGATCAGAAGATGGTGCGGGGAGCCTGCCGTTCGACGGCGGGAGACAGGCCGTCATCCCGATCGCGGGCAACTTCCCTGCGCGGGCGCTCGACTGGCGCGGCGGATGCCGATGCGGCGTCCGGCGGGACAACAAGCTGCGGCAGCTGCTTGTAGGAGAAGCCGCCCCTGATATGCCCCATCCTGCTGGCGACTATATCCACGGCCGCCTTCTCGAGATTGCGGTCGTAGCGCGTTCCGGCGATGGCCGGCGCTGCGATGGCGGTCAGGATCGCCACACCGCACAGAAGCGTCTTCACTTTTGTTGTCTCCCTGCCTGGCCAGAACCTAGCAGCGTGCCGTTGAAAAACGGGCAAGAGACACGGTAAGCAAAACGCCAAACAGCAATGTCAACAATGCGTTACGACATCGAGCCGGCAAACCGATTCAAAACGCTTGATGTGTCGAGTCAGGCGCGCTGGGCGTGGGCCGCCTGCCCGAGGGCGGTGAAAACCGTATGGACGATGCCGGCGGCATCGAGACCGGCATCGGCATACATCTTTTCCGGCTTGGCGTGGTCGGCAAACACGTCCGGCAGCACAAGCGGGCGCACTTTCAGGCCGCTTTCCAGCAGGCCCTCATGGGCGAGGAACTGCAAAACGTGACTGGCGAAGCCGCCGATGGCGCCCTCCTCCACCGTGACCAGAACCTCGTGCGAGCGGGCCAGCCGCCGGATCAGATCCTCGTCGAGCGGCTTCGCGAAGCGCGCATCGGCGACGGTGGTCGAAAGCCCGGACGCGCCCAGTTCCTCGGCCGCGATCAGGCAATCCTGCAAGCGCGTGCCGAAGGAGAGGAGTGCCACCTTGCCGCCTTCCCTGATGATGCGGCCCTTGCCGATTTCGAGCACCGAGCCGCGATCGGGCATGTCGACGCCGACGCCATTGCCGCGCGGATAGCGGAAGGCGATCGGGCCGTCATCGTAGGTTGCCGCGGTGCGCACCATGTGGCGCAGTTCCGCCTCGTCGGCCGCCGCCATGACGACGAAGCCCGGCAGGGAGGCCAGGAAGGTGGTGTCGAAGGCGCCGCAATGGGTGGCGCCGTCGGCTCCGACGAAGCCGGCGCGATCGATGGGGAAGCGCACCGGCAATTTCTGGATCGCCACGTCGTGCACGACCTGATCGTAGGCACGTTGCAAGAAGGTCGAATAGATCGCCGCGAACGGCTTGTAGCCTTCGGTCGCGAGGCCGGCCGCGAACGTCACCGCATGCTGTTCGGCGATGCCGACGTCGAAGGTCCTGGCCGGAAACACTTCGCCGAACAGGTCAAGCCCGGTGCCGCCCGGCATGGCGGCGGTGACGGCGACGATGCGCTCGTCCTCCTGGGCCTCCCGGATCAGGCTTTCGGCGAACACCTTGGTATAGGCCGGCGCGTTGGCCGGGGCCTTGGCCTGAGCGCCGGTGATGACGTCGAACTTGTTGACGCCGTGATATTTGTCGGCCGCGGCCTCGGCCGGCGCGTAGCCCTTGCCCTTCTGGGTGACGACATGGATCAGCACGGGGCCCTTGCCATTGTCACGAACATTTTTCAGCACCGGGATCAGATGGTCCAGATTGTGGCCGTCGATCGGACCGATATGGTAGAAGCCGAGCTCCTCGAACAGCGTGCCGCCGGTGACGTAGCCGCGCGCATGCTCGACCGCCCTGGTGATGGCACGGTCGGCACGCTTGCCAAGATACGAGGTCAGTTTCTTGCCGAAGTCGCGCAGGCCGACATAGGCCTTGCCAGAGGCCAGGCGCGCCAGATAGGCGCTCATGGCGCCGGTCGGCGGGGCGATCGACATGTCGTTGTCGTTGAGGATGACGATCAAGCGGGCATCGAGCGCGCCGGCGTTGTTCATCGCCTCGTAGGCCATGCCGGCCGACATGGCGCCGTCGCCGATGACAGCGATGACATTGTTGCGGCCGCCGGCAAGATCGCGGGCCGCCGCCATGCCGAGGCCGGCCGATATCGACGTCGAGGAGTGGGCGGCGCCAAACGGATCGTATTCGCTCTCGGTGCGGCGGGTGAAGCCGGAGAGGCCGCCCTCCTGCCGCAGGGTGCGGATGCGATCGCGGCGCCCGGTCAGGATCTTGTGCGGATAGGCCTGGTGGCCGACATCCCAGATCAACCGGTCATCGGGGGTATTGAAGACATAGTGCAGCGCCACGGTCAGTTCGACCACGCCAAGCCCGGCGCCGAGATGACCGCCGGTGCTCGACACCGCGTCGATCAGTTCGAGGCGAAGCTCTGATGCCAGTTGCGGCAATTCGCTTTCGGAAAGCGTGCGCAGCTCGGCCGGGATACGGACCTTGTCGAGAAGCGGCGTATGCGGCGTTGCGTTCACGGGTAGGCCCAAGCTTCTGTTCATGCGCGGGATAGGCCGCCGGCAGGCGAAAGTAAATGCCTGCCAAATGACGCGAAAGGCACGCCCCGTCGTCGACTTCCTCAGCCTTCCGGCAGTGGAATGAACTCTTCCTCATCGCCGGGAACGATGTCGAAGCGGCCGGTCTTCCATTCTTGCTTGGCCTGTTCGATGCGCTCCTTGGAGGACGAGACAAAATTCCACCAGATGTAGCGCTTCGAGCCCAGCGAGGCACCGCCGAAAAGCATGAAATGGGCACCAGCCTGTGAGGATACGACGATCTCGTCGCCGGGCCGGAACACCAGAAGCCGTTCCGCCGGAAACACGTCGCCGGAAATCGAGACCTCGCCTTCCAGCGTATAGATGGCGCGTTCTTCCGCGTCGGCAGGGATTTTCACGCTGGCGCCGGGCGCCAGCCTGAGGTCGGCGTAGAGCGTCTCGGAATCGGCCCGCACCGGGGAACGCAGCCCCTGGAAATCGCCTATGACGATGCGGCCACTGACGCCTTCCGCGTCGATGTCGGGAAGCCGCGCGACAGCGGTGTTTTCGAAAACCGGCGCCACTTCCTCCTTGCCGTCCGGCAGCGCCAACCATGTCTGCAGCCCCGAGATCGACATCGGCGCGCCGCGCAGTTCTTCCGGCGTGCGCTCCGAATGGACGATGCCGCGGCCGGCGGTCATCAGGTTCACGTCACCCGGCTCGATCACCATCTCGGTGCCGAGCGAATCGCGATGCCTGATCCTGCCGTCGAACAGGTAGGTGACCGTCGACGGGCCGATATGAGGATGCGGCCGGACATCGAGCGCCTGACCGGCACGAAGGATGGCCGGGCCCATGCGGTCGAAGAAGATGAAGGGACCGACCAGCCGCCTTTTGGCGGTCGGCAAGGCGCGGCGAACCTGAAAACCGCCAATGTCCTTGGCGTTCGGAATGACCATCAATTCGATCTGGTCGCTGGCAAAGGCATCGCCGGCTTCAGGGTCCTTCCCGGGAAAGAAGCTCATGAACTCTCCTTGTCAGCGGCCGATGGCTGCTTTGGCCAGATCAGGCAAAGCGGATCGCCGCCTTCGCCCGCAGCTTGGCCGCAACCTCCTCGCGATTGCGCGGATGCTGGTTGGTTTCAAGCGAATCGAGAAGCTCGCGCGCCGACGCCGCGATGGCCTCGACGGCATGGTCGAATGCGTGCTGGTTCTGCTTCGAAGGCCGCGTCGTTCCGCTCAGCTTGCGAACGAATTGAAGGGCTGCATCGCGCACCTCGTCGTTGGTCGCCGGCGGATCAAAATTGAACAGGGTCTTGATGTTTCTGCACATCGCTTCCGTATCTCCTCTTGTCCTGGAGCCGTTTCAATCGGGACGCGTTCTATCCTCAATCATGATCGTGTCAAAAACCAGAGAGACGGCTGCGTGCCTCAATCCGCGTCCAGCGGCTCCGTCCCGACCGGCTTGCCGTCGCGGGACAGCCTGATCTTCTCCACCTTGTCCTCGGCCGCCTTGAGCAGCCGGTCGCAATGCACCTTCAGCGCCTCGCCGCGCTCGTAGATCCTGATCGACTGGTCGAGCGGCACATCGCCACGCTCCAGATCATCGACGATCTTCTCCAGCGCGTCGAGAGCCTGTTCGAAGCTCATCGCCTTGACGTCTTCGTTGGTTTCACCAGCCATCATTCATCCTTTCATCAGTCGCCCGACATGGGCGGCGACCGAAAATGCCAATCCTTGCAGATCGTAGCCGCCCTCGAGCAGGCTGACGAGCCGGTTGCCGCTGTGGCGCGCCGCGCGCTGCATGAGTTGGCCGGTCGCCCAGTCGAAATCATCCTCGGTCAGGTTGATCTCGGCCAGCGGATCGCGATGATGCGCGTCGAAGCCGGCCGAAATGATGATCAGGTCGGGTGCAAAATTGTCGAGCGAGGGCAGCACGCGCGACAGGAAGGCATCGCGGAACGCCTCGCTGCCGGTCTGCGGCGCAAGCGGCGCGTTGACGATGTTGCCGGCGCCGGTTTCGTTCTTTGCTCCGGTGCCGGGGTAGAGCGGCATCTGGTGCGTCGAGCAATAAAGCACGGACGGATCGTCCCAGAAAACATCCTGCGTGCCGTTGCCGTGATGCACGTCCCAGTCGACGATGGCGACGCGTTCGATATCGTGTTTGCGCTGTGCATAACGTGCGGCGATGGCCGCCGTGTTGAACAGGCAGAAGCCCATCGCCGTCGCTTTCTCCGCATGATGGCCGGGCGGCCGGGCGGCGACGAAAACGTTGTCTGCCCTGCCGGCAAAGACGTCGTCGACGGCGGCGTTGGCGGCTCCGATCGCGGTGATCGCCGCCTGCCAGCTCTTCGGGCTGGCCATTGTGTCGGCATCGATGCGGGCGATGCCCGTCTCGGGAATGGCGGCGCGTACCCGCTCGACGAAATCCTCGGGATGCGCGTAGAGAATGGTGGCCTCATCGCCTTGTGGCGCCTCGAGGCGGTCGAGCGCGGCAAAAGCCTCGTCGTCGAGCACGCGCTCAATGGCGCGCAAGCGGTCCGGCCGCTCCGGATGGCCGGGTGGCGTGATGTGCTCGAGGAAGATCGGATGGGTGTAGAGACGAGTGGCCATGCTCCCTATCTAGTGCCCTGGCGCGGCGATGGCCATGCGTTGCGGCCTGATGGTTGGGGAAAATCGCGCTTGCGTCCGTTCGCGTCGCCACGGGGATTGGCGGCGCAGGGCCTTCGTCGTAAAGTCCCGGCCACTGCCTGGTGCCCGCCGCGAGCGGGAGAATCGGGAACACGGTTTGATACCGTGGCGTGCCCAACGCTGTAAGGGGGACCGCGCCGGTAAATGCCACTGTCGATGACGGGAAGGCGCCGGATGCGGGTTGATCCCGAGCCAGAAGACCGGCCTGGCAGGCATCGTCATCCGCATGGTCAGGCGGACGGCAGTTGATTGCAATCGCAAGGGGACAAGCGATGCCGGACAATATGACCATCCCCGTGGGTGACGGATTCGACCAGATGGCGCGCGATGCGGTCTACCGCGCCATGTTCACGCGGCGCGATGTTCGCAGCCATTTTACATCAGAGGCCGTCGACGACGAGGTCTTGGCGCGGCTGCTGCTTGCCGCCCATCACGCGCCATCGGTCGGCTTCATGCAGCCATGGAATTTCATCGTCATTCGTGGCACCGAACGACGGGAACAGGTGCGCGACCTGTTCCTCGCGGCGCGCGAGCAGGAATTGCCGGCGATCGAGGAAGAGCGGCGGGCGCTCTACCGCAAGCTCAAGCTGGAAGGCATCTGCGAAAGCGCGCTCAATATCTGTATCACCTGCGACCGCCGACGCTCACAGGGTTCGCCGCTGGGACGCTGGCACAATCCCGAGATGGATCTCTACAGCACGGTCTGCGCGGTGCAGAATTTCTGGCTGGCGGCGCGCGCCGAAGGCGTCGGCGTTGGCTGGGTCAGCATTATCGAGGCGCAGGCGTTGAAAGGCCTTCTGTCGATTCCCGAGCATGTGACGCCGGTGGCCTATCTCTGTGTCGGCCGTGTCTCGGAGTTCGCGCCGAAACCGGACCTCGAAACACATGGCTGGGGGCGGCGGCTGCCGCTGCCCGAGCTGATCATGAGCGAGACGTTTTGCGGACAGGGCGAAGTTCCGCTCAAATCAACGATCGCACGCCTCAAGGCGGCAACATGCGAAAAGTCTGACAAACCATTGATTTGATTGCCGATACGGCATGCGCAGCGCGCTGCCGGCGGCCTGCCGTCGTCAGGCGGCTCCGGCATCCTTCCTCAACAATCCTTCGAGCAGTTGCTTGAATGCCGCCACCACGGTCTTCGACGTCGCTTCCGGGTCGTTCGAATTGGCGATCCGCTGCGCCGCCTGGCTGCTCGCCCCGTTGATCAGCCGTGCCGCGGTCTCGGGGTCTACGCCCGGGACAACTACCCCGTCGCCCTGCAGCGTCGTCAGGTGATCGGTCATCGACGCGACGCAGGCATTGGCGTTCGGCCATTGCGCGGGATCCCCCAGCACGGCCGGACCGTCCCGAAACATGATGCGCTGGATTTCCGGCTCCAGCGCCATTTCGATGTAGCTCGTGCATTCGTCGACGAAGCTTTGCCAGCGAGTCGGTGCTTTCGCTGCAACCTCATTCACCCGTGCCGCCATCTCGGCGTCTATCTCGGCGATAACCGCCTGCAAAAGCCCCTTCTTGTCCCCGAAATGATGATAGAGCGCACCGCGCGTCAGCCCGGCCGATGCGGTGAAATCATCCATCGATGCCTCGGCATAACCGATCGTTCCGAACGCATGCCGGGCTGCGGCAATCAATTTGGCGCGCGTTTCGGCGATCATTTCCCTGCGGGGCTTGTGCATCTCTTCTGGCCTTATCCACATACGTCACGTATGCCAATTGACATACGCGACGTATGATCTATTTAGTGTTCATACGCATCGTATGTAATTTCCGAATCGCCTTTTGTCGAGGAACGGACCATGCAGAACCCCTATTCCGAGATCTTTCGAGCCCCTGGCGCCAAGGGCTTTGCCGCTGCAGGCTTCATGGCGCGCCTGCCGATCGCCATGGCGCCGATCGGCATCGTGGCGATGCTGTCGCAGACGCGTGGCGAATACTGGCTGGCGGGTGCCGTCTCGGCGACATTCGCGCTGGCCAACGCTTTCCTGGCGCCGCAGATCTCCAGGCTGGTCGACCGCCTCGGCCAGACATGGATCGTCGTGCCCACCACCATCATCTCCGTGCTGGCATTCCTGCTGCTGATTGCGTCGGCCAACCAGGATTGGCCGGTATGGACAATGTTCGTGTCGGCGCTGCTGGCAGCGGCCATGCCCAGCATGCCGGCAATGGTGCGCGCGCGCTGGACCGAGCTTTTTCGCGGCCGGCCGGAGATGAACACCGCCTTCGCCTTCGAATCGGCGGCCGACGAACTGGTCTATATCGCCGGCGCGGCGCTGTCGGTGGGCCTCAGTGCGGCGCTGTTTCCGGAAGCAGGCATGCTGGCGAGCACGTTGTTTCTCGCTTTGGGCTCGATAGCATTCATCCTGCAGCGATCGACCGAGCCGAAAGTGCGGCCGGTGGACCATGGTTCGACTGGCTCGGCAATCCGCCTGCGGCCGGTACAGATCATCACCTTCACCCTGATCTTCATCGGCGCGACCTTCGCGACGACGGAAGTGAGCACCGTGGCGATCACCAAGGAGTTCGGCCAAGCCGGTGCCGCAAGCCTGGTGATCGGCGTCTATGCGCTGGGATCGTTCGTGTTGGGCATCGTGGTCGGCGCGCTCAACCTCAAGACGCCGCTACAGCGCCAGCTGACCGTCGCGGTCGCCATCATCGCAGTCAGCACGATTTTGCCGCTCACCGCCGACAGCGTGCCGATTTTGGCGCTGACCGTCTTCATCAGCGGCGTGGCGATCTCGCCGACTTTCATCACGGCATTCGGCCTGATCGAACGGCATGTGCCGGAAGCGATGCTGACCGAGGGCATTACCTGGGTGACAACGGGAATCGGCATCGGCATGGCGCTGGGCTCTTTCGCCGCCGGCGCGGTGGTGGATGCGTTCGGCGCCCAGAACGGGTTCTGGGTCTCGGTGGTCGCGGGCGGCATCGCGCTGGTCACGGTGCTGCTCGGCCAGCGCAGTCTTGCCACTCACAAATGCGAGTTGGATGGGTGTGAAGCGGCCGTCGCTGCCGCGGAATGAACCATGACGCGTCCGGTTCAGCGGATCGGACGCTATTGCCGCCGTCGAACCTAGAGAATCTCGGTCTTGGCGATGTGGATGCCAAAACCTTCGAGGCCGACATAGTGGCGCTCGCGCGAGGCGATCAAATTGATCGAGGAAATGCCGAGATCCTTCAGGATCTGAGCACCGAGCCCGATCTCGCGCCATTCATTCTCGCGGCGGCGCGCCTCTTCGTGGTCCTCCCGGTCGCCGCTCGCCGGCCGGTTGCGCTCCTGGTGGGCGACACCGACCGAGCCCTCGCGCAGATAGACGATGACGCCGCGCTTGCGCTCGCCCATCGCCTTCATGATGGCGTCCAGCCGGTGGCTGGTGCCGAAGACGTCGGTCACCACGTCCTCGGAGTGCAGACGCACAGGCACCTCTTCTCCGTCGCGGATGTCGCCGAAGACGACGGCGACATGGTGCATGGAATCCCAGGGCAGCGTGTAGGTGAAGACCTGCGCCTTGCCGCCGAGCGTGTCGATCTCGGAGCACGCCACGCGTTCGACCAGCGTTTCCTTGCGTTGCCGGTAAGCAATGAGGTCGGCGACAGAAACCTGCTTGAGGCCGTGCTCCTCGGCAAAAGCCGCGACCTGCGGGCCGCGCTTGACGGTGCCGTCATCATTGACCAGTTCCGAGATCACGCCGATCGGCGGCAGGCCGGCGAGCTTGCACAGATCGACGGCCGCCTCGGTATGGCCCGAACGCATCAGCACGCCGCCTTCGCGCGCGATGAGCGGGAAGATGTGGCCGGGGCGGACGAAATCGGAGGCGCCGACATTGCCGTTGGCGAGATTGCGCACGGTCAGCGTGCGGTCGTCAGCTGAAATGCCAGTCGTGGTGCCGTGCTTGAAATCGACGCTAACCGTGAAGGCGGTGGTGTGCGCCGAATCATTGTCGGCGACCATCGGCGCAAGGTTGAGGCGCTTGGCCTCCTCGCGCGGCATCGGCGTGCAGACGATGCCCGAAGTGTTGCGCACGATGAAGGCCATCTTTTCCGGCGTGCAATGGACGGCGGCGACGATCAGGTCGCCCTCGTTCTCGCGCCCGTCATCATCCATGACGACGACGATCTCGCCGCGCTCGAAGGCCCGGATTGCTTCGACGATCTTCTTCTGGTCGTAAGACATGGAATGCTCGCTTCGCTCGCAGGGAATAGGGAGTAGGCAATAAGGCAGTAGGGGAAAGGAAAAAAGCCTACTGCCTATTCCCTATTGCCTACTCCCTTCCGGTCTGTCCTCGGTGCCGCAGATAATGGTCGGCGATTGCGCAGGCAACCATCGCCTCGCCGATCGGTACGGCGCGAATGCCCACACACGGATCATGGCGACCCTTGGTCATCACTTCGACGTCGTTGCCGTCCTTGTCGATCGACTTCCGGGGCGTCAGGATTGAAGACGTCGGCTTGACGGCGAAGCGGGCGATGATCGCCTGGCCGGTCGAGATGCCGCCAAGGATGCCGCCGGCATTGTTGGACAGGAACACCGGCTGGCCGTCATTGCCGATGCGCATCTCGTCGGCATTCTGTTCGCCGGTGATGCGGGCGGCCTCGAAGCCGTTGCCGATCTCGACGCCCTTGACGGCGTTGATCGACATCAGGCCTGACGCGATATCCTGGTCGAGCTTTGCGTAGATCGGCGCGCCGAGGCCGGCCGGAACGCCGTCGGCGACGATCTCGATCACGGCGCCGACGGAGGAACCCGCCTTGCGGATGCCGTCGAGATAGCTCGTGAAAACGGGAACGGACGCCGGATCCGGCGTGAAGAACGGATTGTCCGCGTCGCCAATGAAATTCCAGTTCCAGTTGGCGCGGTCGATCGACTTCTCGCCCATCGATACCAGTGCACCGCGCACCACCATGCCCGGCACGACCTTGCGGGCGAGGGCTCCGGCAGCGACCCGAGCCGCGGTCTCGCGCGCCGAGGATCGGCCGCCGCCGCGATAGTCGCGCACGCCGTATTTGACGTCATAGGTGTAGTCCGCATGGCCCGGCCTGTACTGGCGGGCGATCTCTCCATAGTCCTTCGAGCGCTGGTCGACATTCTCGATCAGCATGGAGATCGGCGTACCTGTCGTGATCATCGTCTCGCCGTCATCGTCAAGGATGAAGCCCGACAGCACCTTCACTTCGTCAGGCTCACGGCGTTGCGTGACGAAGCGCGACTGGCCGGGCCGGCGCTTGTCGAGTTCGGCCTGGATTTCGTCACGCGTGAAGCGGATGCCGGGTGGGCAGCCGTCGACCACGCAGCCCAATGCGGCCCCATGGCTTTCGCCCCAGGTGGTGACGCGGAAAAGATGGCCGAACGTGTTGTGAGACATCGCAAAGTGCCCTGCCCGGCATCGGAGCCGACTGAAGCCTGCCTTCTATTGGCGTTTTCCACAGGGGTCAAACCGTGATCTTCGGATTTAGTTTTGACACATTCGATTGGTTTCTGCTCTGCTCCATTCGCCGTTGAGGATCCGCCGCTACCCATGCCGGCGCAATACCAAAGAGGACGATGATGCGTACCCTGATTGGCGCTGTTGCCGCCACATTCCTGCTTTGCACCGCCGCTTTCGCCGGGCAGACCGAAGGCCTGATCAAGAAGATCGACAAGGACGCGCTGACCCTGACGCTGGACGACGGCAAATCCTACAAGCTGAACGCGGAAACCGATCTCGACGCGCTGAAGCCGGGCATGGACATCGTCATCGCCTATGACGTGACCAATGGCGAAAACGTCGTCACCGATATGCAGTTGCCTGACAGCGACTCCGACTAGGCTTCCAATGCAAATCGGCTGTTCGGCGTTTGTTGAGCCGTTACAGCCGTTTTATGCACCTGCGCCGGCAGCCTGCATGAGCCTTCCTGGATCGTGCCAGGTGCCTAAAGCCACCCCAGGCTGTCGCCTTCCAGCTTGAGCACGCGGTCCTGCGGTATCGCCAGCTTCGCCGCATCGTCCTCGGCCATGTCAAGCACGAAGCGAAACAAGGTGCGCATGACGCCGCCATGCGTCACGCAGACTGTCTGGCGCTCGAGCGCGTCGAACCACGGCTTTACCCGTTCTAGCAGCATCTGGTAGCTCTCGGCATCTTTGCCCGGTGGCTGAAAGTTCCATTTGTCCAGCGCACGCGTCCTGCTCGCACCCGGAAATTGCGTCTCCAGCTCGGCAAAGGTGAAACCCTGCCAGTCGCCGAAATTCACTTCAACAAGGCGGGGATCGGTCCCGTAGGCAGCCGGGTCGAGCTTCATGGCGGCGCGAATGCGCTCCATGGTCTCGCGCGTGCGCCGCATCGGGCTGGCAACGAAATCGAACTCTGCGGGATTGGAGATCAGGTCAGCCAGCCGATGCCCGTTTGCGCTCGCCTGCTCGCGGCCGAGCGCGTTGATGTCGGTATCGGCCTGCCCCTGAAGCCGGAATTCGGCATTCCACGCGGTCTGGCCGTGGCGCACGATATAAACCAGCGGGTACATCAGGTCTTCCGGAGGTCGGGCCAGGGCCTGGGCGGAGGATAGGCGGAGGAGTTAATCCTTGACTGTCGAAATGTCAGGTGCGTCGACCGCCTTCATGCCGACGACGTGATAGCCGGAATCGACATGATGCACTTCGCCGGTGACGCCGCGCGACAGGTCGGACAGGAAATAGACGCCGGAATCGCCGACCTCTTCCTGGGTGACCGTCTGCTTCAGCGGCGAATTGTACTCGTTCCACTTCAGGATGTAGCGGAAGTCACCAATGCCGGAAGCGGCCAGCGTCTTGATCGGGCCCGCCGAGATCGCGTTGACGCGGATCTTCTTGGCGCCGAGATCGACGGCGAGGTAACGCACGCTGGCCTCGAGTGCGGCCTTGGCGACGCCCATGACGTTGTAATGCGGCATCACCTTTTCGGCGCCGTAATAGGTCAGCGTCAAAAGCGAACCGCCATCGGTCATCAGCGCCTCGGCGCGCTTGGCGATGGTGGTGAAGGAATAGACCGAAATATCCATCGTGCGCAGGAAATTATCGCGCGTCGTCTCGACATAGCGGCCGGTCAGTTCGTCCTTGTCGGAAAAAGCGATGGCATGGACGAGGAAGTCGAGCTTGCCCCAATGATTGGCGACATTTGCGAAAACGTCGTCGAGGCTCGCCGGATCGGTCACATCGCAATGGCCGGCGACAAAGGCGCCGAGTTCCGCAGCCAGTGGCTCGACCCGCTTCTTGAACGCTTCACCCTGATAGGTCAGCGCGATCTCGGCGCCGTTGTCGACGCATGCCTTGGCGATGCCGTAGGCGATCGACCTGTTGTTGGCGACGCCGAGGATCAGGCCGCGTTTGCCGGCCATCAGGCCCTGTCCACCCGCCATATGCGTGCTCTCCGCAAGATTTCTTATTTGTGGAGAGCCCTATCGCACAGGCACAGAGCCCCTTCAAGCGCTCAAACGGGACAGTTCGGGGACAAGAGCCGCCAATCAGCCTTTTTGGCTGCGCAACAGCCCTTCGAGCGCGCTGTCGCCGCCTTCTGGCAGCATGATGCGCACATGGGCGTAGAGATCACCGTGGCCGCCGGCCTTTTCCGGCAGGCCCCTGCCCTTCAGGCGCAGGACCTTGTCCGAGCTCGACCAGGCGGGAACGTTGACCGCGAGCTTGCCGGTCGGCGTTTCTACGGCCACCTTGGCGCCAAGCACGGCATCGGCCAGCCCCACCGGCAAATCGGCATGCAGGTCGCGGCCCTCCAGGCGGTAGCGCGGATGCCGGCGGAAGCGGATCTTGACCAACGCGTCGCCGGGCTGGCCCGGCCCTTGCTCGCCCTGCCCCTTCAGCCGGATGGTCTGCCCGTCCTCGACATAGGCCGGCAGCTTGACCGCCACCTTGCGGCCGTCAGGGAACATCGCCGTGACCTTTTCAGCGTTCGCCGCTTCCTCGATGGTGATGTCGAGCGTGACATTCAGGTCGGCGGCAGTTGCCGGCTGGCGGCGGTCACCCATTCCTGCCCCGCTTTGGCCGGGGCCGCGCGAGCCGGAGAAGACGTCGCCAAAAATCTGGCTGAAGATATCGCTGTTGCCGTCGAACGGATCGCCGCCCGGGCGTCCGGAGCGGAACTCGAATCGCGAACCGCCGGCTCCCTGCTGCTGGCGGCGAAAACCGGCGAAGGGGTCACCGCCACCGGGGGCGCCCTCGAAGCCCTGGAAACGCGGCTTGCCGTCGGCGTCGATCTCGCCCCGATCGAAAGCGGCGCGGGTCTTCTCGTCCCCGACGATCTCATAGGCCTGATTGGCCGCGGCAAAACGGTCCTTCGCCTTGGGATCATTCGGATTCTGGTCCGGATGATGCTTCTTGGCGAGTTTGCGGTACGCCGATTTTATGTCCTTGGCCGATGCGTTCTTTGCAACGCCCAGCACCTCATAGGGGTCGCGCATGCTTCCTGCCCTGGAGAAAGAGTGAGTCCATAGTCGCCTCTTATATGCGCTCGCATAGGAAGAAATTCCAGTGCTGGACGTTATTTCAAAGGTGGAAGCTCAAAGCGCCCTGAAGTCCTGCATGCGCCAGCCGCCGGCGCTGGCCAGGCAAAGTTCGCCCGCGAACATGGCAACGCCGTCAAAGCTTTCGCGCGAAGCCTTGAAGCGGCGGCAGGTCTGGCCCCCGTCCTTCAATTCCGCCAGTTCGGTAATTGAGCCGCGCGAACCCGTACCGGCATTGGCCCACGGCACGGCTTGACCGCCGAGCTGCTCGATGTCGGCGGAGGACACCGCGTTGCCGATCGTCGTCTGGTCGGAATCGCGGTCCGAATCGGCCGGCGCGGCTGGAGCCGAAATGCTGCCGGTCAGGATCGAGCGATCGACCTCGGCCTTTTGCAGGCTGAAGCCGCCCGCGCCACATGCGGCAAGCGGCAAGGCAATCATCACGATCGCGGCTTTGGCGCTGGCTGAAGCAAATAGGCTGCCTTGCCTGCTGTCAAAAGCTTGCGCGATACGCGACAATCGGCAACCTCCCCTGTTTGATGAAAATTTGAGAAAAACTATGAGTGAGACTGAGTTAACAAGCGGTGACTTTACCGAGGCCGCCGAGCCGTTTCGCCTTTTTGCCGCATGGCTGGACGACGCCACCAAAAGCGAAATGAACGACCCCAACGGCGTGGCGTTGGCAACCGTCGATGCCGAGGGCATGCCGGATGTGCGGATGGTGCTGCTCAAGGGGTTCGATGAGAGCGGCTTTGTGTTCTACACGAATTTCGAAAGCGCCAAGGGCCGGGAGATCCTAGGCAGTATGAAGGCGGCGATGTGCTTCCACTGGAAATCGCTGCGCCGCCAGGTGCGCGTGCGCGGGCCGGTGGAGATCGTCAGCGATGCCGAAGCCGACGCCTATTACGCGACACGGCCGCGCGGCAGCCGCATCGGCGCCTGGGCCTCGAAACAGTCGCGGCCGCTGGAAAGCCGGTTCGCGCTGGAAAAGGCGGTGGCCGAATACACGGCCCGCTACGCCATCGGCGAGATTCCGCGCCCAAAACACTGGTCGGGTTTCCGCATCGTGCCGAAGACGATCGAGTTCTGGCACGACAGACCGTTTCGGCTGCATGACCGCGTGGTGTTTTCGCGCAATGCCGGGGGCGGTTGGGAGAAGACGCGGCTTTATCCCTGAGTTTGTAAACTAGCGCCGACATCCTCACTGCGCCTAGCCCGGGCTGGCCAGTGGCGACCGAGGCACGCGGGATAGGTCGGCGCTCCACCCCACCCGACCCTGCGGGCCGACCTCCCCATCTAAGGGAGGCGGGGCCGAACTAGTTTTTTCTGGTCATGAATGCCGTCAGTGCAGCGCGGGCTTCGTCCGATTTCAGCCGCTCGCGAAAATGCTCGCTTTCCACGTTGATGCGGGCGACGAGGTCCTCGCGAGAGCCGCGCATCAGGTCGCGCGCGATCCTGAGCGCCTGCGGCGGCTTGGCGGCGATCTGGCCGGCGGCCGCCAGAACCGACGCCTCCAGCGCTCCTTCCTCGACAACTTCGTAGATCAGACCAGCGGCCTTGGCGCGTTCGGCCGAGAAGCCTTCGCCAAGGCCGAGCAGCGCGAACGCGCCCTGCTGGCCCAGGATGCGCGGCGCCAGCAGGCTCGATCCCGCTTCGGGCACAAGGCCGAGGTCGACGAAGGGTGTCCTGAACACGGTGCGCGGCGTGGCGAAGGTCAGGTCGCAGTGCAAATTGAGCGTGGTGCCGATGCCGACCGCGATGCCGTCGACACCGGAGACGATGGGTTTTGCGACCCTGGCCAGCGCCATCAGGAAATCCCAGACTTCCGTGCCGCCTTCGCCGCCAGTGGCGACGACCATGAAATCGGCGAGGTCGTTGCCGGAGGAGAAGGCACCGGGCACGCCGAGAAAGACATGGACGCGAATTGCCGGATCCGCATCCCCTTCGGCCAAGGTTTGCGACATCTTGGCGTACATGGCGCGCGTCAGCGCGTTCTTCTTGTCCGGGCGGTTTATGCGGATGATCTGGATGGCGCCCTGGCGCTCGACGAGGATATGGTCTGTCACGGTTCTTTCCTTGTGAACGTCAGGCGGAAATCAATGTCTTGCCGGCAGCGGCGAGGCTTGCGGCGCCGTCGACAACGCGCTCCTTCAAGGCACTTGTCTCGCCGAGCAGGTTTTCGGCGAAAAAGCGGCAAAGGGCGACGCGGCCGTGATCGGCAACGGCGCCCCGCGCCAAGTAGGCGCCGCCGGCTGCAAGCGAGACCAGCCGGAGATAGGGTGTCGCGCCGGCAAGCGCCTCGCCAGTCCGGCCATCGGCCGACAGTTTTTGCAGGAAACGTGTCGCTTGCGTCAGATCGTCGAGCCCGCGGTCGAGAGCATCGGCCGTATGGCCAAACCCTTCGAGATTTGATGTCCGCACGGCGCTGGCGACAGCGGCAAGCTCGGCGATGAAGCCGTGCACATGCTCGCCGCCGCCGAGCGGCAGTTTTCGGGTCACCAGATCGATCGCCTGGATGCCGTTGGTGCCCTCGTAGATCGGCGCGATGCGGGCGTCGCGATAGAGTGCCGCAGCCCCCGTCTCCTCGATGAAACCCATGCCGCCATGGACCTGGACGCCAAGCGAGGCGACCTCGACGCCGATATCGGTCGAAAAAGCCTTGGCAAGCGGCGTCAACAGGTTGGCCCGGTCGCGCCAATGCGCCGCCTGGTCACCAGACGATACGCGCGCCAGGTCGATGGCATGGGCACAGGAATAGCTGATCGCCCGCGCGATCTGCGTCAGCGCCTTCATGGTCAGGAGATTGCGCTGCACGTCGGGGTGATGGACGATCGGCGCCATGCCGGCGCCGGCGTAATCCGCCGCCTTGCCCTGGCGGCGCTCATTGGCATAGGCGATCGCCTTCTGGGTCGCGGCTTCCGCGACCGCCACGCCCTGCATCCCGACGGCGAGGCGGGCATTGTTCATCATGGTGAACATGCAGGCCAGCCCCTTGTTCTCCTCGCCGATCAGCCATCCGATGGCGCCGGGCTTGGCGCCCTGAAAACCGTCGCCATAGATCATGGTGCAGGTCGGCGAGGCATGGATGCCGAGCTTGTGCTCGAGGCCCGAACAGAAGACGTCGTTGCGTGCGCCAGGCGAGCCGTCCGCGCCGACCAGGAATTTCGGCACCAGGAAGAGCGAGATGCCGCGCGTGCCCGCAGGCGCGTCAGGCAGCCGCGCCAGTACCAGATGGACGATATTGTCGGTGAGATCATGCTCGCCATAGGTGATGAATATCTTCTGGCCGAAGATGCGGTAGGTGCCGTCGCGGGCCGGTTCGGCGCGCGTGCGCAAGGCAGCGAGGTCCGAGCCGGCCTGCGGCTCAGTCAGGTTCATCGTGCCCATCCACTCGCCGGAGACGAGCTTTGCGAGATACTTGGCCTTGAGCTCTTCCGAAGCGTGCTTGTCGAGCGCCTCGACCGCACCCATGGTCAGCGTCGGGCCAATGCCGAAGGCCATGGCGGCGGAATTCCACATTTCGAGCGCGGCGACGCCGAGCATGGTCGGAAGCGCCTGCCCGCCATATCCTTCCGGGCCGGAGAGCGCGTTCCAGCCGCCGTCGATCCAGCGGCGATAAAGTTCCTTCCAGCCCGGCGGCATGGTCACTGCCGCGTCCTTCAGCACCGCGCCGTGCTCGTCGCCAATCTTGTAGAGCGGCGCGACCTCTTCGGTGGCGAAGCGGCCGGCCTCGCTAAGAACGGCGTCGACGAGATCCTCGCCGAGATCGCCGAACGTGCCGTCATCGAGGGCAGGCTTCAGGCCGGCCACATGCTTGAGGGTGAACGCGATGTCCTCGACCGGTGCCAGATACATGCCGCTCGCTCCTCCTGATGCATCGGCCAGGCTGATCCTAGGACCTGAGTGGGACCTGCTTGCCACACACCGTATTCGCCTTTGGGCGATCGCCCATCTTCTTTTTACGTAAACGTCAAATTTTGTCACGCTGATTTTGCAATCGCGCCGGCTCGTATTAAATGCGATGGACGCCGGGTCAAAATCGACCGGCAACAGACCAGAACCAGCCGACTGGAAACCAACTCATGCTTGCCAGACCTGACGCCTACCGTTGTATCGAGTGCGGCCTGCCCTACCGGGCGGCGGGGTTCTCATATTATCACGGTGAATTGGAAAACGGCGCCGCCTATTGGTCGGATCGCGGTATATTGTGCTCGCCGAAATGCTCGATCGCCCATCATCGCAAACGCGCGGCCGAAGGCACGCTGCCGCAACAGCCCGCGCCGGATCCGTTTGAAGTTCAGCCATTCGGCCGCGCTGACCGTCGCACTTGATATGTATTCCCGTACATACCGTGCTAGAGGTGATCGAAATGACAAACCAACTGACCCGTACCTCCCGTCTCGAAGCTCGGATATCCCCGGATATGCTGAGTGTGATGAAACGTGCCGCCGAAATCCAGGGCCGCAGCGTCAGCGACTTCGTGGTCTCCGCAGCGCAGGAAGCTGCACAACGCACCATTGAGGAGATCGCTATCATCCGCCTATCCATCGAGGATCAGCTCGCTCTGGTAGAGGCCATTCTCAATCCGCCCGAACCTAATGAAGCGCTGCGCAAAGCCGCCGACGCCTACAAGCGAGTTGTCGTCGAATCCCGGTGAGTCTAGGCTTGATCATCGAGCCGCTGGGCGGATCGTATGATCGTAAGACATTCAGCTGTGGCGTGCTGGCACTCGGCCAATATCTACACGAGTTGGCAAGCCAGGACGTCAAACGCCGAGTTAGCAACTGCTTTGTCGCCGCGGACCGTGATGTCGATCTCATTGCCGGATACTACACTCTTGCAGCGTCAAATGTGCCCATCACTTCTCTGCCGGAAGACCTGACAAGACGCCTACCGCGTTACCCGGTCCTGCCCGCCATATTGATCGGAAGGTTGGCAGTTGATACCCGATATCAGGGAAAAAGAGTAGGATCGATACTGATCGTGGATGCACTTCGGCGCTGCGCCCAAGCTGCTCCTGCTTCCTTCGCACTGATCGTCGACGCAAAGGACGACATGGCCGCCGCCTTCTATTGCAAATATGGTTTCAGGCCATTTCAAGACCGGCGGTTGTCGCTGTTCCTATCAGTAGCGACGGCGTTGAAGCTGTTCGGCTGACGGACCGCATTGCCTTGAAAGCGAATCCTTAACCATAGCGGTCCAGGATTTGCCTTTGATCAACGGGGATTCCTGTTTGAAGAGAACGGCGCATCTTCTTCGCCGCCCAGCGATCGCTCTCGCGGCGATGATGGCGCTGACAACGGCGGCAAGGGTCTCGGATTTCTCCGAGCCGTGGAAAAGTGCCGACCGGGCGCTTGTCGTCGATGCTTACGAATACAATTCCATCGACTGGGCGCAGCTTGCCACGGACAAGCGCGTCGTCGGCTTCATCAACAAAGCCTCCGATGGCATGTCGCCGCCCTATTCCTGCTCCGGAGACGATACCGAGGTCAAACTCTGCAAGGCACTGTGGAAACGCCATGCGGTGACGCGCGAACTGTTCCAGACGCGCAAGGTGGTCGCCAAGGCCCTCGGCCTGAAATGGGGCGCCTATCACCTCGCCCGCCCCGGCAATCCGGTCGAGCAGGCCAATAATTTCCTCGATTTCGCCGATCCCGCGCCGGACGACCTCATGGCCCTCGACATCGAAGGCATTGATCCCGCGCAATGGATGTCGCTCGACGACGCCGAGGCGTTCGTGCGCCAGGTGCATCGGCGCATCGGCCGCTTCCCGGTACTCTACACCAATGGCAAGACCGCCCAGTATATCGCCGACAACAGCTACAAATACCGGCTGCTGTCGCGGCTGCCGCTCTGGTACGCGCGCTACAAGCCTGACATCGACGTGCATTTTCCCATCGGCAACTGGCAAGGCTATGCGCTCTGGCAGTTTTCGGCGCAGGCCAATTGCGGCCGCTTCCGGTGCCCCTACAGGGTAGCCGGCACGCCCGACGACATCGACGTCAACGTCGCGCCGACAGATGCCGCCACGCTGCGCCAGCAATGGCCGTTCGGCGGGCTGATCGACGTGCCCGCGGATTATCTCGCCAGCGTACCGGTGCCGCTCTCGCGCGAAGCCGCTTTGGCCGGCAAGACCACCCTCATCTACGCCGATGTGGCGACGCCGCCGAGTTTCGGGGAAATGGTCGCGGTGCTTGGTTCGCGCTGGTCGAAATTCCGCGACGGGTTCCGCATGCCTGTCGTGAAGACGGTGCCGCGGCGGCCGATCTTCGGCATCGTCCAATATGTCTCCTGGAAGCGCACCGGGCAGCGTACCCCCGCGCAACTCGACGCCGCCTTCGCTGCGGCGGCGGACCCGGTGAGCACCGCTTCTACCGAACCCGACCGCGGCAAACGCTGAATTTGTGCGACCGGATGCTTGCGGTCAGCTTGCTCCTGCCGCTTCGCGCGCCACGGCCTGCCAGCCAATGTCGCGGCGGCAGAAGCCCTGCGGCCAGTCGATACGGTCGAGCGCGGCATAGGCCTTCTCCTGCGCCTCGCCGACAGTCGCGCCGACCGCGGTGACGTTCAAGACGCGACCGCCATTGGCGACCAGCGCACCGCCATTGATGGCGGTGCCGGCATGGAAAATCTGGGCGCCCTGGCTGGCAGCCTCATCGAGCCCGCGAATGACCGAGCCTTTTTCGGGCGTCCCGGGATAGCCCCTCGCGGCCATGACGACGGTCAGTGCAGCCTCGTCGCTCCAGCGCGCCGATATGTGCGCGAGCTGGCCATCGACGGCGGCATTGAGCAGCACCAGCAGGTCGTCCTTCAGCCGCATCATCAGCACCTGGCATTCGGGGTCGCCGAAGCGGGTGTTGTATTCGATCAGCTTCGGCCCTTCGTCCGTTATCATCAGCCCGGCGAAGAGAATGCCGGCGAAGGATGCACCCGTTAAAGCCATGCCACGCATGGTCGGTTCGATGATCTCGCGCATGGTGCGCTCTACCATCTGCGGCGTCATTACCGGGGCCGGCGAATAGGCGCCCATGCCGCCGGTGTTGGGGCCGACATCACCGTCGCCGACGCGTTTGTGATCCTGCGCGGTGCCGAAGGGCAGTGCTGTAGTGCCGTCGCACAGGCAGAAGAAGCTGGCCTCCTCGCCGGTCAGAAACTCCTCGATCACCACTTCCGCGCCGGCCGTGCCGAAAGAGCCGTCGAAACAGGCGTCGAGCGCGGCCAGCGCCTCATCCATCGTCATTGCGACCGTGACGCCCTTGCCCGCGGCAAGGCCATCGGCCTTGATGACAATCGGCGTGCCCATCTTCTCGACATAGGCCTTGGCCGATGCCAGGTCTGAGAAACGGCCATAGGTGGCGGTGGGGATGTCATATCTGGCGCAGAGATCCTTGGTGAAGCCCTTCGATCCTTCGAGCCGCGCCGCCGCACGCGACGGGCCAAAGACGCGGATGCCCCAGCCACGCAGATCGTCGGCGATGCCGGCCACCAGCGGCCCTTCCGGCCCAACCACTACGAGGTCGATCTGCTTGTCCTTGCAGAAGGCGGCGACAGCGGAATGATCGGCGATGTCGAGCTTGACCAGCTCCGCCTCGCGGCCGATGCCAGGATTGCCGGGCGCAGCATAGAGCTTGGTCAGCAACGGCGACGCGGCGATCTTCCAGGCGAGCGCATGTTCGCGGCCGCCGGAGCCGAGAAGAAGAACGTTCATGGCCACCTCTTGATGCCTGTAATCTTCCAAAGAACCCGCTATTGCTCTCTGGACGACGGGTCAAGGCATCCGGGCGATTTGGTCGAAATTGCGCACGGGAACGTTACCCCTGCCAGAAAATCGGCGGCGTCCTCCGCCGCCGATTTCGGGCAAGCGCCTCAGCTCTGGAAGACGATCGGGAACCAGTCCTCGCGCAGCTTCTGCCCCGGCTGCATGCCATGGCCATGATAGGGCGGCGAGGTGCGCCCCGGCCGTTCGACATAGTGGGCGTCGTCGCCGACCCAGCGCAGCGAAAGCGCCCGCCGCCGCGCCGCAGTGAGGTTGCCGCGTGCGCCATGCGCTGTCCTGAAATCGAACAGGATAGCATCGCCCGGCTCCATTTCCCATTCAAGCACCTCCAGCGAGGAGTCCGTGTCTGGATCCGGCACCGGCAGGTAGTCACCCTCGTCGCCATAGAAATTGCTGTCGTCGAGCCAGCGCACCGGCAGGATCATCTTGTCCCATTTGTGCGAGCCGGCAATCAGCCGCAGCGTTGCCTCCTTTACAGGGTCGATAGGGATCCAGAAGCTCACTGTCTGCCGGCCGTCGACAAAATAATAGGGGATGTCCTGATGCCAGGGCGTCGGCTTCTGCGTGCCCGGTTCCTTGACCAGGACATGATCGTGGAAGAACTGCGCCGTGCGCGACCGCATCACCGCGGCCGCCAGTTCGGCCGCCGGCGATTCGCGCACCAGCTCGACGAATTCTGGAATGCGTTCCCAGTTGCAGTAGTCGTCGAAGAAGCTGCCGCGGCCATTGGCGATATCCGATGCGGTGGCGCTGCGGTTTTGCATGTTCCGCTCGATGCCGGCGGCGATCGTTTCGACCCAGTCCTTGAAAGCGCCGCGGATGCAGACAGCGCCGTCGCGCTGGTAATCCGCTATTGTCCGCGCATCGATCAAGCCTGTGTCGATCGCGCGAGGTGCGGTCTGGGAAGCCATGGCATTCTCCTTTCAGGGATCGATGCCACTATCGCAAGCCTCTTTCATTCAGTAAAATAATAACTTCTCATCTGTCACATAGTGCCACTCTATGAGTCTGACCCTAACGCAGCTGCGCTATCTGGTTGCCGTCGCTCGCCACGGCAGCGTTACCGGCGCGGCCAGGGCGCTGAACGTCTCACAGCCGTCCATTTCGGTGGCGATCGACGCGGTCGAACAGGATTTCGGCCAGAAACTCTTCGTGCGCCAGCGCGGAAGCGGCGTTTCGCTGACATCCTTCGGCCGCGCCGTGGTGGCCAAGGCGAAACAGGTC
This sequence comes from Mesorhizobium sp. B1-1-6, assembly GCF_006443035.1. Classification (NCBI taxonomy): domain Bacteria; kingdom Pseudomonadati; phylum Pseudomonadota; class Alphaproteobacteria; order Hyphomicrobiales; family Phyllobacteriaceae; genus Mesorhizobium; species Mesorhizobium sp. B1-1-6. The sequence continues at coordinate 159,265 of NZ_VFWR01000004.1, read as the reverse complement.
CTTGCCGAGACGGACGAGCTCATCGGTCTCGGCTCGCGCAAGTCGGCGCTCGGGGGCGAACTGGTGCTCGGATGCTTCGAAGATCTGGCGCCTTATTTCGCGCCGGCCCTGATCCGCGCCTTCTCGGAACGCCATCCTGAGGTTGCAGTGATCGTGCGCGACGAGACCTTCGAGACGCTCGGGCGGCGCCTCGGCGATGCCGCCGTCGACCTCGGGCTCACCTATGATCTTGGGCTGCCTTCGCATTTCGCCCGCATCCTGCTGCATGAGCTCAGGCCGCACGCGCTTTTGCCGGCTGGACACGCGCTGGCGGATCGTCCCGATGTCAGCCTGGCCGATCTGGCCGCCTATCCGCTGATCACGACGGACCAGCCGCATAGCTGGCAGCACATGCTGGACCTGTTCCGCAGCCGTGGCCTGTCGCCGGTCGCCGACAGGCAGACAAGCTCGTTCGAACTCCAGCGCAGCATGGTGGCCAACGGCTTCGGCGTCGCCGTCAGTTACACGAGGCCGCATGGCGACCGCAGCTATGACGGCTTGCCTCTCGTCTGCAAGCCGCTTTCCGATCCGCTGCCCATGCAGCGCATCCTCCTCACCCATGACACGCATCAGCGCCTGCCCAATGCCGTGCTGGCCTTCGTCGACGTGGCAAAGAGCTGGTTCTCCGCCCGCGACATCTTCGCCTCCTGAAGCGCTGACGAATGCCACTGCCCTGCTCGCCGCTTGACGGTTTGCGCGGCTGCTGCCACTCCATCGTTCATGGAAACGGTTCAGTCGAAAGCAGCCCAGGGCCGCGTCGCCGACGCGCCGAACGGCCATTGGGTGTACCGCGTGCTGCCGCGGCCGATATGGCCCTATGCGCAGCTTGCCCGATGGGACAGGCCGATCGGCTGGCAGTTGCTTCTGTGGCCGTGCTGGTGGTCCGCGGCTCTCGCGGCCAGCGCCTATCCGCGCCCGGGCGATCCGCTGCCTTCGCTGCTGCCGGCGCCCTTGTATCTCGTGCTGTTCCTGGCCGGCGCCATCGCCATGCGCGGCGCCGGTTGCACCTATAATGATCTGGCCGACGAGGACATCGACAATCAGGTCGAGCGCACGCGCTCGCGGCCGCTTCCGTCGGGCAAGGTCACGCGGCGGGGGGCATGGCTGTTTCTCATCCTGCAGGCACTGGTCGGACTTGCCGTGCTCTTGCAGTTCAACAGCTTCGCCGTCCTGCTCGGCGTCTGTTCGCTGGCCATCGTCGCCATCTATCCATTCATGAAACGGATCACCAACTGGCCTCAACTGGTTCTCGGCCTTGCCTTTTCCTGGGGCGCGCTGATGGGATGGGCGGTTGAGTTCGGCGACCTCGACGGGCCGGCCATCATGCTCTATCTCGGCTCGATCCTGTGGGTGATCGGCTACGACACGATCTATGCGCACCAGGACAAGGAAGACGACGCCATCGTGGGCGTACGCTCGACCGCGCGCCTGTTCGGCGACAACACCAAGTCGTGGCTGGCCGGGCTTTACGGCGGCGCGCTTGTCTGCTTCGCCATCGCCTTCGCGTCAGCGCAGGCCCCTGTCGTGGCTCTGGCCGGACTTATCGCCGCCGGCGCCCACATGGCGCGGCAGATCCTGGTGCTGGATATCGACAATCCGGATCAATGCCTGCGGCTGTTCAGGTCGAACAACCAGGTCGGCTGGCTGATCTTCCTCGGCCTCATCGGCGGCGCGCTGTGGGTGGCGCTGAAGCCACTGGTGTAGTTTTCTTTTCCTTCTCCCCGTTTACGGAGAGAAGGTGGCGCTAGCCGGCGCCAGCCTTCCAGACAGAATTTCAGCCTATTCGCGCGCGATGATCTCCTCGCCGCCGATCACCAGCCTGAGACCGAGGTCACCCGCCCTGCGGCGGGCGAGGAAGCGCGGGCGGCGCATGGTCGAAACGCGGCCCTTGCGGCGGTCCTGCGGCGGCAGCGTCTTGATGGCCGCGCCGAGCGATTCCTCCAGCGTGCGGGCGATGCCGTCCGATTCGATCAACAGCATCGGCAGGCGATAGGCGTCGGCCCAGGCGCGCCAGTCGGCGGCGACGTCGTCGAGATCGTCGGCCACCAGCAGCGGCACCGACAGCATCGGATCATTGTGCAGGAGTTCCAAAGTCACCGTGACGTTACCTTCCGGGTCCTCCATCGCGCGGGCGGCAACGCCGCGGAACGCATTGGCGGGCAGAGCGATGATCGCCGGTACGCCGCTCATCTCGAGCAGGCGGCGGATCACGGCGCCACGGTGGTCGATGGTGAAGGTCACGTCGCCATAGTCGTCGCGCGTGGCGTAGCTTACCACCTGCGGCAGGCGGAATGGGTCGAGGCGCATGTTGCGTCCCGCCCAGACTGGCTTCAGTCCAGTGTTCATTGAATGCCTTCCTGTTTCTCCTGAGAGCCGGTGTCCGGTTCTCTCCGGGCCAGTTTTCCCGGCCTCGTTATGTGGAAACAGTAGCGCGGCCTCCTTACCGCCGCGCTTAAGAAAGTCGGTTAAATTTTGTTGATCACGGGGATGGTTATCGGAATGCGACCGAGCGCTTGAATCCGAAAGGATCAGATAACCTTACCAGGATTCATGATGCCGGCCGGGTCGAAGGCCTGCTTGACCCTGCGCATCAGGTCTATCGCCATCGGCGGGGCGGTGGCGATCAGTTCGTCCCGCTTCAACTGGCCGATGCCGTGCTCGGCCGAGATCGAGCCGTGGAAGGAGCGCACGACGTCGTGCACGGCCTTGTTCATGGGGTGGTAGAGATCGAGGAACGCCTGGTCGTCGCCGTCAACTGGCCGCGAGATGTTATAGTGGAGATTGCCGTCGCCCATATGGCCGAAGCAGACCACGCGCGCTCCGGGGCTGACCGAAGCCACCGCGCCGGCGGCCTCTTCGATGAAACGTGGGATCGATGCCACCGGCACCGAAATGTCATGCTTGATCGAGGCGCCCTCGGGCTTCTGCGCATCGGGCAACACCTCGCGGAAATTCCAGAAGGCATCGCCCTGGGCGAGGCTGGCCGCGATCACCGCATCGCCGACGATTTCCTGTTCCAGCCCGGCCCCGAGCACGTCCTCGATCAGGGCCCTGGCATCCTCCGGCGAACGGCCGGACGAGATCTGCATCAGCACATACCACGGCCAATCCTGCGCCAGCGGCTGCACCACGCCCTGGGCATGCGCCAGCGTAAAATCGTAGGGCCGCTTGCCGATCAGCTCGAAGGCGGTGAGCGCGGCGCCGGCGCGGTCCGTCGCCAGGCTGAACAGCGACAGCGCCGCCTCGGCCGACGGCAGGCCGACGAACGCAACCTCGCGACCTTTCGGCTTCGGGAACAGTTTCAGCACGGCGGCGGTGATGATGCCGAGCGTGCCTTCGGCGCCGACGAACAGATTCTTGAGGTCGTAGCCGGTATTGTCCTTCTTCAGCTTGCGCAGATCGTCGAACACCTCGCCCGTCGGCAGCACCACCTCGACGCCCAGGCAAAGCTCGCGCGCATTGCCATAGGCCAGCACGCCGGTGCCGCCTGCATTGGAGGAAAGGTTACCGCCGATCTGGCAGGAGCCCTGCGCGGCCAGCGACAGTGGAAACAGCCGGTCGGCGGCATCGGCCGCTTCCTGCAACGTCTGCAAGATGACGCCGGCCTCCGCCGTCACGGTGTTGGACAAGGCATCGATCTCGCGGATGCGGTTCAGCCGCGACAGGGACAGCACGATCTCACGGCCGGACCTGTCCGGCACCTGGGCGCCGACCAGCCCGGTATTGCCGCTCTGCGGCACGATTGGCGTCCCCGTCTCGGTCGCCAGCCGCATGATCCGGCTGACCTCCTCGACGCTGCCTGGCCGCAGCACAAGCGATGTCGCGCCATGCCACAGCCCGCGCCGTTCGGTGATGTAGGGTGCTATATCGCGCTGGTCGCGCAATGCGTATTTCTCGCCAACGATCGCCGCGAAGCGGTCGATGAGAGCGGTGTCGGGAATCTCGGCGATGTCGGTCATGTGCGCGAAACTATGTTGGCGGCAAGCTATTGTCACGCGGCGCGGCGGCACGTGAAAGCCGATCGTTGATCGCTTCGCCGAGCCCGTCGAAGGGAACCGGTTCGACGGCGATGGTCCGAGCGCCGCTGCGATCGAGCTCCTGCATGTAGGCGAAAAGATTGCTCGCCGCTTCGCGCAGGTCGCCAGCCTCGGACAGATTGAGCCAGGCGGCCGCGTTTTGCCAGCCTTCGGCGCGACGTTTGCCGAAGGCCAGCAGCGCCTCGTCTTCGCCGACGGTCCCGGCGTTGAGCCGCACCGCGGCGTCAGGCGCATAGTGCGAGGCAAGCATGCCCGGCGCCTCGACACCGGCGTCGGCGCCGCGCAACAACTCCATGCCGACGACCGCCTCGATTTCCTGGGCGGCAATGCCGCCGGGCCTCAGCAGACGCAATTTTCCCTCTTCGGCCTTGACGATGGTCGATTCCAGCCCGACCGGCGTCGCCCCGCCATCGACGACCAGCTTTATGCGTGCGCCGAGATCAGCCGCCACGGCTTGCGCCGTCGTCGCGCTGATCCTGCCGGAGGAATTGGCGCTGGGGGCCGCAAGCGGCCGGCCGAGCCTTGCAATCAGGTCGCCGCCGAAGCCCCTCGGCATGCGCAAGGCGATCGTGTCGAGCCCGGCGGTGACTAAAGGATGGGTGCCGTTGCCGGGCCGCTGCGGCAGCACCAGCGTCAAAGGACCTGGCCAGAACGCAAGCGCCAATTTCCTCGACAGCGGATCGAACACAGCGATGCGCTCGGCCATCTCCATATCGGCGATATGGGCGATCAGAGGGTTGAAGCGCGGCCGACCCTTGGCCTCGAAGATACGCGCCACGCCAATGCCGTTGGTGGCGTCGCCGGCGAGCCCATAGACGGTCTCGGTCGGAATGGCGACCACATCGCCGCTTTCAAGCAACGCCAATGCCCGTTCCATCGCCTCGCCGACGGCAAGAATTTCAGCCACTCTCGTCACCTCACGAATGTCGGCTGCGTAGTACGATGGCGTCCAAGGGGCAAGCCGTCCCTTGGCGATTCACCAATCCCTAAAATGCTACGATTCCGTGAAAGCCGGCATCAATTCCGACCCGCTATCGTGCGGCTTCCGGGTAATGGGGAGCTTTCATCGTGTCTGTGCGTATTTGGGGAACGCTGGGTGTAACTCTGGCGGCGATGGCCGGCGGGGCCCAGGCCTCGTCACTGGTCTTTCCCGGCGCGCCGTCCGCAACGCCGTCCATTGTCGCGCTGAAGGCAGCCGACGCTGCCCAGGCAGGCGATACGCCGTCGGTCACCGAGCTCGGCGACCCTGACGTCACCTATGAAAAGGTGGCGGCCATCCCGAACGCGCCTGAGGCGCGGCACGGCTTCCTGCAAAACCCGATGATCATTCGCGGCGGTATCGTCGGCAGCGCCTTCTCGACGCCCACGCAGGCCAAGGCGCCGGCCACTGCCCCTGCAACCGCCACCGCTTCGGCGGCACCGGCGGCGAATGGGCAGAAGACCCCGGCGACATCACCGGCAGCCGCGCCGGCGGCGGCAGCGCAGCAGCCCGTCCCTGGGGTCGGCAAGCTCAAGTAGCGGCTGTCTTGACGTCGATCCGGCGTCCGGCACCATTGCCGGACGGCCGCTTTTGCCGCCGTGGACGAGCGTCACCGCCTGAAGTCCCTCTAGCCCGCGATCTTGGAGAAATCCGCGACCTGGTCGGTGGCCGCGCGGATGCGGGCGAGCAGCGCCAATCGGTTGGCACGCACGGCCTGATCCTCATCATTCACGAGAACGCGTTCAAAGAATGAATCAACCGGTTCGCGCAAAACGCTAAGCGCCAGCATGGCGGCGGAAAAGTCTTCGTTTTGAATCGCTTCGCCGGCTTGCTTCTCGGCCTGATTCACCGCCGCGAACAACGATTTCTCGGCATCGTCGCGGAACAGCGCCGGCTCAACGGTTTCGGCGATCGCCGTCTTCTTCTTCTCCTCGGCAGCCAAAATGTTGGCGGCGCGCTTGGTGCCGGCAAGCAGGTTCTTGCCGTCCTCGGTGTCTAGGAAAGAGCCCAGCGCCTCGACGCGGCGCACGATCTGCAAGAGGTCGTCGGCCTGTGGCGTGATGACCGCGTCGATGAGATCATGGCGGGCACCCTGATCGCGAAGGTAGACTTTCAGGCGGTCGTGGAAGAAGGCGAGAAGGTCAGATAGGATTTCTCCCTCCAATTGGCGCGATTCAATTGCGATCTCAGGAATTTCATCAGAAACCTGGTCGCGCAAAACCCATCCGACAACGAAAGGACGGCGCCGAAAGAATTTTTCATTGAAGTCTCGTAACTGGTCTCCGAACCGCAATTCGTCCTCAAATTGATCTGCGACGACGATCGTTTTGTATAGTGAGCCCCAATTGGTGATGCGGTTAATTAACGGAACAATCTCCATAGAACTGTCGAATGCCCTTAGCCTGCGAGCCTCTCTGAGCAAGAGCTGCCAGTATGCGCGGCCGGCGAAATGAAGCATCCGAGCTGGAAGTCGATTCTCCACAAAAATCCTCACCACGCCCAGCGCAGCCCTTCGCAGCGCATAAGGATCCTTCGAACCCGTCGGCTTCTCATCGATGGCCCAGAAGCCGACCAGCGTGTCGAGCTTGTCAGCGAGCGCGACGGCGACCGACACCGGATCGCTTGGCACGTAGTCGGACGGGCCTTGCGGCTTGTAGTGTTCCTCGATGGCTACGGCCACGGATGGGTGTTCGCCTTGCAGCAGCGCGTATTTGCGGCCCATGACGCCCTGCAATTCGGGAAACTCGCCGACGACTTCGGTGGTCAGATCAGCCTTGGCGAGAACCGCGGCGCGAGCGGCGAGCGCGGGATCGGCGCCGACGGTCTGCGCCAGTTCTTGCGCCAGCCGCCTGATCCGCTCGACCCGCTCGCCCTGCGTGCCGAGCTTGGCATGGAAAGTGACACCAAGATGGTCGAGGCGTGCCATGCGCTGGTCGAGAGGCTTCTTCAGGTCGAGCCCGAACTTTTTCGCCGACGCTTCGAGCTCGGCGAGATCAGGCAAATCGCCCTGGTCGGTCGTCCAGAAATAGAGCGCGTCGGAGAGGCGCGCGCGCACCACCTTGCCGTTGCCGTGGGCGATCTCCTTGCCGCCGTCACTAGCCTCGATATTGGCGGTGAGGATGAAGCGGTTGGAAAGCGTATCGCCTTGCCCCTGCGGCCGCGTCACAAAGCACTTCTGGTTGGCGCGGATGGTCAGGCGGATCACCTCGGCCGGAATGGCCAGGAAAGCCTCTTCGAACGCGCCCATCAGCACGACAGGCCATTCGACCAGCCCGGACACCTCTTCCAGAAGCCCCTCGTCCTCGACCAGATCCAGCCCGTTGGCGAAAGCGAGATTGCGGGCATCGGCAAGGATGATCTCCTTGCGCCGGTCTGCGTCGAGCACGACCTTGGCCGCTTCCAGCTTGCTTACATAGTCGTCGAAGCGGCGCACGGTGATTTCGCCGGGCGCGTGAAAGCGGTGGCCGTAAGTGACATTGCCCGAACGGATGCCGTCGATCTCGAAATCGACCACGACCGGCTCCTCGGTTTCCGGACCGAAGGTGCACAGGATCGATTGCAGCGGCCGCACCCAGCGCAGCGAGCCGGGCTTGGCCGAGGCCGGCCCCCAACGCATCGATTTCGGCCACGGGAAATTGCGGATGATGTCAGGCACCAGTCCGGCGATGATCTCTTCCGCCGCCCTGCCCGGCTTCGAGACATGGGCGACGTAGAAATCGCCTTTCTTCGGGTCGGAATGGACGTGTGCCTCGGCGACCGAGGAAAGCCCGGCCTTGCGCAGGAAGCCCTGGACCGCCTGTTCCGGCGCTGTCGTCGACGGCCCCTTGATCTCCTCGCTGATGTCCTTCGAGCGCGCGGTCAGGCCCCTGATGTCGAGCGCCAGTCGCCGCGGTGTCCAGTACTCGCGCGCCGCCTCGTAGGTCAGCCCTGCCTCGACCAGGCCGTCGGTCAGCATCTTCCTCAGATCGCCAGCCGCCTTGCGCTGCATGCGGGCCGGGATTTCCTCGGAGCGAAGTTCGAGCAAAAGGTCCGGCATCAGAGTGTCTCCGCCCGCATGCCATTTTCCTGTTCGCGCGTCCTCGCGCCTCCGGCGCTGCGGGCGCGCGGCTGGGCCGGGATTTCCTCGGAGCGAAGTTCTAGAAGCAGGTCAGGCATGGATAGCTCCTCACCCTCCCCTCGATGGGGAGGGTCGGCGCGTCAGCGCCGGGGTGGGGTGGCGGCGTCTCAATCTCTGGCGCCTTCGGCGTCTGGCAGGCGAAGGTCTGGTTTTCGTTCTTCCACCGCCGCATAGATCGTATCGAGCACGGAATCCAGTTCGTTTTTGATTTCGTGGTTCCAGAAACGGATGACACGATAGCCCTGACTTTCGAACCATTTTGTCCGAACTTCATCGTGTCGTTGCTGGCGATCGAAACTGTGGTGAGCGCCGTCCACCTCGATGATCAGCTTCAGGCGGTGCGAGATGAAATCAGGGAAGTAAATACCGACCGACGCCTGCTTGCGGAAATGAGTGCCTTCCACCGGGATGCGCCATAGGTGCCGCCACAAAATGCGTTCCTCGTCGGTCATTGCCGCACGAAGCCGTTGCGACGACCGCAGTTTGAACCGATCGAGTTTCGGCATGAGAAGTCGCGCTGTCACTCCCACCCGCCGCTTCGCGGCGACCTCCCCCATCCAGGGGGAGGTAAAGAGGCCATAGCAACTCGGCTGGCCGCTGTCACCCTTTCCAGAAATTTTGGGCGTCCTGTCGGGACGGGATGATCCCACTCGTCCTTGGATCAAAGATTTCCATGAACCGAACGCAGCGCTGAAGCGACCCACGCTCAGGCAGAGAGCTATTGGCTGAACGACCATGAAAACGGCATCCAGACTTTTGCAAATCCTGGCGCTCATCGCCTGCTTCACCGCTCAGGCCCATGGCGCCTTCTCGATGCCGGGCGTGCGCCAAGCATTGCGTATAATGGCCGGCCCGAGCGGCCAGATTCTATCGCCGATCAACGCTTCCCTCGATTTGATGAGGGAGGGTGCCTGAGATCAGGCCGCCAACCCGCCGGCCTGCGTCTTCAAGAACGCCTCGCCACAGGCTTTCGCCAGATTGCGCACGCGCAGGATGTAGCTCTGCCGCTCGGTGACGGAGATCACGCCGCGCGCGTCGAGCAGGTTGAAGACGTGACTGGCCTTGATGCACTGGTCGTAGGCGGGAAACACCATGCGGTGCACAGGCAGATTGTCGTTCGATGCGGGCGCACCGGCATCGAGCAGTGCCTTGCATTCGGCCTCGGCATCGTCGAAGTGGCGCAGCAGCATCGTCGTGTCGGCGTATTCGAAATTGTGACGCGAATATTCCTGCTCGGCCTGCAGGAAGACATCGCCGTAGGTGACCTTGTCGGCGCCGTCGCGGCCGTTGAAATTGAGGTCGTAGACATTGTCGACGCCCTGCACATACATGGCCAGCCGTTCCAGACCATAAGTGAGCTCGCCCGCAACCGGCGCGCATTCGATGCCGCAGACCTGCTGGAAGTAGGTGAACTGCGACACCTCCATGCCGTCGCACCAGCATTCCCAGCCAAGGCCCCAGGCGCCCAGCGTCGGGCTTTCCCAATCGTCTTCGACAAAGCGGATGTCATGCAGCAGCGGGTCGATGCCGATCGCCGCCAAAGAGCCGAGATAGAGCTCCTGCAGATTGGGCGGATTGGGCTTCAGGATCACCTGATACTGGTAGTAGTGCTGCAGCCGGTTCGGATTCTCTCCGTAGCGGCCGTCCTTGGGGCGGCGCGAAGGCTGGACGTAGGCGGCGTTCCAGCGCCTCGGTCCAAGCGCCCGCAGCGTCGTGGCCGGATGGAAGGTGCCGGCACCGACCTCCATGTCGTAGGGCTGGAGGATCACGCAGCCATAGTCCGCCCAGTAATTGTGCAGAGTCAGGATCAGCCCCTGAAAGGAGCGGCTGGGATGCATATGGGCGGGGATTTCAATCGTCACGGTGGCCTCGGCTGCAAGGGCTGACTTGCGGCCCCGTCCTAGAGACACGGCGGCGAAGCGTCAAGCAAGGCGCGGGCGTCGCGAGGCATGTCGAAAGCTTTGCGAGCGGCTGGCCCATTGCCGGCGATGAGCACGTGCCTTCTGGTGAACGCTCACAACTCCGTCTCGCCAGACAACAGGTCAGCCATGCCCAACTCCATCACCGTCCGCCCGGTCACGCGCCAGGATTTCGCGCAATGGCTGCCGCTGTGGGACGGCTACAACGCGTTTTACGGGCGCTCGGGCGAGACGGCGCTGGCAAGCGAGATCACCGCCATGACATGGTCGCGCTTCTTCGACGCCTATGAGCCGGTGCATGCGCTGGTTGCCGAAAGTGAAGGACGGCTCGTCGGCCTCGTGCACTACCTCTTCCACCGCAGCACCACGGCGGTCGCGCCGAACTGCTATCTGCAGGATCTTTTCACCGACGAGACCTTGCGCGGCAAGGGCATCGGCCGGGCTCTCATCGAGGGCGTCTACGAGCGGGCGCAGGCGGCCGGTTCGGGCCGGGTCTACTGGCTGACGCACGAGACCAATCACACCGCCATGAAGCTCTACGACAGGATCGGCGAACGCTCGGGCTTCGTCGTCTACCGCAAGCTGTTCTGACACGGCTGCCAACGAAAACGGAGCCCGACAAGGGCCCCGTTCGCGAGCAACATCATTTCATCTTAGCCCTTCGGCGCAGCCGGTGCCGGCTTGACCTTGGGGGTTTCCTGCGCCGTGTTGGACTCGATCGGCGGCAGTCCCTTCATTAGCTTCTGCTGCAAGGCGGCAAGCACGTCGGGATCCGGCTTCAGGTCGCGCGCCTGGTTCCACTGGAAGGTGGCTTCCAGCTTGCGGCCGACGCGCCAATAGGCGTCGCCGAGATGGTCGTTCAGCACCGGATCTTCCGGCTTCAGCGACACCGCGCGTTCCATTTCGCGCACCGCGTCATCGTACCTGCCGAGGCGGAAATAGGCCCAGCCCAGCGAGTCGACGATGTAACCGTCGCTCGGCCTGAGATCGACGGCCTTCTGTATCATCGCCAGGCCTTCCTTCAGGTTCATATTCATGTCGACCCAGGAATAGCCGAGATAGTTCAGCACCTGCGGCTGGTCGGGCTGCAATTCCAGCGCCTTGCGGAAATTCGGCTCGGCCTTCGGCCATTCCTTCAGCCGCTCATAGGCGATGCCCCGCTGGTAGAAGATATTCCAGTTGGCGGCGGTCGGCGTCTTCAGCGCCTCGACGGCCTTGTCGTAGAGATTGGCGGCGGAACGGAAATCCTCCTTCGACGAATAGACCCCACCAAGCGCCAGATAGGCGCGCATGTCGTTGGGATGCTTATCGACGAAGGCCTTCAGATGCGTGATCGCCTCGTCATGGCGATCGAGATCGGCCAGGTTGAGGCCAAGCTGTAAGTCCGAAAGCTCCTTCAGCGGCGAGGTATCCGGTATCCGTCGGTAGAGCGCGATGGCCCCCTCGCCGTCCTTCAGCTGTTCGGAAACGGCGGCAAGCTGCACCAGGGCGGCATCGCTGTCGGGTTTCAGCGCCAGCGCATATTGCAGATAGAGCCTGACGAAAGGCTCACCGCCGCCGCGATTGAGCGCGGTTGCCAGATCGAGCAATATCTCGGAGGCGCCGTCGGATGGGCCGGCTATGAAGGGCGGGATCTTGTCGCCCTTGCTGATCCTGTCGCGCAAGGCGACAATTTCCAGCTTGCCCGGCGAAAACGCCTCGGCCTGGTCGAGCACCGATACCGCCTTGGCCGTGTCGCCCTTGCGGGCCAGGAACGAGGCATAGGCCTGCGCATTGCGCATCCATGTTTCGGGAGCCGCGCTGCCGGCGGCGGTGTCCTGCATGGTCGCGGCATAGATCGCGTCGGCCTTCTCAGGCATGTTGGACACGTCGGCGATCAGCGCGCGGTGGAAGGATTTGAACAGGCCGAACCAGTCCGGGCCCTGCAGCTTGTCGATGGATGCCATCGCCTCGCTGGGGTCGCCGGCGCCCTCTTGGGCCCAGCCGGACATGACGCCGGAGATCAGCCGGTCGAGATCGGATTCCAGCGACAGCTTCAACCAATACTGCGCCTTGGAAAAATCCTTCTTGTGGAAGGAATCGACCGCCAGCGCCAGGCGCGAGAACCGTTCGACGTCGGGAACTTCCTTGAGCTTGTCGGCATAGACAAGGGATTCGTCGAAGCGGCCTTGCGCGATCAGCGACAGCATCAGGCTCTGCTGCAGGCCCGTATCGCTTGGATCGAAGGCCAGGGCCTGCTTGTAGTAGGCAATGGCATTATCCAGGTCGTTGTCACCCTCGGCGATCCGGGCAGCCAGATAGGCTCCCGAGAAAGATGTGATCTTCACCGGTTCGGTGGTCTGCTTGGCATAGGCCGGCAGCGCCGAAATCGCCATGCCCGTCACAAGTGCCAGCCTTGTCAGCCAGCGCGCACGTCCCTGCTGCATCGTATCCCTTTCAGCCAGGCGCCATCTCCGCGTCAGCGGGATCGACGTAGATTCGATCTTTCGGAGAAAAGCATGGCCTTTTTGGGGTCACGCTTCAATCCGCCTCGAATTCACAATCGGGTCACCCGATTAACAAACCATGCCGGCAAAGAACGGCTTTCAGCCCGAAACCGGCGCATCGGCGTCAGGAGTGCCCGGAAGACCGGAGGGCCGCAGGCGCGCGCCCTGATATCCGCCTGACGCCACCGCGCTGCACAGGCCGCTCCATTCACAGCCTCGGCAGGCCTCGCGCGTGAGGCCGGCCGAGAAGGCCTGCCGCATCCGCGCCAGCATGTCCGCACCGGGATCGAGGCGCGCACCGGCCCGGATTGGTCGCCCGAGCAAGGCGCCGGCATCGTGGGCGGCAAGCCGGTCCCGCTCGGCGGCGCTGTCCCGCAGGCAATGTGGCTCCTGTTCATCCAGCAACGGTGCGCAGATGTCGTCCGGGCCGGACACGACCAGTATGTCCTCGCCCCGGCCAAGGCGCTGCGCGATACCGTCGTAGTTGGCCGTGAATGCGGGGCTGTATCCCTTGCCCACATAGGTGAGCAGGCAAAGGAGGTGATGAGCGCGCAGCCTTATCGTCACGGCTGGCGCTATTTCGCCTTGCCGCGCGGGAGCGCCATCAGCGTGGCGGCGCCAAGCGCCGACTTGAGCAGGCCACCGAGGACAAACGGCAGGAAGCCGAAGGCAACAGCCTTTTCGGCGCCGATGATGACGGCGAGCCACGCCGTGCCAAGGGCTAGGCACAGCAGGTTGCCGAGCAGCATGGCGGCAAAGGCAAGCACGACCCTGCCGCCGTTCCAACCGCGCTCCGCCAGCCAGCCGACCAGTGCGCCGACAACCGGGAAGGCGAAGAGATAGCCGCCCGTCGGGCCAATAAAATGTTGTACGCCGGCAGCCCCGCCGGCCAGAACCGGGAAGCCGACCGCACCCTCGGCCAGCCAGGCGGCGATGGTGATCGCGCCCAGCCGCCAGCCGTAGAGCGCGCCGACCAGCGTCACGGCAAAGGTCTGCATCGTCACCGGAACCGGCACCATCGGCACCTCGATGTAGGAGGACAGCGCCAGAAACAGGGTGCCGAGCACGACGGCGCCCGCCTGCCAGCCGAGCGATCGCTCCTGAAGCCGGAGCGGGCTGAAGGACGGTTTTGCGGACGAGAACGCGATGTCGGTCATAGGGGCTCCCTTGGTCGATCCAAAATTATAGATAATTTTTGCCTTCGATCTATTATCGAAGCCACAATTTTCGGACGATGGCAAGGCACGCCTTGCGCAAGGCGGTTAGCCCACGATCGCGAAGGCCTCTCGCGTGGTGCCGGAGGCTGTCCTGACCGGCTTACGGCCAATCCATTGCACGTGCCGCCCCAATGTCGCCGCGGCCGATTCGGTGTTGCCCTGCCGCAAGGCGGCCAATATCGCCCGGTGGTCCTGGCCGGTACGGGTCTCCCATTCCGAGCGCCATGCGGCGAACAGGAAACGGGCGCTTGCGGCGTGCAGGTCATCGATGGTGGCGAGAAGACGCGACATGCCGCATGGCGTCAGGATCAACCGGTGAAAGGCGCGGTTGGCTTCTTCCCACGACCTGACGTCCCGGGATTTGTCGCCGGCCTTGCTGGCCTCCTCGGCCCGATCGAGAATAGCGGAGGTCAGATGCGGCGCCGCGTGGCGCAGCGCCAGCACTTCGAGCGCCGCCCGCATTTCGGCGACCTCCTTGACCTCGCCGAGGTCGAAAGCCGCCACGCGCACGCCGCGGCGCGGTTCGCTGACGGCGAGGCCTTGCGCCTCGAGGCGGCGAAAGGCCTCGCGCACGGGCACATGGCTGGTATTAAACTCCTCGGCGACATGGTCCTGCCGCAACCGGGCGCCCGGCTCGATCGCGCCCGAGATGATGCGATCCGCCAGAACCTTGCCGATGCGCACCGCGATGGTGTCGTCCGTGCCCTTTGCCATGTTTTATAGATAATTTGCAGCCGGGCAGCTTGTCGAGGCGGCGGAGAAGGATTCACGGATTTCTCCCCAGCACGAGCCAGAGGAGAGCTGCGTGAAAGGCAGCGGCTCAGTTCACCCGGCTGATGCAGAAGTCGATGACGTCGATCAGCGCCGATTTCTGCGGCGTCGCCTCCAGCGGCGCCAGCGCGTCGCGGGCGATCTCGCCGAAATGACGGGCGCGCCCGATCGTGTCGGCGATCGCGCCGTGGTGGGTCATCAGCCCGATCGCCTTTCCGAGGCCGGCGTCATCGGTGACATTGTCCTCGATGGCCCGCTTCCAGAAGGTGCGCTCGGCCTTGCTGCCGCGCCGGTAGGCGAGAATGACCGGCAGCGTCACCTTGCCCTCGCGAAAATCGTCGCCGACATTCTTGCCCAGATCCTTGCTGGTGCCGCCATAGTCCAGCGCATCGTCGATCAGCTGGAAGGCGAGCCCGAGATTCATGCCGTAGGAGCGCAAGGCGGCGCGGTCGTTGCGCGTCGCCTGGGCGATGACGGGGCCGACCTCGGCGGCAGCCGAGAAAAGGGCCGCGGTCTTGGCCTTGATGACGGCGAAATGCTCGTCCTCGGTGGTCTCCAGGTTCTTGGCGGCGGCAAGCTGCATGACCTCGCCCTCGGCGATGATCGAGGCCGCGCTCGACAGGATGTCGAGCGCCTCCAGCGAACCGACATCGACCATCATGCGGAATGCCTGGCCAAGCAGGAAGTCGCCGACCAGCACGCTCGCCTGGTTGCCCCAGATCATGCGGGCCGTCTTCTTGCCGCGTCGCATGCCGCTCTCGTCGACGACGTCGTCGTGGAGCAGCGTCGCCGTGTGCATGAACTCGACCGATGTAGCGAGCTTGACGTGGCCCTCGCCGGCATAGCCGAACATCTGTGCGGCGGCGAGCGTCAGCATTGGCCTGAGCCGCTTGCCGCCCGACGAGATCAAGTGGTTGGCGACCTCCGGGATCATCTCGACATCGGATCCGGCCTTCGACAGGATCAATTCGTTGACGCGCCCCATGTCGGCCGCCGTCAGGTCGATCAGATCCTTGATGGAGGCGGGTTCCCGCTTTCCGTTTTCGATGTTGAGAACGACACCCACGACAAACTCTCCCGTCTGATGTAACGCGTGCGACGGCACCCTTAGTTCCGTTACGGACTCTAGGGCGGCGAACGCGGCCACGGCAAGTGGCGAATTGGCGCGGCTTCTCTGGTTTCGGGCCTCGCATGCGTTTACATGAACGCGGCAAACTGAGAGTTTCGTCCGATGATAGAGCTCATTCGCACCAACGACGCCGTCATCATCTCCTTCGTCGAATCGCTGATGCGCGATGCCGGCATCGGCTGCTTCGTGGCCGACCAGAATATGAGCGTGCTCGACGGCTCGCTCGGCATCCTGCCGCGGCGCGTCATGGTCGACGCCGACAAGGCCGACGCGGCGCGGCGCATCCTGACGGATGCCGGCATCGCCAACGAGATCCGCCAAAAATAATGTCCGCCGCGCCAGCCGCCCTCGCCCCGGACACGCCAGCCCACACGGTCGATGCCTTCCATCGCGGCCGGTTCTGGCTGGTGCAGCCCAAGCATGGCGGCCATCGCGCCGGCATGGACGCCATGATGCTGGCGGCTGCCGTGCCGTCCTCCTTCGGCGGGCGTCTCGCCGATTTCGGCGCCGGCGCCGGTGCCGCGGCACTTGCCGTTCTGGCGCGCTGCCCGACGGCCCGGGCCGTGCTGGTCGAACGCGCGCCGGAAATGGCGGCTTTCGCCGCGGCCACGCTCGCGCATCCCGGCAACGCTCACCTCGTCGACCGCGCTTCGGTGCTCGTCGCCAATGTCGCGCTTTCGGGCCGCGCCAGGACGGCGGCCGGCCTCGGCGACAATGATTTCGATTTCGTCATCATGAATCCGCCCTTCAACGCCGCGCAGGACCGCGCCACGCCCGAGCGCTTGAGAAAGGAAGCGCATGTCATGGAGGACGGGCTGTTAGAGGGCTGGATCCGCAGTGCCGCAGCGGTGGTCAGGCCGCGCGGCGGGCTTGCCATCATCGCGCGGCCCGAGCAACTCGGTTCGCTTCTCGATGCGATCGCGGGCCGTTTCGGCGACGCCGAGATGCTGGCCGTGCATCCCCGCCCCGATGCCGCGGCGATCCGCATCATCGTCAGGGCAACGCTCGGGGCGCGCGGCAAACTCGCTATCCGGCCGCCTTTGATGCTTCACGCGCAGACGGGTGACGGCCCGTCGGAACGGACGGAGATGATCAACAACGGCCTCGCCTCCTTGTTCGGAGATTGAACACAACCGGGCCGCGATGGCCGCGGCATTGCCGTTGGCCTTGAAATTCCTACATGCTGGCAACCCATCGAGCGGAGATCGACCTCAGTGAAACGCCTTTTCAACCGCCTGCTGCCGAAATCCTGGCGTTCCACGGTCGTCACCATTCCGGTTATCCGGTTGCACGGCACCATCCTGGCGGGCGGCGGCCCGTTCCGTCCCAGCCTGTCGCTTGCCTCCACCGCCGGGCTGATCGAAAAGGCGTTTTCCTTCGACGCGCCTGCCATCGCCATCTCCATCAATTCGCCCGGCGGCTCGCCGGTGCAGTCGCGGCTGATCTTCAAGCGTATCCGCGACCTGGCGATCGAGAAGAACAGAAAGGTGCTGGTCTTCGTCGAGGACGTCGCTGCCTCGGGCGGCTACATGATCGCGGTCGCCGGCGACGAGATTTTCGCCGATCCATCATCCATCGTCGGCTCGATCGGCGTGGTCTCGGCTTCGTTCGGCTTCCCGGAGCTGATGAAGAAGATCGGCGTCGAGCGCCGCGTCCACACCGCTGGCCAGAACAAGTCGGTGCTTGATCCATTCAAGCCCGAGAAGAAGGAAGACATCGAACGGCTGAAGGCGCTGCAGCTCGAAGTGCATGAAACCTTCATCGATCTGGTCAAGGAGCGGCGCGGCACCAAGCTCAAGGACGATCCCGACCTGTTCACCGGCCTGTTCTGGACCGGAAAGCGCGGCCTGGAGCTTGGGCTTGTCGATGCGCTCGGCGACATGCGATCCGTGCTCAAGACGCGGTTCGGGGCGAAAACCCAACTCAAGCTGATCTCGGCGCCGCGCGGTTTGTTCGGCCGCTTCGGGCTGTTCGGCTCGAGCAAGGGATTTTCGGCGCCCGATATTGCCGCCGCTGCCACCGGCGGCGTGATCGATGCGGCGCAAGAGCGCGCTCTGTGGGCGCGCTTCGGGCTTTGAAAACCTGGCAAAACCGTCTAGCATGAACCTCGAAGTTCCATGCATGTCGTTTTTCTCCAGAAACCGCCTTTGGACGACATGCGCCAACCGACCCGACCGGCCGCCCTTCGCCGGCCCAGCGTGGGAGGAGTTTTGATATGCCGCAGATCATTTTCTTCGCCGTCGTCGGGATCGCCGCTTATTTTGGCTACCGCACCTTCATCCGCGAGGCCGAGCGCGTAACCGCCAAGGTGCGGCGCACCGAAAAGCAGACGGCAAACGGCGCGATGGGAACGCTGGTGAAGGATCCGAAGACCGGCGAGTACCGGCTGGCCAAGGACTGATCCTCATTTCACTCGCAATCGAGAGCCTGGAATCCGGCCAGCGCGTCCGGATGTGGCCGGCGCCCGCCAAGATAAACCTCGCTCTGCATGTCACCGGCAGGCGCGATGACGGGTATCATCTGATCGAAAGCCTGGCGGTGTTCACGCGCTTTGGCGACAGGATCGAGATCGCGCTTGCCGAGCGAGACGATTTCAGCGTGTCCGGCCGCTACGCTCCGGATGTTCCCGTCGACGGCAGCAATCTGGTGCTCAGGGCGCGTGACGCGCTGCGGCAGGCAGCCGGTCCTCGCGGCACGCCGCCGGTCGCCATCAAGCTTGAAAAGAACCTGCCGGTAGCTTCCGGCGTCGGCGGCGGGTCGAGCGATGCGGCAGCCGTTCTGCGCGGGCTTGCGGCGGGCTGGCAACTCGACATCGACGATGCCGCGCTGGCGCGGATCGGGCTTTCGCTCGGCGCCGACATTCCCATGTGCCTGGCGGCCAGGCCGCTGATTGCACGCGGCATCGGCGAGGTGCTGTCGATCGTGCCTGATTTCTCGGCGCTCGGACTGGTGCTGGTCAATCCCGGCAAGGCGGTCTCGACGGCCGACGTATTCAACGCGCTGTCGCGGCGCGACAATGATCCGCTGCCGCCGCTGCCGCGCGTGGTCGACTTCCACGGCCTGCGCAACTGGCTGGAGATAACGCGCAACGATCTCGAGCCGGCGGCCCGCGCCATCGAGCCCGCTATCGGCAAGGCACTTTCGGTGCTGAACAAGGCCGGGGCCGGTTTTGCCCGCATGTCGGGTTCCGGCGCCACGTGCTTCGGCCTGTTCGAGACCGGCAACGTCGCCAAGCGCGCGGCCGCCGACATCCGTGCCCGGCAACCCGACTGGTTCGTCGCCGCGACCCGCAGCATGACGGCGGAGGCAGATGCCCATGGCCAGGACTGACGAGAGCCGTTCCTTCATTCCGGTCCGCATCGCGGTGCTGACCGTTTCCGACACGCGCAGCCTTGCCGACGACAGGTCCGGCCAGACGCTGGCCGACCGCATCGCGGAAGCCGGCCACATCCTTGCCGCCCGCGATATCGTCACCGACGATGGAGACAAGATCCGCAACAAGGTGCTCGGCTGGTCGAAGGATGATGGGATCGATGTGGTCATCACCACCGGCGGCACCGGCTTCACCGGGCGCGACGTGACGCCGGACGCGCTGGAGCCGATCTTCGAAAAGCGCATGGATGGTTTTTCCGAGGTGTTCCACCGCATTTCCTACGACAAGATCGGCACCTCCACGATCCAGAGCCGGGCGACCGGCGGCGTCGTCAACGCCACCTTCGTCTTCGTGCTGCCGGGCTCGCCCGGCGCCTGCAAGGATGCCTGGGACGGCATCTTGAAGGCGCAGCTCGACTACCGGCACATGCCCTGCAACTTCGTCGAGATCATGCCGCGCCTGGACGAGCACCTGCGGCGCGGCATGTCGGCTCCGTGAAAGCCGAGGCAAGGCGCTGGTTTCACGCCGCGTTTGCCAGGCAGAACACCGCCTTCGCCTTCGAAAGACCATTCCAAACCGGATGCGGCAGGACGTATCGTCTCGCGGCGGCGGCCATCGCCGTTGAAGACGGGCGGACGCGATGACAGTGCATAATGGCGGGTGCCATTGCGGCAACATACGCCTTCGATTTTCAACCGAGCTCGATCCATCGAAAATCGAGGTTCGCGCCTGCCAGTGCTCGTTCTGTACCAAGCATGGCTCGCGCGCCGTCGCCGATCCGGACGGCAGACTGGTCATCTCAGTCAAGGACATCCAGCGATTGAAGAAATACCGTTTTGGATTAGGGACGGCCGACTACCTGATCTGCGGTGAATGCGGTGTCTATACCGCCGCAATCGCCGGAGAGGACGATGCCAGGGCAATCGTCATCATCAACGCCCTGGACGATCAAAGGTCGTTCAGTCAGGAACCGATCCCGGTCGACTACGACGCGGAAAGCAAGACACAGCGTCAAGCCAGACGTCGTCTTCGCTGGATGCCTGTGGAGATGCGTTTTAGCGAATGACCGGCTCGCCGTGGAAGCACCGGCGCGAGGACCGCGAGACACCGAAACCACTTCCATCATCAGCCGCGGCCTGCGCGCCGGCACCCGCGTGATCGGAAGCTAGCTGCGCGTCACATGTGCAACGCACGTAGACAGAGCAGCTGCAAAATCATTTGGACGGGCGGTGCTCTTGTTTTGCCGGAGCGGCCCAGATTTCGGCATCCAGCCGCTTGGTCGCCAGGCCGCGAGCGAGAGCCTCGGCGCTGCCGGCTCTTTTCGACAAGGATGTGGCCTGGCGCTTGCTGATCAGCAGCCCGTCGGCCAAGGCACGGTTTCCCGAGAAGATACGGGCCAGGAATGGCGCGCGGCCGGCGCGTGTGCGTGAAAACCGCGCCGCCATGGTTTGCCTCGCTGTATGCGCAACGACCTCGTCGATCCATCCGTCGACCAGCCGCGCGCCCGGTTCCAGCAGCAACAGCCAATCGCCCTTCGCGTGCCGGATGGCCGCCGCGACGCCGTCGGTCGCATACTGGCACCCGGCATGCTCGGCGACGCGATGGGTCTGGTCGGTGGAACCGGCGTCGCAGACGATGACCTCGCGAACCACGCCCTCCACGGCGCCGCCGATCAGCGTCGCCAAGGTGCGAGCGAGGCCCTCCTCGTCATTGTGGGTCTCTATGAGAACGGTGAGCATCATTTGCCGAATAGCGGAAAGCGGAACGCAGCGCCAGTTTTTGCGGCGCACCATAGAAAGTTCTTGCTTTGTTCTCGTTCGGCAAATAGGATTAAATTCATGAACAGAGCGATTCGAAACAACATGGACAGTCCTTGGGAGCGGGCGAAGATGGAACCGATCATGCGCGCCGACATTGCCGCCTTCGGAGCAGGACGAGCCGAAATGGCCAACGCGATGATCGAGCAGAGCGGCATGCGCGTGCGTCCGGACCGCAACCGCGGCCGGTCGGCAGGCATCAACCCGTCCGGCCGGTTCGAGCCGGTCAGCCGGCATGTCTTCGACGATGGCTGGAACTCGCTGGAGGAACTGCCTCCCTTCAAGACCGAGGTGCAGGTCGAGAAGCCGCGTACCATAATCACCCGCAATGAATCGCCCGACATCTCCTTCGACCGCTCGATCAATCCCTATCGCGGCTGCGAGCATGGCTGCGTCTATTGCTTTGCGCGGCCGACGCACAGTTTCATGGGCCTGTCGCCGGGGCTGGATTTCGAATCCAAACTGTTCGCCAAGCCCGACGCGGCGCGCCTGCTCGACAAGGAACTGTCGAAGGACGGTTACCAGCCGCGAACCATCGCCATCGGCACCAATACCGATCCCTACCAGCCGATCGAGAAGCAGTATCGGATCATGCGCGAGATCCTCGAAGTGCTGGAGGCGCGCGGCCACCCGGTCGGCATCGTCACCAAATCCGCCCTGGTGACGCGCGATATCGACATCTTGTCACGCATGGCTGAACGGGGCCTCGCCAAGGTGGCGTTGTCGGTGACCACGCTCGACCGCATGCTGGCGCGCACCATGGAGCCACGCGCCTCGACGCCGGCCAAGCGGCTGGAGGCTATCAGGCAGCTTGCGGATGCCGGCATCCCTGCTTCGGTCATGGTGGCGCCGATCATCCCCGGGCTGACCGATCAGGAGATGGAACGCATCCTCGATTCGGCGCACCATGCCGGCGCACGCGAGGCGGGCTATGTCGTGCTGCGCCTGCCGCTCGAGGTCAGCCCGATCTTCAAGGACTGGCTGCTGCGCCACTATCCCGACCGCTATCGCCATGTGATGTCGCTGATCCGCTCGATGCGCGAGGGCAAGGATTACGATTCGGAATGGGGCAAGCGCATGAAGGGCGCGGGTCCTTACGCCTGGCAGATCGGCCGGCGCTTCGAAATCACCGCCAAGCGGCTCGGTCTCAATGCCGAGCGGCGCACGCTGCGGACCGACCAGTTCGTCGCCGCCGGCAAGGACCAGGAGCAGTTGATGCTGCTTTGAACGACCGCGGCTGTTTGCCGCCGTGGCGAAAAAATCCCGTCCGGCCTGCCCCGGCCTGCAGACGGTGCCCTCCCGGTCCGGCGCCCCACCCGACCCGGAGGGACTTGCGGAGAATCAGAGCCGATGCGAACCTCGCCGCAACATGGCTCGCGCGCGTTCTGATTCTCCGCCTCTCTTCGAAATCGTCGAGAAACCCGATTTCTCCTTCGAGACGAAGGCGATGGCCGAAGGCCTGTGGCCGGTCGCGGGGATGGACGAGGCCGGACGCGGCCCGCTGGCCGGACCGGTGGTGGCGGCTGCGGTCGTGCTCGACCCTGCCAACATCCCCGACGGCCTCGACGATTCCAAACGGCTCAGCCATTTGCAGCGCGAGGCGCTGTTCGTGCGCATCATCGGCTCCGCGCTCGGCGTGTCGATGGCCTCGGTCAGCGCCGAGGGCATTGACGGCAGCAACATCCTCAAGGCGAGCCTGGAGGCGATGCGCCGTGCGGTCGCCGGCCTGCCGGTGCAGCCGAAGCTCGCGCTTGCCGATGGGCGCGACGTGCCGCCGGGCCTGCCTTGCACGGGGCGCGCGCTGATCAAGGGCGACCAGCGCTCGCAATCCATAGCCGCCGCCTCGATCGTCGCCAAGGTGATGCGCGACCGCATGATGTGCGGCTGCGGCAGCCATCACCAGCACTACGGCTTCGAAGTGCATATGGGCTATGCCACGGTCCGCCATCGCACCGCGATCGAGACGCACGGGCCGGTGGCGCGGCTGCACCGCGTGTCGTTCGCGCCATTCAGGCTTGAAGGTGCCGAGGTGGTGGAAGAAGAGAGCTTCGCCGGGCTGGATTAGGGCGGCAGCGATATAGCTGATCTCCCCCCTCGTGGGGGAGATGTCCGGCAGGACAGAGGGGGGCGCGAAAGATCGCTACCTTCCAGAACTACTTCTACTCACGCAGAAGTCGCAAGGCAGCGCAGGGATTGTCTGAGGGATTGTCTGACAGGCTGGCGGGACAGCGCCCCCCTCTGCCCTGCCGGGCATCTCCCCCACGAGGGGGGAGATTGGCAGCTTCTGCGCACTGCTCCAACAAAAAAGCCGCCAGGTTGCCCAGGCGGCTTTTGATTGTTCTGCGTCGGTCAAGGCTCAGTTCAGCTTCGCCTTCACATCCTGGAGCGCGGATTTGAACAAATCCGCGCCGGCCTTGGCGTCGATCTTGCCGGCGAGCAGCGTGCGAGCGGCTTCGACGGCGATGTCGACGGCGCTGGCGCGCACTTCGCCGATCGCCTCGCGCTCGGCCTGGCCGATCTTCTGTTCGGCAAGAGCGGTGCGCCGCGCGACGTAGTCCTCGGTCTTCTTGTGCGCCTCGGCGGCGAGCAGTTCGGCTTCGCGCTTGGCCGCGGCGACGATGTCTGCGGCCTCCTGCTCGGCTTCCTTGCGCTTGCGCTGGTATTGGCCAAGCAACTGCTGGGCCTCCTCGCGCAGCCTGCGCGCCTCGTCAAGCTCGCTGCTGATCCTGGCGGCGCGGGCATCGAGCGCCTTGGCGATCAGGCGGGGCACCTTGATGTAGATGGCGATACCCAAAAAGATGACCAGGGCGATCGTGGCCCAGAGCGTTGCAAGAGATGTGGCGTCCATGATGCGCTCCTCACCCGGCCACGGACTTGACCGCGGCCGCGATCTCGGCCTTGCTGGCCTTGCCGCCGACCAGCGCCTCGACGATCGCCGAGGCAGTGTCCTCGGCGATGCTGCCGACTTCCTTCATGGCGTTGGCCTTGATGGAAGAAATGCGCGCCTCGGCCTCGCCGAGCTTCTCGTCGAGCGCGGCCTCGATCTTCTTGCGCGCGGTCTCGGCTTCCGCCTTGGCCGCGTCATTGGCCTGCTGGCCGATGGCGTTGGCGTTCTTCTTGGCTTCCGCCAGCTCCTGCTCGTAAGCAGCAACGGCGGCGTCGGCCTCGCCCTTCAACTTCGCGGCCTGATCGAGATCCTGGCTGATACGGTCGTTGCGGACATCGATGATGCCGCCGACGCGCGGCACCACCACCCTCTTCAGGAAGAGGTAGAAGAGCCCGAACGTGATCGCCAGCCAAAGAAGCTGCGACGGAAACGTCGCCGGATCGAATGGCGGAAACATGCCATGAGCTTCGGCAGGCACGCTGGTGCCGGAATGCGTGTCGCCTTCCGTCGCAGCGTGGCCAGCCTCGGTGGCAGGCGCGGACTCTTGCGCAAAGGCAGATGTCACGAACATGGACTATCCCCTGATATCAGACCCGCCGCTCTCGCGGCCGGCCTGTCCAATCTTCCCATAGCTTAGCCAAATGGCGGCTCAGCCAAACAGGGGCTCAGCCGAACAGGGCCAGCAGCGCGATGAGAAGCGAGAAGATGCCCAGAGCTTCGGTCACGGCGAAGCCGAAGATCAGACGGCCGAACTGGCCATCGGCGGCCGACGGGTTGCGCAGCGCGCCCGAGAGATAGCTGCCGAAGATGTTGCCGAGGCCAATGCCCGCGCCGCCCATGCCGAGGCAAGCGATGCCGGCGCCGATGTACTTTGCTGCTTCTACGTCCATTTGTTCAACTCCTTTGGATCTGAAATTCCGTTGCGATTCCATTCCGGCGGCAATGTTGAAAACTCTTGCGCCGGAAATTTTTTATCAGTGCCCCGGGTGCAGGGCGTCGTTGAGGTACATGCAGGTCAGCACCGCGAAGACATAGGCCTGAAGGAAGGCGACCAGCAGTTCGAGCGCGGTCAACGCCACGGCCATCGCCAGCGGCAGCACCGAGCCAGCGACGCCGACCGCGCCCAGCGCCGAGAGGCTGACCACGAAGCCGGAGAAGACCTTCAGCGTGATGTGCCCGGCGAGCATGTTGGCGAACAGACGAACCGAGAGGCTGACGGGGCGCGACACGAACGAGATCACTTCGATCAGCACCACCAGCGGCAGCAGGAACACCGGCACGCCTTGCGGCACGAACAGCTTGAGGAAACCAAGGCCGTGCTTGCCGAAACCGTAGACAATCACGGTGCCGATAACCAAGACGGCGAGGCCGAAGGTGACGATGATGTGGCTGGTGACGGTGAAGAAATACGGAAACAGGCCAAGCAGGTTGGCGACCAGCACGAACATGAACAGGGAAAACACGAAGGGAAAGAACTTCATGCCCTGCGTGCCGGCCGCGTCGCGCAACATGTTGCCGACGAATTCATAGGCCATTTCGGAGATCGATTGCAGCCGGCCGGGAACGAGGCTGCGGCTCGACGTCGTCAGAAACAGGAATGCCGCGGCGACGACCACGGTCGCGACCATGAACAGCGCCGAATTGGTAAAGGACAAGTCGTAACCGCCGATATCGATCGGTATCAGCTTGTTGATATGGAACTGGTGGATCGGATCGACCTTGTCAGCTGCCACGTTCAAACCCCGTCAGTGCCGCATGCGGCCTTGTTACCATGCCGCCCGTCGAAAGGCGGCTATTTCCAAGTGCCGCCTGAACGGCGGTCACTTGCTGTCGTCGCGGCCAGAGCGCGATTTGTCGCCCTGTCCGAATTCCGCCACAACGCCTGCCGAACGCATGACATTGAGCACGCCCGCGCCAAAACCAAGCAGCAGAAACACGATCAGACCCCATGGCGATGTCCCCGCCAGACGGTCGATGATCCAGCCGATGGCGGCACCGACCACCACCCCGGCGATGAACTCGCTGGACAGCTTGAGTGCCTGACCGTACCCGGTCACTGGTTTCGCGTCTTTCCCCTCGAGCCGGTCCGGCCGCCTTGTCGCAAGCGATGCTTCAAGTTCACGCCGGCGGCGCTCAAGTTCGTCGTCGCGGATGGCGGCTTCGTGCTGCTTGCCGCGGCCGGTTTCTCCGGTTCCGCCTGGCCCAGTTTCATCGGCCATCGCAACCCCCCTGCCCGGGCAGACCGTCACCGTCCGTCCGCTTCTAAAGTCGCCGGCAACATAGTTAGAGGGTTTGCGCCCGTCAAGCCACGGGCGGAAGTTCGTTACCATGTATTTTATACAATGAAATCAATATAATAGAGAGGTGCGACATCGTGCCCGCCATGGCGGCGCGGACGCCTTGAGCGAATCCTCCGCGCGACGGCTCTTCGAGAGACCGCGCAGCCGCGCAAAAATATGGACGCCTATCGGGCGTTCAGCTCCAGCCGCCGCCATAGGTGCGGTAGAAGATATGCAGGCCGATCTTGGTCATCTTCTGCATCGTACGCGCCCAGTTGGGATGGACGTAATTGGCATAGTAATGGGTCGACGATCCGACTTCGGGAATGAAGACCTTGCCGGCGGTCACCGCCATGCCGACGTCCTGCGCAGTCTTGTAGGCGACCGGGTTGTCGATGCGCTTCTTCCTGCCGTCGCAGGCGAAGGAGAACTGGCAACGGTTGAACCAGCTGTCGTTCTGGTAGACGACGCCGCAGATCGAATTGGGATAGGCCGGATTGCGGACACGGTTGAGGATGACCTGGGCGACGGCGGCCTGGCCGCGCACGGATTCGCCCCGCGCCTCGAAATAGATGCCGTTGGCCAGGCATTTCTGCTCGGGCTTGGAGAAGACGCTCGCCGGAAGTGGATTCTGGATCCACGAATGGTCGCCCTTGGCCATCGGCGGGATGAAACGGCCGTTGTTGGGCTCCTCGTCCTGGAGCAGGGCCTCGAAGGGCGACGCCTTGGCATAATCGGGCGCGGCCTGCGCATAGGCCGTCGCCAGCACATCCGGATGATCGTTGTTGACCAGGGCGGCGAGCATGGGCGACACGCCGGGATCCGGCTTCTTGTCCTCACGCGCATGGAATGCCGCGGCGATCTGGATTTCCTTGCCTTTGATCTCGGGTTTGGCGAAAGCCATCTTCAGGCCGCTGTCCATGCTGGGCCGCAGCAGGGATGAGGTGCGCTCGAAGATCGAGCCGGCGTTGAAGTTCTTCGGCGGGGCGACGGGAGAGATCTGGACGATGCGGCCCTTCTTGTCGGCGCGCACGATGCGGTCCTCATCAGGCGTGGTGCTGACCTTGCCGCCCTTGCCGCGAAAGGAGACGGCGCCTACGCCGGGCAGGCGCACCCCCGATCCGGAGAGCGAACCCGTCACAGCGTCGTCGACAAACGGCATCTCGGCGGCATGGACCGATCCGGCGACGGATTTCTCGACATAGGAATTCCAGCGGGTCGGCGCCTCGAGGCCGGAAACGAGGCTCGTCATATCCTGGTAGGCGGAAACCGTCGGAAATCCGATCCAGATGCCGAGGCCGAGGATGAAAGGTGCCACGAGGCTGCGTTTCTTCTCACCGGCGACGGCAACAAGCCGCGTCAAGACACGTCGATGCACGGAACTCTCTCCAGGAACGCTACTGACCCCACTGGAGAGCAAAATGATGCATTAACCTTGATGGGACGTTAACAGCTTCGATCGGGTTTTCCCGGTCGGCTCAGGCTCGTGGTTGCGAAGTGGGGCGGTTTTGGGACGGACACGGAGGCCGGCCGCAGGAAAATGGGCCATGCGATCAACGCGCACGCCGCGGCCGACAACCAGACGCCGGGCCAGGACCAGAGATGCAAGAGCCCGGGAATGGCCACCGGAACCAGGAAGAAGCCTATGAAAACGAAGCTGTTGGCCAGGCTGAGCGCGGTGCCGACATGGCCGGCGCCGGCAAGCGTGGCAAGCTCGGTGTAGGCGACGCCATGCCAGGCGGAGACCAGGATGCCTGCGACAATCAGCAACACGGGAAGCGTGGCCATCGCGACGGGCTGGCCGCCTGATATGGTCGGGCCGGCCAGGACCAGCAGCCAGAGCAGCGTGAAGGCAAGCGCGCTGAGCGCACTGCACAGGCGCAGGAACGGCCTGCGGTTGCCGTGGCGGTCGGTGAAGCGCCCGCTCCAGACGCGCATCGCCATGGCGCCGGCCTGCACGGCGGCGAGGCTTGCGCTGGTGGCCAGGGTCCCCATGCCGGCGAAGTCGTGCAGGAAGACCGATGCGAAGGTGAGTACGGCCACTTGCGGAAAGCACAGCAGGCCGATGGCCGCTGCGATGCGCCAGACCTCGACATTGCGCAGCGGCCGGGGCCCGGCCAGAACGGTCGGCGCGGCCGAACCCTGTGTCGGCGGTTCGTGCAGCCAGCGCCAGGCGAAGATAGCGGAGATCACGGAGAAGGCGGCGAGCAGGCCATAGACCGCCGCGAAGCCATGCGTGGCGGCAAGCAAGGGCAGGACAAGAGCGCCCAGCCCGCCGCCAAGCGGCACCGCCGTCTGCCGGATGCTCATGGCGAATCCGCGTTCGCCTTCGCGGAACCAGCCCATGATGGCGCGGCCGCTCGAACCGTTGACGCTGCCGCCGAGCAGGCCGGTGGCGAGCAAGGCGGCGGCCAGGACATGAACGCCCGGCACGCCGGACGGGGATGGAACGACAAGCAACGCCATCAGGAACAGCCATGCCGCCGTGGCGCCGAGCCCGGTCAAAAGCACACGGCGATCGCCCCAGCGATCGGTGAGCAGGCCCCAGGGCAGTTCGCTGAGCGCAACGCCCAGACCGAGAAGGCCAAGCGCCAGGCCGAGCTGAGCATTGCCGAGATGATAGCCCTGCCGCATCAGCACCGCGGTTGCCGGTATGCCGGAGAAAGTAGCGGAAAAACCGGCATTGGCGGCGACGCCGATGCCCAGCACCTTCCAGCGGTGATTGGGCGTGAAGGTCCTGGAGCCGGAGCCTTCGGCCCGTGGCGTCGACTGACAATCGGTGCGGGTGACGATGGCGGACATGGTTTCATTCCCGTTTGCGGCCCGGTGACCGGCCTTGACGGCGCATGTCTATCGCCATAGCTTTGTCCATAAAATCAGGAAGTTTTTGACGCACAATCCTAAAAAACGGGATTATCATGCGACGCGTGACATTCGACCTCGACGTCCTCAGAAGCTTCGTCACCGGAATGGAGCTTGGCAGCTTCGCCAAGGCGGCCGACCGGCTTGGCCGCTCGACCTCGGCGGTCAGCGCGCAGTTGAAGAAACTGGAGGAGCAGGCGGCGACGCCTATCTTCCGCAAGTCGGGACGCGGGCTGGCACTGACGGAAGCTGGCGAGACCATGCTCGGCTATGCGCGGCGGCTGGTCGAGCTCAATGACGAGGCGGCCGCCGCCATCCATGATGTCGAGCTGGAAGGCTGGGTGCGGCTCGGCCTGCAGGAGGATTTTGGCGAGGCGGTGCTACCTGACGTGCTCGGCCGCTTCGCCCGTGCCCATCCCAAAGTCAAGATCGAGGCCCGCATCGCGCGCAGCCATGAGCTCGCGGAGCGGATCATCTCGGGCAGCCTGGACATCGCACTTGCCTGGCACAGCGGCGCGCCGCTGCCATACAGCCAGCATGTCGCCGACGTGCAGATGCGCTGGATCGGCCCGGCAAAGCGCATCGAGACCAGCCTGCGCCATGGCGAGCCGCTGCCACTGGTGGCGCTGGAAGCACCTTGCCTGTTGCGCACGGTCGCAACCGAAACGCTCGACCGCGCCGGCCTGCCTTGGCGCATGGCCTTCTCCAGCCCGAGCCTTGGCGGCATCTGGGCCGCGGTCGCAGCGGGGCTAGGGCTGACGATCCGCACCGACATCGGCCTGCCGGCCAGCGTCAGCGCGATGACGCCGGAGATTGCCAGGCTGCCGGCTCTGCCCAGGATGGCGCTGTTCCTGCACCGCAGGGACGCCGAACCCGAACCGGTGGCCGCCCGCCTCGCCGATATCCTGCTGGAAGCGGCGCGGCAGGCACTACCGGAGGGCGCGCGGACGGATGAGAACCTGCTGAAGGTCGCCTAGGCCCTGGTCGCAACCCCTCTTCGTCATTCCAGGGTCTACACCGCGTCGAAGGGTTGGCACCCTTCCCCCGGGCGTCAGCGCTTCTTGGCCCTGCCGGCAAAGGGATTGTCCGAAGTCCTCAACGCCATGCGGATCGGTACGCCCGGCATGTCGAAGGCTTCGCGCAGGCTGTTGGTGAGATAGCGGACATAGGATTGCGGCATCGCATCCGGGCGCGAGCACGAGACGACGAAGCCCGGCGGGCGCGTCTTGGCCTGCGTGACATATTTAACCTTCAGCCGGCGACCGGCAACCGCGGGCGGCGGATGATGCGCAAGAATGCCTTCCAGCCAGCGATTGAGCCTGCCGGTCGAGACGCGGCTGTTCCAGACCTTGTGCGTGCGGATGACGGCTTCCATGAGCTTGTCGAGGCCGCGCCCGGTCTCGGCCGAAACCGTCACAGCCTGCATGCCGCGCGCCTGCGGCAAAAGCCGTTCGGTCTTTTCGCGCAGTTCGGCCAAGAGTTCCTGCGGATTGTCGATCAGGTCCCATTTGTTGAAGGCGATCACCGGCGCGCGGCCCTCGCGGATGATCAGGTCGGCGATCTGGAGATCCTGCTTCTCGAAAGGGATGGTGGCGTCGAGCACGATGATGACGATCTCGGCGAAGCGGATGGCGCGCAGGCCATCCTGCACCGACATGACCTCGAGCTTTTCATGGATCCTGGCCTTGCGGCGCATGCCGGCGGTGTCGAACAATTTCATACGGCGGCCGCGCCAGTCCCAATCGACCGAGATGGAGTCGCGGGTGATGCCGGCTTCCGGTCCGGTCAAAAGCCGCTCCTCGCCGATCAGCGCGTTGATCAGCGTCGACTTGCCGGCATTGGGGCGGCCGACGACGGCAATGCGCATCGGCTTGGTGTCGTCATAGGCCGGCACCTCGTCGGCGTCGGGATCGGCGATATCCTCGCCGATCAGCACCTCGCTGGAGGCGATCTCCTCGTCGTCGTCCTCATCTTCGCCAAAGGCTCTCGCCTCGCCAAGTGCGGCGATCACCGCGTCGCGCAGGTCGGGCATGCCTTGGCCGTGTTCGGCCGAGACCGGAACCGGCTCGCCAAGCCCGAGCTCCCAGGCCTCCAGCATGCCGCCCTGCGCGCCCTTCGCCTCGGCCTTGTTGGCGACCAGCACGACCGGCTTGCCGGATTTGCGCACGATCTCGGCAAAGGTCCGGTCGTCCGGCAACAGGCCGGATTTGGCGTCGACGGTGAAGAAGATCAGGTCGGCCTCACGGATAGCGATCTCGGTCTGCGCACGCATGCGGCCGGGCAGCGTCGAGGCGGCGGCGTCCTCGAAACCCGCAGTGTCGATGACGTCGAAATGCAGGTCGTAAAGCTTTGCCGCATGGACGCGGCGGTCGCGGGTGACGCCCGGCGTGTCATCGACAAGCGCCAGCTTCCTTCCCACCAGCCGATTGAAAAGAGTCGATTTGCCGACGTTAGGCCGGCCAATGATGGCGACTTTGAAGCTCATATGTCACGACGCGCTGCCCGAGCCGCGGATCAGCTCGGACATCAGGGTCGCCCGTTCACGGGTGTTGCGCGGGGCACCGTCATCGGCGGCGATCTGGTCGAACAGCTTCAGCGCATCCTGGGTCTTGCCTTCCTTCCAGGCGGCCAGCCCGAGCGCCTCGCGCGCGGTGTGGCGCAGCGTGTTGGTGTCCGAGGTCAGGGCCTCGACGCGGCTCGACACATCGGCGAAGGAGCCGTGATCGACCAGCAGCAGCGCCGCCCTCAACCGCGCCATGTCGCGAATGCCCTGGGGAATGGCGGCGTCGGCCGCCACCTCGTCGAAATCCTTGACGGCGGCATCGACGTCGCCCTTGTCGGCCTTGACGGTGGCAGCGCGCATGCGGGCGAGCAGCGGATAGGCGCCGTAGCCATCCTTCTCCAATTGATCGAGCGCGGCCAGCGCCTCGTCGTTCTTGCCGTCATTGGCCAGCTTCAACGCTTGCGAGAAGGCATCGCCCGAACGGTTGGCGCGGGTCTCGTCCCAGTAGCGGTAGCCGACGAAGGCGGCGGTGCCGAGCACGACCAGCACCGCGACCACAAGCAGGGCCGGGCCGAAACGGTCCCACAGCTTCTGCGCCTGTTCGCGACGGATCTCGTCGTTGACTTCACGGATAAAACTGTCGTCGGACATCAATAAAACCATTCCTGCCCCGGGCCGGAGCGTTCGCGAGCCCGCGTTTTAGCGAAATTTTGTCGGCATGGAAGGGGTTCGACCGGAAAATCACCTATTCGCGGGGCAAACGGACAAAAAGCCCACCGCACCCACGCCACATTTGCGCTATAGCGGGGCCAAAACCGCCGGGGGTCAGTAGCTGTTGCCAATATCCTTTTCGTCTCGCGTTGCCGCGTTCTGTCTCGCTTCGCTTGCCACGGCCGGTGCGGCTTTCGCCGATCCACCCGGCTCGCGGGCGCCTTTGCCGGCAAGGCCGAAGCAGGTCGTCATCATCTCCTTCGACAGCGCCCGCGACATCTCGCAATGGAAGCGCAGCCGGGCGCTGGCGAAGCGCACCGGAGCGCATTTCACCTATTTCCTCTCCTGTGTCTTCCTGCTGTCATCGGAAACGCGCAGCCAATACACCGCGCCGGGCAAGACATCGGGCAAATCCAACATCGGCTTCGCCGCCTCGACGCAGGAAGTGAGCCAGCGGCTGGAGCAGATCGGGCTTGCGGCATCGGAAGGCCATGACATCGCCAGTCATGGCTGCGGCCATTTCGACGGCAAGGACTGGAGCAAGGCCGACTGGCTGAAGGAGTTCGCCTCGTTCGAGCACATCCTCGAAAACGCCTATGCGATCAACGGCATCGAGCCCGAGCCGACCGGCTGGCGCGATTTCGCGCGGCATGCGGTGGTTGGCTTCCGCGCGCCCTATCTGTCGACGAGCAAGGCGCTCTACGAGGCGCTGCCCGCCGCCGGTTACCGGTTCGACGCCAGCGGCGTCTCGCGCGGCCCGGTCCAGCCGCCGACCACCGCCGGCCTCGCGCGCTTTTCACTGCCGCAGATCCCGGAAGGACCGAAATCGCGGCCGGTGATCGCCATGGACTACAATCTCTATGTCAGGCATTCCGGCGGCTTCGAGCGGCCGAGCAAGGCAGGCGAGTTCGCGGACCGCACCTACCAGGCTTTCCGCGCCGCCTTCGAGGATCAATACCGGGGCAAGCGCGTTCCGCTGCAACTCGGCTTCCATTTCGCGCTGATGAATGACGGCGCCTACTGGAACGCGCTGGAGCGTTTTGCCGGCGAGGTCTGCGTCAAATCAGACGTCGAATGCATCAGTTTTCGCGATTACATCTCGCGGCAGGGTTCTGGCCAGAAGCAGGCTTCCGTCGGCGGCTGAGCCGCCGACCCGTTTCGCACCCAGGTCTTTCCTGACTTAAGCGGGATCCTCGGCGCCTTGCCGCGCCAGATAGCGCTGGTCGATTTCCGGCAGCGGCTCGCCCTGCAGCGTCGCCTCGAAGGCGCGCAGGCGCTTATGCACCGATTGCAGTTCGACGATGGTCGACCAGGAGGTGAGCAGGAACTGCAAGGAACCTGTCACCTTGCCGAATGCATTCGAAATCTGGTTCAGCGCGCCGAACGTTATCTTGTGGGCGACCAGCGACGGCCCGAGGATCAGCAGCGAGAAAATATTGTCGGCCTGCAGGTAGGTGTACCGGACGACATTGAAATAGATGTAGTGGAAATACAGCCGGAAATAATTGTGGCGAACATTGGCGAACAGCGCGGCGGTGGTGGCGGGCTGGGCCCGGTCGGCATGATCCTCGCCGTAAACGAGCTCCTTGCGGTAGGCCGCCTCCACGCGCTGGTTGCGGAACTGCAGCCCTGGAAGCTTCATGCCGGCAATCATGACCGAAATCGTTCCGAACAGACACCAGGCCAGTGCCGCGACCACCAATGGCTGGGGGATCGCGCCGATGATCGGCAACTCGGTTATATGGGCCTGCAACTGGATCATGACCGGCAGGAAGGCGATCAGCGTCATGATCGACTGGACGAAGCTGGAACCCAGATCTTCCATGATCTGGGAAAACCGCATCGTGTCCTCCTGGATACGTTGCGAGGCGCCTTCGATGTGGCGCAGCCTGCCCCAGTTCTCGACGAAGTAGTTGTTCATCGCCGTGCGCCAGCGGAAGATCCAATGGCTGACGATGAAGGCGTTGACCACCTGCACGTTCATGCCGACCAGCGCAAGCCACGAGAAATCGGCCAGCCCAATGTAGAATTCGGCGTTGGTCGATTTTCCGGTGCCCGACATCAGCCCCTGCACATAGTCGAAGAAGGGCCCGTACCAGGCGTTGACGGCGACGCTGACCTGCACATTGAAATAGATGAAGAACAGGATGACCGCCGTCATCAGGATCGACCAGCGTTGCCACGGATGCGGCGAATACCAGCTCCAGAACGCATAGAAAGCGACTACGCAGAACGCGAAGTAGATGTAGAACCAGAGAAACGGCTTCGAGACGAGGACGGCGATGCCGATAATGGGCGGTGCACCGGCTGCTGCCGGCGGCAGGCCGAAGACGGCGCCCAGTTGCTCACCCCCGAAAAACCAGAACAGGATCGCCGCAAGGCTCCAGACGGCGGCCGAAGAGAAAAACAGCTTCGGCTGCGGGAAGAAGGATACGAACACTGTGGCGAATTCCTCGGTTTTTGCGCAAATCAGCTGAGTTCAGCGGGCATAAAGTCACACATTAGGGGGAAAGAAAATGCCCATGCCCGATGCCCGGCACCGAGCAAACCCACAATCATGGCGATTTTGGCGCGGCCGACCATATGATGACGCCGGAGGCGACCAGAACGGCCGCGGCGGCGATCGAGGCAAGGAAGAAATCGCCCGACGCCTGCGCCAGGAGCCCGGCGGCAATCGGGCCGATGATCTGGCCAAGACCGAACGAAGCCGTCATCAAGGCGAAGGTCCGCCGGGGAGCTTGTGGCGCCAGTTGCCGCGCGGTCTGCAGGCCGATCGCGGTGATGGCAATGAACGTGCCGCCAACGAGCAGGCCGCCGAGCAGCGGCCCGGTGCGCCCGCCCACCGCGACGCTTGCGACAATGCCGACGACCTCGACGAAACATCCCAGCGCATAGGTCGCGTAAAGGCCGATCCGTGCCGATATCTTCTGCCAGAGCCAGACCGAGGGAAAGCCGGCAAGACCGGTGACCATCCAGACCACCGCCTCGAACACGCGTCCGCCGCCGCCTTGCCGGACAATGGCGACAAGAAAGGTCGCCGTTACCACGTAGCCGAAGCCGAACAAGCCGTAAGCGACGATCACCTTGGTCAGCGAGCGGTCTTTTGGCAGCGCCGGCTCGCGGCCGGTATCGCCGCTGGCCAGCGGACCGCTGTCCACCAACAGCGCCACGACGACGAAGCCACAAGCCGAGATCGCCGCCGACCACAGCCAGCCCGCCGCCCAGCCGGCATGTTCGCTGACCAGGGCCGCCATCAGCACCGAGGACAGGGCGATGCCGAGGCCGACGCCGCCGAAATGCCACGCCTGCAGATCGCTGCGGCCGGCCGCGGCAAGATGGCTGAAAACAATGCTGGCCAGGAACACCATGACAAAGGCGCTGGCCAGGCCTGCAAGAAAGCGGATGACGAGAAAGGCGGCGATCGTATCCGACAGCCCCATCAGCGCGGCAAGCAAGGCGCTGGCGCCGAGGCCGGCCAGCATCAGCAGGCGCTCGCGCCCATGCGCCCAGCCGCCCGCCGCGGCAAAGGCGCCGGCGAGGTAGCCGAGATAATTGGCCGACGCGATCCAGCCCGCATCGGCCGCCGACAGATGGAGTTCTTCCATCATGCCAGGCAGGATCGGCGTATAGACGAAACGACCAATGCCCATGGCGACAGCCATGGCGATCATGCCGGCGAAAGCGAACCGCAGCGCTGTTGAGGTGGCGGATGTCATCGCGGTGCACAATAAGTGCGAAGACCGGCGACACAACGTGCTTGCGTTGGGCCAGGCGCCGGACCGTCAGCACCAATCAGCGGCAGCCCGCTTGCGCCGTCTCGTGGGCGGTGCGTCGCGCCGTCAGCCGGAACGGTATGTCGCCGAGCTCACGCTCCGACATGGCGTCGAGCACGGGATGCGCAAGCGGATCGGCCAGCCAGGCGACCGCTTCGCCACCGTATGGCGGCTCGTGCACAGGGAATACTATCTTGAGCGACGATAACAGCCTCAACATGTCAGCCTCCGCAGGCCTGTCCCGTGAATAAAGTCTGCGTTTTCGGCATCACTTTCAATTGAGATTTCAGCCCCGCTGGTTTAGAAAAACTCAATGGCCATGCTCAACCGCGTCCACCTCAACGGCCTTCGCGCCGTGGAGACCGTCGCCCGTCTCGGCTCGCTCGCCGCGGCCGCCGGCGAACTCAACGTTTCGGCCAGCGCCGTTAGCCAGCAGATAAAGCGCGTGGAGCAGCAGCTCGGCCAGGCCGTGTTCGAGCGAACGACCAAGGGGCTGGTCCTGACCGAATTCGGCGCCATGTTCGCGATGCGCCTCGGCGCGGGTTTCCGCGAGCTCACCCAGGCCGTGGCGCTGGCCGACGAGGCGCGACAATGCACGCTGGTGGTTTCCGTGGCGCCGGCATTCGCCTCGAAATGGCTGCTGCCGCGGCTGTCGCATCACTTCACCCGGCATCCCAACGTGCTGTTGCGCATCGACGCCTCGGTGCGGCTGGCCGACCTCGACCATTCCGATATCGATATCGCCATCCGGCTTGGCGACGGCACATGGCCGGCCAGCAAGGCGGAGTTGCTTTTGGCACAAGAGGTGTTCCCGGTCTGCGCGCCCTCGATAGCGAAGAAACTGAAATCGATCGAAGACCTTGCCCAGACCTGCGCGATCACCGACGAACGAGCGATGATCAACTGGGAAAGCTGGTTCGACGCCGCCGGTGTCGAACCAGTCACCTTCCTGAAGGGCGCTCGCTTCACCGATCCGATGCTTTGCCTGGAATCGGCGATTGCCGGCCATGGCGTGATGCTGGGCTGGCAGTTGCTCGCCGCCGACGCGCTGGCGGACGGGCGGCTCGTCGCGCCGTTCGGGATCCGCGCCCAGAGCGGGCTTGGCTATTGGCTGGTGACCTCCGCCGCCAAGGCCGAAAGCCGCAAGGTCCGGGATTTCAAGCTCTGGATCAGGGAAGAGATCGAGGCGACGATGGCGCGGTTCGGCTCCGCGAAGACGGGCACGACCGATGCGATCACGGTGGAAAGCACCGTGGCGCCGGTCTATGTAGAGTCCGACATCAAACTACGGCAGGCAGGATCATGACCACACATTCGCGCGGCGTTTCCGCAACGATCGACCCGGTGAAGCTCGACAGGCTGGCGGAAGTCGCCATCAAGGTGGGGCTGCAATTGCAGCCCGGGCAGGACCTGGTGCTGACCTCCTCCATCGCCGCGCTGCCGCTGACCCGGCGCATCGTCGAGCATGCCTACAAGGCCGGCGCGGGGCTGGTGACGCCGATCTTCAACGATGACGAGATCACGCTGGCGCGCTTTCGCTATGGCGCCGACGCCGGCTTCGACCGCGCCGCCGGCTGGCTCTATGAAGGCATGGCCAAAGCCTTCTCCAACAATGCGGCGCGACTTGCCGTGCGCGGCGAAGATCCCTCGCTCCTGTCGGCGCAGGACCCGGCGAACGTGGCGCGCGCCAACAAGGCCAATTCGATGGCCTACCAGCCGGCGCTGGAAAAGATCACCGGCTTCGACATCAACTGGAACATCGTCGCCTATCCCGATCTCGCCTGGGCCAAGCAGGTCTTCCCCGATGATGCCGACGATGTTGCGGTCGCCAAGCTCGCCGACGCCATCTTCGCCGCGTCGCGGGTGGACGTGGAAGATCCGATCGGCAACTGGAAGGCGCACAATGCCGCCCTTCGCAGCCGCACCGAATGGCTCAACGGCCATGCTTTCCATGCGCTTCATTTCACCGGGCCGGGCACCGACCTGACGGTCGGGCTGGCCGACGGCCATGAATGGATGGGCGGCGCCTCCACCGCCAAGAACGGCGTCACTTGCAATCCCAACATCCCGACCGAGGAGGTCTTCACCACGCCGCATGCACGGCGGGTGGAAGGCCATGTTTCATCGACCAAGCCGCTCTCCTACCAGGGCACGCTGATCGACGAGATCTCGGTGCGTTTCGAGGGCGGCAGGATCGTCGAGGCGAAGGCTTCGAAGGGCGAGGACGTGCTGAAGAAAGTGCTGGACACCGACGAGGGCGCACGCCGGCTTGGCGAAGTGGCGCTGGTGCCGCATTCCTCGCCGATCTCGGCGAGCGGCCTGTTGTTCTTCAACACGCTGTTCGACGAAAACGCCGCCTGCCACATCGCGCTCGGCCAGTGCTATTCGAAGTGCTTCGTCGACGGCGCCTCGCTCAGCCAGGCCGAGATCGCGGAGCGCGGCGGCAACAAGAGCTTCATCCACATCGACTGGATGATCGGCTCGGACAAGATCGACATCGACGGCGTCGGCAAGGACGGCAGCCGCGTGCCGGTCATGCGCAAGGGCGAGTGGGCCTGACGGGAGCGCACGAAGGAGAGCGGATGGCCTTCGAGATCGCGGTCAAACGGGTGTATGAACCACCCTCGCCCGATGACGGGCAGCGGGTCCTGGTCGATCGTGTCTGGCCACGTGGCGTCAGCAAGGAGCATGCCGCGCTGGCGCTATGGCTGAAGGACATCGCGCCGAGTACCGACTTGCGCAAGTGGTTCGGGCACGAGCCCGAACGATGGGCCGAGTTCCAGAAGCGGTATCGTGCCGAACTGGAAGGCAATGGCGAGGCCGTGGCGCAACTGCGCGCCCTGCTCCGCGACGGCAAGGTGACGCTGCTCTACGGCGCCCATGACGAGGCGCACAACAATGCCGTGGTACTGGCGGGGTATCTGAGAGGACAGTGACCTGTCCCTTCGTCATCCTCGGGCTTGACCCGAGGATCCATGCCGTGACGTCCGTCCGCAAATGCAACGGAGCAGAATCTGCACGGCTGCGACGCCCAAAAGTCACGGCATGGATCCTAGGGTCTGCGCCGCGTCGCTTCGCTCCTTGCTCCGCCCTAGGATGACGAACTGAGAGTGTACCGCGCCCTACTTCCCGACCACCGCCGCCTCATAAACATCCGGCTTGAACCCGACCAGGATGCGGTCGCCAACCTCGAGCACAGGCCGTTTGATCATCGTCGGCTTGGCCAGCATCAGTGCCTTGGCCTTCTTTTCATCCAGGCCCTGCTTATCCTTGTCCGGCAACTCGCGGAACGTGGTGCTGCCCTTATTGAGCAGCTTTTCCCAGCCGACCTTGCGGACCCAGCCATCCAGCCTGCCCGCCTCGATGCCTTCGGCCCGATAGTCGTGGAACCGGTACGGCACGTCGTGGCCCTCCAGCCAGACGCGGGCCTTCCTGATCGTGTCGCAGGTGGTGATGCCGTACATGGTGATCGTCAAAACAGGTGCCTTCCGGACTTCGAATCTGGCCGCAGATTAAGCAGCCCCGGCGCGCTTTGCCAGCGGCCCGGCAGAACCATCGAAGAGTAAGTTTCTTCAATGGCGGGCGCGCGGTCGCCGATCCGTGACGACGATGTGCATCAGGTCGGATAGCGGCCAGGACATGATCCTGGCCGCTTAGGATGCGGCGAAATGTGCCGACAGCCGGAAACCCGTCTCAATAATAGAAGCGCTCTTCGGCAATCTTGCCGTTCTTGACCGTGTACAGGCCAACCTCGTCCATGGTGACACGCTGGCCCGTGGCCTTGGGCGTTATGTCAAATGTAAAGCGCACGGCGAACTGGTCGCCGTTGACATAAGGGCCCTCGACCGAGCCGCCATGGACTTCGTTGTTTTCCTGCCACCACTGGCCTTTCTGCTTGACGGCGTCCTTGCCGCGGCAGACGGCCATCGGCCCCTCCATGGCCTCATAGCTGACGATGTCGTCGGCGTTGTATTTCTCGGCAGCACTTTCGTAGTCACCGCGCTTGAGAAGCTCCGTGAAATCCTTGGCAATTTCCGTGTTGGTCATGTGTTCCTCCTGTTCAGACGCATTGCAAATAGGGAAAGGTTGGCGGCCTGCCATCGTCGTGCCGTCTGGTAGCTGACATGCCATGTCAGGATGATGGACCGCGCGGACTATGCGAGGACGATTCCAGGCTCTCACATGGCGGGCAGTGCATCGTCCTGACCGGTCAGCCGCCAGCGTCCGGGCTGCTTGTAGGCGCCTTTCCCAATGAGACTGTGGATCAGCACAAAATCCCGGACAGTCCAGCCGATCGGATCGATCGACCGCTCGCGAATGCTGGGAACGCCCACTTCATCACGAAGCAATGTGACATGCGGTTCGATGGACCTGGTGAGAAAGGGTTTTAGCGGGCTGTCCGAGATCACCGCCGTCAGGTCACGCCAGAACTTCTGCAGCGACGGATTGCCATCGCTGCCGCGCAGGACCAGTGCACCACCGCCAAAAGCCGACAGGCGATCGAACGAGACCTCGAAGGGCTTCGCAACGATCATCGATCCGATATGACAGGCGGCCTCTGCCAACTCCTGCGGGTACTCCTCATGGTCGCCGAGGCCGACAAGCGAGATGTGGATGTGATTTTCCGGAACCAGCCAGCCTTGCAATCCGAACTCACGGTTCAAGGCAATGGCCTTTCGCGCGAGACGACCAGCAATCGCGCTGCCGACGAGGATGGCAAAGAACAGCCGGTGGAAATGCTTCCCGGCCTGTTCCCATCGGAAAAAGGCCTGGCCGTTCTTCGCGGTTCCGAATGCGGGTTGCCCACTCATACTGATCTCGTCCGCCAATTGACTCAGGGCGAGCATACTAGAACAAAACGAGAACAAACGCAAGCCGAAAAATGACGCAGGCGTTGGGGCTCCCGCACCGCCGCATGCATCCAACCCCCGACGGAGTGCTTCCTTGCGGTACGCCAATCGCCGACGACGCCGGCAGACATGGCGCCTGGCTCACCACAAACGGGATAGACCTTTGACAGGAATCCGGTGAAAGTGCCGCGCCGAACCGGCAAGCCGCATTTTTGATGATCAGAGGACCGCACGCATGACAAACCCGATGCATCTGCCCGCCGAAGGCCTTTTTGTCGGGCGCGCCAGAAGCAGCGACGCCTCGCATCCCCTGGTGGTCACGGTGCGTGATGGCACAGTCTTCGACATCACGTCGAGCACGGCGCCGACCGTGCGCGATATCTGCGAGATGGCCGATCCGGCCGGTTATGTGCGCTCGGCCAAGGGCAAGCCGATCGGCTCGCTCGATGAGATCGCGGCCAACAGTTTCGAGGCCGCGCGTGATCCGGCAAGGCCCTATCTCATCTCCCCCGTCGACCTGCAGGCGATCAAGGCCTCGGGCGTCACCTTCGTCGTCAGCCTGCTGGAACGCGTCATCGAGGAACAGGCG
The DNA here is from genome assembly GCF_006443035.1 of Mesorhizobium sp. B1-1-6. Classification (NCBI taxonomy): domain Bacteria; kingdom Pseudomonadati; phylum Pseudomonadota; class Alphaproteobacteria; order Hyphomicrobiales; family Phyllobacteriaceae; genus Mesorhizobium; species Mesorhizobium sp. B1-1-6. The sequence goes on along the minus strand of NZ_VFWR01000004.1, from coordinate 117,926 downwards.
CGCGGTTCGGCGGAAAAGGCCGATGCCATCCGCGCCGACATTGCCGGGCTGATCGGCCACGATCTGTCCAAGCTCAAGCCCGGTTCGCCGGAAGCGATGGAGATCAAGGCCAAGCTCATCGCGCGCGGCGCCTGGTCGCAATATCTGGAAGTGGGCATCGGCCCCGATGCCGAGATCTTCACCAAATGCCAGCCGATGGCCTCGGTCGGTTTCGGCGCCGATGTCGGCCTGCATCCCGTCTCTACCTGGAACAATCCGGAGCCGGAGATCGCCGTGATCGCCGCCTCAAGCGGCAGGATCGTCGGCGCCACCATCGGCAACGACGTCAATCTGCGCGATGTCGAAGGGCGCTCCGCGCTGCTGCTCGGCAAGGCCAAGGACAACAACGCCTCCGCCTCGCTCGGCCCCTTTATCCGCCTGTTCGACGGCACGTTCTCCATCGACGACGTAAAGCGGGCCGTGGTCCGGCTGAAAGTGGAAGGTGAGGACGGGTTCTCGCTGGAGGGCGCGAGCTCGATGGCCGAGATCAGCCGCTCTCCCGAAGAGCTCGTAGCGGCTGCCATGGGCCCGCATCACCAGTACCCGGACGGCCTGGCGCTCTATCTCGGCACCATGTTCGTGCCTTCGAAGGACCGCGGCGAGAAGGGCAAGGGGTTTACCCACAAGGTCGGCGACATCGTCACCATCTCGTCGGAGAAATTCGGCGCGCTGGTCAACCGGGTGCGACTGTCGCCGGACTGCCCGCACTGGACCTACGGCGCCAGCCATCTGATGCGCGATCTTGCCATGGCCGGCCTCCTCTAGCTCTGGGTTCACCCGAGGGCGGTCAATCATCGCTCCGGCGACCCTTGAGGCCGGTATCGCCTGCCGCGAAAATCATCCGAACTGATGCAATCTGATGGGACCGCTGATGGCGCCCCGTCAGGCGCCGACTACGACTGACAGGCGGAGGCTTGCCATTTGTCGAAAAAGAGGATGCTCTGATCATCCAACACGACGTTGGCGGGGAGGACGCGGTCTTGCCCGATCAAGAGGGCGGTTTCGAACTGATCAGTTTCAAACGGGAGGAAATCAAATGCTGACACGGCTAAGAGTGGTTCTATACGGCCTGCTGGTCGCGCTGACGGTCATTCCGGCGGCGGCGCAGGCCAAGACGTTCTACTGGATTTCACATGGCGGCCCGGCCGATCCGGTCTGGACCTACTTCCTTGCCGGCGCCAAGCAATGGGCCAAGGACACCGGCAATACCGTCAACACCTCGTTCCACAATGGCGACGTCGCCTCGCAGCAGGAGGCGGTGCGGGCCGCGATCTCGGCCAAGGCCGACGGCATCACCACCACCAGCCCCGATCCGGGCAGCCTTGTCGAGATCGTCAAGGAAGCCCGCGCGGCCAACATTCCGATCATCAATTTCAACACGCCCGATCCCAAGGCCAATTTCAACGCCTATGTCGGCGGCGACAATGTCACCTTCGGCAAGCACTGGGCGCAGTATCTGGTCGACAAGGGCCTGGTGAAGAAGGGCGACTTCGTCTGGATGCCTGTCGAGATTCCCGGCGCCACCTACGGCGTGCAGGAAGAGGAAGGCATCAAGAGCGTGTTCGAGCCGCTCGGCATCACCTATGAGGTGACCGAGGCGACGCTCGACCAGGCCGAGGTGATCAACCGCATGGTCGACTATCTCACCGCCAACAAGGCCAAGGTGAAGGCGATCATCGGCCTTGGCGACCTCGTCACCGGCTCGATCAAACGCGTGTTCGACCAAGTCGGCGTCAAGCCCGGCGAAATCCCCGTCGTCGGCTGGGGCAACTCGCTCGACACCACCCAGGAAGTGCTGAACGGCTACGTCAATGCCGGCCAGTGGCAGGATCCGCAGGCGACCAGTTATGTCGCGCTGTCGCTCGCCAACATGGCCGCCAGCGGCATTCCCCCGGGCTTCAACGTCATCACCGGCGCGCTCTATGAGAAAGACACCGCCGAGATCTACGACAAAATCCTGTCCGGCAAATAGCCCCTGATCTCCAGCGCCGCGCGTCTACCGGGCGTGCGGCGTCCCGCCCTTTCGCCTGGTATCGAGCCGTTTGATGCGGCCCGATGGCCCGGCCCATTCCAACCAGTCGCGGGTTACACGTGGAAAATCGTTCGCTTGTCCAAGGCCTGATCGCGCGGCCGGAATTCGGCCCCTTCGTGCTGCTCGTCGTCGAGATCGCCGTCTTCTGGGGTTTCAACCACGACTTCCTGTCACCCCAGAACATCTCCAACACGCTGGCTTTCACGGTCGAGCTCGGGCTGATCGCGCTGGCGATGACGTTGCTGATGACGTCGGGCGAGTTCGACCTTTCCGTCGGCTCGCTGTTCGGCTTCTCGCCGGTGCTGATGTGGACGCTGTTCAACAGCGGCCTCACCTCGCTGGAGATGGGCTTCGTCCTCGCGCTGCTGGTCGCCGCCTTCATCGGCCTGGTCAATGGCTGGTTCGTCACGCAGCTCAAGATCCCGTCCTTTCTGGTCACGCTCGGCATGCTCCTGGTGGTGCGCGGCACCGCGCTGTTCGTCACCGACGGCTTTCCGCAGCGCACCTGGAGCGCCGAGGGCAGTTGGCTGGCGGAGGCGCTGGTCGGCGATTTCTTCATCGGCCCGTTCCGCATCTACATGTCGCTGTTCTGGTTCATCGCCGCGGCCATCGCGCTGGGCTATGTGCTGACGCAAAGCCGCACCGGCAACTGGATCCAGGCCGCCGGCGGCAACCCGAACGCTGCGAGGGCGCGCGGCGTCAATGTCAGCCGCGTCAAGATCGGCCTGTTCGTGCTGTCCTCGGTCATGGCCTCGCTTGCAGGCGTCATCTCCTCGCTGCGCACCTCGGCGGCCAACCCCAACAGCGGCACCGGCTACGAACTCGAGGTCATCGCCATGGTGGTGATCGGCGGCACGGCGCTGACGGGCGGGCGCGGCACCATCATCGGCACCGTGCTCGGCATCCTGATCCTGCGCGTCATGCGCAACGGCATCGTGCTGATCGGCGTGCCCGGCCTTGCCTACAACATCTTCATCGGCGCGATCATCCTTGGCATGATGGCGCTTCATTCATGGCTGGAACGCCGGCATCAGGCAGGGACGTGAACCATGGCCGAGCCACTGATCCGCATGCAGAACATCCGCAAGTCCTACGGGCGCGTGCAGGCGCTGGTGGACGCCAATTTCCATGTCAACGAGCGCGAGATCGTCGGCCTGCTCGGCGACAACGGCGCCGGCAAGTCGACCCTGATCAAAGTGCTGTCGGGCGCGGTGCCGCTGACCAGCGGCGACATCTTCATCCGCGGCAAGAAAGTGAACCTGCGCAACACCAGCGACGCCATCGCCAACGGCATAGAGACCATCTACCAGGATTCGGCGCTGGTCACCCAACTGTCGATCGCCCGCAATCTGTTCCTCGGGCGCGAGCCGATCAAGCCGCCGCGCTTCCTCAACCGCATGGACCAGGAGGCGATGAACACGGTCGCCCGCGACCTGCTCAAGCAGGTCGGCATTTCCAAGAACATTCCGCCGACCACGCCGATCGGCTCGCTCTCCGGCGGCGAGCGCCAGGCGGTGGCGATCGCGCGCGCCATGCATTTCGACAGCGATCTCATCATCCTCGACGAACCGACCAACAATCTTGGCGTCGCCGAAACCCAGGGCGTGCTGAGCTTCGTGCGCAGCGCGCGCGATTCCGGCCATTCCTGCATCTTCATCGCGCACAACATCCACCATGTCTTCCAGGTGGTGGACCGCATCGTCGTCATGCGGCGCGGCAAGGTGGTGGCCGGGGACATCGACCCCAAGACGACCAGCGTGGCGGAGGTTGAACGCGTCATCACCGGCATGTCGGACAAGGAGATCCGCGACGCCATCGCCGATGGCAAGGGATCGCATTGAGGACGAGGGCAACATCCCTGCGAAACAGCAGAATGGGCGTCCGGGCGATGGGCGCGATCGGCGCCGCTCAAATCGGCCGTCTGGCGTGCTATCGCATCGGCAATAGGGTTGCGGCATGAAAGCCACCGTCTCTGACATCGCCAGGAACTGCGAACTGTCGACGGCGACGGTCGACAGGGTGCTCAACAACCGGAAGGGGGTCAGCGCGGCCAACCGGCAGCGCGTCATGGAGGCCGCCAAGCAGCTCGGCTATCTGCCGGTCGCCGATCAGGTAACGCTCCCCTCGCGGCCGGCCAATCTGGAATTCTTCCTGCCGATCGGCAGCAACGCCTTCATGCAGGATCTGGCCAGGCATATCGAGGATTATGCCTCGCGCCTGCCGCTCGTTGCCTCGTGCCGGATCCACAACCTCGCCGGAATCTCGCCGAACGCTTTGCAGACCGCCGTCGAAAACCTGTCGCTGAAAGCCAACGGCGTCGGCGTCATCGCCGTCGATCATCCCAGGACGCGCAACATCCTGCGCGACATCGTCGAGGCCGGCATTCGCCTGGTGACGCTGGTGTCCGATATTCCGGCCGCACCACGCTCGGCCTATGTCGGCATAGACAACCGGGTGGCGGGACGGACCGCCGCACTCCTGATGGGGCGCTTCCTCGGCGACCGCGAGGGCCAGTTGGCGATGGTGGTCGGCTCGCGCTCCTATCGCGGCCATGAGGAACGCGAGATGGGTTTCCGCTCCGTGCTCGGCGAGGAGTTCCCCAACCTAAGCGTCAGCAGCGCCGTCGAGATCAACGACGAGACCGATGCCAGCTATGCCGAAACCATGAAGGCGCTGCGCAACGAGCCGGAACTGCTCGGCATCTATTGCATTGGAGCCGGACGCTCCGGCGTTGCCAAAGCCATCCGGGAGGCCAGGCCCAACCGCAAACCGGTATTCATCTGTCACGACCTGACGAGGGAAACGCGCGGCTATCTCGTCGACGATCTCGCCGACGTCGTCATCGACCAGAATGCCAGGCTGATCGCCGAGCAATCGGTCATCCGCCTGCTTGGCTCGATCGCATCATCGGCGCCCTACCTGACGCGGAAATTCATCGAGCCGCGGCTGATCTTCCGGGAAAACGTCCCGGTGCAGTGACGCGGCCGCGAGGCCTTTCGGTCACGGTGTTCGCGAGCGATACGGCGAATCTGCACAGCTGCTATGCACGATTCACGATTGCCGAATCATTGGGCAACTCATAGCTTCTGGTTGTCGGCCATCTACTCCTCCCAGATGCGATGCCGGCGCTGAGTGGGGTGCACCTCCTCCCGCACCACATTCGAAATCGAGCCCGCTGCCACCTCCTCCCGGCAGCGGGCTTTTTTATTGCATGCCGGACATTTCCGGGAACGGCAGGGAATCCACGCAACATCAAAGCCACGGCAGACCGGAAGCGCACGCGCTGTCCGGTGCCAATGAGCCTTGCCGATGGATCAGCCCGCGGCGGCTCCGCCCCTGAAGGACTGGATCAACCCTTCCGCCATGCGCACCAATTGCGCGCTGGGACCTTCGGTGCCAACGGTCTGCACGCTCACGCGCGCGCCTTCGCACAGCAGCGAAAGCGTATCGGCCAGAAGTTCGGCCTGGCCGATGCCGGCGCCCCGGCAGAGCGCCACCAGGCGCTCGCGCTGGGCTTCCTTGAGTTCCTTGATCACGCGCCTGGCCGGATGGTCGGGTTCAGTCAGCTCAACCGCGGCGTTGGCCATGTCGCAGCCCCGGCAATCGGCCGTAAGCATCTCGGCCGCCTTGCGAACCCAGGCATGCAGTTGCGCGAGCTTGTCGCCCGGATGCTCGGCTTCGAATGCGTCCCACATCGCGCCGGCCTTTGATGCGGTGGCGCGCAGGCATTCGATGATCAGATCGTCCTTGGATTCGAAATGACGGTAGAGCGTCATCTTGTTCGTGCCGGCAGCCTCGGTGATGGCGTCGACGCCGACGCCCTTGATGCCGTGCTTGTGGAACATGTCGCGCGCCGTCTCCAGGATCCGATCCCGGGGACGAGGACGCTCCACGACGCCGTCTGTCATCATTGATCTCCTTCGTTTCCAAAAATCCCTCGGCCACCTCTTGACTAGGGTGTTACCGGTCTGTAACTTCCAGAATGTTACTTACTGGTAACACCTATGGCGTCCGCCGTCAATAACAAGACCGTGATCTGGTCCGGCCAGATCGGGGCGGGCGAAAAATTGCATTTCATGCGGCTCCGGCCGGTGAAGAGATGAAAAACGGTTCGCGAGCATGGGCTGCGAATCGACAGACAAGGAGCCGGCCAATGCCACAGCGCCGCGATCTTACCATAGATGAAGCCGTCCGGGATCCGATGATCCGGCTGGTCATGAAAGCCGACGGGGTCGATCCGCGCGCTTTCGAAACAATGCTGCGCACGCTTGCCGGCACGCAGCGCGGTGATGTGCCGTTGCTCCGTTCGTCGGAAGAGTTCGGACGCGGCCAAAGGCTGTCCAGGGTTGCCACTGCGTTCGGCAAGGCAAGAGCAGCCGGAGAGGCGTGCGTGTCGTGGTAAACTTCTTCATTCACCGCCCGATCTTCGCCTCGGCGATCGCCATCATCATGGTGCTCGCCGGGACGATTTGCTATTTCCTGCTGCCCGTCTCGCAGTTTCCCGACATCACACCGCCGCAGGTCGTGGTCAGCGCCCACTATCCGGGAGCCAGCGCGCAGGTGGTCGCCGACACGGTGACGACGCCGCTGGAGCAGCAGATCAACGGCGTGCAAGGCATGACCTACATGTCGTCGACCAGCTCCAACGACGGCTCCTCGACGATCACCATCACCTTCGATGTCGGCTATTCCCTGAGCACCGCCGCCGTCGACGTCCAGAACCGCGTCTCGCAAGCTGCCTCGTCGCTGCCGGCGATCGTCAATCAGGGCGGCGTGACGATCAAGAAGCAGAATCCGAACTTTGTCCTCATCGTCAACCTCACCTCGCCCGACGGTTCCGTCGATCCGGTGGCACTGTCGAACCTTGCCTATCTGCAAGTGGTCGACCCGCTGAAGCGGCTGCCCGGTGTCGGTGACGTGCAGATCTTCGGCGAGCGGCGCTATTCGATGCGCGTCTGGCTCGATCCGGACAAGCTCGCCAATCTCGGCATCACCGCCGTCGACGTCCAGAACGCCATTGCCGAGCAGAACGTCCAGGTGGCCGCCGGCAAGATCGGCCAGTCTCCGGCGCCTGCCGGCACCGCTTTCGAGATGCAGGTCAATGCCGTCGGCCGGTTGAGCGATCCCAAGGAGTTCGGCGACATCGTCGTGCGCGCCAACACCACCACCGGCTCGCTGGTGCGGCTGCGCGACGTCGCCCGCATCGAGCTCGGCGCCCTGCAATATTCGTCGTCGGCCTTCTTCGGCAAGGACCCGACCGTGGTGCTCGCCGTCTATCAGATGCCCGGCTCCAACGCGCTCGATCTGCAGCAGCGCGTCAAGGACAAGATGCAGGAGCTGTCCGCCCGCTTCCCCAAGGGCGTCAGCTATGCCATGCACTACGACACGACGCGCTTCGTCTCGGCCTCCATGCATGACGTGCTGATCACGCTCGGCGAGGCTCTGGTCCTCGTCGTCGCCGTGGTTTTCATCTTCCTGCAAAGCTGGCGCACCACAATCATTCCGACGATCGCCATCCCGGTGTCGCTGGTAGCGACGCTGGTCGTCATGGAGATGATGGGCTTCTCGCTCAACATGCTCTCCCTGCTCGGCATGGTGCTGGCGATCGGCCTTGTCGTCGACGACGCCATCGTGGTGGTCGAGAATGTCGAACGACAGCTCGAGGCCGGGCTGAAACCGTTGGCGGCTACCAAGGCCGCCATGGCCGAAGTCACCGGTCCGATCATCGCCACGACAGCGGTGCTGATGGCCGTCTTCGTGCCGGTCGCCTTCATCCCCGGCGTTTCGGGACGGCTCTACAACCAGTTCGCGCTGACGGTGGCGATCTCGGTCGGCATTTCCGCCTTCAATTCGCTGACGCTGAGCCCGGCGCTGAGCGCTGCCTTCCTGCGCCATCGCCAAGGCACGCAATTCGTGCTGTTCCGCTGGTTCAATTCGGGCTTCGACAGGCTGTCGCATGCCTATGCCAATGGCGTGCGCATCCTCATCCGTTTGCGCTGGATCATGCTCGGCCTTTTCGCGGCCGGACTGGTCGCCACCTATTTCGTCTGGGCGAAGCTTCCCTCGACCTTCCTTCCGGTCGAGGACCAGGGCTATTTCTTCGTCGTCATCCAGTTGCCCGACGGCGCTTCGCTGGAACGCACCGACGCGGTGGCGCAGAAGGCGCGCGACATCCTGCAGGCGACGCCCGGCGTCGACATCGTCGGCTCGATCAGCGGCCTGAACTTCCTGACCAGCGCGGCGCAGTCGAATTCCGCAGTGGAATTCGCCATCCTCAAGCCGTGGGAGGAGCGTGGTCCCGACCAGAGCGCCTCCAAGCTCGTCGCCGACGTGCGCGGCAAGCTGATGCAGATCCCGGAGGCGTTCGCGCTCTCCTTCGATCCGCCCTCGATCCCGGGCATCGGCACCACGGGCGGCTTCGAATTCGTCGTCGAGGACCTTACCGGCCGCGGCAGCACCGCGCTCAACGACGCAACGCAAGCCGTGATCGCCGAGGCGCGCAAGCAGCCGGAAATCAACCCCCAGCAGCTTTTCTCGCCATTCTCGACCTCGACGCCGCAGTTCAACTACGACCTCGACCGCGCCAAGGCGAAGCTGCTTGGACTCAATCTGCCAGATGTCTTCAACACGCTGCAGATCTATCTCGGCTCGCTCTACGTCAACGACTTCAACCTGTTCGGCCGCACCTTCCGGGTGACCATCCAGGCCGACAAGGATGCACGCGCGGGTGCGGCCGACATTTCGCGGCTCTATGTGCGCAATGCCTCCGGCGGCATGGTGCCGCTCAGCACGCTGGGCAAGCTGGTGCCGTTCGTCGGCCCGGAAACGGTGCCGCACTACAACAACAACGCCTCGGCCTCGATCAATGGCGGCGCCGCGCCCGGCTATTCGTCCGGCCAGGCGGTCGCCGCCATGGAACGGGCCGCCGCCACGGCTCTGCCAAGGGATTTCGGCTTCGAATGGACCGGCATCACCTTCCAGGAGCTCAAGGCGGGATCGATCGCGTCGGTCGTCTTCGGCCTCGCCATCGTCTTCGTCTTCCTGATCCTGGCGGCGCAATATGAGAGCTGGGCGATGCCGTTCATGGTGCTGCTGGCAGTGCCGCTCGCCTTGTTCGGCGCGTTCGTGGTGCTGTGGGTGCGCGGCATGCAGATCGACGTCTACTCGCAGATCGGCTTCGTCATGCTGATCGGCCTGGCGGCCAAGAACGCCATCCTGATCGTCGAGTTCGCCCGGCGACGGCGCGAAGAAGGCCTCAGCATTGTCGAAGCGGCGATGGAAGCGGCACGGCTGAGGCTGCGGCCGATCCTGATGACGGCCTTCGCCTTCATCCTGGGCGTGCTGCCGCTGATGTTCGCGACCGGCGCCGGTGCTGCCAGCCGTCAATCGATCGGCACCACCGTCTTCGGCGGCATGGTGGCGGCGACCATCCTGTCGCTGGTGTTCGTGCCGGTCTTCTATGCGGTCATCGAACAGCTGCGCGAACGGCGCGGCGGCGACGAGCCCGCTTCCCTGCATTCCGAACCAACTGCCGAACCCGCCTTGCCGCCCATGGCGCAAGCGGCCGAATAAGATTGGAGACTGAACATGCGTAAATGGAAAATCGCTTTGGGCGCCGCTGTCGCGCTGGGCGCAATCTCGGTGGCGAGCGTTCACCTGCTCGATATGGGCAGCCTCAGCCTCAATGCCGGCACGGCCGGAGCGGCAACGCCCGCTCCCGCGGCATTCGTCATGCCGGTGCCGGTGACCAGCGTGGTGAAGAAAACGATCCCGATCTATCTCGACTATGCCGCCCGCACCGAACCGATCCGCAGCGTCACGCTGCAGGCCAGAGTGCCGGGCTACCTGGAAGAGCAGGCCGCCGAAGACGGCGCCGACGTCAAGAAGGGCGACCTCCTCTACAGGATCGCGCCGCAGGACTTCCAGGCGGCGCTCGACCAGGCGAAGGCGCAGGTGCAGCGTGATACAGCGACGCTCGACTATGCCCGCTCCAATCTCGGCCGCGGCACCGAGCTCGCCAAGAGCGGCTATCTGGCCAAGGACAGCTTCGACCAGCGCACCAGCACCTTGCGCGAGGCGCAGGCGTCGCTGGCGCTCAACCAGGCGGCGGTCCGCTCGGCCGAGCTCAATTTGAGCTATTCGGAGATTCGCGCTCCCTTCGCAGGCCGCATCGGCCGTAACCAGGCCTCGATCGGCACGCTGGTCAGCGTCGCCGGCACGGTGCTCAACACGCTGGTGCAGCTCGACCCGATCTATGTAACCTTCAATCCGAGCGAGAGCGATCTGGCGCAGATCGAGGAAGCTCGTGCCGCCGGCCCGATCGAGGTCGAGGTGCTGTTCCCGGGCGAGACCGAAGCCCATCAGAAGGGTGAACTCACCTTCATCGACAACACGATCGACCATTCGACCGGCACCATCACTGCGCGCGCCACCATCGGCAACGCCAAGTTCGCGCTGCTGCCTGGCCAATATGTCCGCGTCCGGCTGCACGTCAAACAGCAGCCCGATGCGCTTATGGTGCCGCAGGTGGCACTGGGTTCGAGCCAGCTCGGCAAATATCTCTACGTCGTCGGCAAGGGCAACACGGTCGACCAGCGGCTGGTCTCGACCGGGCCGACCAGCGGCGACCTGGTGGCCATCCTGAGCGGAGTCACGGAAGGCGACCAGGTGATAACAGGCAATCTGCAGAAGATCGGCCCTGGAATGCCGATTTCGCCACTGCCACAGAAACCGGCCACCTGACTCCCCCGCAGGCCCGGTTTCAGCGCGGCGCCCCGGCCTTCCCACAGGTCGCGGGCGCCGCTTTTGCGAGCAGCTCCGCCCGACCAGTACCGGCCATGTGAAAAAAGCCGCAAAAGTCCTTGTTAGATTGTCGACAATCTGCTTGTCTTGCCCTTGTTTCGTCGGGAGTGGCCGGGATGGCAAAGGCGGATTTCAGTCCAATCGCGGATACGACCCGACGCGCGGAGATCGTGGCGCTGCTGCGACGGGCAATCCTGACCGGCCAGTTGGAGCCGGGCCAGAAGCTCAACGAGCTGCGGATTTCCGAGCAGATGCGCGTCAGCCGCGCGCCTTTGCGCGAAGCGATGCGCGAGCTGGTGCAGGAAGGCATCCTGACCAGCATCCCCTATGCCGGCACCTTCGTCATCAATGTCACCGCCAAGGACATCGACGATGTCTACTCGCTCAACAAGGTGCTCGACGAATTCGCCATCGAGCGGACATGGGAGCTGCGCGATCGGCGCTTTTTCGATGAGCTCGACCGGCGCCATGAGGCGGTGAAGCAGGCGACGCGCGACCGCGACACCACAAGGCAGATCGAAACCGCGCTGCAACTGCATGGCCTGATTCACGAATGGGCCGACAATTCCGTTCTTTTGGAAACATGGCAACGGCTGACCAGCCGGTTGCAGATGTATTTTGCCCTGCACCAGCAGGCACGCAACGAAGCGGTGCCTGCCGAGAACGTTCACGAGACTTACGTGCGGCTGCTCAAGGGCGACGACATGCGCGCTGCCCAGCGCCACGCCCGCGAGCATATAGACCACGACTTCGAAGAGCTTCTTGCCTACGCGCGCGCTCTCGAACGGCGCCCGTCGAAAGGCGCCTGATCCTTCCCCAGCGGACAACGGACATCAACGTGCAGATCGCAACCATCAAAGCCTACCATGTCGCGCAGCCCTTCGTGGACGGCCCCTATCGCATGTCGAAGGGGCGCGTCGCCGACGCCTTCGACGCGGTGATCGTCGCCATCACCTCGAACGATGGCATCACCGGCTGGGGCGAGATGGCGCCGCTCGGCAATTTCTATTCGGCCGCCTTCCCGGCGGGCGCCCGTGCCGGCGTTATGGAGATCGCCACGCACCTCATCGGCCACGACCCGCGCGGCCTCGCCGGCATCGGCCGGCTGATGGACATCGTGTTCAAAGGGCATCCCTACATCAAGTCGGCGCTCGACATGGCCTGCTGGGATCTCGCCGCGCGCGCCGCCGACGTGCCGCTGGTGACGATGCTGGGCGGCAAGGAGAGCGATACGGCCGAGCTTTACAAGGTCGTCACCCATGGCAGCGTCGATGCCATGGCCGCCCTTGCGCAGCGCATCGTCCAGGACGGCTTCCACCGGCTGCAGGTCAAGGTCGGCGGCAACGTCCGCGACGACATCGAACGCGTCACGGCGGTCGCCGCCTCAGTGCCGAAAGACACTGTCATCTTCTGCGACGCCAATGCCGGCTGGACGCCCTACCAGGCGCGCCAGTTCGCCGATGCGACGCGCTCGATCGATTACACATTCGAGCAACCCTGCACGACGATCGAGGAAAACATGTCGGTGCGCCGCATGCTCGACAAGCCGATGGTGCTCGACGAATCCGTCACCTCGCTCGAGGACATGCTGGAAATCCATCGCCGAGGCGCGGCCGACGGGCTGACGCTGAAGATCTCGCGGCTCGGCGGCGTCGGCAGGACCCGGCTGATCCGCGATGTCGCCGTCGACCTCGGCTTCATGATCACCGTCGAGGATACCGGCGGCGCCGAGATCGACACGGCAGCCATGGCGCATCTGTCGCTGTCGACGCCGCAGGAGCGCCGCCTGCACGCCATCGCGTTCCACGAATGGGTGACGGTGCGCACGGCGTCGAACAAGCCGCCGGTCACCGGCAGCCGCATGGGCGTTCCGGATGGTCCGGGCCTCGGCATCGACGTCGTCCCGGATCTTCTCGGCAAGCCCTTCTTCGAGGTCGGCCAGTGAAAATCCGCGGCATCAAGGCGACGCCGATCAACCTCAGGCTCGAGGCGCCTTATGCCTGGGTGTTCGGTGAACTCGACGGCTTCTCGCCGACCATTGTCGAAGTGGAGACCGAAGATGGCCTGATCGGCCTCGGCGAAGCACCGACGCCGGCAGCAGCCGCGATCATCAACGACATCCTGGCACCGCGGCTCGTGGGCCGCGACGCCTTCGACATCGCGGGCGCCGAGCATGTCTGCCTCCCCTACTGGACCGGCGTGCAGTCGATCAACGACCGCACCCGCATCATGGCCTTCGGCGCGATCGAGATGGCGCTCTGGGACCTGCGCGGCAAGGTGTGGAACCAGCCGCTCTACCAACTGCTCGGCGGCGCCGTGCGCAAGGAGATCCCGTTCACCGATTACTTTTCGCTGCGCGGCGACGGGCCAAGGGTGAAAGGCGAGACGACGCCGGAGGAAGTCGCCGACTACTGCGTCGAGCTTCATGAGACCCACGGAACGACCTTCTTCGAAGGGAAGTTCTCGACGCAGGATCCAAAAATCTCGCTGAAGATGATCGAATTGATCCGCAGGAAGCTCGGCGACGATGCAATGATCCGCATCGATTCCAACCAGGCCTATTCGCTCAGCACCGCCCGGCGACTGACGCGGCCGCTGGAAGAGCTTAGCGTGCGCAATTGGGAGGATCCAGTGGCGACGATCGAGGAGATGCGCGAACTCAGGCGCCATTGCTCGATCCCGTTCTCGACCCACAACATCGACATCGCCCGCGCCATGGACCTCAAGGTGCCCGACGCCTTCGTCGGCAATCCAACCGCGCATGGCGGCATCGGCCGCATGCTGCGCTTCGTCGGCGCCTGCGAGCACGCCGGCATCGATTTCTGGTGCTACAGCGGCGACAGCGGCATCGGCAGCGCCGCCTACCTGCATCTATGCGCGGCGCTCGGCTGGATACGGGAACCGAACCAGTCGCTGTTTCGCATGCAACCGACCGACATCACCGAGGAAGGACCGTTTTGCCCGAGGAACAATGTCGTGCCTGTGCCGGAGGGGCCCGGTCTCGGCATCACATTGTCGCGAGAACGGCTCGCTGCCTGCCATCGCGACTTCGCCGAGAACGGGCCCTGCAACAAATATCACGATCCGGCAAAGCCCGGAACTTACCGTCGTTTGCCGCTGAACTAGATGAGGGCGGCCGGCCAAAACAGAAGAAGCCAGCCACCGCGATCCCGATCGGAAAGGGTGGCCACGGACCAGAGGAAGCAGTGCAGCCCAGAAACCGGCACGTCCACGCCAAGGACTGGATGGACCGGACAAAACCGCGTGCTACAGTCCCGGTCTACAGGCCTCTGGCGACCGGAAACGGTGTAGTCGCGAATTTTCGTCAACCATAAGAAACAGGGGAAAGGGTCAAACCCATGAGCAAGAATTATCGCATTCTCGACCTCATCCGGCGCAACCGCTCGCCGCTCGAAAATCACCTCATCGACGGTCTCGTCGACGGCCGTGTCAGCCGCCGCGACTTCATCCGCCATGGCAGCCTGCTCGGCCTGTCGCTGCCGCTGCTGGGCGGCATCACCACGGCCGCGGGCCTCGGCGCCATGCCGTCGCTCGTCCGGGCGCAAGGCGCGCCAGGCGCCACAATCCGCGTCGCAAGCAGCGTGCCGGCGGCGACGATCGATCCTGTCACCATCGCCGATGCCGGCGGCCTGCTGATCATGCAGCAAGTCGCGGAGTTCCTCTGCGTCGACGGCCCCGATCTCGTGCTCAAGCCGGCGCTGGCTGAAAGCTGGAAGCCGAACGACAACGGCTCGGTGTGGACTTTCAAGCTGCGCAAGGGCGTGAAGTTCCATAGCGGCGGCGAGATGAAGGCCGACGACGTGGTGGCCAGCATCGACCGGATCGCCGACCCGGCCAACTCGTCCAACGCACTGTCGGTGTTCACCGGCATCCTGTCGAAGGGCGCCAGCAAGAAGGTCGACGACTACACGGTGGAATTCCACCTCGACGCCCCGAACGGCAACTTTCCCTACATGGTGTCGTCCGACAATTACAACGCCGTCATCGTGCCGGCGAGTTACAAGGGCGACTACGAAAAGAGCTTCGACGGCACCGGGCCCTTCAAGATCGACAAATACACGCCAAAGGTCGGCGCGTCCTTCGTCCGCAACGAAGGCTACTGGGGCGAGAAGGCGCTGCCGGAACGCACCGAATTCACCTTCTTTGCCGACATGCAGCCAATGATCCTGGCGCTGCAGGGCGGGCAGGTCGACATCATCAACCAGATGCCTGTGCTGTCTGGCGTGGCGCTGCTCAACGATCCCAACATCGACATCATCAGCCTGAAATCGTCGGCGCACCAGCAACTGCACCTGCGCTGCGACGACGGGCCGATGAAGGATGCGCGCGTGCGCCGCGCCATCGCGCTCAGCCTGGACCGCGACAAGCTGGTCGCGGGCCTGATGAAGGGGCGCGCCGTGGCTGGCAACGACAGCCCGTTCGCCCCGGTTTATCCCTCGACCGATGCGAGCGTGCCGCAGCGCAAGCAGGACATCGCGCAGGCCAAGCAACTCATGGAGGCGGCGGGCGCGGGCAAGGGCTTCAAGATGACGCTGACCACCGAGCGCTATCTCGAAATCCCCGAATACGCCCAGCTCATCCAGAACTGGGTCAAGGAAATCGGCATCGAGCTCGAGCTCAACATCCTCGACCAGAGCGCCTATTACGGCGACGCCGTGTTCGGCAAATCGAACTGGCTGGACTCGGAAATGGGCATCACCGACTACGGCCACCGCGGCGTGCCGAACGTCTATCTTGCCGCCCCGCTGAAGAGCGAAGGCACGTGGAACGCGGCGCACTTCAAGAACAAGGACTACGACGCGCTGGCGACCAGCTATATCGCGGCCCTCGATCTCGAAGCGCAGAAGGCGACGGCAGGCAAGATCCAGAAACTTCTGCTCGAGGAGACGCCGGTCATCTTCGGCTATTTCTACGACTATCTGACGGCGACGGCGAAGGGCGTGGCCGGCGTGCAGCCGACCGCGATGTCGCAGCTGTTCCTGGAAAAGGCGTCGAAGGCCTGAGCGGAAGGGAAAGCCAATCCTATAACAGCCAGCTTCCTGACGGGAGCTGGCTACTCAGGGAGTGTTAGCCATTCTCTCCTTCCTTGTCCGGCGCGTCTCGCTTTCGCTCGTCACGCTGTTCCTGCTCAGCATCATGGTCTTCCTGGGCGGGCAGGTGCTGCCCGGCAATGTCGGGCGCGCCATATTGGGGCCGTTCGCCGACCAGCGCGCCGTCGATGCGCTCAACCATTCGCTCGGCGTCGACCGGCCACTGCTTGCCCAGTACTGGAGCTGGATTTCAAACTTCGTCCAGGGCGACATGGGCACGTCCTACATCTTCCGCTCGCCAGTCGCCCCCTTCGTCATCGATGCGCTGGGGAATTCGATGAAGCTGGCGGCGGTCGCCTTCGTGCTGGTGGTGCCGATCGGCATCCTTGGCGGCGTCGTCGCGGCGCTCAACCTCAACCGGCCGCTCGACCGCATCATCAGCCTTGGCGGCCTGTCAGTGACGGTGCTGCCGGAGTTCGTCACCGGCATCATCCTGATCCTGATCTTCGGCGTCTGGCTGCGCTGGCTGCCGATCTCGGCGGCATGGCCGCGCGATGCCGGTTTCTTCACGCAGCTTTACTACCTGATCCTGCCGGCGCTGCCGCTGTTCCTGGTGCTGTTCGGCTATATCGCGCGCATGGCGCGCTCGGGCATGATCGAGGCGCTCGATTCCGACTATACGCGAACCGCGGTGCTCAAGGGCCTGCCCTGGCGCACGGTGATCTGGCGCCATGTGCTGCGCAATGCGCTGCTGCCGACCATCACCGTCATTGCCACCCAGACCGGCTATCTCATCGGCGGGCTGGTGGTGATCGAGACGCTGTTCCGCTACCAGGGTATCGGCTCGCTGATCTTCACCGCTGCGCGGGGCAAGGATTTCCCGATGCTGGAATCGGGCATCCTGACCATCGGCATCGTGTATGCCGTGGCCACCCTTGTGGCCGACTTCCTCTATTCCGTGCTCAATCCACGCATCCGGCTGGGGTCAGAACAATGAGCGCCGTCCAGACCAGTCCCGCCAGACAGGACGACACCCGCCAGCGCAGCCCCCTGGCGGAGGTTTTGTCCTCGCTGCTTCGCTCCGGCACCTTCCTCGTCGGCATCACCATCGTGCTGTTCTGGGTCGCCTGTGCGCTGTTCGGCGAACATTTCGCGCCCTACGATCCGCTCGCCGACGACATCATCAACGCGCTGGCGCCGCCTTCGGCCGAACACTGGTTCGGCACCGACCAGATCGGCCGCGACGTCTTCTCGCGCGTCATCGTCGGCTCGCGCGACATCCTGACCGTGGCGCCGCTGGCGACATTGCTGGCGACGGTGGCCGGCACGGCGCTCGGGCTGCTCACCGGTTACTTCCGCGGTATCGTCGACGATGTCGTCAGCCGCATCCTGGAAGCCTTCATGGCAATCCCGGTGGTGATCGTGGCGCTGCTCGCCATCGTGGCGCTCGGCACGTCCAAGACCACCGTCATCGTGGTCATCGGCCTGAGCTTCGCGCCGATCATCGCGCGCACCGTGCGCTCGGCGGTGCTGGCTGAGCGCGAGCTCGACTATGTCGCCGCGGCCCAGCTCAGGCATGAGAGTGCGCTGCATACGATGTTCGTCGAGATCCTGCCCAACGTCATTCCGCCGATCCTGGTTGAAACGACCGTGCGGCTTGGTTATGCCATTTTCGCGGTTGCCACGCTTTCCTTCATGGGCTTCGGCATCCAGCCGCCGTCGCCGGACTGGGGGCTCTCGATTTCCAGCAATTACGGCATGATCGGCGGCGGCTTCTGGTGGACCGTGCTGTTCGACGCGCTCGCCATCGCCTCGCTGGTGATCGGCGTCAACCTGGCGGCCGACGGCGTGCATGGAGCCTTCAATGACTGAACCCTCCAAGACCCGGAAGGCGCAGGCCCAGAACGCACTCGACCTCAACGACCTGTCGGTCGCTTATCGTGTTTCCGGCCGAAACCGGGCGGTGCTGCGCAATCTCAGTCTCACCATCGGCCAAGGCGAGGCCTATGGGCTGGTCGGCGAATCCGGCTGCGGCAAATCCACGGTCGCCCTTTCCGTCGTGCGCTACCTGCCGCGAAACGGTTCCATATCAGGCGGCGCGATCTCGCTCGACGGACAGGACGTCATGAAGCTCGATGCCGAGGCGCTCAGAAAGATGCGAGCCGAAAGCGTCTCAATGGTCTATCAGGACCCCGGCAAGGCGCTGAACCCGTCGATCCGCATCGGTCGCCAGCTGACCGAGATCTTCGAGCTTGGGGGCAAAACGGGGCAGGCAGCCGAGGATCGCGCAATCGCCATGCTGAACCGGGTGCGGATCTCCGATCCGGTCAGCGTCATGCAACGCTATCCGCACCAGCTTTCCGGCGGCATGCAGCAGCGCGTGGCGATCGCCATGGCGCTGGCCAACGATCCTTCGATGCTGATCCTGGACGAGCCGACGACCGGCCTCGACGCGACCGTCGAAGCCGAGGTGCTCGACCTGATCGCGCAGCTGCGGCAAGAATTGTCGGCCTCGATCCTGTTCATCAGCCACAATCTCGCCGTCGTCTCCAACATGTGCGATCGCGTCGGCGTGCTCTATGCCGGCATGCTGGTCGAGGAAGGGCCGACGGAGGCCGTCTTCAACGATCCGCGCCATCCCTATACGGTAGCGCTGCTGCGCTGCCTGCCGCGCGGCGGCCAGCGCAAGGACCAGGGCCGCCTCGACACCATCCCGGGCTTTTTGCCCGGCATCGGGGCCGACATCAAGGGCTGCCCCTTCACCGACCGCTGCGCTCTCGCTACAGACCGCTGCCGCAACGAGTTGCCGCCGCTCTACGAGCTGGGCGGCCGGCTGTCGCGCTGTCACTATCACGAGAAGGCGCAATCCCTCCCGCGCACGACGCCCAGCGACGCGCCCGCCGCGCCGAAAGCCGCAGCCACGCCGGTATTGCGGGTCGCCGGGCTGAACAAGACCTTTGCCAGCCATGGCCATTCGCTGCGCGCGGTGAAGGACGTGTCGCTCGATCTCAGGCCGGGCGAAACGCTCGGGCTGGTCGGCGAGTCCGGCAGCGGCAAGACCACTTTCGCCAGGCTGCTGCTCGGCCTCGTGCCGCCCGACGACGGCGGCAGCATCGAGCTCGAGGGCAAGGCGCTGGCGCCGCGGCTGGGGGACCGCAGCGACGACCAGGTCAAGGCGATGCAGATCGTCTTCCAGAATCCGGACTCCGCACTCAACCGGTCGCATTCGATAAGGCATCTGATCGGCCGCGCGCTGAAGCGGCTGGCGGGCTTGAGCGGCAAGGCGCTCAAGGCGCGCCTCGACGACCTCGTCCGCTCGGTGCGGCTGACCGACCGGCATCTGGCCGTGAAGCCGCGCCAGCTGTCGGGCGGACTGAAACAGCGCGTTGCCATAGCGCGCGCCTTCGCCGGCGATCCACGCATCGTCGTGTGCGACGAGCCGACCTCGGCGCTCGACGTGTCGGTGCAGGCCGCGATCCTGAACCTGCTCGCCGATCTGCAAGCGAAGGAAGACGTCAGCTACATCTTCATCTCGCATGATCTTGGCGTGGTGCGCTACCTCTCCGACAAAATCGCCGTGCTCTATCTCGGCCGCATCATGGAGCTTGGGCCGTCGGAGGACGTTTTCTCCGGCCCGCATCATCCCTACACCGAAGCGCTGCTGTCGGCCGTGCCCAGGCTCGACCAGACCGAGACGGCGCGCATCCGTCTCGACGGCGAAATCCCCAGCGCCACCAATCCGCCGCCGGGCTGTGTCTTCCACACGCGCTGCCCACGCAAGATCGGCCCGATCTGCGAACAACAGGAACCGCCGCTGGCCGAGGCGCGCCCCGGACACTCGATCCGTTGCCATATTCCCTATGTGGAACTCGCCAGGCTGCAGAGGCCGGCAGCGGTCGATACCGAGCCGGCGTAGCCGAACATACGGCCCCTGCCCTTCACGGATGGCCGGCCATGCTGAAGGACCGGTCGCCCTCGGCAAAGCCCTGCTCGCCGGCCCAATCCCTCGTCAGTGCCCGCAATCCCGCCAAGGCCACGTCGAGCACATCCGACGACGCCGGATTGCTGGGATAGGCAAGATAGATCGGCCGCTGGAACACGGGCGTGTTCGCGACGCGTTTCATTTCGCCGCGCTCGATATGGCCGCTGACGGCGCTGAGCGGCAGATAGGCGGCGGCTTGCTGCGACAGCACGTGCTGCAAACCGATGAAGACCAGGCCGGCCGAAATGGCCGGCTTGACCATGCCGGCAAACGCCCGATCATGCTCGATGCGGAATTCGAGCCCCCAGTCCATCAGTATGTAGTTCTCGGTCCATGGCTTCGTCTGCGCGGCATGCTGGACAAGCACGACCTGATCGACGGCCAGCGTTTCGTAAACGATTCCGGGATGCGGCCGCGGCAGATAGAGGATGCAGATGTCGAGCAGGCCTTCGGCCAGTTGGTCGATCGCCAGATCGGGAAAACTGCCCTCGAGCCGTAACGCAACGTTCGGCCGCTCGGCGCGCATCCATTCGACCCATGGCGAAGTGATGCGCTCCCACAGATAGGCGGGCGCGGTCAGCCGGAGCAGTGTTTCATAGCCATCGGGAACGGCGATGTCCTGCCTCGATTGCTCCCAGGTGCGGGTGATGGCGGACGCATGCGGCAGGAACTGGCGGCCGGCCGGCGTCAGCGTGATGCCATCGCGGTCGCGGATGAAAAGCCGTCGCCCCAACTGCTCCTCCAGCACTCTTATCCGCGCACTGACGGTGGACTGGGCAAGGTTCAGCCGATTGGCCGCGACGGTGAAGCTGCCATGCTCGGCAATCTCCAGGAAACTGCGCAGGTTTTCGGTGTCCATGCCTTGGCTCTCCGCATCGAAAATTCCGATGGCCCCTATCAAAAAATATCGCTTTCCGCTCGCGGTCAACGATGAACTAGATGGCCTGCCCCAAGACAAGCGAGGATTGCAGCCATGCCGAAGCATTTCGAGAGGATCGACATCGCCCGCCGGAATCTCACTGCAATCGAAAATTCCGCTGTCGACGAATTGCTGGCCGGCCGGCTCGACCGGCGCGATTTCCTGCGCCATGGCAGCGTTCTCGGCCTTTCGCTGCCGTTCTTGGGCAGCCTTGTCGCCGCCGCCGGTCTCGGCACGCAAGAAGCCCGCGCCGAAGGCAAACCGGGCGGCACGGTGCGCGCCGGCGTGGCGACGCCAGGCGGGGCCATCGATCCCGTCACCTACTACGACAGCGGCAGCTACCAGCTGGTTTTCCAGACCGCCGAATTCCTCTGCGTCACACAGCCGGACCTCACGCTGAAGCCGGTGCTGGCGGAAAGCTGGTCGCCGAACGAGGACGGCAGCGTCTGGACGTTCAAGCTGCGCAAGGGCGTGAAATTCCACAATGGCGAGGACTTCAAGGCCGACGACGTCGTCGCGACCTTCGACCGGCTGGCCGACCCGGACGGGGCCTCGAACGCGCTTTCGGTGTTCAAGGGCCTGCTGTCGAAGGGCGGCACCCGGAAGGTCGACGACCACACCGTCGCCTTCCATCTCGACGTGCCGAACGGCAGCTTTCCCTATTCGGTGTCGATCGACAACTACAATGCCGTCATCCTGCCGGCGAGCTACAAGGGCGACTACGAAAAGACCTTTGAAGGCACCGGCCCGTTCCGGCTGGAGAGCTACACGCCGAAAGTCGGCGCTACCTTCATCCGCAACCCCGATTATTGGGGCGAGAAGGCGTTGCCCGACCGGCTCGAGTTCAAATTCTACGGCGATGTCCAGCCGCGCATCCTGGCGCTGCAGGCCGGCGAAGTGGACATTCTCGACGCCGTTCCGCTCGATGTCAGCCAAGTGGTGCTGAACAGCCCCGACATCACCGTGCTGCGCGTCGCCTCGACCGCGCACCGCCAGCTCCACATGCGCTGCGACATGGCGCCTTTCACCGACAAGCGCGTGCGCCAGGCGCTGGCGCTGTGCATCGACCGTTCCAAGCTGGTGGATGGGCTGTGCCGCGGGATGGCGGCGACCGGCAATGACAGCCCGTTTGCGGCGGCCTTCCCCGCGACCGACAGAACGGTGCCGCAGCGCGCCCAGGACATCGCCAAGGCCAAGCAGCTTATGGAAGCCGTGGGCCTCAGCAGCGGCTTCGACATCACGCTGACGACGCTGCGCTACTCCGACATTCCCGGCTACGCGCAGCTGTTCCAGAACTTCGCCAAGGAGATCGGCGCGCGCGTCTCGCTCAACATCGAGGACCAGGACAAATATTACGGCAAGGCGGTGTTCGGTCAATCGGACTGGCTGGACAGCCCGCTCGGCATCACCGACTACGCCCATCGCAGCGTGCCGAACGTCTTCCTGAAAAGCCCGCTGGTCAGCGACGGCCCGTGGAATGCGGCGCATTTCAAGAGCGCCGCCTATGACGGCATGGTCAATTCCTATCTCAAGGCGCTCGACATCGGCGCGCAGCGGGCGGCGGCGTCAGACATCCAGAAGCTGCTGCTCGACGAGACGCCTGTCATCTTCAGCTATTTCCCCGACCTCCTGGTGCCGGTGCGCAAGAATGTCAGCGGGCTGCCGCCGATCGCCGCCGGCCTGCTGCTCGACCGGGTGTCGCTGGGATAGAGGCTGGATGGACAATTTCTGCTTTCGGGCGGCGAGGCTATCCGCCAGCGGGGCTGCGAAGGGCGATGGGGGGCCATCGTTCGAGCCGCTCGACTCAGGAGAAGCCCGCCGCCCGGAAACCCACTCCGAGACGACTCAATCCAGGTCCATCTCGCTTTGCGCCAGCACTCTATGACAAAAGAAAAGAAACGGGAGACTACCATTCGCAAGCCTCATTTGCGCGGCCGCGGGCCGCATTTTCCCTTGCTCGACACGATCGTGCAGTATGAGTTCGAGCCCGGCTACGTCGCCTTCACCATGCCGATGCAGAAGCGGCTGCGCGTGCAAGTGGGATCGATGATCGTCGCCGACACGACCAGGGCGCTGGTGTTCTACGAATCCGATCACCTGCCGGTCTACTATTTCCCGATGAGCGACGTGCGCGAGGAATTCCTGCTGCCGAGCAGGACGACGACGGAAGATCCGTTCAAGGGCCTGGCCACGCACTACTCGCTCAACACCGGCATCACGCTGGTCGAGGATGCCGCCTGGCGCTATCTCGACCCGGTCAAGGGCTGCCCACCGATCGCGGACTACATGTCCTTCTACTGGCCCAAGATGACGCATTGGTATGAGGAGGACGAGGAGATCTTCGTCCACGCCCGCGACCCGTTCCGGCGGGTCGACTGCCTGCCGTCCTCACGGCGGGTGCAGGTCATCCTGGACGGCGAGCAGATCGCCGATTCACGGCGCGGCGTGTTCCTGTTCGAGACCGGCCATCCGGTACGCCATTATCTGCCGATCTCCGACACGCGGCTCGATATGTTCGCGCCCAGCCGCTACATCTCGCGCTGCCCCTACAAGGGCATCTCCAACTACTATCACGTGACGACGGGCAAGAAGCGCCACGAGAACCTCGTCTGGTATTATCCCGAGCCGGTGCATGAGGCGGAGCGCATCAAGGGCCTGGTCTGCTTCCATCACGAACTGGTCGACAAGATCCTGGTCGACGGCGTCGAGATCCCGAAAGAAGCCACGGCCGCCTCCGACGGCTATTTCTAGCCGTGTCGCAATGCCCGCGCTGAAGGCTTGATCGGAACGCGGGACAGCGCATACCCTCCCTGAAGCAGGGAGGGTTATCGATGGATCTTTTCAAGCTGGACGGCGATGTCGCGCTGGTTACCGGTGCCGGCAGCGGCATCGGCCAGGCAATCGCGATCGGATTGGCGCAGGCCGGCGCCGACGTCGCCTGTTTCGGCCATGCATCGAAGGGCGGGCTGGAGGAGACCGCACAGCGTATCACCGCGCTTGGGCGCAAGGCGCTGGTGCTGACGGGCACGGTGACGTCCGAGAGCGATCTCGCGGCGGCGACCGACCGCGTCGAGAGCGAACTCGGCGCCCTGACGATTGCCGTCAACAATGCCGGCATCGCCGGATCGGAGCCGGCCGAGACAATGGCCCTGGAGACGTGGCGGAAGGTGCACGAGGTCAATGTCGCCGGCGTGTTCCTGTCCTGCCAGGCCGAAGCGCGCAAGATGCTGGCGCGGCGCAAGGGCTCGATCGTCAACATCGCCTCGATGTCGGGCACCATCGTCAATCGCGGGCTGACGCAGGCGCATTACAATTCCTCGAAGGCCGCCGTCATCCACATGTCGAAGAGCCTCGCCATGGAGTGGGCCGACCGCGGCCTGCGCGTCAATGTGGTCAGCCCGGGCTACACGCTGACGCCGATGAACAAGCGGCCGGAGGTGGCGGAAGAGATAAAGATCTTCAAGCGCGACACGCCGATGGGGCGCATGGCGGCGCCCGAGGAAATGGTCGGGCCGACCGTGTTCCTGGCCAGCCGCGCGTCGAGCTTCGTCACCGGCCTCGACCTGATCGTCGATGGCGGCTACGTCTGCTGGTAAGGTGGCTCGGCAGGTGGGTTGGGTGCGACCTCGCCTGCGGTCCGAATTATGCATCCAGCAAAGCCTTAGTCGTTGCGCGCGATGAACGTTGGTATATATAATTTCATCCCATGAAACCGTCCTGGCGATGGGGCTTGCCGGGCCGATAGCCGAGGTCAGGGGACCCTGATGGCTCGCATTTTGCAGGGCGCCATAAGGCTGGCAATCGACCGGCAGGTGATCGCTGTCGTAGCGATGCGTCGGCAGCTATGACGCCGACCCTCTCAGCACCATTTCCGCAAATCAAAAACTCAGCACAATCCCGCCTGCGCCGGTTTTGGCCGCGCGATGGCGGAAACGGCCTTGCGCAAAGGCAGGTCTTTCCAACACAATCAAGAAAAAACCCAACAAGGGCAGAAAGACGCAAGAAGGGAACGAACGATAACCGTCACAGCTTGAAGGAGAACAAGCATGTCATTTCGGAGCAGAGTTTCTAAACTGTCCCTGGGCGCCGCCGCGCTCGCGGCACTGAGCCTGCCAACGCTTTCCGTCCACGCCGCAGCCCCTGAATCCAACGACCCCATCAAGATCGCGCTGTTCGACTGGACCAGCGTCAACCTCAACGCCAAGATTCTCGGCGGCATTCTCGAAAAGCTCGGCTACACCGTCGAATATCCGACCGCCGATTACCTCTCCAGCCTGACCACCGGTCTCACCAATGGCGACCTCGATGTCGGCCTGGAATTCTGGGACACGACCGCCGGCGAGGCGATGAAGGCTTCCGATGCCACCGGCCAGACCGAGCGCCTCGGCAAGCTCGGCCCCAAGGCCAAGGAAGAGTGGTGGTTCCCCGAATATATGAAAGAGAAATGCCCCGGCCTGCCCAATTGGGAAGCGCTGAAAGACCCGAAATGCGCCGAGGCCTTTTCGACAGCCGAGACGACACCCAAGGGTCGTTATCTCGGCGGTCCGGTGACCTGGGAGGGTTTTGACGACGAGCGCGTCGAGGCACTCAAATTGCCATTCACAGTCATCCACGCCGGCACCGACGCGGCGATGTTCGCGGAGCTGGATTCGGCCTATCAGCGCAAGGCGCCGATCATGCTGTGGATCTATTCGCCGCATTGGGCGCCGGCCAAATACAAGGGCGAGTGGGTCGAATTCCCCGAATACACGCCCGAATGCTACAGCGACCCGAAATGGGGCACGAATCCCGATGCCAAATATGATTGCGGCAAGCCGCATGGCGAGATCTGGAAATATGCCTGGAACGGCATGAAGGACAAATGGCCCGTCGCCTACAAGGTGGCCAAGGCCTACACGGTCGACACCGACGAGCTCAACAAGATGAGCGGCGAGATCGACCTCGGCGGCAAGACGCCGGAGGACGTCGCCGCCGCCTGGATCGCCGTCCACGAAGCCGACTGGAAAGCCTGGGCACAGTGATTGCTCCGACTGGAGAATGAGACCCGGCCGTCGATCGGCCGGGCCTCAATCGTCGATATTCCAGAAGGACGCTTGAATGCCTGACAAGACCGAACAGGGATCAAACGTTGCGGGCGCGCCAAAGGATGCCCGCCCGATAAAGCTGGCCTGCCGCAATGTCTGGAAACTGTTCGGTTCGAACGCGGCCAGTTTCATCCGCGAGCGCGACGGCAAGGCCAGCATGGCCGATGTCGCCGCTGCCGGACTGGTCGGGGCGGTACGCGGCGTCGATCTTGAAATCCGCCAGGGCGAGGTCTTCACCATCATGGGGCTCTCGGGGTCGGGCAAGTCGACCCTGGTGCGCTGCATGTCGCGTCTGGTCGAGCCGACGCACGGCAAGGTCGAGTTCGAGGGCAAGAACCTGCTCAAGATCTCGGATGCAGCGCTCATCGAACTCAGGCGCCACCGCATGGGCATGGTGTTCCAGAATTTCGCGCTGCTGCCGCATCTCAACGTGCTGGACAACATCGCCTTTCCGCTCAGCATCCAGGGGCAGGACCGTGCGACGCGCGAAGCACGCGCCCGCGAAGTCATCGAGCTTGTCGGCCTGCGCGGCCGCGAGCATTTCTATCCGCGCGAACTTTCAGGCGGCCAGCAGCAGCGTGTCGGCATCGCCCGCAGCCTGGCGACCAAGCCGGAGATCTGGTTCCTCGACGAACCGTTCTCGGCGCTCGACCCGTTGATCCGCCGCGAGATGCAGGACGAGTTGATGCGATTGCAAACCATGCTGCACAAGACCATCGTCTTCATCACCCATGATTTCGACGAGGCGACAAGGCTGGCCGACCGCATCGCCATCATGAAGGATGGCGAAGTCATCCAGATCGGCACGCCGGAGGAACTGGTGGTTAATCCCGCGACAGACTATGTCGCCGAATTCACCCGCGACGTCGACCGCGCCAAGGTGATCTCGGCGAAGAGCCTGATGCGCGCCTGCGACGGCGCCGAGCATGGCGGCACGGTGGCGCCGGAGGCCAAGATTGCCAGCTTCTCGGCCAGCATCGTGGCGGGCGGCAGACCGTTCGCGGTGATCAACGGCAGCGGCAAGCCGATCGGCGAGGTGACGCCGCAAGCGGTGATCGACCTGCTCGCCGGCATCGAGAGGTCAGGAGCCGGTGCATGACAGTAACGGCAAGCGCCAGTGGGACGAGGCCGCGACCGGCGCAGACCCGGCTGCTGGTCTGGGCCGCAGCGCTTGGCGTGGTGCTGGTCGTGTTCCTGCTCCAGGACAGTCTCCCCTGGGCCGTCAATTATCCGGCCGAGGCGATCGTGCCGGTCGCCGACTGGATCAGCGCCCTGATGCGCTGGATAAAAATAAACCTGTCATGGCTGACGCGGTCGATCACTGCCGTGCTCGGCGTGCCGCTCGACTTCGCGCTCGACCTTCTGGCTAAGAATTTCAAGATCGGCCACGGCGCCGACGCCTATGTGCTGCCGCGCCTGTCCTGGATCGGCATCTGCGCGGCGGCCTTCCTCGCCGGGCATGCCGCTGGCGGTCGCAAGCTCGGCATGCTGGTCGGCGGCTGTTTTCTCTACATCGCGCTGTTCGGCCAATGGACCAGCGCCATGCTGACGCTGGCGCTGATTTCCATCGCCGTGCCATTCTGCATCGCCACGGGATTGTTCGTCGGCATCTGGGCCTGGCGCAAGCCTTGGGCGGAAAGGCTGATCGTCTCCCCTGCCCTCGATCTGATGCAGACCATCCCGACCTTCGCGTACCTCATCCCGATGCTGCTTCTGTTCGGCAACAGCCCGGTTTCGGCGATGATCGCCACCGCCATCTTCGCCGCGCCGCCAATGGTGCGGGCAACGATGCTCGGCCTCTCGCGGGTGCCGTCCGAGATCGACGATTTCAGCGAGATGGCCGGCTGCACGGCGCGGCAGAAACTGTGGCGCGTGCTTTTGCCGTCGGCGCGGCCGACGCTGATGGTCGGCGTTAACCAGGTGATCATGCTGGCGCTGAACATGGTGATCATCGCCTCGATGATCGGCGCCGGCGGGCTGGGTTATGACGTGTTGCTGGCGTTGCGTGCGCTGAAGGTCGGCGAAGCCATGGAAGCGGGGCTGGCCATCGTGGCGCTGGCCGTCGCGCTCGACCGGTTGAGCCAGGCCATCGCCGCCAACCATGCAAAAGGTCACGTCCACCGGCAAGTCCAGCCCGCCTTCTGGCGGCGCTATCTGACGCTGGCCGTCGCCATCCTGATCGTCACCACACTGCTTGGCCTCTTCGTGCCTGCCTTTGCGGCGGTGCCGAAGGCGATCACCTTCACCACCGCGCCATTGTGGAAAGCGGCGGTGAATTGGGTGACGATCAACTTCTTCGATGTCATCGAGGCGTTCCGCGTGGCGCTGATCCTTAACGTGCTGAACCCGGTGCGCGCCTTCTGCGAAAGCTTTCCGTGGCTGGGCGCGGTATTTCTGCTCGGCCTTGCCGGCTATCAGCTTTCCGGCCTGCGCCTGGCCGCTCTGGTGGCAGTGCTGACCGCCTTCTGCTCCGTCACCGGGCTGTGGGAAAAGACCATGGCGACGGTCTATCTCTGCGGCATCTCTGCTTTCATCGCTTGCCTGATCGGCATTCCCATCGGCCTGATGGCCGCGCGCAGCGATCGCGTCGAGAAGGTGATCACGCCCGTCATCGATACGCTGCAGGTGCTGCCCTCCTTCTGCTTCATCATTCCGGTGGTGATGCTGTTCCGCGTCGGTGACGTCACCGCGATGATCGCAACGATCGCCTTCGCCGTGGTGCCGGCGATCCGCTATACCAATCACGGCATCAGGCAGGTGCCGCCGGCGCTGATCGAGGCGGCCAAGGTTTCGGGCTGCACGCAGCGCCAGACCTTTTTTCGCGTGCAATTGCCGCTCGCGCTGCCCGAGATCATGCTGGGCGTCAACCAGACGATCCTGATGGCTTTGGCGATGATCATCATCTGCGCCATGGTCGGCACCCGTGATCTCGGCCAGGAGGTGTTCATCGCGCTGTCAAAGGCCGATTCGGGCCGCGGCATCGTGGCAGGGCTCGCCATCGCCTTCATCGGCATCGTCGCCGACCGGCTATTCAATGCCTGGACGGCCAAGGCACGGGCGAGGCTGGGTTAAAGCTCAACCGGCGAACTTATCAAGGGAGGAAGACATGACCAGCAGGATTGCCCGCTGCACCTGTGGCCAATTGCAGATCCGCTGTCCGCAACAGCCGGCCAAAATATCGCTTTGCCACTGCCTGGACTGCCAGCGGCGCACCGGCAGTCCGTTCGGGATAGCGGCTTTTTTCGATGCCGACGCGATCGACATCGACGGCTCATCCCAGATATTCCGGCGCAATTCCGACAGCGGCTTTCCCGTCACGTTCCACTTTTGTGGAAACTGCGGCTCGACGGTGTTCTGGTATCCGTCGCGCAAACCGGAGGCGGTCGCTGTCGCGGTCGGCTGTTTCGCCGATCCGTCTTTCCCTGCACCGACGCAAGCCGTCTATGGCGAAAGCCGCCACGACTGGGTCGTATTGCCGGCCTGACGGCAAGCTACTCCGCAGCGACGCCCTTCACTTCCAGATAGCTCTCCATCGAATCGTCTAGCGCCTGAAGCCAGGGCGTATGGTGCAGCGGCGCCATGGTGCCGGTCATCAACGAGCGGTAGGAATGGTCGCGGAAGCTCATGATGTCTTCCACCTTGTGGTGCTCCCATTCCATGAAGGTCTGGTTGACCGCCTCGACGTCGAAGCCGGGATAGTCGGTCTGGTCCATCAGTTCCTTGGTGTAGTCGCCCTGGAACCAGATCATCTGCTCGGCGTCTTCCAGCGTCTCCTCGCGCGCCCGCCATCTGGCGCCGTGCTCGGCCATTGCCTGCGCGGACGGCAGCTTGATGCGGCCCATGATCACGTCGCGCGCGAACCAAGCCTGCGCGTCGAACATGTTGAAAGTGTAGAACTGGTCCTGCATGCCGATGTAGAAAAGCTTCGGGTTCTTCTCCCAAACGACGCCTTCATAGAGATCCAGCGGCCACATGCGGTTGGCGGTCTTGAGCTTCAGGTCGTCGGTGAGGAAAGGGAAGGAATGGAGATAGCCGGTGCACAGGATGATTGCGTCGATATCCTTGGTTGAACCATCCTTGAAATGCGCGGTCTTGCCGACGACCTTCTGGAGCAGCGGCACCTCTTTCCAGTTCTCAGGCCATTTGAAGCCCATCGGCTTGGAGCGGTAGCTCGAGGTGATCGACTTCGCCCCGTATTTGTAGCACTGCGAGCCGATGTCCTCGGCCGAATAGGAGCGGCCGATGATCAGGATGTCCTTGCCCTTGAATTCCATCGCGTCGCGGAAATCGTGGCTGTGCAAGATGCGGCCGTTGAAGGTCGAGAACCCCTCGAAATAGGGAACGTTTGGCACCGAGAAATGCCCGGACGCGACGACGACATTGTCGAACTCTTCCGAATAGGTGACGTCGTTGGTGCGGTCATGCGCGGTGACGGTGAATTTCTTCGTCTCGTCCGAGAAGGTCACCATGCGCACAGGACTGTTGAAGCGCACCCATTTGCGCACGCCTGACTTTTCGACGCGGCCCTTGATGTAGTCCCACAGCACGGCGCGCGGGGGATAGGAGCCGATCGGTCGGCCGAAATGTTCCTCGAACGTGTAGTCGGCGAATTCCAGGCATTCCTTCGGCCCGTTCGACCAGAGATAGCGATACATCGAGCCGTGCACCGGATCGCCATGCTCGTCGAGGCCGGTGCGCCATGTATAATTCCACAGGCCGCCCCAGTCGGACTGCTTTTCGAAGCAGACGATCTCGGGAATGTCTGCCCCTTTGTCGGCCGCTGACTTGAAGGCCCTGAGCTGTGCTAGGCCGGACGGTCCGGCCCCGATGACGGCAACGCGAGTGTTCATTTCCGGGCCTCCATTTTTTTGATTTCCCCAGCGAAACAAATTTCACTGGCAGTGACAGTAATTGGCCCTTCGGCACTGTCAACAGTCATCTGCGGGAGCGGCGTTTGCGCAAGGCGGATTCCTGGCGAAGAACCCGCATTGGCCGAAATCGCGGGATTGGCGCATGCGACATAAGACGGCTTGCCGACGCGGCTGCGCTCATGTATCGCCACCGAACATGTTCACCTTGAGTGAAATAAATCCGCGAAGTCCGGGGGGCGACATGGCGAAAAACGCTTCAAATCCAAAGGCCGGTGCTGGAGCCGGCGGCGCAAAGGCAAAGCCGCTGCCAAAGGTCTCGGTGGACGGGAAGACCATCCGCGCGCCGCTTACCCAGAACCCGCACGCCATCCGCGACACGCGTGAAAAGGTGCTGGAAGTGGCGATCGGCCGCGAGGTGCGCGCGTTCCGCAAGAAGCTCGGCATCACCGTCGCCGATCTGGCGGTCGCCACCGACATTTCGCTGGGCATGCTGTCGAAGATCGAGAACGGCATCACCTCGCCGTCGCTGACCACCTTGCAGGCGCTGTCGCGGGCGCTGGGTGTTCCCGTCACCGCCTTCTTCCGCCGCTTCGAAGAGGAGCGCAGCGCCGTTTTCGTCAAGGCGGGCGAAGGGTTGGACGTCGAGCGCCGCGGCACGCGCGCCGGCCACCAGTACAATCTGCTTGGCCATATCGGCTCAAACACCAGCGGCGTCGTCGTCGAGCCCTATCTGATCACGCTGACCGAGGATTCGGACGTGTTCCCGACCTTCCAGCACGAGGGCATGGAATTCCTTTATATGCTCGAGGGCGAGGTCATTTACCGGCACGGCAGCAATCTCTATCCGATGAAGCCCGGCGACAGCCTGTTCTTCGACGCCGACGCCCCGCACGGACCGGAGCAGCTGACGAAACTGCCCATGCGCTATCTGTCGATTATTTGCTATCCGCAGAGCGCGGGTTAACGGGGCTCGATTTCCTTTTTTACAGCATTGGCGATTGGCGAAAGCCGAAGTGACATCCGATCTCCCCCCTTGAGGGGGAGATGTCCGGCAGGACAGAGGGGGGCGAACCGCGATGACGCATAATCTCGTATCCTCCAACAACCGCCGCAATGCGCGCAGGATGCGCAAGGTGATGACCGACGCCGAACTCAAGCTCTGGAATGAGATCAGGGCACGTAGGTTGATGGACTGGGGTTTTCGGCGCCAGATGCCTATCGCCGGCCATATCGTCGATTTTGCATGCCCGGACAAAAAGCTGATCGTCGAGCTTGATGGTTCCCAGCATGGCCAAGCCGAAGCGTTGGAATTGGACGCTGCAAGAACCGCCAAGTTCGAAGCCCTGGGCTGGACCGTCCTGCGCTTCTGGAACGACGATGTTATCCGCGACATCGACAGTGTCTGCCAGCATGTCGTGATTGTGGCCGGGCTGGGCGGCGGGTGAGTTTCGCGGAGCGTTAGAGGTTGGACATTGGGCAAGGCCTGCGCTCCACGGCGCCCCCCTCTGCCCTGCCGGGCATCTCCCCCTCTTGGGGGGAGATTGGCTGCTTGGAGGGCAGCGTCAATACAGCAATCAATCCGGCCCGAATCCCGGGCTCGTCGCACTGCCATCATCCAATTTCGACAGCCACTCGACCAGTGTCGGGCGGTAGCGCGTCAGCCCCTTGTAGGTGGCAAGCTCCTCGGGCAGGTCGCGGACGACGCGGTGCAGGCGGCGCGCCCATTTCGGTTGCGTCACCAGCTCGTCCATCTTGATCAGGTAGCAGCGGATCGGGAAGACGATGGCGTTGGAGCGCGGCAGGCGCCAGAAGCTCTGCAACTCGACCCGCAGATGCACCTTGTCGCCGACATTGTCGGGCGTCACCGTCGCCCGGTCCGGGCCCCATTTGTGATAATTCTCGGGGCTGGTGTCGAGGCGCGGATTGACGGTCATGGTCCAGTTCAGGCGACGCGCCGGCTTGCCCTGCTGGATGTTGATGAGGAACTTCAGCGCCCTGACGAAAATCCCCTTTTCATGTGCCAGCGGTACCGGCGCGTGCCACTCGAAGAAGTTCATGCCGATGTCAAAATCGAGCGACCAGTCGGCCTGGGTGGTGACCATTCCGGCATCCATCCAAAGATTGCCGTCGCGCTGATCGAGGATGCAGAAATCGCCCTGGCTCTGGCGGGTGATGTACTCCATCGGCCCGTAAGGCAGCGTCGTTGTGTCGCCGAAGGTGAAGGTGTCGTCGATGCCGAGCGGCCGGTTGATCCAGCGCCAGCGATCGCCGTCTCGGGTCAGCGTGAAATGCTCGGGATAGCCCAGCGCCTGCTGCTCCATCAGAAGTTCGAGCAGATCCCAGCCGGCGAGCGTCATGTGCGGCAGCGACTGGCAGCGCAACGGATCCTCGGCCAGGACCAGAGCGCGGTCCTGCATCTCGGCGACATAGTGCTCATCGACATCTATCAGGTTTTCCAGCACGCTGCCCTTCGGACCGACGACATGCGGCTCGATGTTGACCGCATACATGTAGCTGTCTTCATGGAACGGAAACGGGAACCGCCTGATGTGCTCAGGGCTGTTCCTGAAGGTGAAGTCGTCGCGAAACGTTTCCTTGCGAAAGGTGATGCCCAAGCTCGCCTCCTATCTTTCCAAGACCAGCGATTTGCCTTCGAAGCGCGACACGCACGGCATGATCTTGCAGCCGGAGCGATGATCTTCCTCGCTCAGCCAATGGTCGTTGTGGATGAACTTGCCGTCGGACGCGATGACGTTGGTTTCGCATTGGCCGCAAACGCCGCCGCGGCAGAGATAGGGCGGATCGACGCCGGCCGCCTCGATCGCCTCGAGCAGGCTCTGCTGCTCGCCGACCCGGATGCTCTTGCCGCTGACGGCCAGCGTCACATCGAAGGGCAATCCCGGTTGCGGCGCCGCGAAATGCTCGAAATGCACGGTCTCCGGTGGCCAGCCAAGCGCGGCGGCGCGCTCGCGCACCCAGCCGATCATGCCTGCCGGACCGCAGACATAGAGATGCGTGCCGAGCGGCTGCGACGACAGCAGCCGGTCGAGGTCTATGCGTTCCCCGCGGTCGTCGTGATAGAGCCGGACCCGGCGGCCGTAGCGCTGTTGCAGCACATCGGCATAGGTGCCGAGCGAAGCCGTGCGGCAGGTGTAGTGCAGTTCGAAATTGCCGCCCTCGCCTGCCAACTGCGCGGTCTGGGCCATGAAGGGCGTGATGCCGATGCCGCCCGCCAGCATCAAATGTTTCTTCGCCCGGAGATCGAGTGAGAACAGATTGACTGGATAGGAGATCACCATCTCCAGGCCGGGCTTGACGCTCCGGTGCATGAAAAGCGAGCCGCCCCGGCCGACATCGTCGCGACGTATCGAGATCGTGTATTCGCGCGTGTCGAGCGGCGAGCCCATCAGCGAATAGGGATTGAGCCTTGTGCGGTCGCCGTCGCGCATCTCGACCACGACATGGGCGCCGCCTGAAAAGGTCGGCAACAGCTCGCCGTCGCGGCGGCGGAAATGAAAGCGGGTGACCAGCTCGTTGACGGGCACAACATCGCTGACGACGACGTCGAGCTTGGTGGTGCCGGTGCTCATCGGAAGACCTCCTCGAACGGAGGAATTTCGCTGCGATCCTCGGCATTGATGCAGACGCCCTGGAACGCCGCCAGCCGCCGCGAATAGTGGTCGCGTACCAGAAGTAGCAGGCCGCAATGCGAGCAGGTGGCGGGTTGCGTCGTTACATTCTCGGTGATGCCCTTGCAATGCACGCACTGCACGCGGCGCGCCAGCGAGCCGCGATGTTCGGTCTGGATCGCGGTGTGGTCGATGCCGGCATCGAGCGCCACCTGCATGGCCTGGCCGATCAGCCCTTCGGTACCGGCGAGATAGAGGCGCAGGCCCATATGCGCGTTATCAAGCGTCTGTTTCAGCCGCGGCAGCAGACTGGCGAAGGACGGCGCCTGGTGGAAGCGCGCCGGTTTCAGCGCTTCGAGAGCGGCGACTTGCCTGTCGTCCGGCCCGGGAATGAAGACGATCTCGGCACCGTCGAAGAACCCGTCCGGAGCCGTTTTGGCCATGTCCGCTATCGCGAGCGCACCCTCGGCATCGGCGATGAAAAGATGGTGCTTGCCGGGCTGCGGAGACAAGGTTCCGTAGACGGGCCGGCTGATGATCGACTTGGCTGCCATTCTCTGCTTCGTGCCTCGAACCCTCGCCTTCGACTATGCCTCAGCCTTTCGCCGTGCGCTTGGTCTTCTTTGGGTCGTCGAACGGCAATGGCTGCGCCGTCGCCTTGATCGATCCGCTCCTGTTGCGGATCTCGAGCCTTGTGTCCTTGACGGCGCAGTCGACGTCGAGGCGGGCGATGCCCATCGATTTCTCGACCAGCGGCGAATACATGGCGCAGGTGACGACGCCGACTTTCTTCCCATCGCGATAGACCGGGGCGCCCTCGTCGGCCGGCTCCTTGCCGTCGAGCAACACGCCATAGATCTTGAAGCGCTCCTTGCCCTTGAGACGGTAGTGCTCCTCGGCGCCGCGAAAGCCGGTCTTTCCCGGGCTGACGGTGAAGTCGAGGCCGAGTTCCCACAGCGTGTCGCCGGGGCCTTCATTCTCGAACGGATATTTCTGCGAATTGTCGTAGGGATAGAACAGGAGATAGCTCTCGACGCGCAGCATGTCGAGCGTAGTGAAGCGGCACGGGATGATGCCGGCGCTCTTGCCCTCGTCGAGGATCCTGTCCCAGATCGTGCCGGCATCCTGGCCGCGGCAGAAGATTTCATAGCCGCGCTCGCCGGTATAGCCGGTGCGCGAGATCATCACCGGAAAACCGAAGAGCTGCGTCTGCATGTGATGGAAATAGTTGAGGTCGCGAATGCCCGGCACGTGCCTGGCAAGATAGTCGACCGCCGCCGGCCCCTGCAGCGAGAGGTCGTGCAGATTGTCGTCGAAGCGCAGCGACACGTCCCTGCCCATCGCCGCCCGCTGCAACTCCTCATGTCCGGTTCCCGAGCCATGCACCACCATCCAGCTATTCGGCCCGGTGCGGTAGAGGATGCAGTCGTCGGTGAATTTTCCCGCCTCGTTGAGCATGCAGGCATAGGCCGATTTGCCGGGATAGATTTTTTCGACGTCGCGCGTGGTGGCGAGATCGATGAGGTGCGAGGCGTGCGGGCCTGTGATGTGGACCTTCTTCAGGCCCGAGACATCCATCAGCCCGGCCTTGGTGCGGATAGCGATGTATTCCTCGTCGGCATCCTTGTCGTAGGTCCAGGCGGTGCCCATGCCGCTCCAGTCTTCGAGTTTCGAACCCAGCGCGCGATGGCGATCCGCCAGGGTTGAAAATCTCCAGGATGCCGTCATCCGATCCTCCGTTCGATATTTTGATTATGTTCCCTGCTCCTGTGCGCGCGGGCTGGAGCTTTGAGCGAATATTGATCGCAAACGCGTGGGGCCTGCAATCCCCTGAAAGCAAATAATTTCATTGTCAGGCAAAATTCGTCATCCGAACAAGACGGTTAACTCTGCGTAAATTCGTCTTGACAATTTCCGAATTCGGTCTGAATTTATGAAAAAAATTTCACTCTCTTGAAAGAGAACGGCGGACGGTGGATTCGGAACCGGACGTCGAAAAAGGGGAAAACCGATGTCAGACCTGCAGCAGCGCATCGAGGCGCTGTACCGTTCCGACTTGCGCGGATCCGCGCTCCTGATCATCTGCCTGTGGGCGACGATCCTCTTCGTCCTCTTCATGACATGGCCGCATATCCCGCATGACGGCATCAAGGCCGTCGTCGCGATTGCCGCCGCCGCGGTGCTGATCTTCAACACGGCGGCGATCCTGGCCATGGTCAACCACTACAAGGAGGACAAGGAGTTCATCTACGGGCTCGACATCAAGAACTACGACCGCAACCGCAAATCCTGAGGGGGGAGAGAAGCATGTCCCGCTACACGCCGCCGCAACAGAGCAAGGCCGGGCAGGTCTTCGATATCGCCGTCGTCGTGGTCGCCATCTTCGTGGCGCTGTGGCTGCCGCTGAAACTGGGATTGGCGGGAGCAGCCAAGTCCATCGACGCGCTCGACGCCAAGACCTGGGAGGCGCTCGGCCAGAACCCGACCATGGCGTCGATCTGGGAAAGGCTCGGCTATACGCCAGAGACCGCGCACGACATAATCCAGAACCGTTTCCACTACATCATCGACTGGCCGACGCTTGTTGTCATGGCAGCCGTGCTAATCGGTTATTTCGTGTTCCTGTTCCGGGCATCGGACCGCGAATATCGCGACGTCATCAACGAGAAGTTCGACGAGAAATAATCCGGGGACAAGACCATGTGGATAGCGCTCTCTTACGCATGCTGGGGCATCTCGATCGTGCTTGCGCTGTGGATGCTCTACGATTGGTTCAAGGTCGATACGACCTACTCCGAGGATGTGCTGACGTCCTCGCGCGAAGGCGAACTTGAAGCCGCTTCCGAAAAACACCGGATCTGAGTGGGGATTGATCGATGACGGTCGTGGTTGAAACTGCGGGTTCGGCAACAAATGGCGACAGGGTCTCGCTGCTTCGGGTGCTTGGCCCGGCCCATGTCTGGGCGTTGGGTGTGGGCATCGTCCTGGTCGGCGAGTTCACCGGCTGGAATTTCTCCGCCGACAAGGGCGGCGCGCTTGCCGCGCTGATCGTCTGCTGGGTCGTCGGGCTGCTCTATACCTCGGTCGCCATGATCGATTCCGAAGTGACGTCGACGGTCGCCGCCGCGGGCGGCCAATATGCGCAGGCCAAGCACATCGTCGGGCCGCTGATGGCCTTCAACGTCGCGCTGTTCCTGGTCTTTGCCTACACCATGCTCGAAGTGTCGGACGCCATCCTGCTCGGCGACACGATCGTCGCCAAGGCGGGCGTCGAGGGCCTCACCCACAACTCCTTCATCGCCGCCACCATCGTCGTCCTGGCATGGCTCAACTATCGCGGCGTGCTGATGACGCTCAACGTCAACTTCGTCATCACCGCGATTGCCTACATCTCCATCGTCATCCTGTTCTTCTCGGTCAGCCCGTGGACGCAAGGCGCGGTGCTCAAGCTCAACGAGTTGGTCACCCCAGAGAACGCGCTGCCCTATGGCTGGATCGGCGTCATCGCCGCTTTCCAGTTCGGCATCTGGTACTATCTCGGCATCGAGGGCACCACGCAGGCGGCCGAGGAAGTGCGCTCGCCCGCGCGCTCGCTGCCTTATGGCACGATGGCCGGCATGATCACGCTTCTGATCGCCGCCGCCATGACCTGGTATGTCTGCGCCTCGCTGATGCCCTGGGAATATCTCGGCATCACTTATTATCCGCTGTGGGACGCCGGCAAGCTGACCGGCAACCCGCTGCTGGAAAACCTGCTGTTCATCGCCACGCTGCTTGCCGCACTGGCGTCCGCCAATGGCTGCATCAACGACGCGGCGCGCGCCTGGTTCTCGCTCGGCCGCGATCGCTACCTGCCGAGCTGGTTCTCGGCGGTGCACCCGAGATACCGCACACCCTACCGCTCGATCCTGTTCCTGCTGCCGATCGCGCTCGCCTTCGCCTTCATCGCCGACCTCAACCAGGCGATTACTTTCTCGATCCTGTCTGGCGTGCTGCAATATACGTTCATGAGCATCAACATCATGATGTTCCGGAAGAAGTGGCCGCTGGGCTCCATCCGCCGCGGCTACACGCATCCCTTCCACCCGCTGCCGGCGATCGTCTTGTTCTGCCTGTGCGTGGTGACCTTCTTCGCCATCTTCCTCGGCTTCGGCTCGCAGCTCATCGCCATGGTCGCGTTCTATTTCCTGATCTCGCTGTGGTTCCATTTCTACCGCTACAAATTCGTACGGCGCGGCGACCAGTTCACCATGCCGTGGCCGAAACCGCAGGGCTATTGATGGGAGTAGGCCCGTCCGAATTGGGCGGGCCTGGCATGACGAAATGTCCGAGGTGACGTCAGCACTGCTTGCCGGGGCGGCTGTCCTGGCTCTCGTCCTGCATTTTGCCTGGCTGGCACGCCGCAGCCGCAACAGGGCTGCCGTGGCACGCGCCGCCGACCAGGCCAGCATCCGCGCCGTCATTGCCGACGCCGAAGATGTCTCGGACGGTACTGCCGGCGTCATCACCTGGGAAGGCTCGTGGAACGGCCAGCGCGTGCAGCTGCGCACCATCGTCGACACGCTGGCGACGAGAAAGCTGCCGGCGCGCTGGCTCAGCGTATCGATAACGGAGAAAACAGTCGTGCCCGGCACGTTCGACATGATGATGCGGCCGGGCTCGCCGACGACGTTCTCCAATTTCGACCATCTCGACCACACGCTGCCGAAGGCGCCCGGCTTTCCCGCCGAGGCGGTGCTTCGAACGGACCGCAGAGGCGTGCGCTTCCCGCAAAACATCATCGCCGACCATCTGGAGCCCTTTTCAGAAGGACGCGCCAAGGAGCTACTGATCACGCCAAAGGGTGTGCGTATCGTCTGGCTGCTGGCCGAAGCCGAGCGGGCCCGCTACGGTGTCTTCCGGCAAGCCGCTTTCGGTGACGCGCAAATCGACCCGGCGCTGATGTCGCGGCTGCTCGTATCCCTTTCGGGACTGCGCGACGCGATCAACAGGAACGAACGGAAAGCGGCATGACCGGCGCAACCCCCTCGCCCGGACCTACCAGCCCATATATCGTCCTGGGCGCGGCAACCCTGCTGCCGGGCAGCGGCCACGTCATGCTGGGCGTTCCGACGCGCGGCCTGCAGTTTCTTTTCTTCATGGTCATCCTGGCCTGGGTGACGGCGAAGATCGCCCCGCCCGACGCCAGCTTTGTCGGCCGCCACGCCGGCGGCTTCCTGATCTATGCGCTGTCGATCCTCGACGCCTACAAGATGGCTCGTATCCGGACCGCCAAATGGGCCCATTCCATGCGCCGACAAGGCGATGGGCCGCCGGATGGGACAAAACACAACGCGTAACGAGAGGAATATTTTTTTCATACCAATTGAATTCCCCGAACTCATTCGATACATCATTTTTAGCTACAAAGGGTCTGGAGGCTGGCATGTGCGGAATCGTTGGACTTTTCCTCAAGGACAAAGCGCTGGAGCCGCAGCTCGGTGCGATGTTGTCGCAGATGCTGGTATCGCTCAGCGATCGCGGACCCGACAGCGCCGGCATCGCGATCTATGGCGCGCCGTCCCGCAACGAGGCCAAGATCACCATCCAGTCGCCGAGGCCGGAGCGTGATTTCCGTGGACTGGACGCCGAACTCACCAAGGCGCTCGGCGTGCCGGTGAGCGTCATGGTAAAATCGACGCATGCCGTCATCAGGACCACGCCCGAAAAGGTCGATGCCGCGCGTGAGACCATCCAGTCGCTCAGGCCCGACATCCGCATCATGGGTGCCGGCGAAGCCGTGGAAATATACAAGGAAGTCGGCTTGCCCGGGGCTGTGGTCGACCGCTTCGACATCCGTGGGATGACCGGAACGCATGGCATCGGGCACACCCGCATGGCGACGGAATCGGCGGTGACAACGATGGGCGCGCATCCGTTCTCGACCGGCGCCGACCAGTGCCTGGTGCACAATGGCTCGCTGTCCAACCACAACAACGTTCGCCGCGAACTGGTCCGCGAAGGCATGAAATTCGAGACCGAGAACGACACCGAAGTGGCGGCCGCCTATCTCTCCTCCCAGATGGCGCATGGCAAGAACCTCGGCGAGGCGCTGAAGGGCACCCTCTCAGATCTCGACGGTTTCTTCACCTTCGTCGTCGGCACCAAGAACGGCTTCGGCGTGGTGCGCGACCCGATCGCCTGCAAGCCCGCCGTGATGGCCGAAACGGACCAGTATGTCGCCTTCGGCTCGGAATATCGCGCGCTGACCAAACTGCCCGGCATAGACAATGCGAGAGTCTGGGAACCGGAACCCGCAACCGTCTATTTCTGGGAGCATTGAGTTCATGCCGGCAACAAAACTTTCAACCGCGGCGGCGAGCGACCATGCCTCCCGGGTGTTCGACCTGGACCAGATGTCGTTGCGCGAGCTCAACCAGGCACTGCACAATCTGACGCCAGGCTCGAACGAGACCGCCTGGGAAGTGTTGAACCCGAAGGGCAGCCATTCGGTCGCCGTCGGCGTCGACCAGCCGGTCAGCATCGATGTGCGCGGCAGCGTCGGCTATTACTGTGGCGGCATGAATTCCGGCAGTGCCATCACCGTGCATGGTTCGGCGGGACCCGGCGTCGGCGAAAACATGATGTCGGGGTCGATAACAGTCAAAGGCGACGCCAGCCAGTATGCCGGCGCCACCGGCAAGGGCGGGCTGCTCGTCATCGAGGGCAATGCGTCCTCGCGGTGCGGCATTTCGATGAAAGGCATCGACATCGTCGTGCACGGCAATATCGGCCATATGTCGGCCTTCATGGCGCAGTCCGGCAATCTGGTGGTGCTGGGCGATGCCGGCGACGCGCTCGGCGATTCCATCTACGAGGCACGGCTGTTCGTGCGCGGCAAGGTCGACAGCCTGGGCGCCGACTGCATCGCCAAGGAAATGCGGCCCGAACACCTGGAACTGCTGCAGGGCCTGCTCGATCGTGCCGGCGTCACCGGTGTCAAGCCGTCTGAATTCAAGCGCTACGGCTCGGCGCGCACGCTCTACAATTTCAATATCGACAACGCCGACGCGTATTGAGGCAGCATGACCTATCGCAACCCGCCGACGACGCCGCGCAAATCCGCGACTTTCGACGACTACACGCTTTCCGAGATCCGCCGCGCCGCGGCCACCGGCATCTATGACATCCGGGGCGCCGGCGCCAAGCGCAAGCTGCCGCATTTCGACGACCTTCTGTTCCTGGGCGCATCGATCTCGCGCTATCCGCTCGAAGGCTATCGCGAGCGCTGCGACACATCAGTCGTGTTGGGCTCACGCCATGCCAAGAAGCCGATCGAGCTGAAAATCCCGATCACCGTTGCTGGCATGAGCTTCGGCTCGCTGTCGGGCCCGGCCAAGGAAGCGCTCGGGCGCGGCGCGACGCTGTCGGGCACCTCGACCACGACCGGCGACGGCGGCATGACCGAGGAAGAGCGCGGCCATTCCAAGCAACTCGTCTACCAATATCTCCCCTCGCGCTATGGCATGAATCTGCGCGACCTGCGGCGCGCCGATGCCATCGAGGTCGTCGTCGGCCAGGGCGCCAAGCCCGGCGGCGGCGGCATGCTGCTCGGACAGAAGATCTCCGATCGCGTCGCCGAGATGCGCACGCTGCCCAAGGGCATCGACCAGCGCTCGGCCTCGCGCCATCCCGACTGGACCGGGCCGGACGATCTCGAGATCAAGATTCTCGAACTGCGCGAAATCACCGACTGGGAGAAGCCGATTTACGTCAAGGTCGGCGGCGCCCGCCCCTATTACGACACAGCGCTTGCGGTGAAGGCCGGCGCCGACGTCGTCGTCGTCGACGGCATGCAGGGCGGCACGGCGGCGACGCAGGAAGTGTTCATCGAGAATGTCGGCCAGCCGACGCTCGCTTGCATCAGGCCGGCGGTGCAGGCGCTGCAGGATCTCGGCATGCATCGCAAGGTGCAGCTGATCGTCTCGGGCGGCATCCGCAACGGCGCCGATGTCGCCAAGGCGCTGGCGCTCGGCGTCGACGCGGTCTCCATCGGCACGGCTGCCCTTGTCGCGCTCGGCGACAACGATCCCCGCTGGGAGGCGGAGTACAACGAGCTCGGCACCACATCAGGCGCCTATGACGATTGGCACGAGGGCCGCGACCCGGCCGGCATCACCACGCAGGATCCCGAACTGATGAAGCGGGTCGATCCGGTGGCCGCCGGCCGCCGGCTGGCGAACTATCTCAAGGTGATGACGCTGGAGGCGCAGACCATCGCCCGCGCTTGCGGCAAGAACAGCCTGCACAATCTCGAACCCGAGGATCTCGTCGCGCT
Organism: Mesorhizobium sp. B1-1-6; assembly: GCF_006443035.1. NCBI lineage: Bacteria > Pseudomonadati > Pseudomonadota > Alphaproteobacteria > Hyphomicrobiales > Phyllobacteriaceae > Mesorhizobium > Mesorhizobium sp. B1-1-6. The sequence continues at coordinate 75,200 of NZ_VFWR01000004.1, read as the reverse complement.
CACGATCGAGGCCGCCGCGATGGCCGGCGTGCCGCTGGCCGGCACCAACTGGATACCGGGGAAGAACGGCTTCTGATCAACAAAGGGCCGAAGGCCATATGCTCTAGGGCCAACAATCGACAAAAAATGGGGAACTTCCGTGACAGTTGATCTTGCAGAGTTCGCAAGGGCGAAAAACGTCAAATATTTCATGATCTCCTACACCGACCTGTTCAGCGGGCAACGCGCCAAGCTGGTGCCGGCGCAGGCGATATCAGATATGCAGAAGGATGGCGCCGGCTTCGCCGGTTTCGCTACCTCGCTCGACCTCACGCCGGCACATCCCGACATGCTGGCGGTGCCGGATCCGAATTCGGTTATCCAGCTGCCCTGGAAGCCTGACGTCGCCTGGGTCGCCGCCAACTGCATCATGGACGACAAGGAGGTCGACCAGGCACCGCGCAACACGCTTAAGCGACTGATCGCGGAAGCCGCTAACGACGGCATGCATGTCAAGACCGGCGTCGAGGCGGAATTCTTCCTGATCTCGCCCGACGGCAAAACGATCTCCGACGAATATGATACGGCGGCGAAACCATGCTACGACCAGCAAGCGTTGATGCGCCGCTACGACGTCATCGCCGAGATCTGCGACCACATGCTGGCGCTCGGCTGGGGCGCCTACCAGAACGACCACGAGGATGCCAACGGCCAGTTCGAGATGAACTGGGCCTTCGACGATGCGCTGGCGACCGCCGATAAGCATTCTTTCTTCAAGTTCATGGTCAAGTCGATCGCGGAAAAGCACGGCCTGCGCGCCACCTTCATGCCCAAGCCCTTCCAGGGACTGACCGGCAATGGCTGCCATGCGCACATCTCGGTGTGGGACAAAACAGGCAAGACCAATGTCTTTGCCGACAATTCGATGGAGCTCGGCCTGTCGGCCAAGGGCAAGAACTTTCTTGGCGGCATCATGAAACATGCCTCGGCTCTCGCCGCCATCACCAACCCGACGGTCAACTCCTACAAGCGCATCAACGCCCCGCGCACCATTTCAGGCGCCACCTGGGCGCCAAACACGGTGACCTGGACCGGCAACAACCGCACCCACATGGTGCGCGTGCCCGGCCCCGGCCGTTTCGAGCTGCGGCTGCCTGATGGCGCGGCCAACCCTTATCTGCTGCAAGCCGTCATCATCGCCGCCGGCCTCGACGGCATCCGCTCCAAGGCCGACCCCGGCAGGCGCTACGACATCGATATGTACCAGCACGGTCACACGGTGGAGGGCGCGCCGAAATTGCCGCTCAACCTGCTCGACGCGTTGCGCGAATTCGACAATGACAAATCGCTCAAGACGGCGCTGGGTGAGGAATTCTCGTCGGCTTATCTAAAGCTGAAGCACCAGGAATGGAATTCCTATGCTTCGCACTTCACGCAATGGGAGCGCGACCACACGCTGGACATCTGACCGGCGCAGCGTGCGAGCGACCTCGGAATGAACGTATGAAATATTCGATCTTCTCGCTCGCCCGCGCCGCCTTCTCCGGCCACAAGAACTGGCAGCGCACCTGGCGCGACGCCAGCCCGAAGGACCGCTACGACGTGGTGATCATCGGCGGCGGCGGCCATGGCCTGGCCACCGCCTGGTTCCTCGCCAGCGAGTACGGCATCAGGAATGTCGCCGTACTTGAAAAGGGCTGGATCGGCTCCGGCAATGCCGGCCGTAACACCACCATCATCCGTTCCAATTACGGCCTGCCCGGCAACACCGGCTTCTACGAATTATCGATGAAGCTGTGGGAGCGGATGGAGCAGGACCTCAACTACAACACGATGGTCAGCCAGCGCGGCGTCATAAACCTCTATCACTCCGACGCGCAGCGCGACGCCTATGCGCGGCGCGGCAACACGATGCGCATCAACGGCATCGATGCCGAATTGCTCGACCTTGCCGCGGTCAAGAAGATGATGCCGTTCCTGAATTTCGACAATGCGCGCTTTCCCGTGCAAGGCGGGCTCTTGCAGCGGCGCGGCGGCACGGCGCGGCACGACGCGGTGGTCTGGGGCTACGCCCATGCGGCGAGCGCGCTCGGCGTCGACATCATCCAGAATTGCGAAGTGACGGGCTTCGTGCGCGACGCCAACGGCAAGGTGACCGGCGTCGAGACCTCGCGCGGCAAGATCGGCGCCGGGAAAGTCGGCATGGCCGTCGCGGGCTCCTCCTCGCGCGTCGCCGCGATGGCGGGCCTGCGCCTGCCGATCGAAAGCCATGTGCTGCAGGCCTTCGTCTCCGAGGCGATCAAGCCGCTCATCCCCAATGTGATGACGTTCGGCGCCGGCCATTTCTACGTCAGCCAGTCGGACAAGGGTGGCCTGGTCTTCGGCGGCGACATAGACGGCTACAATTCCTACGCCCAGCGCGGCAACCTGCCTGTGATGGAAGACGTCTGCGAAGGCGGCATGGCGCTGATGCCGATGATCGGCCGTGTGCGCCTGCTGCGCCAGTGGGGCGGCATCATGGACATGTCGATGGACGGCTCGCCGATCATCGACAAGACGCCGGTCGACGGGCTCTACCTCAATGCCGGCTGGTGCTATGGCGGCTTCAAGGCGACGCCGGGCTCAGGCCTCGTCTTTGCCCACCTGCTGGCCCGCGACCAGTCCCACAAGGAGGCCGCCCGCTTTCGCCTCGACCGGTTCCGGTCTGGTGCGATGATAGACGAAAAGGGCCAGGGCGCCCAACCGAACCTGCACTGAAGGCCCTGCCATGCGCATCACCTGTCCCTTCTGCGGCGAACGCGACCTCGGCGAGTTCACCTATCTCGGCGACGCCAAGCCGATGCGTCCGGAGGCTGGCGCTTCGGAGGACGACGTCTTCGACTACGTTTACCTGCGCGACAATGTCGCCGGCGTGATGGACGAGAATTGGTATCACGGCGGCGGCTGCCGAGCGTGGCTGAAGGTCACCCGCAACACGCTGACGCACGAAATTTCGGCCGTGGAGCCGGCGGCGGGCGCCGGGGCGAGGCAGGTTGCGAAATGAATTTTTCTGTCCAGCTCAGCGCCGCGGTGAGGGCCGGTACGTCTTTACCTCCCCCTTGTGGGGAGGTCGGACCGCAAGTCCGGGTGGGGGTCGGCGCCGCCCCCCCACCCCGCTGCTTCGCAGCGACCCTCCCCACCAGGGGGAGGGTAAGAAGCGGCAGGGCGATGAGGGGCAGCGCGACGCCAGTGCATGGGGCTGCATCGTGATTTCCTCCCAGTCCAATCGTCTCTCCACTGGCGGCCTCGTCGATCGTTCGTCACCGCTGAGCTTCCGCTTCGATGGCAAGACGTTCTTCGGCTTCGAGGGCGACACGCTGGCGTCGGCGCTGATCGCCAACGGCGTCAAGCTGGTCGGCCGCTCGTTCAAATACCACCGTCCGCGCGGCATTCTGACCGCCGGCTCGGAAGAGCCCAACGCGCTGGTCGAACTGCGCACCGGCGCACGCCGCGAGCCGAACACCAAGGCCACGACCGCCGAGCTCTATGAAGGGCTCGAGGCCGCCAGCCAGAACCGCTGGCCGTCGCTCCATTTCGACGTGATGTCGGTCAACCAGCTCTTCGCGCCGATCTTCGTCGCCGGCTTCTACTACAAGACCTTCATGTGGCCGGCCAAATTCTGGGAGGCGATCTACGAGCCGGCGATCCGCCGCGCCGCAGGCCTCGGCCGCGCCGCCGGCGTTGCCGATCCCGACCACTATGACAAGGCCTGGGCGCATTGCGACGTGCTGATCGCCGGCTCCGGCCCGACCGGGCTTGCGGCGGCCCTTGCCGCCGGCCGCTCCGGCGCCCGCGTCATCCTGTGCGAAGAGGATTTTATTCCCGGCGGCCGCCTGCTCTCGGATGGCGGCACGATCGACGGGCTGCCGGCAGCCGAGTGGCTGTCGCGAACCCTGGCGGAACTCGAGGCAATGCCCGATGTCCGCATCATGACCCGCACGACGCTGTTCGGCGTCTACGATGGCGGCACCTATGGCGCGATCGAGCGGGTCAACGACCATCTGCCCTCGCCGCCCGAGCACCAGGTGCGCCAGCGCATGTGGCGCATCGTGTCCAGGCGTTGCGTCGTCGCGGCCGGCGCCCTCGAGCGGCCGGTCGTCTTTGCCGGCAACGATACGCCCGGCGTGATGATGGCTTCGGCCATGCGGACCTATGTCGCGCGCTATGCCGCCGCGCCGGCAAAACGCATCGCGCTGTTCACCAACAATGAGGATGGCTGGCGCACGGTCGAGACAGTACTCGGCGCAGGCTTGCAGATTGCGGCGGTCATCGACGCACGGCCTGACGTCTCGCCCGCCCATCGTTCGCTCGCCTCGAAGAGCGGCTTCCCGGTGCTGCATGGCGCCGTCAGCCGTGCGGACGGCGGCAAGGACGGTGTGAGGAAAATCTCCGTCTCTCTCACCGGCGGCGCGCGAGCCGAAGTGGAAGCGGACGGGCTTGCCGTCTCCGGCGGCTGGAACCCGGCGGTCGGGCTCACCTCCTATCATCGCGGCCGGCCGAAATGGCGCGACGACATCGCCGCCTTCGTGCCCGACGGAGCGCCTCCCGGCATAGTCGCCGCCGGTGCAGCCAATGGCTCGTTCGGTCTCGGCGCCTGCCTGGCGGGAGGGTTTGCAGCAGGCGCGGCGGCCGCGCTCGACGCCGGGCGCAGCGGCAAGGCCGGCACAGCGCCGATCGCCGATGACGAGGCGTTCTCGTTGACGCCGCTCTGGCATGTCGCCGGCAAGGGCAAGGCGTTCGTCGACCAGCAGCACGATGTCACTGCTTCCGACATCGAACTGGCGCAGCGCGAGGGCTTCGAGTCGGTCGAGCATCTGAAGCGCTACACCACGCTCGGCATGGCGACCGACCAGGGCAAGACCTCCAACGTCGCCGGCCTTGCCATCATGGCCGCGGTGTCGGGCAAGTCCATTCCCGAAACCGGCACCACGATCTACCGCCCGCCCTATGTGCCGGTCGCGATCGGCGCCTTTGCCGGCCATCACCGCGACGAGACTTTCCACGCCACAAGGCTGACGCCTTCGCATCACTGGGCCGTCGAACAGGGTGCCGTCTTCGTCGACACCGGCCTGTGGAAGCGCGCGCAATGGTATCCGCGCACGGACGAGAAGGACTGGCTGGAATCCGTCACACGCGAGGTCAAGACGGTGCGTTCCGGCGTCGGCTTCTGCGATGTCTCGACGCTCGGCAAGATCGACGTGCACGGCCCCGATGCCGGCGCCTTCCTCGACCGCGTCTACATCAACACCTTCTCCAGCCTCGCCGTCGGCAAGGCGCGCTACGGGCTGATGCTGCGCGAAGACGGGTTCGTCTACGACGACGGCACGACCTCGCGGCTGGCCGAGGATCATTATTTCCTCACCACCACCACCGCCAAGGCCGGGCTGGTGATGCAGCATCTCGAATTCTGCCGGCAGGTGCTGTTTCCCGAATTGGACGTGCAACTGACCTCGGTCTCCGACCAGTGGGCGCAATTCTCGATCGCCGGGCCGAAGACGCGTGATCTGCTGAAGGAGATCGTCGACCCGACAGAGGATCTGTCGAACGAGGGCTTCCCCTTCATGGGTGCACGCGAAGTCGCGCTGCGCGGCGGCATCAAGGCACGGCTGTTCCGCATCTCTTTCTCCGGCGAAATGGCGTTCGAAATTTCGGTGCCGGCGCGCTATGGCGAGGCGCTCGTGCGCAATCTGATGCTGGCCGGCAAGCCGTTCGGCGTGACGCCATACGGCACCGAGGCTCTTGGCGTCATGCGCATCGAAAAGGGCCATGTCGCCGGACCGGAACTGAACGGCACGACCACGGCCGCCGACCTCGGCCTGGGCAAGATGATGTCGACCAAGAAGGATTTTGTGGGCCGCATCATGGCCGGGCGCGAGGCGCTGGTCGCGCCGGACCGGCAGGTCGTCGTCGGCATCAAGCCGACCGACAAGGCGCGGCGGCTGCGCTCCGGCGCGCACATCGTTCCGAAGGGCCAGACGCCCGGACCTGATAACGACCAGGGCTATGTCACCTCAGTCTGCTTCTCGCCGACATCGGATCAATGGATCGGGCTTGCTCTCGTGGAATGTGGTCGCGAGCGTATCGGCGAGACCGTGCGCGCGCACGATCCGCTGCGCGCAGAGGAGTATGATGTCGAACTGTGCAATCCCGTCTTCTACGATCCGGATGGAGGGCGCCAGCGTGGCTGAATTTACCTGGGATGCGCGCAGCCCTCTCGACCGCACGCTGGTCGTCGGTCCGCATGGCGCGCAGGGCGATGCCGGCGTTTCGCTGACCGAGATCCGCAATTTCGACCTCGTGCAAGTGATGGCACGCCGCGGCAAGGCGGGTGACCTGGCCAGGGCTGCGACGGCGTGTTTCGGCATTGCCGGTCCGGATGCGCCCAAGGCGGCGCGGATTGCGGATGCCACGCTGATCTGGTCCGGGCCGGATCAGTTTTTCGTGCTGTCGAAGAGTGGCAAGCACGGGATGAAGGCGCTTGCTCCTCTGCTTGCCGGATCGGCTTCGCTGTCTGACCAGTCGCATGCGCGGGCGCTGATCAGCATCTCCGGTGACAAGGCGCGGGCGATGTTGGCCAAGCTTTCATCGCTCGATCTGCATGCCGGTGTGTTCGCGGTCGGCTCTGCCGCCGCAACCTCGATGGATCACACCAGCGTCACGCTCTGGCGTGGGAATGATCGGGCGGACGGACAGGCGGTGTTCAACGTTCTGGTCTTCGCGACCTTTGCCGAGAGCCTGTGGCACACGATGCTCGATGCGGCGGCGGAATATGGTGTGGATATCAGCCATTCCGAGGAAGTGACGTAGCCTTGCGCACGCCCTTCCCTTCTCCCCTTGTTGTAGGAGAAGGTGGCCTCGCGGAGCGAGGTCGGATGAGTGGTGCTCCAGCTTGGCAATGACGGCACGCCGTCACCCACCCCCTCAACCGTCTCGGCGCTGGGCACTGATCCACCGCCCTGGGGCGAGCCACGGATCTCGCCCCGTCCTTCGGACCCCACAAGGGGAGAAGGAAGAACCTGCCCCACCACCGCCTTGCCAAACCCACCCGCACTGCTATTCTTGCTGCTAAAATAATTTCACGCACAGGCAAACTTGTTTCTCGAACCGCAAGGCTGAGATGAGCCAGTCGCCCTACCCTGCCGTCGCATCCGGACCACCCCGGCCGAGCCTGATCCTGCGGCCCGGCCAGATCGCGCTGCCGCCGGGCATGGAGCGCTATACGGTCCAGGGCAATGGTGCGGTGCTGATCGAGGTCGAGGCCGGCGACACGATCACAGTGCGCAATGTCGAGGGCGGCCAGGCTTGCGAACTGCTGGCGTGGGATGGCACGGGTGCGACCGATCCCTCCATCCTCGGGGAAAAATCCAACAGCAATGCCGCCGGCATCAAGGTGCTGCTTGCCGAGGGCGATGACAGTCTCGCGTCCCTGCGGCGCGGGCTCGCGCGCCGGCAGGTGCAGCTCGATCAGGCCAAGGCGGTGCGCGTATTCGGCGGCGCCACGCCGGCCGGCACCGAACAGGCTTTCAGCGTTGCGCGCGTCGGCTCGGTGGTGATCGCCGCGCCCGGCGGGCCGATGCTGGTCGACGGCCATGACACGGCGACGCCGCTTACCGTGATCGTGCGGCGTGCCACCATCCGTCCGGCGGCGAAGTCGCAATTGGCCGACCCGCTCGCCGATCCGGTGCTCGACCTGCGCGTCCATTCGGCGACGGCGGAATCCTATTTCGTCAAAGCCGGCGACTATCTGCAGATCATCGACGTCGACGGGCGCCAATGCACCGACTTCCAGTGCTTTTCGGCGCGCAAGCTGGACAAGGGGCTCGACCATCCGCTCGATGTGACGACGACACGCACGCTGATGGGATCGAGCTATCCGATGCCGGGGCTGCACTCGAAATATTACGACCAGGACATGGAGCCGCTGGTCGAAGTGGTGCAGGACACATGCGGCCGGCACGACGCCTTCGCGCTCGCATGCGCCGCCAAATATTACGATGACATCGGCTATCCCGGCCATGCCAACTGCTCGGAGAACTTCAACCGCGCGCTGTCGGACAAGGGCGTCACGCCACGCGCCGGCTGGATGGCTATCAACTTCTTCTTCAACACGGCAATCGACGCGCATGGCGTCATGGTCTCCGACGAGCCATGGTCGCGGCCAGGTGACTATGTGCTGCTGCGGGCGCTGACCGACATCGTCTGCGTGTCCTCCGCCTGCCCCGACGACACGACGCCGGCCAATGGCTGGGACCTGACCGACATCCATGTGCGCACCTATTCCGGCCAGCACAAATTCTCGCGTGCGATCGCCAGACGCATGACGCCCGATTCGGAACCGAAAATGACCCGCGAGACCTCCTTTCATTCGAGCTTTGCCAAGCACACCCGCGACTTCGTCGAGTACAGGGGCTATTGGCTGGCCAATTCCTTCGCCAGGGAAGGCGCGATCGCCGAGTACTGGGCCTGCCGGCAGGACGCCGTGATCATGGACCTGTCGCCGCTGCGCAAATTCGAGGTCACCGGCCCGGATTCCGAAGCGCTGCTGCAATATACGCTGACCCGCGACGTCAAGAAGCTCGGCGTGGGCCAGGTCGTCTATTCCGCCATGTGCTACGAGCATGGCGGCATGATCGACGATGGCACGCTGCTCAGGCTCGGCAAGGACAATTTCCGCTGGGTCGGCGGCGACGATCTGTCCGGCGAATGGCTGCGCGAGACGGCGACAAAGCTCGGTCTCAACGTGCTGGTACGCTCGTCCACCGACCAGATGCACAATATCGCCGTGCAGGGGCCGAAGAGCCGCGATATCCTGAGGAAGGTGATCTGGACCTCGCCGCTGCAGCCGTCGATCGAGGAACTGGAATGGTTCCGCTTCGCCGTCGCGCGCATCGGCGGCGGCAATGGCGTTCCGGTCGTCGTCTCGCGCACCGGCTATACCGGTGAACTCGGCTACGAGATCTGGTGTCATCCGCGCGACGCCGAAAAGGTCTTCGACGCGATCTGGGCCGCCGGCCAGCCGCATGGATTGAAGCCGATGGGCCTGCAGGCGCTGGACATGGTGCGCATCGAGGCCGGGCTGATCTTCGCCGGTTACGAGTTCTCCGACCAGACCGACCCGTTCGAGGCCGGCATCGGCTTCACCGTGCCGCTGAAGTCCAAGACCGACGACTTCATCGGCCGCGAGGCGCTGATCCGGCGCAAGGAGAGCCCGCAGAACAAACTGGTCGGGCTCGACATCGATGCCAACGTCGCGGTCGGCCATGGCGATTGCGTGCATGTCGGCCGCGCCCAGATCGGGGTCGTCACGTCGGGCATGCGCTCGCCGGTGCTGAACAAGACCATCGCGCTGGCGCGGCTCGATGTCACCCACGCCGCCATCGGCGCGCGAGTTGAAATCGGCAAGCTCGACGGCCACGCCAAGCGGCTGCCGGCGCGAGTCGTGGCCTTCGCCCATTACGATCCGCAGAAGACCAGGCCGCGTTCCTGACCGCGGCCTTCCGGGCATACGGGATTGCCCGTCGGCGGCGCCGCAGGGCACATTTGTGCGCCCGCCCGCAAGCGTGATGTGCACGGCGCGACAAAACGCTTGACGTGAAAGCGCGCCGGATCAATCTTCACTCCTAAGAAAAAAATACGACTGAGTGGAAACACTGAAGTCGCGGCGATATTGGCCGGGAGCAAGCTTCGCACAGCCGAGGCGTCGCCGGCGGGGAACATCAAAAAGGGGAATTCACCGACATGAGCACCATAAGCACGGTCCTGGACCAGCCTGCCGAAAGCAAGCTGCTCAGGCATATCGACTGGCGCGGCGCCTTCTGGGTGGCGAGCGGCGTTCCAGCCCTCGTCCTGTTCTCGATCGGCGGCATTGCCGGCACGACCGGGACGCTCGCTTTCCTGATCTGGACGGTGTCCATGGTCATGGGCTTCCTGCAATCCTTCACCTATGCCGAGATCGCCGGCCTGTTCCCGAACAAATCGGGCGGCGCCTCGATCTACGGCGCCACCGCCTGGCTGCGCTACTCCAAGTTCATCGCGCCCTTGTCGGTATGGTGCAACTGGTTTGCCTGGTCGCCGGTGCTCTCGCTCGGCTGCTCGATCGCCGCCGCCTATATCCTCAATGCGCTGGCGCCGGTGCCGATCTTTACCGACACGTCGCCCGAGGTCGCCGCCTATATCGCGGCACATGCCGGAACGAGCGCCGGCGACGCCATTACCGCGGTGACCGCGGCGGCGACCCCGGCGATCCGCACGTGGTCGGCGTTCAGTCACACGCTGGGTCCGGTGTCCTTCACCTTCAACGCCACCTTCTTCATCGGCGCCGTGCTGATGCTGATGATCTTCTCGATCCAGCATCGCGGTATCCTGGGCACCGCCAATGTGCAGAAATATATCGGCCTGCTTGTCATCGTCCCGATGCTGATCGTCGGCGTCGTGCCGATCTTCACCGGCCAGATCAACTGGGCCAATTTCTCGCCGCTGGTTCCCTTGGCCGCCGCCTATGCGCCAGAGCCCGGCGCCTGGAACATCGCCGGCTGGACGCTGGTGCTCGGCGGCATGTTCATCGCCGCCTGGTCGACCTACGGCTTCGAGACCGCCGTCTGCTACACCTCCGAGTTCAAGAACCCAGGCACCGATACCTTCAAGGCCATCTTCTATTCCGGCCTGCTCTGCATGCTGCTGTTCATCCTGGTGCCGTTCACCTTCCAGGGCGTGCTCGGCCTCAACGGCATGCTGGCGACGCCGATCGTCGACGGTTCGGGCGTGGCGGATGCTCTCGCCGGCATGGTCGGCGGCGGCGGGCTTATCCACAGCCTGCTGGTGATGCTGATGATCCTGGCGCTTGTGCTGTGCATCATGACGGCGATGGCCGGCTCCTCGCGCACGCTCTACCAGGGCTCCGTCGACGGCTGGCTGCCGCGCTACCTCAGTCACGTCAACGAGCATGGCGCGCCGACGCGGGCGATGTGGACCGACCTGTGCTTCAACCTGATCGTGCTGGCGATCGCCTCGGCCGATGCGACGAGCTTCTTCTTCATTCTCGCCGTATCCAATTGCGGCTACATCATCTTCAACTTCCTCAACCTCAATGCCGGCTGGATCCATCGCATCGACAACGGCCATATCGCGCGGCCGTGGAAGGCCCCGACGTGGCTCTTGGGGATCGGGGCGATCTTCGCCTATGTCAACGCGATCTTCATGGGCGCCGGCGCCAAGGTGTGGAACCCGATGGCGCTGTGGGCCGGGCTGATCACCGCGGCGCTGATCATCCCGGTGTTCTGCTTCCGCCATTACATCCAGGACGGCGGCAAGTTCCCCGACCACATGCTGGCCGACCTCGGCATGGCGGGAGCGGACCTCTCGGTGAAAAAGGCGGGCATGCTGCCCTATCTGACGCTGGTCGCCGGCGTGGCGGTAATGCTGATCGCCAACTGGTTTTTCGTCATCTGATTTGCCTGACGGGCAAGCGGCCTTCGGCTCCGCAAGAACAGAAATTGGCCGGTCTCAAATGAGACCGGCCGATTTCGTTCATTCAGCCGCCAAAGCGAGTTGCGGCCTCTCGACGCCTTCGACGGTTTCTGGTTCGGGCGTCTGTTCGTCGGTCGGCACCTTCTTGCGCTCGCGGCCGAAGAACAGGGCGTAGCCAGCGGGCAGCACCAGGATGGTGAGCACGGTTGCAACCAGAATGCCGCCCATCATGGCGTAGGCGAGCGGCCCCCAGAATACGCCGCGCGAGATCGGGATCAGCGCCAGAACCGCGGTCATTGCCGTCAACACGATCGGCCGAAAACGGCGCACAGCCGAGCCGATGATCGCTTCGGAGCGTTCCATGCCTTTCGCGATGTCCTGGTCGATCTGGTCGACGAGGATGATGGAGTTTCGCATGATGATGCCGAGCAGCGCGATGACGCCGAGGATGGCGACGAAGCCGAACGGCGCGCCGCTGATCAAAAGGGCCGCGGCCGCACCGATGATGCCGAGCGGACCGGTGGCCAGCACCAGCATCGCCTTGCCGAAATGCTGCAGCTGGACCATCAGCAATATGACGATGACGGCCAGCATGATCGGCGCCTTGGCGGCGATGGAAGCCTGGCTTTCCGCCGAGTCCTCGGCACCGCCCTGGATCTCGATCTTGTAGCCCGGCGCAAGCCCGTCGCGCAGATCCTTCATGTCGTTGTACATTTTGGTGACGACATCGTTGGACTGCACGCCGTCGGGCAAGGTCGCCCGCACGCTGATGGTCGGCAAGCGGTCGCGCCGCCACTCGACGCCTTGCTCCAGCACCGGCACAACCTTGGCCACCTGCGACAGCGGCACGAAGCCACCGAAATCGGTCGGGATGTAGATGGAATCGACCGAGGACAGCAGGGCGCGGCTGGCATCCGGTTCGCGGGCGACGATGGACACCGTTTCTTCGCCGTCGCGGAAGTCGCCCAGCGGCGCGCCGGACATGGACGCCTGCAGCATCTGGCGAATGCGTTGCGAGGTGACGCCCAGCGCGCGGGCGCGGTCCTGGTCGATGACCAGCTTCATCGCCGGCACAGGTTCCAGCCAGTCGTCGTGGACGGCGCTGAGCAGCGGGTTGGCCTGGAATTTCGCCTTCACCTGGTCGGCAATGCGCCGCACTTCCTGGCGGTCCGGGCCCATGACGCGCATCTGCACCGGCCAGCCTGTCGGCGGGCCGAGGAACAAGCGGTCGACCTTGCCGCGGATGGAGGGGAAGTCCTGCGCCAGGATGGTGCGCAGCTTGACGATCAGCCGCTCGCGCGCCGGCTCGTCATTGGCCATCACAAGAAGCTGGGCGAAGTTAGGATTCCTGAGCTGCTGGTCCAGCGGCAGGAAGAAGCGCGGCGCGCCTTCGCCGATATAGGTGGCGATGAAGCGCTTGTCCTTGTCGTCCATCATCTTGGCTTCCAGCGCCTTGGCCTGCGTCTCGACTTCCTTGATGCTGGTGCCTTCCGGCAGCCAGAGATCGACGAGGATTTCCGGGCGCGACGATTGCGGGAAGAAGTTCTGTGGAATGAACTGGAAGGCCCACAGGCTGGTGGCGAAGGTCACCAGCGTCATCGTCAGCACGATGATGCGATGGCGCACGGCCCAGGTAACGGTCGAGCGAAGCCGGCGATAGAAGCTGGTGTCGAAGACGTCGTGGTGGGAGCCGGCATGCTTGCGCTGCTTGAGGATCATATATCCCAGCCATGGCGTGAAATAGACCGCCACGAACCAGGACACGACGAGCGCGATGCCGACGACGTAGAACAGCGTGCGGACATATTCGCCGGCGGTGGAGGCGGCGAAGCCGACCGGAATGAAGCCGGCGGTGGTGATCAGCGTGCCGGTCAGCATCGGGAAAGCGGTCGAGGAATAGGCGAAACCCGCCGCCTCGATCTTGACCAGCCCCTCCTCCAGCTTGCGTTCCATCATCTCGACGACGATCATGGCGTCGTCGACAAGCAGGCCGAGCGCGATGATCAAGGCGCCGAGAGAAATGCGCTGCAGGTCAATGCCGATCTCGTACATGATGGCGAAAGTGGCGGCCAGGACCAGCGGGATGGCGATCGCAATGACAAGTCCGGAGCGCCAGCCGATCGACAGGAACGAGACGACGAGCACGATCAGCAGCGCTTCGCCGAGCGCATGCATGAACTCGCTGACAGCGTCCCTGACGACCTCGGGTTGGTCCGATATCTGGTCGACGGAGACGCCATAGGGCAGCGCCTCCTCGAATCGCTTGTAGGTCGCCTCGACGTCCTTGCCGACATCGGTGACGTTGAAGCCCTTGGCCATGACGACACCGAGCTGGACACTCTCGTGGCCATTGAACCGATACTTGCGCTCGAAGGGATCCTCCAGCCCCGAGCTCACGGTCGCGATATCGCCAAGGCGCGTTACCTGGTTGCCGGCGCGCAAGCGCAGCTCGCGAATGTCGGCGGCGCTGGTGACATCGCCCTCGACCGAAATGCGGACCGAGCGCAGGCCGGTGTCGACAGAGCCTGCCGGGTCGACATTGTTCTGTCCCTTGATCGCGTTCTGCAGGTCAGTCAGCGTCAGGCCGCGCTCGGCCAGCGCCTTGGACGAGACGTCGATATAGATCTTCTCGGGCTGGTCGCCGATGATGACCGCCTTTTCGACGCCGGGCGTCGTCAGCAGCATATCGCGGGCCTGGATGGCGAACTTCTTCAATTCGGGATAGCTGAAGCCATCGCCGCTGATCGAATGCAAGGTGATGAAGGTGTCGCCGAATTCATCGTTGAAATAGGGGCCGAGCAGGCCCTGCGGCAGATCGCCTGCTATGTCGCCGACCTTCTTGCGCACCTGATAGAAGGCGTCGTTGACCTGGGCAGCATTGGTGTCGCCCTTGATCTGAACCGTGATGATGGCGCTGCCGGCGCGCGTATAGGAGCGCACGAAGTCGAGATGCGGCGTTTCCTGCAGCTTGCGTTCGATCTTGTTGACGACCTGGTCTTCCATCTCCTGGATCGAAGAACCCGGCCAGATCGCCTGCACGACCATGACGCGGAAGGTGAAATCGGGATCTTCCTTCTGGCCCATGCGCATCAGGCCGAGCGCACCGGCAAGGATGATCAGGCCGAACAGGAAACGTGCGATGCTCGGATGCCCGATCGCCCAACGCGAGAGGTTGAAAGGCCGCTTTTCAGTGTTGCTGTCGGTGGTCATGGCGCCAGTCCAGTCCAATTGATCTGCAGGGCAGGTTCATCATGCCGTTCATGCGTACTTCGTCTGGCTTCCGGGCGGCGAAGCTCCCTCAAGCGGAGAGACTCGCATCGCGTGTGACGCGACAATGATGCGGGGGAGCCATCTTGCCGGCGTCTCGACGATCGGGCGCCTGCCGCCCGGAAACCATGGCCTACCCGGTCTTGCGGCTCGCGCCGCCAAGACAGGGGGGCTTTCGTAGTGCCTGGCTGTCAGCGCAGGCTGCTGGTGGCAGCGTCGTCCGCCGCCGAGGCGGACTGCTGGAGACTGTCGCCGGACAGCTTGACCTTCAGATCGTCGGTCATGAACTGGGTGCCAGCGGCAACCACGACGTCGCCCTGCTTGAGGCCGTCGGCAACCGCGACGCCATCGGCGGTGAAGTTCGCGATCTTGACCGGACGCGAATGCACGGTGTCGCTGCCGCGGTCCACGGCCCAGACGATCTTCTGGCCATCCTTTTCAGCCAAGGCGCTAAGCGGGATCGAGACGAGCTGGGTCTTGCTGTCGACCGTCGCCTGCACGTTGGCGGTCATGCCGAGCAGCACGCGCGGATCGTTGGGGAGCGAGACGCGAACGGCGAAGGTACGCGACTGCGGGTCGGCGCTGCCGGCCACTTCGCGGACCTTGCCGGCAAGCGTCAGCGCATCGTCCGCCCAGAAGCTTGCCTTGACCTCCTTGCCCGGCCTGAAGCCGGCAATATCCATTTCCGGTACCGCGATCAGCACTTCCTTCTCGCCGTCGACGGCAACCGTCATCACGGGCGTGCCGGCACCGACCACCTGGCCGACATCGGCACTGACCGCGGTGACGATGCCGTTCTCGCTCGCCTTGAGGTCGGTATAGTGGACCTGGTTCTGAGCCTGGGCGAGGGTCGAGCGGGCGGCATCGCGCGTCGCGACCGCCTGGTTGTAGGCCAGCATCGCCTGCTCGAGCTGCGATTTCGGCGCGAAATTCTTGGCATAAAGCTGCTCGGCGCGCTTCCTGGCGAGATCCACCGTCTCGACCTGGCGCTCGGCGGCGTCAAGGCTCGCCGCGGCGCTTTTGACCGAAAGCTCGTAATCGGAGGGATCGATGCGGGCGAGGACGTCGCCCGAGGTGACATGCTGGCCGATGTCGACGAGCCTCTCGGTGACCTTGCCGGCAACGCGGAAGCCGAGATTCATCTCGGTGCGAGCACGCACCGAGCCGGAGTAATCGAGCTGGCGGGTGGTCTGCGCCGCGCCGATCTCGACGACCTTGACGGGGCGGATGATATCCCTGACCTCCGCCTTCTCCTGGGAACAACCGGCCAGGCCGAGTGCCGCGACGATCAGGCCGGCAACGGGCAGCCAGCGGATAATGGAATTGGACGAAGACACCTTAGCACTCCCAAACTGGAGATTGATTGTCGTTGCCGGCGCCCGGCGGGCGGCGGCTATTTCTTCAAGGCCTTGATCGCATACTCGATGAGGTCGTCGGGCATCGCCCGGTTGGTCTTGGCAAGACACTGGGCCACCATCTGCGGGTGGCACAAAATGACCGTGGCGGCGCCGAAGCAGCGCGACGCAATCACCGGATCCTGTTCCCTGAATTCGCCGGCCGCGATGCCCTCGCGGATCACCTCGGCAAAAAGATCATGGATACTGTCGACATGCTTGTCGATGACGCCCCAATCGCGCTCGAGGGCGACGATGACCATCTCATGGACCTTCTGGTCGTCGAGCATGACCTCCATCGTCATCTTGTACTGCGCGTGCACGTAGCGCCGCAGCCGTTCCTCGGCGCTGATCGGCAAATGCATGATCTCGTAGGCCATCCTGTAGCTGGCCCCGAGCATCCGGCCGCAGACCGCCTGGTGGATTTCGACCTTGGAAGCAAAGAAGCGATAGATGTTGGCTGGCGACATGCCGAGTTCGCGGGCAATGTCGGCGACATTGGTCTTGCCGTAGCCATAGTGCCGGAACAGGCGCTCAGCGCAATCGAGAATGCGCGTTACATTCTCCTGGCGAGCGGCATCGGCGACGAGGTTGGCGGTTTCGGACATAGCCTCTTTCGATTTACTAGTGATGAATTTTAATTTTCGTCACTCGTAAATCGAAAGGAACGCGATGTCAACGCGGATTCGGCGTACGCGTACAAAATGGTGACAGATGGTGACAGTCGCAGGTGTGCAATGACCGACGTTGCCGATTGCGAATGGCGCTCATCCCGTCATCATCAAGGGCGTAGCAAGGAGCGGAGCGACGCGCAGACTCTCAGAATCCATGCTGCGACCTCTGTCGAAAAAAATAAATCGGCTCAAAGGGTTAGGCCGACCAGCATCCACAATCTTGGAAAGCCATTGTCGGCCGTCGGATCACGGCTGCCGGGTCGCGGCATGGAGCCTAGGGCTCCGCGACGGAGCTTCGCTCCTGCAACGCTCTGGGATGACCAACTCGCGGATGCTGGTGCAAACTGCTACGAGTTGGCGCTGCCACTCTTCGCCATCTCCCTTAGCCGGAATTTCTGGATCTTCCCCGTCGAGGTCTTGGGAATCTCGGCGAACACCACCGCTTTCGGCAGCTTGAAGCGGGCAAGCAGCGCACGGCAATGCTCGATGATCTCGGCCTCGGTCGCTGTCTTGCCGGGCTTCAGCTCGACATAGGCGACCGGCACCTCGCCCCATTTCTCGTCCGCCCGCGCCACCACGCCGCAAGACGCAACGGACGGGTGCTTGTAGAGCGCGTCCTCGACCTCGATCGAGGAAATGTTCTCGCCGCCCGAAATGATGATGTCCTTGGAGCGGTCCTTGAGCTGGATATATCCATCCGCATGCATGACGCCGAGATCGCCGGAGTGGAACCAGCCGCCGGCGAACGCCTCGTCGGTGGCCTTGCGGTTCCTGAGATAGCCTTTCATGACGATGTTGCCGCGAAACATGACCTCGCCGATGGTCTGGCCGTCGGCGGGCGTCTGCGTCATCGTTTCGGGATCCATCACCGTGAGGCCTTCGAGCGCGGCGTAGCGGACGCCTTGCCTGGCCTTCCTCGTGGCCCTCTGCCCCTTCTCCAGATGATCCCACTCATTGTGCCATTCGTTCACCACCGCCGGGCCGTAGGTCTCGGTCAGACCATAGAGATGCGTGACGGCGAAGCCGGCATCGGCCATGCCGGTGAGCACCGCTTCCGGCGGCGGCGCGGCGGCCGTGTTGAAGGTGACGGCTTGCGGGAACTGGCGCTTGTCCTCATCCCTGGCGTTGATCAGCACCGACATAACGATCGGCGCGCCGCACAGATGGGTGACGTCATGGTCGGCGATGGCGTCGTAGATCTGCTTCGGCCGAACCCAGCGCAGACAGACATGGGTGCCGGCCTGGACGGCCAAGGTCCACGGAAAGCACCAGCCATTGCAGTGGAACATCGGCAGCGTCCACAGATAGACCGCATGCTTGGCCATGCCGGCATGGACGGTGTTGGCGTAGGCCATCAGGGCAGCACCCCGATGATGGTAAACGACGCCTTTCGGGTTGCCTGTCGTGCCCGAGGTGTAGTTGAGCGAAATGGCGTCCCACTCGTCGTCAGGCATCGACCAGGCAAAATTGCCCTCGCCCTCGGCGACGAAGGCCTCGTAGTCGAGAGTGCCGATGCGACCGCCCTTCGGATAGGGAGCGTCCGCGGCGTAGTCGGGATCGTCATAGTCGATGACCAGGGGCTTCACCTTGGCCAGGTCAAGCGCTTGCCGAACCACTTCGGAGAATTCGCGATCGACGATAAGCACTCTGGTCCCGGCATGGTCGAGCTGGAAAGCGATCACGGCGGCGTCGAGGCGAGTGTTGAGCGAATGCAGCACCGCCTTGGCCATTGGCACGCCGAAATGCGCCTCCAGCATCGGCGGCGTGTTCGACAGCATCACCGTCACCGTGTCGCCCTTGCCTATGCCGCGCCTGGAGAGCGCCAAGGCGAGCTGCAGCGAACGCCGCCAGAAATCGCGATACGTCACGCGCTGCCGGCCATGGATGATGGCGACATGATCGGGATAGGTCTTGGCGGCCCGCTCCAGATAAGTGAGCGGCGTCAGCGGCTGGTGGTTGGCAGCGTTCCTGTCGAGATCCTGTTCGTAAGGGTTGCCCATCGTGTCCTCCCCGTATGTCCCTTTGCCGACATGTTCTAACCACAGGCTGGGGCCGCGTCACCAGCAACGATGCCACGACAAAGCGCGTCTGGCGCAATGATGATCTAGATTTGCCGCGCGTAAAGGCATCGCGTACCTCCGCGCGGTTTGACTTTTGTCGAGAGCCGTGACTAATGTCAGCCGAGGAGAAGGCATGGCAATCCGACCGGCAGAACAACTTATCCACAAGGCCGCCTGGCTCTATTATGCGCATGGCCTGCGCCAGGACCAGGTGGCGAGCCAGCTTAACATTTCCCGCGCCTCGGTTGCCATGTATCTGCGCAAGGCGCGCGAGACCGGCATCGTCAACATCTCGACCTCGACCCAGCTTTTCACCGACGACGTCATGGCGCGCAAGCTCGAGGATGCACTCGGTCTCGACGCGGTCTGGATCGCGCCGGAAAACGGCCATATCGCCGATCCCGCCACCGACATCGCGGTGCTGGCGGCGAGCGTCTTTCTCGAACTGGTGAAAAAAGGCGACCGCATCGGCGTCGCCTGGGGACGCACCGTCTACATGATCGCCGACATCATGTCCTACGCCGATCTCCAGGATGTCACCGTGGTGCAGCTCTGCGGCAATCTCGGCGCGCCCTATTCCTATCGTCCCGACCAGTGCACGATGGAGATCGCCCGGCGGCTCAACGCCAAGGGCATCAATTTCTACGCGCCGCTCGTGCTGACCACCGAAGAGCTGGCGCGCGGCCTGCGGGCCGAGCCTGTAATCCGCGAACAGCTGTCGAGCATCCACGAATGCGATCTGGCGCTGTATTCGGTCGGCGCCGTCGATGCCGACAGCCATCTGGTCAAATGCGGCGCGCTGACATCAGACGAAATGGCCGACCTGCGCAAGGCGGGCGCGGCCGGCGTCATTGCCGGGCAGATCATCGATGCCGAGGGCAAGGTGCTCGACTGCGGCTACAACCGGCGGGTGATCTCGGCGGAGCTTTCCTCGCTGCGCGCCATTCAGAAGCGGCTGATGGTGGTGCAGGAGAACAGCAAGTTCGAACCCCTGCTCGCGGCGATCGCCGGCGGTCTTTGCACACATCTGGTGGTCGGCGCCGATATGGCGCAGCGGCTTCTGGATCATGCCGGAGCGCCAGGCAAAAAGGTATCCTAGAGACCATTCCTGCCGCGGCCGTCATCAAGGCGTCGTGGCATTCCTGTTTCACCACTATGACAGCAACTGGACGAAGCTAATGAAGAACCTGTGGAATGACGGCGACGCGGAGAAGATGGTTGCCGACTATGCAAAGAAAGGCGTCGGACGCGATCTCGCGCTGCGCGTCTACACGACGCGCCTGCTGGGCGGCGAACCGCGACTGGTGCTGCATGGCGGCGGCAACACCTCCTGCAAGACCAAGGCGACCGACCTCGTCGGCGACGAATGGGACGTGCTGTGCGTCAAGGGCAGCGGCTGGGACATGGCCGTCATCGAGCCGCAGGGCCTGCCGGCGGTGAAGATGGGCGCGCTCATCAAGGCGCGCGCGCTGGACAAGCTCTCCGACGAGGACATGGTCGCGCTGCAGCGGGCGAACCTCATCGATCCGTCCTCGCCCAATCCTTCGGTCGAGACATTGCTGCATGCCTTCCTGCCGCACAAATTCGTCGACCACACGCACTCGACCGCCATCCTGGCGATCGTCGACCAGGAAGACAGCAAGCCGCTGGTGAAGACGGTGTTCGGGACCAAGATGGGCTACGTGCCCTACATCATGCCGGGCTTCGACCTCGCCAAGGCGGCGGCCGACGTCTTCGATGCCGACCCTGATGTGGAAGGACTGATCCTCGACAAGCACGGCATCTTCACCTTCGGCGACGACGCCAAGCAGGCCTACGACCGGATGATCCACTATGTGAATGTCGCCGAGGAGTATGTAGCCAAGCATGCCAAGCCCAAGGCGGCAAAGGCCGCGCTTCCGGCGAAGCTCGCGACGCCGGCTTCCATCGCTCCTATGTTGCGCGGCGCCGTGGCGGTGGCACGCGGCGAAGGCCGCTTCGACCGCATGATCAGCGATTTCCGCACCTCGGATGCGATCGTCGATTTCATCAATTCGGCCGAGATCGCCGACTACGCCGCGCGCGGCGTGTCGACGCCGGACCTGTCGATCCGCATCAAGACCGGGCCGATGGCGGTGCCGGCGCCAGATGCGGACAAGGCCGGCGACTACAAGGCCGTCATCAAGAGCCATGTCGACGCCTTCGCCAAGGAATACCGCGCCTATTTCGAGACCAATGACGCGCTCGACGACGTCAAACGCACCATGCTCGACCCGATGCCGCGGCTGACGCTGGTGCCAGGGCTCGGCATGTTCGGCCATGGCCGCACGCTGAAGGATGCCAGGATCGCTTCCGATGTCGGCGAAATGTGGATCGAGGCCGTGCGTGGCGCCGAGGCGGTCGGCCGTTTTCATCCGCTTTCCAAGGCCGACCTGTTCCCGCTCGAATACTGGTCGCTGGAACAGGCCAAACTCGCCTCCAACAAGCCGAAGCCGCTGACCGGCCAGGTCGTGCTGATCACTGGCGGTGCCGGTGCGATCGGTGCGGCGACCGCCAAGCTGTTTGCGGACAATGGCGCGCATGCGGTGGTCGTCGATCTCGATGGCGAAAAAGCCGCTGATGCCGCGAAGAAGGCCGGCAACAATTCGATCGGCGTCGCCGCCGATATCACCGATCCGGACCAAGTGCGTGCAGCCTTCGACAGGGCGGTCGCCGTGTATGGCGGCGTCGACATAGTGGTGTCCAATGCCGGTGCTGCCTGGGAAGGCCGGATCGGCGAACTTGACGACGCGCTGCTGCGCAAGAGCTTCGAGCTCAATTTCTTCGCCCACCAGTCGGTGGCGCAGAACGCGGTGCGCATCATGCTCGAACAGGGTACCGGCGGCGCACTGCTGTTCAACACCTCTAAGCAGGCGGTCAATCCGGGTCCGAACTTCGGCGCCTACGGCGTGCCGAAGGCGGCGACGCTGTTCCTGTCCCGGCAATATGCACTGGATTACGGCGCGCATGGCATCCGTTCCAACGCCGTCAATGCCGACCGCATCCGCTCCGGGCTGTTGACCGACGCCATGATCGCCAGCCGATCGGGCGCACGCGGTGTCTCGGAAAAAGAGTACATGTCCGGCAATCTGCTCGGCCAGGAGGTGACGGCGCAGGACGTGGCGCAGGCTTTCCTGCACCACGCGCTGGCCGACCGCACAACCGCCGACGTAACGACGGTCGACGGCGGCAATATCGCGGCGGCGCTGCGGTAGCACCGTCACGCACAGCGCAGACGGCAGGCTTGCAAGAACACCCGTTTGTAGCTACATTGTGGCTCAACAGTAGGGAGTCGCAACATGGCTACGGACACGGTTGTCCGCGCTCGAATTGATGCCGCGACAAAGGACCAGGCTACCGAAGCCCTGGCGGCAATGGGACTGTCGGTCTCCGACGCCATTCGGCTGCTGCTGGTCCGCGTCGCCGCCGACAAGGAATTTCCCTTTCCGGTGAAGGTGCCGAACGCAACCACCCAAAAGGCCATGGCCGAATTGGAAAAAGGCAAAGGCAAGCGTTTCGCGTCAGCCGACGAATTGTTCAAGGATTTGGGCATCTGACATGCCGACGCCCGTTCACTCCGGGCAATTCCGCAGGGACGTTAAGCGCATGGAGAAGCGTGGCAAAGACCTCGCTAAATTGCGCGAGTTGTTGGGCCTGCTCATCGCCGGACTGCCGGCGCGTTATAAGGATCACCCCTCTAAAAGGCGACTGGAAAGACTATCGGGATGCGCATGTAGAACCGGATTGGCTCTTGATCTACCGCATTGCCGACGATGAGCTGCGGCTTGCCCGCACCGGCTCCTACTCCGATCTGTTCAACGAATGAAGACAGCAAAAAAGCCGCCTGCAGTTGCTGCAAGCGGCTGTTCCAAGTGTGAGCGAATTGCAATATCGATTGGCCTACTTCGCGTTCGGGTTCGGCATCCAGGCGGGCATGGCGACATCGGCATGGGCGAACTGCGGCAGCTTGGCCGACAGGTCCTCCATGTTCTTGATGTCCTTGTCGAGAAGGTCCCTCTGGGTGATCAGCGTCGGCGGCACGACGACGTTGTGGCCGGGGTCTTCGCCGGCCAGCAGTTGCGCCAGCGCACGCACCGAGACCTGGCCCACGACGGCCGGGTTGGTCGCGGCGGTTGCCGCCCAGGCGCTGTCGGGCTCCCGCATCGCCGCAATGTCCGAGGTCGAAATGTCGGCCGAATAGATCTTGATGTCCTTGTTCAGGCCTGCCTCGTCGACGGCGATCTTCACACCCTTGGCGAACTCGTCATAGGGAGCGAACATCACCTTGATGTCGGGATGGGCGGTCAGCACTGAGCGCGCCTGGTTGGCGACCGAGTTGGCGATCGGGTTGTCCAATGTGCCGAACATGGCGACTTCGTTGATGCCCGAATATTTCTTCTTCACGTCGACCCAGGTTTCGTTGCGTCGGTCGAGCGGGGCGATGCCCGCGACATAGACATAGCCGGCCTTCCAGCTCTCGCCATTGTCCTTGACGGCCTGCTCGAGCGCGAGGCGCGCAAGGTCGCGGTCTGACTGCTCGATCTGCGGGATCTTGGGGTTTTCGACATTGACGTCGAAAGCGACCACCTTGATGCCGGCGTCGACCGCGCGCTGGGCGGCGTCCTTCATCGATTCCGTCAGGCCGTGCTGGATGATGATGCCTTGCACGCCGAGCGCGATGGCCTGGTCGACCATGTCGGCCTGGAGGGCGGCGTCCTGGCGGCTGTCGAGCACGCGCAGGTCGACGCCGAGGGCCTTGGCCTGCGCCTCGACGCCGGACAGATAGGCCTGGAAGAAGTCACCGGTCGAGAGATAGCGCACCAGCGCGATCTTGACGCCTGGCTTGTCGAACGGCGCCGGGCGATCGGCAGCCAGGGCCGTCCCTTGCACCAGCAACGCCGCGCCGGCGAGCCCGAGCGCTGCCTTGCCTAAAAGTCTTCTTGTGATGTTCACGTCGTTTCCTCCACTTGTTGAAATGCAACCGGTCGAAATCTATGTCCTGCCCCTGCCGGAAAGAGCGAAGGTGAAGACAAGGGCGACGACCAGAACGGCGCCCTTGATGAAATCCTGCGTGTAGTATGGCGCGTTCATCATCGTCAGGCCCTGCAGCAGGACGCCGACGAAGACCGCACCGACAGCCGTGCCGAACGCGTTCGGCTTGGCGGCGCCGAGCACCGCGTAGCCGATGAGCGCCGCGGCGACAGCGTCGAGCAGAAGATTATTACCCGAGGCGATGTCGCCGCGTCCAAGCCGCGCGGCGAGCAAAATACCGCCGATCGAGGCAAAAACTCCTGAAATGATATAGGCCCAGATTTTGTATGCCTTGACAGGCGCGCCGGCGAGTTCGGCGGCGCGCTCATTGGAGCCGACTGCATACATCATGCGGCCGAAGCGGGTGTATTCGAGGAAGAACCAGATCAGCACCGCGAGCACCGCCAGGACGACGACCGAGACCGGAACGAGATTGGGAATGAAGAAGTCGAAGCGGTGGCGGCCGAGCGCCAGGAACGCCTCGCCGAATTTGCCGTTGGCGACCGAGCCATCGGGCATGGTCATGCCGGTGGCGATCGAGCGGCCTTCGGTCGGGATGCGCTGCAGGCCGACCAGCAGGAACATCATGCCGAGCGTCGCCAGCAGGTCCGGCACGCGCATATAGACGATCAGCCAACCATTGATGAGCCCAACAATAACGCCGATCAGCAGGCAGACGATGACCGCGACGACAGCGTTCTGCTCCAGCACCACCATCACATAGGCCGCAGCCATCATGGCTGACGTGGCGACCGAGCCGATCGACAGGTCGAAGCCGCCAACGACCAGCGTGGCGGTGACGCCAAGCGCCAGCACGCCGGTGATAGCGACCGACTGGAAGATGAAGACCGCGCTTTGCGGCGAAATGAAACCGTCGGCGGCAATCGCGAAATAAGCGACGAGCCCGAACAACAGGACGATGAAACCGTAGCGGATGGCGTGGTTGCGCTGCGTCATTCAGCGCCCCCGCGCGCCGCTGCCGTTTTTACCCAACTCGAACCCATGCTCTCCATTCCAATTGTCATCGTCAGCTCTTCAATTCCAGCAGGTCAAGCCGCGCGGTGCGGCAGCCCGCCGGCCACCTCGGCCAGCAGGCGATCGAGATCGATGTCCGCGTTGCGATGTTCGCCGACGATGGTCTGCTCCGACATCACCAGGATACGGTCGGCCGTCTCCAGCGCCTCGTCGAGTTCGGTGACGAACAAAAGCGTCGCGCGGCCATTGGCGCTTGCCCTCAGCTTGGCGGCGATGTCGCGCCTCGCAGAGATGTCGACGCCCTGAAACGGCTCATCGAGAATGAACAGGCTTGCATCCTGCGCCATCCAGCGGGCGACCATCACCTTCTGCTGGTTGCCGCCGGACAATGCCGACATTTCGTCCTTCTCGGAGCGGCAGACGATGCCCAATTCCTGGATCTGCCGGCGCGCCGTGGCGCGTTCCAGGCGGCGCTTGAGCACGCCCAGGTTCGACATCCTTCTCAGAAACGGCAGGCTGACATTGCGCTCGATGTTGAAGCCGCCGACGATGCCGCTAGTGGCGCGATCCTTGGCGACGAGGAAGACGCCGGCGGCGATCGCATCGCCGGCCGAGCGCGGCGCGTAGGGTTTGCCGTTCATCGTCATGGTGCCGGCGAGCGGCCTGCGCACGCCGAACAGCGTCTCGGCAAGTGCTGTCTTGCCGACGCCGACCAGCCCGGTGACGGCAACGACCTCGCCGTCGCCAAGCGTCAGCGATATCGGCCTGGCGCCCTGGGCGATACGCAGGCCCTCGACGGTCAGCACCGCCCGGGCCGAATGCCTGACGACGATCTGGTCGAGGTGGATCTTGCGGCCGAGCATGGCATTGACCGCGCCTTCGTAGTCGAGCGGCTTCTTGTCGAAGACGCCGGACACGGCGCCGTCGCGCATCGAGACGATGCGGTCGGCAAGCCGCCTTATGTCGGACATGCGGTGCGAGATATAGAGGATCGCCACGCCTTGCGCGCGCAGCCTGTCGACCAGCGCAAAAAGCCGATCGGCTTCGGCGCTCGATAGCGATGAGGTCGGTTCGTCGAGGATCAGCACTTTCGGCTGATGTGCCAGCGCGCGGGCAATCGCCACCATCTGGCGATCGGCCAGCGAGAGATCGCTGACGCGCGCCTTCAAGTCGATCGCCAGGTCCATGCGGTCGGCAACCGCCTTGGCCTCGCGACGCACACGGACCGGGTTGAAGAGCACCGGGGCGCCACTGCCGCTCAGCCTGTCCAATGTCAGGTTGGTGGCCACGTCAAGGTCGGCGACGACCCCGTCATTGATGTTCTGGTGAACGGTGACGACGCCAGCGCGGATCGCTTCCGCCGGTCTTCCCGGCGCAAAGTCCTGGCCGGCCAGGGTCATGGTGCCGCCGTCGCGCTCGTAGACGCCGCTGACGATCTTGACGAGGGTGGATTTGCCGGCGCCGTTGGCGCCCATCAGGACGGTCACTTCACCGGCATGGAGTTCGAGCGAGACGCCGCCAAGCACCTCGTTGCGGCCAAAGGATTTCCTCAGTCCCTCTACGCGGAACACGGCATTGCCGACCATGCGTTCCTCCCTGCCCGTGACGCTATGGGCTACATCGGCAATTGTCAACACGATTGACAATTGCCAGAGCGCTACCTAGCTTGGCCCCGCCGCCGTGGCTCCGCTATTATGGGGGGAACGAGCAGGAGAGGTGAGGATGACCGGGAAGACGCCGTTCGAAGCACTGTCGGTGGAGACGCTCGCCACGCGGCTCGGCACTAACGAGGCGCTCACCGGGCGCATCGGCGAGGACACCAGCCGCTGGAAAGTGCGCGAGGTCGGCGACGGCAATCTTAATCTCGTCTTCATCGTCGAGGGCGGCAAGGGCGCGGCTGTCGTCAAGCAGGCCCTGCCGTATGTCCGGCTGGTCGGCGACAGCTGGCCGCTGCCGCTGAAGCGTTCCTTCTTCGAATATCACGCGCTGACACGGCAGGAGGCGCGCGCGCCGGGCTCGGTGCCGGCCATCTACCATTTCGACGAGACCCAGGCGCTGATCATCATGGAGTATCTGTCGCCGCACATCATTTTGCGGCGGGCGCTGATCGAGGGCCGGCAATTGCCGAACATCGCCAGGGATATCGGGCTGTTCATGGCCCGCACCCTGTTCCGCGGCTCCGACTTCTCGATGGTGACCAAGGAACGCAAGGCGGATCTGGCGCTGTTCGCCGACAATGTCGAGCTGTGCGACATCACCGAGAACCTGGTGTTCTCCGACCCCTATTTCGACGCCAAGCTAAACCGCCACACTTCGCCGCAGCTCGACGCATCGGTCGCCGAGTTGCGCGCCGACCGCGACCTCAAGGTGGAAGCGCAGCGCCTGAAGCATCTTTTCGCCGCCAATGCAGAGACATTGCTGCATGGCGACCTGCATTCCGGCTCGATCATGGTCACGGATACAGAGACCAGGATGATCGACCCTGAATTCGCCTTCTACGGGCCGATGGCCTTCGACGTCGGCATGCTGCTCGCCAATTTCTGGATGGCCTTCTTCTCGCAGCGGGGCCATGAGCAGAGCGGCAAGCGCGACGCCATGCGCGCTTATCTGCTCGATGTCACGGCGCAGACGTGGTCGGTGTTCCGCACCGAATTCTCGCATCTGTGGCGCACGGAGCGCAACGGCATGCTTTATCAAAAGAGCCTGTTCGAGGATCAGGGCGACAGGCTCGGCGCCGAGCAGGCGCTCGACCATGTGCTGCACCAGATCTGGGACGACCTCCTCGGCTTTGCCGGCATCGAGGTGCACCGGCGCATCCTCGGCCTCGCCCACAATGCCGATTTCGAGACCATTGCCGACGAAGACCTGCGCGCCACATGTGAAGCGAAGGCGCTGGAGTTCGGCCGCCACATCGCCGTCAACAGGCGTCATATTCACAGCATCGACGAGGTCAACAACCTGGCCGCGCTAATCGAACAGGAGAACCGCATTTGAACGTCGGCGAGCGCCACTATCGCACCATCTGGCTGAGCGACGATGGGCGCTCGGTGGAGATCATCGACCAGCGCTGGCTGCCGCATGACTTCCGTGTCGTGAAGGTCGACACCGTTAACGGCATCGCCACCGCCATCCGCGACATGTGGGTGCGCGGCGCGCCGCTGATCGGTGTCACCGCTGCCTATGGCGTCGCCATGCAGATGGCGGACGATCCGGCGGATGCCGCGCTCGACGCCGTCTGGGAGACGCTCCACGAGACGCGTCCCACGGCGATCAATCTGCGCTGGGCGCTGGATGAGATGCGACGCTTCCTGCGGCCGCTGCCGACGGAACAACGCGCTGCAGCCGCCTATCGGCGCGCCAGCGAGATCGCCGACGAGGATGTCGGGCTCAACCGCGCCATCGGCGAGAACGGCCTCGCCATCATCAAGGACATCGCGGCGCGCAAAAAGCCGGGCGAAACCGTCAACATCCTGACCCATTGCAACGCCGGCTGGCTGGCCACCGTCGACTACGGCACGGCCACCGCGCCGATCTACCTGGCAACGGAGGCCGGCATTCCGGTCCATGTCTATGTCGACGAGACGCGGCCGCGCAACCAGGGCGCCCAGTTGACGGCTTGGGAGATGGCCGGCCACGGCGTGCCGCATACGCTGATCGTCGACAATGCCGGCGGCCATCTGATGCAGCGCGGCGCAATCGACATGGTCATCGTCGGCACCGACCGCACGACGGCCGACGGCGACGTCTGCAACAAGATCGGCACCTATTTGAAGGCACTCGCCGCCGCAGACAATGACGTGCCGTTTTACGTTGCGCTGCCTTCGCCGACCATCGACTGGACGGTGGGCGACGGACTTGCCGAAATCCCGATCGAGGAACGCTCCGGCGACGAGGTTTCGCTGGTGTGGGGCAAGACCGCGAGCGGCGAGATCGCCCAGGTGCGCGTCTCGCCGGAAGCGACGCCCGCGGCAAACCCCGCCTTCGACGTGACGCCGGCGCGGCTGGTCACCGGCCTGATCACCGAACGCGGCGTCGCCAAGGCCTCGCGTGAAGGGCTGAAGGCGATGTTCCCGGAGCGTGGATAGCCGACTCTCGCAAAGGCAAGGAACCACCTTTCGCTGTTCAGAAGGTGCTGCTCTTTGCGATCTCCAGCGAATTGACGAAATCCAGTGAACGCCGCAGCGCGCTCCGAATGGTGGCGATATCCACCGGCGCGCTCCGCCGTTGGGGATCACGATGCTGCGGGCGCTGCAGCCGCAATGGCAGTTCGATGCTGACCGGCAGCGTCGCGGGAAGCGCTGCCCAATACGGTTCGTAGCCGATCGAGCCGTCACCGATGGCGCAAAACGCCCACCCCTCCTCGGTGCTGACGACATCCTTCAGATGAGCATGCCCAACCGCATCGATGGCATCAGCGATATCTTGCGCCGGCTGCACCGTCTCGTTGCTGTAGGTAAAGACATTTCCGGCGTCTTGGTTCAGGCGCACGTGCCGCGATCCGATGTCACGGATGAAGCCTGCCCCCAACCGGGCGCTGCCGAGCAGATCGCCTTGGCCATGTCCGGGGTTTTCAAGCGCCAGGACGATGCCGGCTTCCTCCAGCCTCGGCAGGAGGGCGTCAATCGTTTTGCGGATCGCCGCGCTGTTTCTCGCCGGGCCGGCATTGGTAATCAGGAAGGACGCGCCAAGACCGGCGGCAAAGCCGATGCGGCGGGACAAGGCGTCGACGGCATCGGCCCCCGACAGGTCGAGATGAGCCGACACGGCATTGATCCCCAGCCCGGCATGTTCCGCTGCCTGGCGCAGCTTCGCGGCGTGCGCAGCCGCAAACATGCCTTCATCGAAATCGACATAGCCGCGAATGAAGGCCGGCTCGACATGGAGGGCGCCGGCCGCCGCAATCTCCTCGATGGCCAATTCCATGGAATAGCCATCGAAGAGCGCGGTCGATACCGATATGATCCGGGCCGGCGAAGGCAGGGCTCAGGCTCCCTTGCCGTAGACGATCAATTCCGAAGCTTCCTTCACCTTGGCCGGTGTGAGCGCTTCGCGCCAGTCGTCCCGGACCACGACGCCTTTGGCGAATCGCATCAGCCTCAGCGCCGCATCGGACGGCACTTTCGGAGAGAAGCCGAACCACATGGCGATCTCGACGTTCAGATGACCTATCAGGAAGTCCAGCGCCGCCTTCCTGGGAATGCCATATTTGCGTTCGCACTCCTCGACAGCCTCGACCATGGTGTCGACGAAGGGCATGGCCACCATTTCGGACAGGCCCGGCTCCAGGATCGCCAGTTGTTCGACCGTGACGCGATGGCTGTCGATGATCGGCGACCACATGGCCCTGCACACTTCCTCGCCAAGCGCATAGTGCTCTTCCGGACCTTGCATCAGGGCACAGACGATCGATTGCCTGGCGATGCCGCCATGGTAATCGCGACGCGCGGCCCATTCCGTCTCGTCGCCGAACAGCGGGGGGTGGCAGGGATGGCCGACAAAATAGGTGAGATCCGGCCGATCCCCGGGCAAGTCGCCGGCATAGGGCGCTGCCGCATCCAGAATGAGGATCATGGTGCCCGCGGCAAGCATCGGCGAGATCTGCCGCGCCACCTGGCCGATGACATTGTCCGGCAGGGCCATTACCAGGACCTTGGCGCCGGGAATGCCCTCGTCCATGGCGACGGCGCCGATATCGGCCTCTCCCAGCCGCTTGCGGCCGGCCTCGCCGATCTCCACGGCGCGGACATCGTAGCCCGCTTCGATCAACTTGCGTGTCACGCGGAAGCCCATCTTCCCTCCGGCCCCAAGCACCGCCACGGATGTCGTCATTTGCTTTCTCTCCCATTTGCCTTGATGGCGCGCCGATGGCGCAGATTCAGCCGAACGCTTGCAGCGCGGCTTCGAGCTCCGGATGCGTGGCGGCATAGTCGCGTGCGGGAACCCCTGCCGCCGCGGCTTCGAAAGCATCATGCAGGCTTCGAACGCCGGCGGCCGGCCCGCCTGGATGCGCCATGATCCCGCCGCCGCAGCAATAGATGAAATCGTCCGAGCCGAGCCTCGTATAGGTCTCGGCTGCTTGCACAGCGGTCTGTCCAGACGAAAACACCGGCATGACCGTATCGGGACGGCCAGCCCGCTCGAACATCGGGGTGAGACAGCCATGGGCCGACGCCATCACCGATTCGTCCGGCTCGCAGAACTTGTTGGACAACCCGTTGACGTGCATGTGGTCGATGCCCGCCAGGCGCCAGAATTTCTGATAGGCGAGATAGCTCATGCCGAGATCGGGAGAGCGGCTGAAGAGGCCCCAGCCGGCCCGATGGCCGTGCAGCGCAACGGCGGAGTGGCGACGCATCTCGATGACGGCGGACAGGCCGACGGAATTCAGGACCAGCATGGCGCAGGTCCCGCCACGGCGCTCGATCAGATCCAGCCGGCGACGCATGGCGTCGATGTCACCGGAAATGTTGGCCGCATACATGACCTTGCGCCCGGTCCTGTCGGCGTGCCTGTCTATCACCGCCATGACCGCTTCGAACCGGTGTTCGAACGGCGAATGCGGAGGGTCTCCCATCAATTCGTCGTCCTTGATAAAATCAAGACCCGCGGCAATCAGCGTGTCGGCCAGGGCTGCCGTCTCCTGCGGGGTAAGACCAACGCTCGGCTTGACGATGGTGCCGATCAGCGGGCGCCCTTCGACGCTTGTCAGGCGACGCGTTCCCTCGACGGCGAAGGCCGGCCCTGGATAGGCATCCGCGAAGGCATCGGGAAAGGTAACGTCGAGGAGACGCATGGCCGAGAAATGATGCAGCTCGAACAGATTGCCGAGAACCGTCGACCAGACCGAAGCCAGCACTGTCCCCGTATTCTCGATGTTCCAGGAAAGGCCCACCTTGGCCCGGTGCGGCCTCACGGTCGCATTTTTTGGCGAGCGCGAGAACGGCAACGCCTCGCTGTCGACCTCGGCAACATCGCTGATGAATTCGACGCGGGCTCCGAACCTGCGCAGCAGCTCCGGCGTTTCTCCGGGTATGGCGCGGAAAGTCCCGCTTGATTGTTCGCCCGCCATCGCAGCCGCGGCAACCTCCAGCGGGTAGCGGGTTTCGATCAGATAGGTGGCGCGGAGGCGACCGGACAATGCAGGCTTCCCGACTGGAATGACGTTCACGGAGTGACCGTTAGCACCAAAAAGAAATCATGTCATCATATGAGTTTTCCCGGGCAAAAAATTTCGGCGGCCGCTCAGCCGGCGCCGCCGCCGGCCAGTTTCGAATAGAGCTCGTTGGCGCGGCCAATGTGGTCGGCCATTGCCGCGCTCGCGCCTTCCGGATCGCCGCCGGCGATTGCCTTGTAGATCCGCTCATGCTCCTCGACCGTCAGCCGCTCGGCGCCTTTCATCGCCACCAGATCCCGCTTGAAACGGGACAGCCATTCGAGCATTCCCTTCGCCACCGCCGCTATCATCGAATTGCCGCTCATCTCCGCAATGACGGCGTGGAACTCCATGTCGGCCGCCACGAACCGGGCCTGGTCGCCCTTTGCCTCGCGCAAATGACGCAAGGTCTCCGCGAGGCGTTCCAGACTCTTGGCCGTGGCGCGCCGCGTGGCTATCCGAACCAGGCCGGTTTCCAGCAAGAGCCTGACTTCCTTGAGTTCTTCGAGCCCGCGAGAGTTCGTCGCCAGCATCATGACCATCGCCGCGGAGACCTGATCGACGATGACATCAGGCGTCGGATTGATGACGCGGGCACGTTCTCCGTGCGAGATCCTGATAAGTCCCATCTGCTGCAGCGACAGCATCGCTTCCCTGATCGAGGGCCGGCCGACGCCGATCATCGTCATTAGTTCCTTTTCCGACGGCAATTGAGAGCCGGGCGGGAATTCGGACGTCGAGATTGCCGCCATCAGCCGGTCAAGCACCTCCACATACAATTTCTTTTTCTGGACCGGCTCCATCTGTCCCTCCCTGGGGTGTTCGCGGAACAATCGATCCCGAGTCGCGTCGGCAGACAAGGGTCGCGCCATCGATTGACATTACATATATGATGACCTAACGTCCGTCTACGGCCGACTTTGGACTGGTCACCAGTTGCTGGAGCAGGCCGGCTCCGTTTGGCCAAGGAAGAACGAAGCTGACGGCCGAGCTTCGTCTCGTCCTTAAATCGAAGGAGGTTTCGGCAATCGAGGTTCCGGTGCCCGCTTGCCTATTTGGTATGCTGGTATAACATGTAGCTGGTATGGCGTCTTTCGGAGGACGTCGTAACGGAATGGCAGAAGGCCGACGTATCGGCCGGTGTTTTTTGGGAGGAAAATATCATGAAGTTTTCAACCGTGGCGGCGCTTGCCGGCGCCGCGCTGGTCAGCGTCTCGGCTGTGCCGGCAATGGCGTCACCGGATGCGCCGGTGATCGCGCTCGCCAACGCCTATTACGGCAACACCTGGCGGCACCAGATGGTGGAGGCTTTCGAAGCCTCGGCCAAGGAAGCCAAGGCGGCCGGCCAGATTGCCGACTACATCGTCATGAACGGCGACGGCTCGGTGGCGCAGCAGAACAGCCAGATCGCCGAGCTGATCCTCAAGAAGGTCGACGTGCTCGCCGTCGATGCCGCGTCGGAAACCGCGGTCAACGGGATCATCGAAAAAGCCTGCAAGGCCGGCATCATCGTCGTTTCGTTCGATTCGGTCGCCTCGGCGCCCTGCAACTACCAGCTCAACTTCGACTTCAAGGGCTACAAGGCAGCCCAGGCCGAGGCCGTCTTCAAGATGATCGGCGGCAAGGGCAACGTCATCCAGGTGCGCGGCGTCAAGGGTTCGGCGCCCGACAACGACATGTTCAACGCGCAACAGTCGGTGCTGGCCAAATATCCCGATATGAAGGTTGTCGCCACGGTCTATGGCCAGGCGACCGCGTCGGTCGCACAGGCGGCCATCGCCAACGTGCTGCCCTCCCTGCCGCATGTCGACGCCGTGCTCGCACAAGGCGGCAGCGACGATGTCGGCATCGCCCAGGCGTTCGTCCAGTATGGCGGCGACTATGCCGGCAAGATGCCGATCATCGAAGGCGGCGGCGGCACCGACTTCGTCAAATGGTGGGCCGAGGAGAACGCCAAGAACGGCTACCAGACGGTCTCGATGAACACCACGCCCGGTATTGGCGGCGCCGCGTTCTGGCTCGGCCTGTCGCTGCTCAAGGGCGCCAAGGCACCCAAGATGATGATCATGCCGGTGGCCACCGTCGATGCCGGCAACCTCAAGGAATATGCAAAGCTGCCTGGCGGCCAGATCATCAGCCCCAGCTATTCGCTCGACTGGGTCAAGCAGAACCTGCTGAGCAAGTAAGGTTGGCAATGCCAGGGACCGGGCGCCGCGGAACGGCCGCGCCCGGTCCCTGCCCGTGAAGAAACGGAGGACGAATGTCCCATCTCGCCGTAGCCCCGGAAGGCGCAGCCGCCGCGGTGCTCGCCGATCCGACCCGGCAGAGCGTTGTTTCGCTTTCCGGGATCACCAAGAGCTTCGGACCGACGCTGGCGAATGCAGAGATCGACCTCGCCGTCTCCACCGGCGAGATCATCGGGCTGGTCGGCGGCAACGGCGCCGGCAAATCGACGCTGATGCGCATCCTGTGCGGGGCGATGTGGCCGACCCTGGGCTCGATTTCGTTTGCCGGCCAGAATATCGGCTTCGCCGGCTACGACACGGCGGAAGCACAGCGCCGCGGCATCCGCATGGTGCACCAGGAATTGTCGCTGTGCGCCAACCTCTCGGTGGCCGAAAACTTCTTCCTGGAAATTCCGGCGGATGCCGCCAACCGGCCGGGCTGGCGGGCACTCTACAGGGCGCGCGCCCGCTCGGCGCTGGACGCCGTCTTCCCCGCAAACGGCATCGATGTGAATGCCGAAGTCGGCCACCTCTCCATCGCCGAACGGCAAATGGTCGAGATTGCGCGCGCCGCCGCGACCCCCGGTGTCAAGCTGATCGTTCTTGACGAACCGACCTCCTCGCTCGATCTCGATCGCTCGAGACAGTTGCGGGCCTTCATCCGCGAGCGGGCCAAATCCGGCCTCGCCTTCATCTTCATCAGCCACAAGCTTCAGGAAATCATCGACATCGCCACCCAGGTGGTCGTGCTGCGCAATGGACGCACCGCCTGGCGCGGCGATGTGGCCGAGACGTCGATCGGCAGGCTGGTGCAGCTCATGGGGGGCGACGCCAACTCGATCCACCAGCATGGTACCGCCACCACCGGCAGCCGCGAAGCGCTGGTGCGATTGTCCGGGTTCCTGACGGCCGAACTCGGCCGCGACATCGAGATCGGCCGCGGTGAAATCATCGGATTGGCAGGCCTCGAAGGCAGCGGCCAGAAGGAGTTGCTGCACGCAATCTTCAAGCCCGATTCCGGAACGGATGCGGCCGTCGCCAGGAACGGTGAAGCCGGTTTCATCGCGGGCGACCGCCAGAAGGAAGGCGTGTTCCCCTTGTGGAGCGTGCTTGGGAACATCAGCATCGGCGCCCTGGCACGCCGCCCGGCGCTGGGCCTGGTCTCGGACCGCGCCAACCGCGCGGCAGCGGCGGATGCCGCCGGCCGGCTGCGGCTCGACGAAACCCGCTTCGGATCCAACATATTGGAGCTCAGCGGCGGCAACCAGCAGAAGGCGCTCGTCGCCCGGGCGCTCGTCGCCGACACGCCGATCGTCCTGCTCGACGACCCGACACGCGGCGTCGACATCGCCACCAAGCAGGACTTCTACCGCCTCTGCAACGACATTGCGCGAGGCGGGCGCACGCTCATCTGGCACACGACCGAAGATGCCGAACTCCTGGCCTGCGACCGCGTGCTGGTGTTTTCAGGCGGCTGCATCGTCAAGGAACTGGCCGGCGAGGCGATCACGGAATCAGCCGTCGTTGGAGCGTCCTTTGCCCAGCAGACGGACAAAGCCGCCAGTGCGGGACGCAGCGGCGCTGCCGGCGCCGGGCTTGCCCGCAGGCTGGTGAATGCTGCCCCCTTCATCGGCCTCGCCGCCGTGCTGGCGGTGATGATCTCGGCCAATCCGGCGGTCGCCTCCATTTTCGGGCTCGACCTCTTGCTGATGCCGGCGCTGTCGCTGGTACTGGTGACCGCGGCGCAGATGTTCATCGTCGGCGGCAGCGAGATCGACCTCGGCGTCGGCGCGTTCGCGGGGCTCGTCAGCGTGCTCAGCGCCACGCTGCTCTACGACCAGCCGTGGCTCGGCGCGCTGGCGCTGGCTGCGGCGATCGCCGCCTATGCCGGCCTCGGCGGCCTGATCCAGGCGCGCAAGATCCCGGCCATCGTCGTCACGCTGGGCGCGTCCTTCATCTGGGTCGGGATAGGCTATGCGCTGCAGCCGACGCCGGGCGGCGCCAGCCCCGAATGGCTGTCGGCAATGTTCAACTGGTCGCTCGGCTTCGTGCCAACCTCGATCATCCTCATCGCCGCGGTGGCAATCGTGGTGTTCGTGATCGACCGGCTGCCGCTCGGCGTGGTGCTGCGCGGTTTCGGCAACAATCCGACCGCGATGATCCGTTCCGGCTGGTCGCCGACGCGCTACGCGCTGGTGCGCTACCTCGTCGCCGGGCTGTTCGCCGCCGCCGCCGGCCTGTCGCTGACGGCGATCAATACGGCGAGCGACATCAATTCCGGCAATTCATTCACCCTGCTCAGCGTCGCCGCCGTGGTGATGGGCGGCTGTTCGCTGCTGGGCGGCGTCATCTCGCCGGTCGGCGCCGTCGCCGGCGCGGTCACGCTGGCGTTGATCGGCGCCCTGCTCGGCACGCTGAGCGTGAGCAGCGACTTCAATGCGGCGACGCAGGGATTGATCCTCATCGCCCTGCTGACCTTGCGCAGCCTGACCGCGGACCGCAGGAGCGAACAATGAATGCGCTTGCCGCCTTCAGCCCTTGGGCGCAGAAAAACCGCTGGATCTGGTCGGCGATCGGGGTGCTGCTGCTCTGGCTGGTGCTGTCCATCGTCACCAACCGCTTCAGCCTCTCCAGCCTGTCGGGCATCGTTCTGTCGGCCTCGTTCCTAACGGTCGTCGGCATCGGCCAGATGTTCGTCGTCACCACCGGGCGCGGCAATATCGACCTTTCCGTGGCCTCGGTGATCACGCTCAGCGCCTTCGTGGCGCTGCTGACCATCAAGGGCCAGGACGCCAACCTCGCCGTCGGCGTCGGCGCCGCGATCCTGCTCGGCCTTGCGGTCGGCGCTCTCAACGCGCTGCTCGTCGTCGGGCTGAACATACCGGCCATCATCGCCACGCTGGCGACGGGCTATGTGCTGGCAACCGCAACGCTGCTGTCGAACCGCGCGATATCGGGCTTCGCCGTCAGTCCGCTGTTGAAGACGCTGGCGACGGGCCGCGTCGCGGGCGTGCCGATCATGGCAGTCATCGCCATCCTGGGCGTCGCCGCAACGTCGTTCGTGCTACGCTATACCGTTTACGGGCAACTGCTCTCGGCAGTCGGCCAGAACCGCGCGGCGGCGCGGCTGGCAGCGATCCGCAACAACCGGGTCATCGCCTCGGCCTTCATCATCTCCTCGGTGCTGGCTTCGCTCAACGGGCTGCTGCTGGGCGCCTATATCGGCGGCGCTTTCCTTGAAATGGGCCAGCCCTATCTCCTGCAATCCATCGCCGCGGTGGTACTGGGCGGAACGCTGATCTTCGGCGGCTCCGCGACGGCGCTCGGCACATTGTTCGCCAGCATCCTTTTGATCCTCATCGTCACCACCATGCAGATCATCGGCCTGCCGCCCGGCGCGCAGGACATCGTCCAGGGCATCGTGGTCATTTTCGTTCTGGCGCTGGCCGGCCGGCAGGTGCTGTCGCGGCGCGCCGCCATCGACCCCGCCGCCCTCGAGAGCGCAGCCGGCGACGCCACGGCGAAACCTAAGGCGGGCGCTGCGGCAATCAGGCCGCAGTGACAAAGCAGGGAGTGATTTCTCTTGCCAAGATGGTAGAGTGATCATACCAGTATATAAGGTGACGATTGGCGAGACCATCGTTCAATATTTAGGAGCAAGGCTAGATGACGACGATCGCGCTGTTCGGTGCCGGCGGCAAAATGGGCTATCGCCTTTCGACCAATTTCCGCGGCTCGCCCTATACGATCCGCCATGTCGAGGTCAGCGAGGCCGGGCGCGAGCGGCTGAAGACCGGGCTGGGCTTCGATACGGTCAGTGCCGACGAGGCGCTGGAAGGCGCCGAGGTGGTGATCCTGGCGGTTCCGGACACCCATATCGGCAAGGTTGCGGCACGCATCGAAAGCAAGCTTGTGCCGGGCACGATGGTGATCGTTCTCGATGCCGCGGCGCCGTTTGCGGGCCATTTGCCTGATCGTCCCGACCTGACCTACTTCGTCACCCACCCCTGCCATCCGCCGATCTTCAACGACGAAACCGACATGGCGGCCAAGAAGGATTATTTCGGCGGCGTCAAGGCCAAGCAGCACATGGTCAGCGCACTGATGCAGGGACCGGAAGCGGACTACGCCAAGGGCGAGGCCATCGCCAAGATTATCTGGGCGCCGGTGATGCGCTCGCACCGCGTTTCCGTCGAGCAGATGGCGCTGCTCGAGCCCGGCCTTTCTGAGACCGTGTGCGCCTCGCTGCTGGTGGTCATGAAGGAAGCTGTCGACGAGGTCGTGGCGCGGGGCGTCGACCAGCAGGCGGCCCTCGATTTCCTGCTCGGCCACATGAATGTGCTCGGCGCCGTAATCTTCGGCGAAACCAAAGGCGTGTTCTCCGACGCCTGCAACAAGGCCATCGAATTCGGCAAGCCGGTGCTGATGCGCGACGACTGGAAGCGGGTCTTCGAACCGGAAGAGATCGCAGCCAGCATCCAGCGGATTACCTGAGGGCCGCCGCTTAGATACAGATCACCTGAATTAGTGGTTGACTCATTATACCAGTTAGCTTTAGCTGTTCCCGGACTCGGATCGGTCATGCTTCGTTGGAAGTTTGAAGTTGATGCGAGTGGAGGACGGCGGGAGCGGAGCGAGGAGCAGTTCGGATGACAGCCGGCGATCGGCTCTGAAATCCGGGCGGCGCGCTGCCGGCCCTGCCTGACGAATTCAATCGTAGATAGAGGCCTCGAAACGATCGAGGCATGGGTTTCAACGGGAGGACTTCATGAAACTGACACGCAGAATGACGCTTGCTGCCTTCGCAGGCGTGCTGGCACTCGGCACGGCGATGCCCGCCTACGCGGCGGATCTCATCGCCATCATCACCCCATCGCACGACAATCCGTTCTTCAAGGCGGAAGCCGTCGGCGCCGAAGCCAAGGCCAAGGAATTGGGCTACGAGGCGCTGGTGCTGGTCCATGACGACGACGCCAACAAGCAGTCCGAGCTGATCGACACTGCGATCGGCCGCGGCGCAAAGGCGATCATCCTCGACAATGCCGGCGCCGACGCCACCGTCGCCGCCGTACAGAAGGCCAAGGACGCCGGCGTCCCCTCCTTCCTCATCGACCGCGAGATCAACGCCACCGGCGTCGCGGTGGCTCAGATCGTCTCCAACAACTACCAGGGCGCCCAGCTCGGTGCGCAGGAATTCGTCAAGCTGATGGGCGAGAAGGGTAATTTCGTGGAGCTGGTCGGCAAGGAATCCGACACCAATGCCGGCATCCGCTCAAAGGGCTATCACGACGTCATCGACGACTATCCGGACCTGAAGATGGTCGCGCAGCAATCGGCCAATTGGAGCCAGACCGAGGCCTATTCCAAGATGGAATCGATCCTGCAGGCCAATCCTGACATCAAGGGCGTCATCTCCGGCAACGACACGATGGCGATGGGCGCCTATGCGGCGCTTGCCGCGGCCGGCCGCAAGGACGTCATCGTCGTTGGCTTCGACGGATCGAACGACGTGCGCGATTCCATCACCTCGGGCGGCATCAAGGCGACGGTGCTGCAGCCTGCCTACGCACAGGCGCAGATGGCGGTCGAACAGGCCAACGACTTCATCAAGAACAAGAAGTCGCCCGAGAAGGAAAAGCAGCTGATGGACTGCGTGCTCATCAATGGCGACAATGCCGCCAAGCTGGAAACCTTCGCGCTCAAGAACTGAGCCGGCGCAACGCGAACAGCGGGGGGCGAACCGAGGTTCGTCCCTCGCTCCTTTTCAACAGGATGCCCTTGACCGCCATGCAGAAAAAGCCGAGTTGGCCGATCCTTGCCCTGACCGCCGGCATCGCGCTCAGCGCCTGCAAGATCCTTCCAACGCCATCGGCGCAAGGCGACGGCAATGCCTCCGCCTTCAACCCTGACAAGATAGTCGAGGACATCTGGGCGGCGAAAGTC
Organism: Mesorhizobium sp. B1-1-6; assembly: GCF_006443035.1. Lineage (NCBI taxonomy): Bacteria > Pseudomonadati > Pseudomonadota > Alphaproteobacteria > Hyphomicrobiales > Phyllobacteriaceae > Mesorhizobium > Mesorhizobium sp. B1-1-6. Next base: position 34,976 of record NZ_VFWR01000004.1, on the reverse strand, counting down.
ATTCCCTATCTGCAGCAGAAGGCTGGACCGTTCGCCGAGGTCCATGCGCTGGCGAAGACCGATCCGGCCGCGGCCGGCGCCAAATACGGCAATCCGAAGAAGCAGGCGAATTCGCCATGGACGTTCGCCGTGCGCGTCGAGGGCAAGATCGTCGCGGCAAACACGCAGTCGCGCGCGGCCACCATCGATGTCGACGCCGACGGTGACGGCAAGGCGGACGCGCGCGTTCAGATCGGGCCGGCGATGCGCGGCACGGCGCTGCGCGACAGCCTCGACTTCGTCCAGTTCAACGATTTCACCAACCAGATCGACTTCGCGCAGTTCGGCAAGGCTTTCAATTCCCATGCCGCCAAGACGGTGCTCGCCAAGCTGCCGCGCGAGGCGCTGGAAGGCCGCACCGCCAAGGTGCTCGGCGCCTATACGATCGAAGACGGCCAGGACCTGCCGCTGGTGACGCCGGCGGAGGCCGAGATCGGGCCGAAGCCATGAGCCAGGCGAATGGCCATGACGTCATCCTCAAGCTGGAGGATGTCTCGAAAGTCTATGCCGGCACGGTCGCGGTCAAGCAGGCGAATTTCGAAGTGCGCAAGGGCGCGGTCAACGTGCTGGTCGGGGAAAACGGCGCCGGCAAGTCGACGCTGATGAAGATCATCGCCGGCGTCGAGCAGCCGACCGTAGGGCGCATCCTGCTCGAAGGCGAAGAGGTCTCTTTCTCGTCGTCGGGAGATGCGGTCGACCGCGGCATCGGCATGGTGTTCCAGGAGCTGAACCTGTTCGGCAACCTTTCGGTCGCCGAGAATATCTTCGCCACGCGCGAGATCACCAACCGCTTCCGCAAGATCGACCGCAAGGAACAGGAGCGCCGGGCCGGTGAATTCCTGGAGCGGCTGGAAGCCGGCATCCGGCCCGACATGCTGGTCGAGGATCTGCGCATCGGCCAGCAGCAACTGGTCGAGATCGCCAAGGCGGTTTCGCTCGACGCCAAGATCCTCATCATGGACGAGCCGACCTCGGCGCTGAGCGCCGCCGAAGTCGAGATCCTGTTCAAGGTGATCGCCGACCTCAAGGCGCGCGGCGTCGCCATCGTCTACATCTCCCACCGGCTGGAGGAACTGATCCGCATCGGCGACTACATCACCGTGCTGCGCGACGGCCGCATCACCGGCCAGGAGCAGATGAAAAACGTCGATACGCAGTGGATCGTGCGGCAGATGATCGGCTCGGACGCCAAGGACTTCGCCAAGGCCGACGGCCATGTGCCGGGCGCGGAAATCTTCCGCGCCGAGGAGATCTGCCTGCCACGCGTCACCGGCGGGCTGGCGGTCGACCACGTCTCGCTGTCGCTGCGCGCCGGCGAGATTCTCGGCATATACGGGCTGATGGGCGCGGGGCGCAGCGAGCTGTTCGACTGCATCATGGGCCGTCACGGCCATGCCAGCGGCAGGATCTTCATCGCCGGAAAGCAGGTGAAGGATCGCGACACGACGCGCCGCATCCAGCGAGGGCTGGCCTTGATCCCCGAGGACCGCCAGCGCGAGGGCCTGGTGTCGATCCTGTCGGTCGCCAGCAACCTGACGATGGCGAGCCTGTCGCGCTTCGTGCGCCTGTTTCACATCCGAGGCGGCGCCGAGCGGCAGGCCGTGATGCAGATGGTGCGGGAACTCGCAATCAAGGTCGCCGACCCGGCGCAGGAGGTCTCGTCGCTGTCGGGCGGCAACCAGCAGAAGGTGGTGATCGGCAAGGCGCTGCTCACCGGACCGAAAGTGCTTCTGATGGACGAGCCCAGCCGCGGCATCGATGTCGGCGCCAAGGCCGATGTCTTCCGCACCATGCGCAAGCTTTCGCGCGACGGGCTGGGCATCCTGTTCGCCACCTCGGACCTCGATGAGGTGATGGCGCTGTCCGACCGCATCGCGGTGATGAGCAATGGCAGATTGACCGGCATGTTCGACCGCGCCGAAGCGACGGAGGCGGCGATCGTCGCCGCGTCCGCGCTGGGCCACGGACCGGCCGCACATGGGGAGCAACGCTGATGACTGACATTCCGGCCAGGGCGGCCGCTTCCTCCGCCTCCAGCGGCTCGGCGCTGCTGACGCTGATGAAGCTCAGAACCTTCATTGCGCTGATCGCTGTGCTGGTGTTCTTCTCGATCGCCGCGCCGAACTTCCTGTCGGCCGCCAATCTGATCCTGATGGCCAAGCACGTGGCGCTCAATGCCTTTCTCGCCATGGGCATGACCTTCGTCATCATCACCGGCGGCATCGACCTTTCGGTTGGCTCGATCGTCGGCCTGTGCGGCATGGTGGCCGGCTACCTCGTGCTCAACGGCATCGACCTGCAGATCGGCTACACCATCTATTTCAATGTCGTCGAGATCGCCTTGATCACGCTCGCGGTCGGCATGCTGATCGGCGCCGTCAACGGGCTGCTGATCACCAGGCTCAACGTCGCGCCCTTCATCGCCACGCTCGGCGTGCTCTATGTGGCGCGCGGCTTCGCGCTGCTTTCCTCCGACGGCCGCACTTTCCCCAATCTCGTCGGCAAGCCGGAACTCGGCACCACCGGCTTCGGCTTCCTGGGTGCCGGCCGGCTGCTCGGCCTGCCGGTCTCGATCTGGATCCTGATCGTGGTGGCGCTGGGGGCGGCCTATCTCGCCCGCTACACGCCGCTTGGCCGCCACATCTTCGCCGTCGGCGGCAATGAGCGCGCCGCGCGCATCTCGGGCGTGCGCGTCAACATGGTCAAGATGTTCGTCTACATGTTCTCCGGCTTCTGCGCGGCAATCGTCGGGCTGATCATCTCGTCGGAGCTGATGGCCTCGCATCCGGCGACGGGCGAGAGCTTTGAGCTCAACGCCATCGCCGCGGCGGTGCTTGGCGGCACTTCGATGTCGGGCGGCCGCGGCACGATCGGCGGCACCATCGTCGGCGCCTTCGTCATCGGCATCCTTTCGGACGGGCTGGTGATGATGGGCGTGAGCTCGTTCTGGCAGATGGTGATCAAGGGCCTCGTCATCATCGTCGCCGTCGTCGTCGACCAGGCGCAGCGCCGGCTGCAGCAGCGCGTTACCCTGATGCAGATGGCAAAGGCGGGCTGAGCATGGCGGAGTTGCGTGGAGCGCTGATCGGTTGCGGCTTCTTCGCCGTCAACCAGATGCATGCCTGGCGCGACATAGAGGGCGCCTCGATCGTCGCCATCTGCGACCGCGATCCGGAGCGGTTGCGGATCGTCGGCGACCAGTTCGGCGTGGCGCGGCGCTACACCGATGCGGCGGAACTTTTCACCGCCGAGACGCTCGACTTCGTCGACATCGCCACCACTGTCGGCAGCCATCGACCGCTGGTCGAGATGGCGGCCGCGCATGGTGTTCCCGTCATCTGCCAGAAGCCGTTCGCGCCGACGCTTGGCGATGCCAAGGCGATGGTCGCGGCCTGTGCCAAGGCCGGCGTGCCGCTTATGGTGCATGAGAACTTCCGCTGGCAGTCGCCGATCCAGGCGGTGCGCGCCCTGCTCGACAAGGGCGAGATCGGCACGCCGTTCTTCGGCCGCATCTCCTTCCGCTCCGGCTATGACGTGTTTTCCGGCCAGCCCTATCTGGCGACCGGAAAACGCTTCATCATCGAGGACCTCGGCATCCACATCCTCGACATCGCCCGCTTCCTGCTCGGCGACGTCACGAGCCTGACCGCGCGGACCACACGCATCAACCCCGCGATCGCCGGCGAGGATGTGGCGACGATGCTCATGGATCATGCCGGCGGCGCCACGTCGGTTGTCGATTGCAGCTATGCGACCAAGCTTGCCACCGAGCCGTTCCCGGAAACACTTATCGAGCTCGACGGCGTCGACGGCACGATCCGGCTGGCGCAGGGCTACCGGCTGACCGTCACCGGCAAGAGCGGAACCAGAGTGAGCGATGTCTCGCCGCCGCTCCTGCCCTGGGCCTCGCGGCCATGGCACAACATCCAGGAAAGCGTGCTGGCCATCCAGCGGCACTGGGTCGACTGCCTTGTCGGCGGCAAGGAGCCGGCGACCTCGGGCGCCGACAATCTGAAGACATTCGCCCTGGTCGAGGCCGCCTATGCGGGTGCTGCGAGCCGCGAACCGGTGCAGATCGAAGCCTTGCTGCAATGACGGCCGACGTGTTCGATCTTTACGGCACACGGGCGGCCGAAGCGGCACCGATCCTGCTGCAGGCGGGCGCGCTGAGTGCCGAGCTGGTCAATGGCAATCTGCGCACAATCCGGCATGCCGGCACCGAAGTGCTGCGCGCCATCGCCTATATCGTACGCGACCGCGACTGGGGCACTTATGAGCCGGAGCTGACGGACCTGACCATCGACCAGAAGGTCGACCGTTTCTCGGTAAGCTATGAGGCGAATTGCACCGGCCCGGGCGGCAGCAGCCTGCGCTTCCACGCGACGATCGAAGGCTCCGCCGACGGCAGGCTGGTCTTCGATGTGACAACGCTGCCGGAGAGCGATTTCGAGACCAACCGCTGCGGCTTCTGCATCCTGCATCCGATCGCCGGCCTCGCCGGCAGCCCGGTGACGGTGGAGCACACCGATGGCAGGGTGGTGGACACGGAACTGCCTGATCTGATCGACCCATGGCAGCCCTTCAAGGACCTGCGTGCCATCACCCATGCAGTGCGTCCCGGCGTCAGCGCCGAATGCAGGATGGAAGGCGATACTTTCGAAATGGAGGACCAGCGCAACTGGTCGGACGCCTCCTACAAGACCTATGTGCGGCCGCTGGCCTTGCCGTGGCCCTATGTGCTGCCGGCCGGCGAACCGCTGCGCCAGACGGTGAGCCTGCGCCTCACCGGCGGCGCCGGGATGCCCGCCGCGACCGCGAGTGCCGAACCGGTCCGCATCGAACTCGGCGAGACCGGGCCGAGGCTGCCCGATGTCGGCGTGATCGTCTATCCCGAGGACGTAGAGGCAACGCTGGCCGAACTGCCGATGCTCGCAAGGCTCGGTCCGCAGCAACTCCTGTTCCACTTCGATCCGACGCGCGGCCACGGCCTGGACGCGCTGCGCGCCCATGCCCGGCTCGCCGCGGCGCATCCCGCCTCGACCACGCTCGAATGCGTGGTGGCCTGCACGGGCGACCTCGATGCCGAATTCTCCGATGTCGCCGATATGGTGCGCCGGGTCGGCCTGCGGCTCGATGCGGTTGCCGTCTCGCCTTCGGTCGACCGCCAGTCGACGCCGCCGGGCAGCGCCTGGCCGGCATGCCCGCCGCTGGAAGAAATCTATGCCGCGGCGCGGCGCGCCTTTCCCGGGATCCGCCTCGGCGGCGGCATATTCAGCTATTTCACCGAGCTCAACCGTAAGCGCGTGCCCGCCGACCAACTCGATTTCGTCACGCACTGCACCTGTCCGATCGTTCACGCCGCCGACGATCTCAGCGTCATGCAATCGCTGGAGGCGCTGCCCTTCATCACCCGGTCGACCCGGGCGATCTTCGGCGACAAGCCTTACCGGATCGGCCCGTCGACCATTGCCATGCGACAGAACCCCTATGGCGGTGCGACCAAGGACAATTTTGCCGGCCAACGCATTGCCATGGCGAACCGTGATCCCCGCCATGCCGCGCAGTTTGCCGCCGCCTGGACCATTGGCTATGCCGCGCGCGTCGCGCCGGCCGGGCTGGAGATGCTGACACTGTCCAGCATCACCGGACCATTCGGCGTGCTGGCCGCATCCGGCGAACCTGTCGCCGAGGGATCGCCGCGGCCGATTTTCCGGGCCGTCCAAGGGCTTTGCGAACTGGCTGGGCTCGCGCATGTTGCCGCGAAAACAAGCGACGAGACGCGTGTTGCGGCGCTGGCCGGTCGCGCCGCCTCGGGCGACATTGCCGTCTGGCTGGCGAACCTGACGGCGAACGACGTCCCGGTTGATGTTTCGGCACTGGGTCAGGGCCATCTTACGATGTCGCCCTACGCCATTGTCCGGGTTGGCTAGAGCTACTTATCGGAATTCATCACATAGAGCGCACGCGAGCGTTCGAGATGCTTGATCATCGCCTTTTCGGCGCCGTCGGCATCACGGTGCTCAATGCGGTCGATGATCTCCTCATGCTCGGTAAGCGTGTATTGTTCCTTGCCGGTCCAGATCAGCATCTCGGTGTGGTATTCCTTCAGCCAGCCGAGCGTGGCTTCGCTGACGGCGACATAGATCGGATTGCCCGATATCGCCGATATCTGGGTGTGGAACTTCATGTCGGCGGAGATGAAGGCTTCGGAATCACCGCGCGCGGCGCGCTGCTCGGCCACCGTTGCCCTGAGCCGCTGCACATCCTCGGCGGTCGCCTTTTCCGCGGCTTCCCTGACCATGCCGCGCTCGAAGAAGATGCGCGCCGTCTTCAGGTGCTCCAGCGTGTCCCTGGATGAAGACAGGATGATCTTGGCCGCGCCGTCGACCTGCTTGATGATCGATTTGGCGGTTAGTTGCAGCACCTTGGCGCGCTCGCCATGCGAGATGGCGACCAGTCCCATATTGCTCAGCGCCTGCATGGCCTCGCGGATCGCCGGCCGGCCGACCTCGAAGCGCTCCATCAACTCGCGTTCGGACGGCATGTCGTCGCCCGGCTGCAGCTCGCCGCTGGTGATCAGCCGCTTCAGCCTTGCAAAGACTTCGTCGGAAAGTTTGCGCCGGACGATCGGCTCCGAACGGTTCATCGTGACGAATCACTCCCTGGCCCGGTTCCTGTTTAGCATTCCAGGCAGGATTACCGGAATGCCTGCGCCTGGAGCGGTCCCGCGATTTCATGCAATCGCCAAGCCGCGCCAGCTGTTTGTTCCAGGCATTCCGAACGAAAAACGCCGCTCATTTCCCGGAATTGCCGAAGCCGGCCCTCTTGCCGAAGTCGGGATATTGCTTGCAATACTTAGGTACTCATTATACCAGATTTCCTGCGCGACAAAACTTTTTTCGAACCCTTTTCGAGCGGCCGACAGACCATGATCACGCTTACCTATCGCATCGAAACCTCTGGCAGCATCGAAGCGCTGGCGGCCAAGATCGCGAGCGACCAGTCGACCGGCACCTTCGTCCCACTGCCCGGCGAGACCGAGGAATTAAAGGCGCGTGTGGCGGCTCGTGTGCTGGCGATCAGGCCCCTGCCCGATGCCGAGCAGCCGTCGCTTCCCGGATCCGGGAATGGCCCCTTCCGGCGCGCCGATGTCGATATCGGCTTCCCGTTCGACGCCATCGGCACCGACCTGTCGGCGTTGATGACGATCGCCATCAGCGGCACCTATTCGATCAGGGGCCTGTCCGGTATCCGGGTCATCGACATGAAGCTGCCGGAACAATACCGGGGCGCCCATCCCGGCCCGCAATTCGGCGTTGCCGGCAGCCGCAGGCTGACCGGGGTCGAGGGCCGTCCCATCATCGGCACCATCGTCAAGCCGGCGCTTGGCCTCAGGCCGCACGAGACAGCCGCGATGGTGGGCGAACTGATCGAAGCCGGCGTCGATTTCATCAAGGACGACGAGAAGCTGATGAGCCCGGCCTATTCGCCGCTCGCTGAGCGGGTGAAGGCGATCATGCCGCTGATCCGTGACCACGAGCAAAAGACCGGCAAGAAAGTAATGTACGCCTTCGGAATCTCGCATGCCGATCCCGACGAGATGATGCGCAACCACGATCTGGTGCTGGAAGCCGGCGGCAATTGCGCGCTCGTCAACATCAACTCCATCGGATTCGGCGGCATGGCTTTCCTCAGGAAGCGCTCCGGGCTGGCGCTGCATGCGCACCGCAATGGCTGGGACATTCTCACCCGCCATCCCGGCCTCGGCATGGATTTCAAGGTATGGCAGCAATTCTGGCGGCTGCTCGGCGTCGACCAGTTCCAGATCAACGGTATCGGCTCGAAATACTGGGAGCCGGACGATTCTTTCATCCGCTCTTTCGAAGCGGTGACCACGCCGCTGTTTTCATCATACGATTGCGCGCTGCCCGTGGCCTGCTCCGGCCAATGGGGCGGCCAGGCGCCCGAGACCTATGAGCGCACCGGCCGCACGGTCGATCTCCTCTATCTCTGCGGCGGCGGCATCGTCAGCCATCCGGACGGGCCCGGCGCCGGGGTGCGCGCGGTGCTGCAAGCGTGGCAGGCCGCGGTCGAGGGCATTGCCCTCGACGAATTCGCGCGCGACCATGCCGAGCTGGCACGCTCGATCGAGAAATTCAGCGACGGCAAGGCGGCCTGAGCGAAGCCATGCAGAACCTGCTCCTGAGCTATTATGGCGACGACCTCACCGGCTCGACGGATGTCATGGAGGCGCTCGAGCTCGGCGGCGTGCCGACGGTGCTGTTCATGCGTCGGCCCGATGAGCGCCTGCTGGCGCGATTTTTCCATTGCCGCGCCGTCGGACTGGCCGGCACCAGCCGAAGCGAAACGCCGCAATGGATGGAGCAGAATCTGGCGCCCGCCTTCGAATGGCTGAAGAGCCTCGAAGCGGCGATCTGCCATTACAAGATCTGTTCGACCTTCGATTCCAGCCCGACGGTCGGCAATATCGGCCGCGCCATCGAGATCGGCCGGCGCATCTTCGGCCAGAGTAGCGTGCCGATGGTCGTCGGCGCGCCGCAGCTCAAGCGCTACACGGCCTTCGGCAATCTTTTCGCGGCGTTCCGCGGCGAGTATTTCCGCATCGACAGGCATCCGGTGATGAGCAGGCATCCGGTGACGCCGATGAACGAAGCAGACCTGCTCGTGCATCTCTCGCGCCAGACCAGTCTCAGCTCCGGCCTTGTCGACCTGGCTGCATTGCAGACCGACGATCTCGCGCAAACGGTCGACCAGGCCGTGCAAAACAGGGCGGTCATCCTGTTTGATGTCGAAAGCCGCCAGACACAGAGACGCGTCGGCGAACAGATCTGGCGCATCCATGACCAAGGCCATGGCTTCGTCGTCGGATCCTCGGGCGTCGAATATGCCTTGCTTGCCGAATGGGCCGGCAAAGGCATTGCCTCCGGGCAGGCGTCGTTCGCGCCGCCGGGACCGGTAGACCGCCTCGCGGTGGTCTCGGGCAGCGTGTCGCCGACCACCGAAAAGCAGATCCGCCACGCCCTTGCCCACGGTTTCGACGGCGTCGAGATGGATGCCATGCAACTGGTCACGGAGGGCGCCAAGGAGGCAATCGAGCGCGCGGTCGCGGCCGGGCTGGCGAGCCTGGCCAAGGGCCGCAGCGTCATCCTCTACACCGCGCTTGGCCCACAGGCCGACCGTGGCGCCGAGATCGACCGGATCGAAGGCGCGCGAAACACGCTCGGGCGAGCGCTGGGAACAATCCTGCGCCGGCTGATCGTGGAACAGAAACTCAAGCGCGCGGTGATCGCGGGTGGCGACACTTCCAGTCACGCGCTCGGACAATTGGCCATCGACGCGCTGACCGTGCGCATGCCGTTGCCACAATCGCCGGGATCACCGCTCTGTGTCGCCCATGGCGGCGGCGCAATCGATGGACTCGAAATCGCGCTCAAGGGCGGCCAGGTCGGCACCGACGCCTATTTCGAGACGATCCGGCTGGGAAGCTAAGCCGTTGCCATGATGACGTGAGCCTGAATTTTGGCGGCCACCGCGCCGCTGCCATGTCTGTCTGCAATCGCGGATGCGGCGTAGTCGGTCGCGGCTTGCAGCTTCCCAGCCTCCCGGGCCTCGATTTCGGTGCGAAGCACAGTTCCCTGGCAATAAGCGACGGCGGGAAGGCGCGGCGAGGATGCACGGCTTTGTTCGGCTCTCGTCTCGATCATTACACCGGAGAACCCAGCATCCTCCAGCTCGTGACGGATCACTGCCTTGTCGTGGTAGCCATGGGGTGTGCGTGCCAGAAAGCGCGGCGGATCGTCGGGGAAGATCCTTGCGAGAGCATTCGTCACATCATCGGCAAAGACGTTCTCCTCGATGCGATCCCATACGCTGAACAGGAAATGTCCGCCCGGCCTCAGGACACGCCTGGCTTCGCGGTAGGCAGATGGCCGGTCGGGAAAGAACATCGCACCGAACTGACAGCAGACGAGGTCGAAGGCCGCATCTTCAAACGGCAGCGCCAAGGCGTCCGCCCGACGCCATGTGATGCGACCGTCGGGAGGTTGTCGCGAAGCGGCGTAGTCGAGCATCGGCTGGTTGAGGTCGGTTACGGTATAGCTTGCGCCGGGAGACAATTTCGGCGCCAATGCTCGGGTAACGACCCCGGTGCCGGCGGCCGTCTCCAAAACCGCGGCGGGCGACAGGGACGCTGCTCGCGCTACAAGATCCGCAGCGAACGGCTCGAAAATCAACGGCACCATATAGCGGTCGTAGTTTTCCGGTATGGAGCCAGCGAATACCTTGTCCGTTTCCAGCGTTGCCATCACCCGCCCTCTGCCTAGAGGCTCGGGAGATTAGCATATCATTGCTTGTTTTGCGCCGTTTTCGGCGGAGACGACCAGTCCAGCTCCAAATCAAAGAGATAGAGCATGACGTCGTCCGAAAACCGCTTCGCTATCGGCATCAGGCCTTAGTACAGGGGCTCGGCCATGTGCCTGGGCGCCGGCCACTGCGTCGTGACGCCGGGCTGCACCGGCCGCTCGAGATAGGTCGACAGCACCACGTAGCTGCGCGTCGAGGTGACGCCGGGTGTCTCGTAGAGGCGCGACAGCAGGCCTTCGAGCGCCCGCGTGTCCTCCGTGCGGACCTTCAGCAGCATGCAGGTGTCGCCCGCAACCGTGTGGATCTCCTCGACCTCCGGATATTGCGAAACCGCCATCAGCTCCGGCGTCTTGCCCCAGCCCTTGGTGTCGATATGCACGAATGCCAGCAGCGGCTTCTTGACCGCCTTGGGGTCGATGATGGCAGCCGTGCCGCGAATGGCGCCGCTGCGCCGAAGGCGCTTGACGCGCTCATGCGCGGCGGGCGGCGAGAGGCCGACACGATCGCCAAGCTCAGCATAGCTGACCGTGGCGTCGTCGACGAGAACGCCTAATATCTTTCTGTCGATCGCGTCGAGATCGCGGGGCGCCGGCCTGTTCTGCGGAATGCCATTTGTTTCTTCGTCCATAGTGGAAATTCCCGATTGTAGCCGAATAAAATACGGCCATTATGAATATATGTCGAACAGCGATCAAGCAGCAACCCTGGGTGCGAATGCCCGGCCGCCCATCCCGGCACTGGCCTATCTCTTGACCGGATGCATCGCCGTCATCGGCTCGAACTCCCTGGTGCTGGGTCCAATTGCTCCCGCCGTGGCCGTGTCGTTCGCGACCAGCGTGCCTGTCGTTATGATGGCGGCCGCCGCCTTCGGCCTCGGCACCTCGGCGAGCGCCCTGTTCCTGGCACGCTACATCGACCGGGTCGGCGCGCGCCGGATGCTTCAGGCGGCCTTGCTGTTGCTGACGTTGGCGCTTGTCGCAAGCGCGGTGGCGCCGACGGTGATGGCGCTGGTCGCTGCGCAGCTTCTCACCGGCATCGCCGCCGGCGTCGCCATGCCGGCAATCTATGCCAGTTCCGCGGCGATTGCCCCACCTGGACGGGAAAGCGGAACGATCGGCGTTGTGCTGACCGGATGGACGCTCAGCATGGTGGCCGGCGTTTCGCTGTCGGCGGTGCTTGCCGATCTCGTGCACTGGCGGGCCGTCTTCGCCGCCGTGGCGCTGCTGGCGGCGCTGGCGCTTGGCAGCCTTACCGCATCGTCACTCCCGGATGTCAGAAAGGCCGGCCCGGCTCCAGCGCCGCTCGAGGCGCTCGGCATTCCCGGCATCGTGCCGCTTCTGATCGCCTGCGGCGCTTTCATGACCGCCTTCTACGGTGTCTATGGCTATCTTGGCGACCATCTGCACAGCGGGCTGGGCCAGCCGGTCAGCGCCAACGGCCTGGCCGCACTCGCCTATGGCGCCGGGTTCGGCACGGCGGCGCTCTTCGACGGCATCATCGATCGTCTGGGGGCTCGCCGCGTCATGCCCTTCGCTTACCTGCTCGTCGCCATCGTCTATGTCGCGATCGCCGCAACAAGCAACAGCTATGGCATGACGCTCGCCATGGTGGCGGCCTGGGGTCTCGCCAATCATTTCGGATTGAACGTGCTGGTGATGCGCCTGTCGGCGCTCGATCCGTCACGGCGCGGCACGATCATGGGCCTGAACAGCGCGGTGACATATCTGGCGGTCTTTGTCGGCACCACCGGCTTCGGGCCGCTATATTCGGATTTCGGCTTTGCCGCATCGGCAATGGTGGCGGCGTTGCTGATGCTGGTCGCGGCTTCGGCCGCCGCCTGGCGCACGCGCCAGCCACACAGGACGTGATGGGCCACCAGCCCGCGCGCGGTTGACAGCGGCGCCCCTGCCCTTCCATACAAAGCCGTTAATGTTCTCAGGGCGGGGTGAAAGTCCCCACCGGCGGTAAGGACTCCTGATTGCGCATGATTTCTTTCCGAAAACCGGTCCGGTTTTCGGGGTCATGCGCGGGACCCAAGCCCGCGAGCGCTTTCCGGCAAAACCGGAAGGGTCAGCAGATCCGGTGTGATTCCGGAGCCGACGGTTACAGTCCGGATGGAAGAGAACGAAACGGAAGACGGACCGCCCCGGCGGCCGGTTTTCGTATCGTGCGTCCTGATTCTGGTTCGAAACGGAAGGATGGACCCATGAATCAGCATTCCCACAAAGACTATGAAACGACCCGCGTTGCCGTTGTCAGGGCGCGCTGGCACGCGGATATCGTCGACCAGTGTGTCGCTGCCTTCGAGGCGGAGCTTGCTGCACTGGGCGACGGCCGCTTTGCCGTCGAAATCTTCGACGTGCCCGGCGCCTACGAGATCCCGCTGCACGCCAAGACATTGGCCGAGACGGGTCGCTACGCCGCGATCCTCGGCGCTGCCTTCGTCGTCAATGGCGGCATCTACCGGCACGAATTCGTCGCCGGCGCGGTCATCGACGGCATGATGAATGTGCAGTTGACGACCGGCGTGCCGGTGCTTTCGGCGGTACTGACGCCGCACAATTACCACGACAGCTCCGAGCACCACCGCTTCTTCCTCGAGCACTTCCAGGTAAAGGGCAAGGAAGCGGCCGGCGCATGCCTCCAGATTCTGGCGGCGCGAAGGCACATCGCCGCCTGAAACAGCCGAGAGCGGGGTGGAAATCGCGGTAACAGCCTGTAGTATCTCGGGAAAATGCCGAGTTCGGGAGGATGCCGGTGCAGACCAAGAAGATCATCAATGACGGCAACCGTGCCGTCGACGAGATGCTAGAGGGGATTCTGGCCGCGCATCCCAGCCATCTCAGGAGCGCGGACGGCAGCCCGCGCTCGATCATCGCCCGCAACGGACCGCGTCCCGGCAAGGTCGGGCTCGTCGTCGGCGGCGGCTCGGGCCATGAGCCGACCTTTCTCGGTTTTGTCGGCAAGGGCCTGGCGGACGCGGCGGCGATCGGCAATGTCTTTGCCTCGCCGCCACCCGATCCCATCCTTGAATGCGCCAAGGCGGCGAACGGCGGCGCCGGCGTCCTGTTCACGTACGGCAACTATGCCGGGGACGTGATGAATTTCGACATGGCGGCCGAAATGGCCGCCATGGACGATATCGAGGTGCGCACGGTGCTGACCACCGACGATGTCGCCTCGGCACCGCGCGACCAGCGGCAGAAGCGCCGCGGCGTCGCCGGCAATTTCTTCGTCTTCAAAGCGGCCGGCGCGGCCTGTGATCGTATGCTCTCCTTCGACGAATGCGAGCGCATGGCGCGCAAGGCCAACGACCATACCTTCACCATGGGCGTGGCGCTGTCGCCCTGCTCGCTGCCGCAGACCCGGCGGCCGAATTTCGAGATCGGCGCCGACGAGATGGAGATCGGCATGGGCATCCATGGCGAGCCGGGCATCGCGCGCGGCAAGCTCGGGACCGCCGACGAGATCAGCGACGAGATGCTGGACAATATCCTTGCCGAGATGGCGCCTTCGCGTGGCGACAAGGTTGCGGTGCTGGTCAATTCGCTGGGCTCGACACCGTTGATGGAGCTCTACATCATGAACCGTCGCGTCAAGCAGCGTCTCGACGACATCGGCGTTTCCATCCATGCGACCTGGGTCGGCAATTACTGCACGTCGCTCGAAATGGCCGGCGCCTCGGTGACGCTGTTCCATCTCGATGGCGAGTTGCAGACCATGCTCGACCATCCGTGCGACTGCGCCATGTTCCGCGCCGGCTGAGGAGTGACCCGTGAGCATCGATAGCGCTGACCTGAAGAGAATGTTCGATGCGATCGCGGTGGCGATCGAAGCCGACAAGGACCGGCTCTGCCAGCTCGACGGCGTCATCGGCGACGCCGATCACGGCATCGCCATGGCGCTCGGCTTCAACGCGGTGCGCGACGCGCTGGCGCCACTCGACCTGACGGCGACCGAGCCGACCGCGCTTCTCAACATGGCGGCTAAATCGTTCCTCAACGCGGTCGGTGCGTCGTCTGGCCCGCTCTATGCCACCGCCTTCATGCGCGCCGCCGCTGCCGTCAAGGGCAAGACCACGCTAGCTGATGCGGATGTCGTCGCGCTGTTCCAGGCGATGGCGCAAGGCATCCGCGATCGCGGCAAGGCCGAGATCGGCGAGAAGACGATGATCGACGCCTGGTTGCCGGCGGCGGAAGCGGCCGGCGCCAGCAATGCGGCGGGAAAAGGTCTTGCCGAAAGCCTCGACGCGGCAGTGGACGCGGCGCGCCTGGGGGCCGAGGCGACCAAGGACATGATCGCCGTCAAGGGCCGCTCCTCGCGGCTCGGCGAACGCTCGCTCGGCCATATCGACCCCGGCGCCGCCTCGGCCGTGACCGTCATCGAGGCTTTGCGCGACAACCTGGCTTAGGCCTGCTTCGCTTCATCGAGCTTGTTGATCGCCTGGACATTGCCGGCCGACGGTCCCTTCTCGTCGAACTCCGAGGCCAACCAGGTATCGACGATCGCCTTGGCGAGTTCCGGGCCGATGACGCGGGCGCCCATGGTGATGATCTGCGCGTTGTTGGATTTGGCGGCGCGCTCCGCGGAATAGGTGTCGTGGGTGAGTGCCGCCCGGATGCCAGGCACCTTGTTGGCCGAGATCGAGACGCCGATGCCGGTGCCGCAGAACAGGATGCCGCGGTCGTTCTCGCCGTCGATGATCGTCTGGGCGAGCTTTTGTGACAGGTCGGCATAAAAGCCGGCCTGGCTGAGGTCGCTGACGGTGAGGCCGGATTTTGTCGCGAGATGCGCGGCGATGACATCAAGCAACGGCTTGCCGGCGCTGTCGGCTCCAATGGCTATTTTCATGGTCGTGTCCTTTCTTGAATGAGATTTCGTTCGTTCAGATCGCCGCCGAGGCGCGCCTGAGGATGTCGATGTAGCCCTCCGCCTGCCAGGCCGAGCGGCCGATAAAGAGGCCATCGATGCTGGGCTGGCCGATCAGCTCGGCCGCGTTGCCGGGATTGACGCTGCCGCCATAGAGCACCGGCGGGATGGACGGCAGCAGGCCGCCGGCCACTTTCTTGATCAGCGCCTGCTGTTTTTCGGCATAGGCGGAGCTGGCCGGAATACCCTTGTCGCCGATCGCCCAGACCGGCTCATAGGCAAACAGGATTTTTGCCGCCTTCGCCTCGCCTTCGAGGAACACCAGCGCACCCTCGACCTGGCCGGTCAACACCGCATCCGCCTTGCCGTTTTCGCGCTCCGCCAGCGTCTCGCCGACGCAGATCAGCGGTATCAGTCCGTGCTTGACGGCGGCCGCCGTCTTCAGGCCGACGGTGCGATCGGTCTCGCCGAAATGCTCGCGCCGTTCGCTGTGGCCGAGTTCGACCATGTCGAGACCGCAGTCGCTCAGCATCAGCGGCGAGATCTCGCCGGTCCAGGCCCCGGCATCGGCCCAGTGCATGTTCTGGGCACCGACCTTGACCCGCGTCGACGACAGCGCCTGCTTGACCTCGCGCACCGCCGTGAACGGCGGGATGACGAAAGGCTGGATGCGCTCGTCGAAGCCTGGCACGAAGCCGGCCAATGCCCCGGCGAAATCCAGCGCCTCGGCGAGCGTCTTGTTCATCTTCCAGCTTGTACCGACCCAATAAACCACGCCTGCGCTCCTTGATCCTCAATCCTTGTTGGCGACCACCGTCAGCGAAACGCCGGCGGCATCCAGTGCGGCGCGCATTCCGGGCTCAGGCGCGCGACCGGTGAAGACGGCATCGAACGCCTCGAGTTCGGTCAGGAAATGCAGCGCCGTGCGGCCGAACTTGCCGTGATCGACCAGAAGGTATTTGCGGGTCGCTGCTTCCATCATCAGCCGCTTGATCTGCACCACCTCCTGGTCCTGGTGGAAAGCGGAGGCGCCGTGGATAGCCGATGACGACAGGAAGGCGACGTCCGCGCGCAGCGATCTCAGCGAAGCCTCGGCAAGCAGTCCGAAGAAGCCGTGGAACTTCTTGCTATACTGGCCGCCGAGCGCAATCAGGTCGATGCCCCCGGCGCCGGCCAGGTCCTGGATGACGGCCAGATTGTTGGAGATCACCGTCAGCGGCCTGAAATCGGCGAGATGCCGTGCGATGCCGCCAGCCGTCGAGCCGTCGTCGATGATGACAGTCTGGCCGGGTTCGATCATCGCCACGGCGGCCGCCGCAAGGCGCTGCTTTTCCCCTGTCGCCTGCTTCTGCCGGTAGCGAAAATCGCTTTCGAAGAGACCGCTCGGCTGGATCGAAGCGCCGCCACGCACCTTGCGCAGGAAACCGCTCTCCTCAAGGTCGTCGAGATCACGATGCACCGTCATCCTGGAGACGCCAAAGCGTGAGGCAAGATCGTCGACGCTCGCCGCGCCGACGTCCATCAGAAAGTCCATGATGCCTTGACGTCTGCTATCGCTCTTCATTGCTGCCATTATCCGCCAACCGGCGCTGGCTCCTCGACAAGATAACATATTTCTTCCTGAAACTATCATGATTTTTGTTATAATGAGATATTTTCCTGGGATATTCCCGTGGCTTTCATCACGGCCCTGTAACAAGAATTGCTGCCGGGACGGTGTCTGACGGTTGCGGTTGCGCGGAAATCCGGCCAGAAGCATCGGTGGGCTGGACGATGCGCGGACAGCCAGCAAGCACAGGTTAGAAACCAGATACGGGAGACTATTCGTTGGCTCGCATCACACTGAGACAATTGCTCGATCACGCCGCCGAATACGGCTATGGCGTGCCGGCCTTCAACATGAACAACATGGAACAGGGCCTCGCCATCATGGAGGCTGCGGAGGAGACCAAGTCGCCGGTCATCCTGCAGGCAAGCCGCGGTGCGCGTGCCTATGCCAATGACGTGGTGCTGGCCAAGCTGATCGATGCGCTGGTCGAGATCCATCCCGACATCCCGGTCTGCATGCACCTCGACCACGGCAACAACGAGGCTACCTGCGTCACCGCGATCCAGCATGGTTTCACCTCGGTGATGATGGATGGATCACTCAAGGAGGACGGCAAGTCGCCGGCCGACTACGCCTATAATTCGGGCATCACCAAGCGCGTCGTCGATATGGCGCATTGGGGCGGCGTTTCGGTCGAAGGCGAGATCGGCGTGCTGGGCTCGCTGGAGAGCGGCGGCGGCGAGCAGGAGGACGGCCACGGCATCGAAGGCGCGATCAGCCACGACCAATTGCTCACCGATCCGGTGCAGGCCGAGCAGTTCGTGCGCGACACCCATGTCGACGCGCTGGCGGTTGCCATGGGCACCAGCCACGGCGCCTATAAATTCTCGCGCAAGCCGGACGGCGCGGTGCTGGCGATGAACGTCATCGAGGAAATCCACCGCCGCCTGCCGAACATGCACTTGGTCATGCATGGTTCGTCCTCGGTGCCGGAGGATCTGCAGGAGATCATCAACAAATATGGCGGGCAGATGAAGCCGACCTGGGGCGTGCCGGTGGAAGAGATCCAGCGCGGAATCAAGCATGGCGTGCGCAAGATCAACATCGACACCGACAACCGCATGGCGCTGACCGGCGCGATCCGCAAGGTGCTGACGGAAAATCCCTCGGAATTCGACCCGCGCAAATATCTGACGCCGGCGATGGCGGCGATGAGGAAGCTGTGCAAGGAGCGTTTCGAGCAGTTCGGCACCGCCGGCAACGCGCCGAAGATCAAGCCGCTGCCGGTCTCGGAAATGGCCAAGCGTTACAAAGCGGGCAGCCTCGATCCGAAATTCGGCTAAACGACCAATTCCCGGAGCGGTTCAGTGTTGGATAGAACCGCCGAACCGCTCCAGCTCTTTGCGGGATGAGAACACCGGCCGAGGTCGCGGAACGTCCTGCGCGGCGAAGCCCAACCGTGTCAAACAGGCTCGCGCCAGGGCTGCATTGCTGTCGATGACGACCAATCCGTTCGTAGGCTTGAGGCTGGCGGCCACCACCGATAGTTCGGTGCAGCCGAGAATGGCCGTGTCGGTGCCGGCCGATCGCGCGATTTCAAGCGCGCGCTCGGTTTCGCTCGCCGCCTCCGCGATCGAACCGGCCTTGACGAGGCCGATCGCTCTATCGACGCGACCCTGGAATTCCGTGACAGCGGGAAAGCAGAGCTCAAATCCCGCCGCCGACATCCTGTCCCGATAGAAGCCGGAGACCAGCGTGCCCTGCGTGGCGAGGATCGTAACCTTGCCTCGGCCCAGGCTACGATGGGTTTCAGCTACGACCGCGTCGGCGATATGGATGATCCGCGCCTGCGAGCTCGCCGCCAGCTGCTCATACCAATGATGGGCGGTGTTGCACGGCATTGCGATACAGGCAACGCCGAGCGCATTGAGCGTCGAGACCGCGGCTTTCAAAGACGCCAGCGGACCGTCATGGCCGGCAAGGATCGCCTCGGTCCTGTCAGGCAGCTGTGGCACGCTGAGGATGACGGCGGGCACATGCTCATTGTCCCGGAACGCCTGGGTCATTCGGGTCAGCTTGAAGTAGAAGTCAGCCGATGCCAACGGCCCGAGGCCGCCAATGACGCCGAGCTGGAGGCTGATGCCATGGTCGATCATCGAGCGGGCTCGGCTTCGAGCTGTTCCGACGCCGCTTCGACAGACTGCGTTGTCTCCCTGTGGCTGGGCGCGATCATTGCGGTGCTCGCCGCAACGGTGCAGACGCTAGACAGCGTCATGAACGTGTCGACGGCCGCGTCGACCGCGACGAACAGGGCGAACGCCGCCTCGAAGGGAATCTTCAGGTAGCCACAGACGATCGACATCTGGGACAGGATGAGCAGGCTGCCCATGCCGCCGGTCGTGAGCGCGAGAAGCGCCGAGGTGATGCCGACGAGCAGGAGGTCGGGGATTGCCAGCGGACGGCCGTAGAGCTGAGCGATGAAAAGAACACCAGACGTGTAAAGCAGCGCCGGGCCTGTCCGCAGCAATGCCGCCTGCAGCGGCACGAGCAGTTCGACGACCACGAGGCTGAACCGCAGACGCTCGCTCAGCAGGTTGATGACCCACGGAAGCGAGGCGACGGTAGAGCGCGTGGTGATGGCTACCATGAGAAGGGGCTGACAGGTCTTGATCGTGGCCCAGTAGCTTCGCCGAGAGCGGATGGCGATAACGCCAAATGCGCCGGCGATGAATGTGAGGCAGGAAAGACCCATCACCAGCAGATAACCGCCCATCAGCGTGAGCGGCTTGGTTCCGGTCGACGCGGTCTGATCCGCGATCAGGATGAAGGTTGCAAACGGCAATCCCCAGATGAACCAGTTGGTAAGGACCGTGCAGGCCCGGTAAACCGCGTTCAGCGCCTGAGACAGGCTCATGGACGAAGGCTGGGGAATCTTGCCCATCGCGAGCCCGAAAAGCAGGCAGAACAGCAGGACCTGGATGGTTTGACCGGAGGCCAGCGCGCTGAAGACGTTGTTCGGTACAAGATCGAGCAGTATCGAATGCCCGGTGTCGGATCCCTCATTGGGTGGTGGTTGGTAGGGGAATGCGAGATCGGTGGATACACTGCCCTGCGAATTGATGAACTCGCCAAGCTCGATGCGCGATTGAGGATTCTCGATCTGGCCCGGCTGAAGGACAAGCGAGTAGGTGCCACTCACCAATACGCTCAGGAACGACACGACCAGCACCGCCATACCCACCCGGCCAAGGTAACGGACCGAGTTGGGATCCTGAACCATCGACATGATCGAGAAGATGACCGACGAGACCAGGTAGGGCAGGACGACCATCTTGAGGAAATTCAGGTAGAGCTGCGCCACCGGGCTGATCGCATGGGCAAATGCTGGATAATAGAGGCCGCAAAGGATTCCCGCCCCGATCATCGCAATCGTCGTCGCGGGCGAGCGCAATATGTGCCTCGCCGCCAGGCGCCAATCGAAAGCCAAGGGTCCGGCTGCTTCCGTGACGGCCATCGTCAGGCTTTGCTCCCCAACCGGTAGCGCGCGATGATCTCGTCAGTGTTGAGAACCTGCTGACCGCGCGCGAGATCGAGGTAAAGGTCGATAAACGCCGCGAGATGCGGATTGTCCGGTCGCACACCGATTGCGATCGTGTCTACCTTGTCGGTCAGCGTGATCGAGCGCGCGGCGACCGTCATCGACGGATCGTCGACCATCAGCTTCTTGATCTCGAAATCGTCGCGATACGCCATGTCGATCGTCCCATCGCGGATCGCATCGACAACCATGTCCCAGCCTGCAAAACGATGAACTTGTGCATGCGGGAAGGTCGTCGCGGCATAGGTTGCGAATGAAGAGCCCTCGATCACGCCGAGATCGCCCGAGAAATCGCGGATGATCTGCTCGGGTGGTTTGCCTTGCGCGATGCGCGCCAGGTTGAGGCGATTGGCGATGAGGCCTTGGTGCAGCATGGCATAGGGCCGGGAATAGAGGATTGAGCGGCCACGGCGAAGGGTTCGGCTGAGCTTGCCGATGGCTATGTCCGCCTGGCCGGAAGTCAGCTGTTTCACCATGCCGTCGAACGTTGCGGCGGATCGGTCGAACACCGGCTCGACGCCGAGCTCCGCTGCTATGCCGCGGGCCAGTTCCATGTCTATGCCGCTGTTCCCCGATCCATCGGCCGGGAAGAATGGATCGGAGGCAAAGGCCGGCATTGCAATGCGCAGCGCATTGTCGCCGACGACGGGAGCGATCTCCGCCTGCTGTCCTGGAGTATTGGCCGCCCGAGCTTGCGCGACCAGCAAGCCGACGCTTCCGGCCGTGAGCAGCGTACGACGTGTAACCGACATGCGGATTCTCTAGTTCGCGAGGGAAGCCGGACAAACAAATCGGACCAATTCGCAGTATGCATGGCGAAGTTAAACAAAAGTATCTTTCGCATTGTACTTTTATAGCAATCAGCAGCGCAGGCTGCCGCAATACTCGCATTATCTAATATGTCATCTGGTTGCTTCGCTGGCGGGCCAACCGGTTGGACGTCAACAGCGCGAGTGGCATCGGCTCCCCACTCCGACCTCTACCCGTTTTTCGGCAGCAGGTCAGGCCTGCCCGTGTCGATAAAGGGCGCCCAGTAGTCGACCGATTCGCGGATCATGGCGACCACCTGGTGGTCGACCGGTTCGCGCTCGCGAAACGACAGTTCGAGGCAGATCTCGTTGTCGGTGCCGCCGCCGCGCCGCACCGTCTCCAGCAGCTTTTCAGGCGTGATGCGGCCGTCCCTGTTGTGAGCCGCGGTGAACGGCCAATGGCCACCCTTGTTCATCGACGATTGCTTGATGTGGATGATCGGCGACTTCCTGGGGAAAATCTCGGCCCAGGCATAGGGATCGATATCGGCCGGGTTGCTGGAGGTGACGTCGCCATGGTCGATGTCGACCATCATCTCCAGCGGAATGGCCATCCCGGCCGCGTCGATCGCATTCTGCAGCAGCCTGCAATTCTCGATCGTGTGGCCGAACTCGCGGCCGACCGACATCGGCTCCCAGAACAGGTAGTTAAGCCCGGCCGCGCGGGCGTGTTCGGCGACATCGCGCCAGCATTCCAGTGCAATGTCGAACAGGCGCGCGCGGCGCGCGGGATCATCATAATCGCGATGGGTGAAGATCGCGAATTGGGTACCCATGCCGCCGGCGCCAAGCTCGGCCGAGATGTCGGCAAAGGTCTTGAACCAGCCGACATAGTAGCGGCGCACGTCCGCGTCTGGATGGCCGAAATGGTTGAGCCGGCCGTAAGGACCGGTCATGCCCGAGGTCACGCGCACGCCCGTGCGGGAGAGTGCGCCACGAAACAGGCGGACGAATTTCACGATCGTCGCCGCTGGCCAGCCCGGATTGACGAATTCATGCGTGAGCTGAATGTCCCTGATGCCGATGTCGTAGGCGATGGTATCGACCAGGTCGTCAGGCTCGGCAAAGCGGTTGACCAGCGGATTGGTGTTGAGGGAGAGCGTGAATGCCACGATCGCGATCCTCTCAGCCCTGTCGCGCTACATTGGCGATGATTGCCATCACCCTGCCCTCGCCAGCCGGCTCGCGCACCAGTGTTCGAAAGCCGATCTCTCCTCGGCGGAAAGATGCAGGCCGTGCTTGGTGCGCCGTTCGAGAATGTCGGCCGGTGTCTCAGCCCATTCCTGCTCGAACAGGTAACTGGCCTCGCGCTCGAAGAAATCCTTGCCGAAGCATCGCCCGAGTTCCGCGAGCGAACGGGCCGCGCCGACCAGAAGACGTGTCCTGGTGCCGTAGAGCCGGCCGTAGTGCTTGAGCAGCGATGCAGGCATCCATGGATACTCCCGCCCGAGATCGCCTAGAAACTGTTCGAAATCGGCATTGGCGATGTCGCCGCCAGGCAGATGGGCCTTCGCCGTCCAGGGCTTGCCCATCCGGGGGAAGAACGGAGCGATCCTGTCCAGCGCATGCTCGGCGAGCTTGCGGAAGGTGGTGATCTTGCCGCCGAAGACGGACAGCAGCGGCGCCTCAGCATCCGGCGCGTCGAGTTCGAAAATATAGTCGCGGGTCACGGCGCTCGGGTTGTCGGCATTGTCGTCATAGAGCGGCCTGACGCCGGAGAACGAATAGACGACATCGCCGCGCGCGAGGCCGCGCTTGAAATAGCGGTTGACCACCCTGATCAGGTATTCGATCTCGCTCTCATCCGCCGCCACGTCCTCGGGTCGGCCGTCATAGGGAATGTCGGTGGTGCCGATCAAGGCGAGATCGCCCTGATAAGGATTGATGAAGATCACCCGCTTGTCGCTGTTCTGAATGAGGTAAGCTTGGCGGCCCTCCCAGAATTTGGGCACGACGATATGGCTGCCCTTGACCAGGCGGACATTGCGCGTCGAGTTCTGGCCAGCAACGCGGTTGATGATGTCGTTGACCCAAGGGCCGGCGGCATTGACCAGCGCCCGCGCCCGCACGGTGGTTTTCACGCCGGTCTTGCCGTCGCGCATCTCCACCGACCAGAGGCCGCCTTCCCGGCGTGCGGCGGTGCAGGCGGTTCGGGTGAAGATCTTCGCTCCGCGCTCGCGCGCATCCAGCGCATTGATCAGCACGAGACGGGCGTCGTCGACCCAGCAATCGGAATATTCGAAACCGCGCTTGAACTCGTCCTTGATCGGCGCGCCCTCGGGCGCGGTGCGCAGGTCGAGCGTGCGGGTGGCCGGCAGCCGCTTGCGGCCGCCGAGATGGTCGTAGAGGAACAGGCCGAGCCGCACCAGCCAGGCCGGCCGGTCGTCAGGACTGTGCGGCAGCACGAAGCGCATCGGCCAGATGATGTGCGGCGCCGATTCCAGGAGTACCTCGCGCTCGATCAGCGCCTCGCGCACCAGGCGGAACTCGTAATATTCGAGGTAGCGCAGGCCGCCATGGACGAGCTTGCCCGATCGCGAACTGGTGCCTTCCGCCAGATCGTCCTTTTCGCACAGGATGACGGAGAGGCCGCGGCCTGCCGCATCGCGGGCTATGCCGGCGCCGTTGACGCCGCCGCCGATGACGAAAAGGTCGACGATTTCGGGTCCGCCGCTCATCTCGTCACGATCTCGCTGCCGGATTTACACACCATGGCTGCCGCCTCAGCACGGATTGACCGGAGGCAGCCCGGCGATATAGCGGCGCACTTCCTCGGCGGCCTGCTCGGCCGCATAGGTCACGGTGCGCACCGAGGCGCCGGCGATATGCGGCGTCAGCGTCACGTTGGGAAGCTGCAGCAAGGGCCAGTCCGACGGCACAGGCTCGACCGCGAACGTCTCCAGCATGGCGCTGGCGATCTGGCCTGAAACAAGCGCCTCATAGAGTGCGTCATAGTCGACCAGCGGCCCGCGCGCCGTGTTGACGAAGATCACGCCGGGTTTCATCCGCGCGATGGTGTCCTTGCCGATCAGGCCGCGCGTCTCCGGCGTCACCCGCGAATGCAGCGTGACCACGTCGGAGCGGGATAGGAGATCGTCAAGCGCGACCAGTTCGACGCCGGCGTTGCGGTCCTCTGCGCTCAACTGCACATAGGGGTCGCTGACCAGAACGTGGCAGCCGAAAGCGCGCAGCAGCCTGACTACCTTTGTTCCGATATTGCCGTAACCGACGACGCCTACCGTCATCTCGCTAAGCTCGCGGCCGGTGCGGTCGGCGCGGTAGAGATCGCCGCGCCATTCGCCCCTGCGCAGCGCTTCGTGGCCGACCCGGATCAGCCGTGTTTCGGCCAATATCGCGCCGATGGTGAATTCGGCCACGGCGGTCGCGTT
Organism: Mesorhizobium sp. B1-1-6; assembly: GCF_006443035.1. NCBI lineage: Bacteria > Pseudomonadati > Pseudomonadota > Alphaproteobacteria > Hyphomicrobiales > Phyllobacteriaceae > Mesorhizobium > Mesorhizobium sp. B1-1-6. Next base: position 10,340 of record NZ_VFWR01000004.1, on the reverse strand, counting down.
GCGGCCGGGCACATTGACGACAGTGATGCCATGTGTGCGGGCCGCTTCCATGTCGATGTTGATCGGGCCGCCGCGCGAAACCGCGACGAGCTTCAGCGCCGGCAGGCGCCGCATCATGCCTTCCGACAGCGGCGCGAGCTGGGTGACGAGGATCTCGGCGTCGCCGATGAACTCGACGACCTCGTCGGGACGGCCGAAATACTCCTTGACCTTGTCGAGGCCGAGCGCCGGATCGCCGAATTCCATCGGCTCGTCGGGCCAGGCCGTCTGCAATGTCCTGACATCGAGGTCACCGCTCGCGACCTTCTCGATTTTGGCGCGAAACACCTCCGGAAGCATGAAGTTGTCGCCAATGATCGCTATTTTCCTGGGCATACTCGACTTCTCAATTTGCCTGCACTGAAGCCATCGCGCGCCAGACCGGCCGCAGCGCCTTGTGCGCCAACATGTAGGACGGGGTCATCCTGTCGTAGATCGCGGCGAGGTTCCGGTCGCTCGGCTCCGCCTCGCCAAGCAGCGGCGTCACCCATTCCGCGACGCATTCGTCCATCGACTTGTACAGGCCGACGCAGACCGCGGCTATCATCGCCGCGCCGGCCGCCCCGGCCTCCTCGCGCTGGCTGGTGCGGATGTCTGCGCCGACGGCGGCTCCGAGGATCTTGCGCAGCGCCGGGCTTCGGGCGGCGCCGCCGGTCAGCCGGATCTCGCGCGGCAATGGCCCCATGGCGGCGTAGCAATCGCGCGCGGCGAAGGCCAATCCCTCGAAGACAGCGCGCACCAGGTCGGCATAGCCGTGGCGCGAGGAAATGCCGACGAAGCCGGCTCTCGCATTGGCATCGACGAACGGCCCCCTCTCGCCGGCCTCCGACACATAGGGCTGGTAGAGCAGTGAGGCGGGCTGCGAGGCCGCGATCCAGGCATCGACGAGCGCAATCATTTCGCCATTGCTGCGGGTGATGCCTTGCGAGGCGAGGATGCCGGAGGCAAGCCCAAGCACCCAGTCGATGTTGAGCGTCGCCGCCATGTTGGACTGCATCTGCGCGAACACGCCGGGCGCCGGCATGGCCATGGTATAACCGGTCGCGGCCTCGTTGAGCTGCACGTCGTCCGGCGTCTCGGCCAGCCGCATATGCATGCCGGTGGAGCCGATGATTGTGCAGCCGGGCTTGCGTTCGCGGTCGAGCAGGCCGGCGCCAAGCGCGGTGCAGACGACGTCGACATAGCCGAGCACGACCGGCGTGCCGGCAAGCATGCCGGTGGCGGCGGCCGCCGCCTGCGACAGACCGGCGCTGTGCCTGGTGCCGTCTGTGACCGGCGGTAGCAAATGCCTGAGGTCGGCGACGCCGAGCACCTCGAGCACATCCTCGCTATAGTCGCGGGTGCGGAAATCGCCAAAGGTGAAGGTTCCCTCGGAGGGGTCGGTGGCGCGCTCGCCGGTCAGCTTGAAATAGAGCCAGTCCTTGCAATGAAACGCCGTCGCCGCCTTGTCGAGCATTTCAGGCATGTTGCGCTTCATGAACACGAACTGTGAGCCCTGCTGGCAGGCGGCGAGCCCGCTGCCGGTCTTTTCGAAGCGCAGCCGGTCCTCGGGCCGCGCGCGGATCTCCTCGACGACGCCGGCGGCGCGCGCGTCGAGCCAGAGCCAGCCCTTCGCCACCGGCTCGCCCTTGCCGTCGATCAGCCAGGTGCCGTCGCCCTGCCCGGTCACCGCGATGGCGATGGTCCGGCCGGCGAGATCGGGCACTTTCTCGGCGAGCTGGCGCAAGGTCGCCGCCGCATCCACCCATGTGCGCGCAAGATCCTGTTCGGCGCCGCCGCCCGGCAGCGTCTCGTAATGGTTCGGCGTTGCCGCGGCGGCGATCTGCCGGCCTTTCGTGTCGAAGGCGATGGACTTGATGACGGAAGTACCGGCGTCGATACCGATCAAGAGATCACGCATCAGGCGAGCTCCATGCCGTGCGAGATGGCCTCGCCGCTCGCCTGGTCGAAGACATGCAGGTTCTTCGGGTCGATGCTGACATTGATCGGCGCGCCAAGATCCAGCCGAGTGCGGTCGTGCTCGACCAGGACCAGCGAGCCGCCGGCGAAATCGGCCGCGATATGGGTCTGGTCGCCAAGCCACTGGTTGGCCGAGACCCTGGCGGGAACACCCTCCTTCGAGCGCCGCACCGCGTAAGGCCTGATGCCGATGACGACCCGCTCGCGGCTGAGCAGCTGGTCGCGGACGGGAGCGCTGAAGGCGTCCTTGTCGTAGTCGAGCGACAATCCGTCGGGCAGCTTGAGATTGATGCGGCCGGCGGCGGTTCCAACATAGGCCTCGAAGACATTCATCGGCGGCTCGCCGACGAAGGTGCCGGTGAACAGGTTCGCCGGACGCTCCTTGATCCTGTCCGGCGTATCGAATTGCTGCAGCACGCCGCCTTCCATCACCGCGATGCGGTCGGCAAGCGCATTGGCCTCGGTCTGGTCGTGGGTGACCAGGATCGCGGTCAAGCCGCGCTCCTTGATGAAATGCTTGATGCGGCCGCGCAGCACGGCGCGAAGCTGCGGTTCGAGCTGCCCCATCGGCTCGTCGAGCAGGTGCAAATCGGCGTCGCGGATCAGCGCCCGGCCCAGGCTGGCGCGCTGCTGCTGGCCGCCGGAGATAGAGCTTGGGTAACGCTCCAATATATCCTCGATCTCGAGCAGCTTGGCGATGCTGGCGACCCTGGCCTCAACCTCGCTTCTGGGCAGCCGGGCCGCCTTGAGCGCGAAGGCCATGTTCTCGCGCACCGTCAGCGGCGGGTAGAGCGAATAGCCCTCGAAGGCCATCGCCACGTTGCGCCTGACCGGCGGCAGCGTGTGCACCTGGCGGCCGGCGACCGCGATCGCGCCGCGCGACACCTCCTCGAAGCCGGCGATCATGCGCAAGGTCGAAGTCTTGCCGCAGCCGGACGAACCGAGCAGCGCCACGATCTCGCCCTTGCCGATCTCCATCGTCAGCTTCTTGACGGCGTGGACGCCCCGGTCGATCGGGCCATAGAATTTGTCGACGCCGGAAATGGTGAGTGCGCTCGCGCTCATGCGGCTTCTCCGTTGCGCAAACTGACGACATTCTTCGAGCCGATGCGCTCGCCGCCGGCGCGATCGAACAACAGGGCGCTCTTGCCGTCGACGGCAATGTGGGCCTTGCCTTCGCTGCGGCCCGGTGTTCCGGCCGGCCGCGAAACCAGGATCTCGCGGCCGCGCAACGTGCGCACCAGCGTGACGATCTTTTCGTTGAGCGGGGTTTCGGCCTCGACCGTCACCGGAATGGCGCCGGGTTCATTTTCTCCGACGAAATGCAGTGCTTCCGGCCTGAGCCCGATGATGCAGTCGCGGCCGACCGCGGTCTCGGGAGCCCCGCCGAGATGGACCTGCACATTCGACAGGGCGACATGGATTCCCTTGGCGCCAAGCGCCGGCTTGACGTCGAGCAGGTTGATGGTCGGGTCGCCGAACAGCCGCGCGATCTCGACATTTGCCGGCTCGCGATAGATCTGTTCGGGCGTGCCGAGCTGGCTGACGACGCCTTGCGACATGACCGCGATGCGGTCGCCGAGCGCCATGGCTTCCTTATAATCCTGGGTGACGTAAACGACGGTGGCGCCGCGGTCGGCAAGCAGTCGCGGCAGTTCGAGCCGCATCTCAAAACGCAGCTTGGCGTCGACATTGCGCAAGGGATCGTCGAGCAGCAGCAGCGGCGGCGAGCCGACCAGCGCACGGGCAAGCGCGGTGCGCTGCTTCTGGCCGTTGGAAAGAGCGCGCGGCTTGTGGGAGAGCACATGGGCGATCTTCAACAGCTTGGCGACGCTCTCGACGCCGGCCTTGATCGCGCCCTGCGACGACCGCTTGGCCTCCAGCGGCGTCGCGATGTTGTCGAACGCGCTCATATGCGGAAACAGCGCGAAATTCTGGAACGCCATGCCGACGCCACGGAATTCGGCGTCGACGTCGGTCATGTCCTCGCCGCCGATGAGGATCTTGCCTTCGTCGGGGTCGATGACGCCGGCGACGAGGCGCAGCAGCACCGTCTTGCCGGCGCCGGAGGGTCCGAACAGGACCAGCGTCTCACCGTCAGCGACGGTCAGCGAAAGATTGTCGAGCACGGTCTGGCTCTTGTAGCGCTTGACGAGGTTTCTGAGTTCGAGGCTGGCCATGGAACTACCCCTTCACCGCGCCGAGCGACAGGCCTTCGACCAGATAGCGCTGTGCATAGAGGGCGAGCGCCAGCGTCGGCGTGATCGACAGGACGATGGCCGCCGAGATCTGGCCGTACTGGATGCCCGAGGAGGTGATGAAGGCGAGCGCGCCGACCGTCACCGGCTGCTTGTCGGCCGAGGCCAGCACCAGCGCGAAGACGAAATTGTTCCAGGCGAAGATGAAGGCAAGCAGGCCGGCAGCGGCGATGCCGGGGCCGGCGAGCGGCAGCGCGATCTTGCGGAAGGTGGCAAACCAGGAATGGCCGCCGATGCGATAGGCATATTCGATGTCGGCCGGAATATCCTCGAAATAGCCGCGCACGATCCACAGGATCAGCGGCAGGCAGATCAGCTGGTAGACCCAGATCAGCCCGATATAGGTGTTGGCCAGCCCGAGCTTCTGGAAATAGAGCGTGAGCGGCAACAGCACCAGCAGGGCCGGCGCGAACCTGAACGACAGCAGCGTGAAGGCGATGTCCTCCGAGCCGCGGAACTTGTGCCGCGCGAAGGCGTAGGCCGCCGGGACGCCGAGCAGCAGCGAGACCGCCACCGAGGTCACCGACAGGAACACCGAATTCCACAGGTTGCGCATGAAGGCGATGTCGAGCGTGCCGGCGGCGGTCGTCAGCTTGCCGGTGATCAGCGCTGTGTAGTTGGCAAGCGTCGGCTCGAAGACCAGCTGCGGCGGAATGCGCAGGATGGTCTCGTTGGTCTGGAACGACATCATCAGGATCCAGACGATCGGGAACATGAAGAAGATCACGACCAGCGTGAGTGCCGCGCCGCGCAGGGTGCGTTCAAGCAAGGAGGTGTGTTCCATGGCTGCCTCCTCCTATGCCTGGCCACGGGCGCGCTCGCGCAGCCTGAGCCAGTTCTTGATGAAGATGTTGGAGAGGAAATAGGTGATCGCCCACAGGATGATCATCAGCGCCGCCGAGCGGCCGACATTGGTCGACTGGAAGAAGTTGAGATAGGCCTCGACCTGGAAGACGGTCAGCGTGTCGCCCGGTCCTCCTTGCGTCATGGCGTAGATGATGTCGAACTGCTGGATGGAATCGAGCAGGCGGAACAAAGTCGCCGTCAGGATATACGGCGTCAGCATCGGCAGCGTGATGCGGAAGAAGACGAAGCTCCTCGGCACGCCATCGAGGGCCGCGGCCTCGAAGGGCTGCGTCGGCAGGCTGCGCAGGCCGGCAAGCAGCAGGATCATGATGAAGGGCGTGTAGACCCAGATATCGACGAGAACGACGGTGAACAAAGCCGTCGACGGCGACGAGGCCCAGCGGAAGTCCTGTAAGCCGATGAGGCTGGCAAGATAGCTCAGCACGCCGAAGCCGGGATTGGTCATCAGCTTCCACATCAGCGCGGCCAGTGCCGGCGCCGTCATCAGCGGCATCAGCAGCATGATCGAGATGAAGTTGTTCAGGGTCGATCGCTTCTGCAAAAGCAGCGCGATGGCGAGGCCGAGAAGCAGTTCCAGCACCACCGTGGTGCCGGCATAGAGCAGCGAGATCTTGAGCGTGTTCCAGAACTTCGGATCGGTGAAGAAGGAGATGTAGTTGTCGCCCCAGTTGAACTGCCGCGCCCAGGGCTGGCTCAGCCGATAGCGCTGGAAGGAATAGACGACCGAGGTCAGGAACGGAATCAGGATGCCGATGCAGACCAGCAGAGCCGGCAGGCTGAGCACGTAGGGCAGCACTCTCTTGCTGATCCTGAAGCCCGAGGGCTTGGGCCTTTGCGATACCACCGCAGTCATCGTGCTGCTCCGTTGTCCCTGTCGCTCCGCCCTGCCGGCCGCCCAAGGGAGCAAGGCGGCCGGTCGGGCGAATTGGCGGCCACCTTACGGCCCCGCGTCGCAATCTTGAAAAGGTCAGGTGAGGACCGGCCTGCCAAGGCTGGCCGGTCCTCCATTACATCTAGCCGAGGCCGGCTTCCTTGAGCTGGCCGTTGATGCTTTCGGCCAGCTTATCGAGACCCTCGTCCACCGGCACTTCCTTGGCCACCATCTTTTGCAGCGTCGCCGCCCATTCGGTGGTGAGATCGAAGAACAGCGGCTGCGCCGTGAACTTGATCGAGGCGCCCGGCGCCGAGGCGTCGAACATCTCGACATAACCGGGATAGCTCTTGTTCAGCTTCTCGCGGAACGTCTCATCCTTCCAGACCGACTGGCGGACCGGATTGACGAAATCCATCTTGGTGGCGCCGAACAGAGCATGCTCGGGTCCGGAGGCCCACTGCATGAAGTACCACGTGGCGTCCTTGTCCTTGGAGAAGTTGGACATCGACAGCGACCAGATCCAGATGTTCGGCGTTGGCGCCTTGGCCTCCGGGTTGGCCTTGAAGGCGGCAAAGGCAAGCTTGCCGGCCATCTTGTTGTCGCCGCCATTCATGAAGTAGCCGAGGATGTCGGCGTCGAAGATCATCGCCGAGGCGCCGGCGCCGAGATCGGCGCCGACCTGGTACCAGGTGTAGGTCGACCAGTCCTTCGGACCGCTTTCCTGGATCATCTGCACCCATTGCTTGTGGAAAGCCTTGGACTGGGCGGTGTTCATGGCGGCCGACAATTTGCCGTCGGCCGACACGTTCAGATCCTTCTGGTCGAAATTGGCGTAGGCCGAAAGGAAACCCGGATGGATCGTCGCCCAGGAGCGCGACCCGCGCACGCCAATGCCGTAGACGCCGCCGCCGACATCCTTGGTGAGCTTGGCGGCCGCGGCCACCATCTCGTCCATATTGCCGGGAACCTTGACGCCTGCCTTGTCGAACATCCCCTTGTTGTAGGTGATGTTGTTTTGTTCGAAGCCCCACGGAATGCACCATTGCTTGGCGTCTTCGGACCCCAGGGCCCCGCCCGGCTTGCCGTTCCAGGCGCAGGAGTTCTTGACCCCGGGCAGGAAGTCATCCCAGGCATAGTTGGGGTTGGTCTTGGCCGGATCCTTGATCCATTCATTGAGGTCGGTGATCCAGCCGGCTGGGCCGTAGGTCCAGGTCATATAGGCGCCGGTCATGAAGGCATCGTATTCGGGCGAGCTCGCCGACAACGCGGCCGTGACCTTGTCGAAATAGACGTCTTCCGGGAACACGTCGTAGACGACATTCATGCCGGTCAACTGCTTGAAGTTTTCGAGGTTGGCGATCATCGCATCCGCATAGGGATGCTTGTTGAGCAGGAGCTTGATGGTCTTGCCCTGGTGCGCCTTCCAGTCGAAGTCGGCGGCCAGCGCCCGGGTCTGCCCAAAATTGAGCAGCGTACCGGCCGTGCCGGCGGCAAGGCCCATCGCACCCAGGCCCTTGATCAGCCCACGACGGTCGACTTGTCCGCGCAGGAAAGCGTCAATGAGGTCTTTCTCTTTCTCATGCATTTGGTCTTCTCCTCCACAGGGTAGTTTTAACTGAACCGACGCCGGCTACCCGACTGGCGTCTCCTCCACGAGCGATCGCGCTGTCCGCTCATCAGTTATCAGGCCCTTGAGATAGCGGCCCTCCAGCACCGCTTTGACGGCTCGAACCTTGACCTTGCCGCCGGCGACCGCGACGATCCGGCGGCTGGCGATGTCCTCGCGCGCCAGCGCCAGCGCCCGATTGGAAAGGGTTGTCGCCACCGCTTTGCCGGCATCGTCGAAGAAATGGCCGAGCAATTCGCCGACGCCGCCATTGCGGCGGATCTCCTCCATCTCGCCCTTCTCGATCATGCCGGTGGCGACGAGCGAGGCTTCGCGTTCGGCCGTGCCGATGCCGGCAAACAAAAGGTCGGCGGATCTTGCGAGATCGAAAACCTCGCTGATGCCCTTCTGTCCCAGCAACACCGCGCGGTCGTCCACCGTGTTGGCGAACATTGGCACCGGCATCACATAGGCTTCGGCGCCGGTGCGCTCGGCGAGGCGGTGAATGACGTCATGCGGGTTGGCCGAGAACTTCCGCGTCAAGCCGCCGAGCAGCGAAACGAAGCGGATCTTGTCTGTCGAGCTGCGCGGCAGGTATTCCACGCAGGCGGCGAGCGTGCGGCCATGGCCGACGCCGATCAGCGCCTGCTCGCCGCGTTCGATCTCACGCTTGAGGAATTGCGCGCCGGCGATGCCGAGCGCCTTGAGCGGCAATTCCTCGGAATCGAAATCGGGAACCACCTCGCAATAATCGAGGCCGTAGCGGCGCGACAGCTCGTCCTCGAGCTCGACGCATTCCGAGACTTCGCCGTCGATATAGACCTTCACCAGCCCTTCCTGATTGGCCTTGGTGATGAGGCGGTGGGCCTTGAGGCTGGTCAGCCCGAGGCGCTTGGCAACCTCGGACTGGGTCAGGCCGCCAGCGTAATGAAGCCAGGCGGCGCGTGCCGCCATGCCGGTTTCATCATCGCGCAAGAGGCCGTTTCCAAATCCAACCACGTTCCGCCCTCTGATATTTTTTTCAGGTTCTGCAAAATTTTTCACATGGACGCATCGGAGTCAAGCGCCAAGCGCCTGCAAACGCTGATTTTCAACGAGAATGGACGAGCGAACACCGGGCGTGGCACCGGTCAGGGTCACAGCGGCAGCGAAAGAAAGCGGTGTCGATTATATTTCGCGCAGGAACCCGATCACCATCGCCGCCGTCCAGGTGAAGCGGCGGCGCCCAGCATTCGCCGGTGAGCGGATCGCACCATTCGGCAAGCCGCTTTCGGGTGATCAGGTCCACGCTGAACTTGGTGGTGCGCCGGCGACGTCGAGGTGCCCGGCAAGCGGCCAAGGCCGCCGGCGAGCAGCGCCTATTGCAACGTCCGCGCCGCGAATGGCATGGAATGGTCGTGCGCCATGCCGGCATCGGCATCTTCCACGCCGAGCCCGCGGTCGAGGCCGGTGGCCACCACCGAAACCCTGAACCGGCCTTCCATGCTCTTGTCGAAGATGGCGCCGACGATGATGTCGGCGTCTTCATAGACCTCTTCACGGATTCTCGTGGCGGCCTCGTCGACCTCGAACAGGGTCATGTCGCGGCCGCCGGAAATCGAGACCAGCACGCCCTTGGCGCCCTTCATCGACATTTCGTCCAGCAGCGGGTTGGCGATGGCGGCTTCCGCCGCCTTCATCGCCCGGCTATCGCCTGACGCCTCGCCGGTTCCCATCATGGCGCGGCCCATGCCGCGCATCACCGATTTGACGTCGGCGAAGTCGAGGTTGATCAGGCCTTCCTTGACGATGAGATCGGTGATGCAGCTGACGCCGGCGTAGAGCACCCGGTCGGCGATGACGAAGGCATCGGCGAATGTGGTCTTGGCGTCGGCGATCCGGAACAGGTTCTGGTTGGGGATGACGATCACGGTGTCGGCGCTTTCGCGCAGCCGCTCGATGCCCTCTTCGGCCATCTGCATGCGGCGCCTGCCCTCGAAAGTGAACGGCTTGGTGACGACGCCGACCGTCAGGATGCCTGCCTTGCGCGCCGCCTGGGCGATGACCGGCGCGGCGCCGGTTCCGGTGCCGCCGCCCATTCCGGCGGTGACGAAGCACATGTGGGTGCCGGCCAGATGGTCCATGATCTCGTCCAGCGATTCCTCGGCCGCGGCGCGGCCGATCTCGGGAAGCGATCCGGCGCCCAGCCCTTCGGTTACATGCGCGCCGAGTTGGATCAGCCGCGTCGCCTTGGACATGGTGAGCGCCTGCGCGTCTGTGTTGGCGGCAATGAATTCGGTGCCCTGAAGCTGCTCGGCGATCATGTTGTTGATGGCGTTGCCGCCGCCGCCGCCGACGCCGACAACGGTGATCTTGGGTCTCATCTCGGAGATCTCGGGCTTCTTGAACTCGGCCATGCGTCTTCTCCTTCGCCAGTCGCTCGCGCTTCACGCCCCGCCAGATCGATCACACCGCAAAACGGCAATCGACGCAGAGCGGCGTGACGAATCAGTCCGCTCGGATGGGTGTCCCAAAAAGCCAGAGAGCGGCCAGAGGTGCAAGTGCGGGGAAGGTCAAGATTTGTGATAGGGACGTTTCATATCCCCACGACGGCCACGCATGCCCGAGAGTGATGCCGGCATCCCGGCTTCACCCTGCGCGCGCCAAGCCCGATGCCGAGCCTGTCGGTAGCTAATCAAGTTGTCCGGTTTGGTAGCACATGATCTGTCCGCTTCTGTTTTGGCGTCGAAGCGGTTCA
>NZ_VFWR01000039.1:0-3253 GCF_006443035.1 Mesorhizobium sp. B1-1-6 | reverse complement strand
GCCCGTCGAACACGGCCAGGAACCGATCGGCGCTGTCGATGCCGGCTATGATGGCACCCGCCGCGATCTCGCCGGAGGCAGCTGACAGCCCATTCGCGTCGAGCCTGACGAATTCCCCGGGCAGCCTGCCATTGGCTTCGAAATGGTCGAGCGCCCTGTCGGCCACGGTCCGTTGGTTCCGATTGAGGGCACTAAGCTCGGGATCGGTGCGGTCGGTGCCCGTTACCAGGTACACATTGTTGGCGTCATAGCTCAGGCTGGTCTCGAAGCCGGGCAACGGCGCGTCGCTGAGGCCGGCGAATTTGGTGCCGCCCAGACCGCGCGTGGCATTGAGGATGGTGGAGTTCCTGGAAACAGAGCCGCCTGCCAGGAACGTGACATCGACGGTACCGCCCGAAAGATCGGCGGAGCCGATGACGCTCGCGCGGTCGGCCGTGCCGCCGGAGACCTCGACGGCGTAGATCGAGCCGGCGCCGAATGTCAGTTTCCCGATGATATTGATCGTGCCGATCGAATTCCCAGGCGAAAGCGTGCCGCCATTAATGATCGTCGACGGCAATATACCGGTGCCGCCCACCGTCGCGCGCGTATTCACTCTCAGGCCCCGAGACGAAGCGATCGAGCCGTTCGCCAGAAGCGCGCCGGCGTCGACCGTCATGCCGCCGTCGACGCTGCTGGTGCCGGTGAGGGTGAGTGTGCCAGGGCCGTTCTTGGTGAGCGTGCCGGAGCCCGTCATGTTGCCGGCATAGGTGCCGTCGAAACCCTGGTCGAAGATAACGGCGGCATTGTTCAGGATGTTGCCTTGCAGGCTGAAGGTCGTGCCCTGCAGCGCGCCGGCCGAGACGGTCGTGCCGCCAGCGTAGTTGGCGGCAGCGGGCAGGATCAGCGTGCCGGCGCCGATCTTGGTCAGGCTGCCGAGGCCGGTGATGTTGCCGGCATAGGTGCCGTTGGCTGCTTGGTCGAAGACGACGGAGGCGTTGTTGGTGATGTGGCCCAGCAGGCTCATTGCATTGCCCTGCAGGACGCCGGCATTGACGGTGGTGCTGCCGGTATAGGCATTCGCGCCAGTGAGGATGAGGGTGCCGTCGCCAGTCTTGGTGAGGCTGCCCGAACCCCTGACGACACCGCTCAAGGTGAGGGCCTTGTTGGCGTCCACGAGGATAGCGCCACCGGCGCCTAAAAGCCCGACAGGGCGGGCGCTGGTAAAGGTTTCCGAGGCGCGCAGAGCCCCGTTGTTCAGGTCGACATGGGTGCCGGCTGCGCCGAGCTTGGCGTCGGAGGCAACCCACAGGGTCCCTCCTGCCACCTGCGTGCCGCCGGCGTAGGTATTGTTGCCGGTGAGGACCAGCGTGCCGGCTCCGATCTTGAAGAGGCCACCGTTGCCGCTTATGTTGCCGCTCCAGGAGAGAGACTGGGACTGCGCCGCCACGTCGATACCGCCACCGTTGCTGGCCAAGGTGATATTGCGGCTGATCGACGTTGCCGCAGGTGTGTCCGTCATGGTCCCGACTGCACCACCGTTCAACATGATCCCGGTGGCTGCCGCGCCCAGGTTGCCGTCGTTGGCGAAGCGCAGCACGCCGCCGGTGACCGTCGTGCCGCCCGAGTAGGTGTTGGCCCCGCTAAGAATCAGGTCGCCGGGGCCGGACTTGACCAGCGCACCACTTTCACTGACTACACCACTCAGGGTGAGGGTTTCGCCGGCATCGACGAGAACGATGCCGCGAGCGCCGGTAAGCCAAACGGGGCGGGTGCTGGCAAAGGTCGCCGACGCACTCAGACCGCCACCACCGTCCAGGTTGAGATGGGTGCCTGCCGCGCCGAGCTTGGCATCGGACGCGATTCGCAGGACTCCTTCTTCCACCCGCGTGCCGGCCGCGTAGGTGTTGGTGCCCGTGAGCGAAAGCACGCCGCCGCCTCGCTTGAACAGGGCGCCGCTGCCGGACATGTTGCCGGCAAAGGTGCCGTCGTTGCCGGCCTGGTCGAAGATGACGGACGCATTGTTGGTGATGTTGCCTCTGAGGCTCGACGTTTTGCCCTGCAGGATGCCGGCATTGACGATGGTGCCCCCGCTATAGGCATTGGCGCCGGTGAGAACGGTCACGCCGTCGCCATTCTTGACCAGAGACCAGCTGCCACTGTCGGTGCCGGTGCCGCCAGCTCCGGTCTGGTCGATGACGATGTCGCTTATGGTCTGCGTCTGTCCGGCGCCAGGGGCGACGCTGAACGAGCCGTTGCCGTGAAGGAAGATGCCCGACCCGATGCCCTGGCCGGGCGTGGCATTGCCCTGCCCGCCCCTCCTTCCACCGTCACCGCCCGCGACGGCATTTCCGGAAATGTTGAGAGCGCCGGCCAGGGTCAGGCTGCCGCCCTCCTGAACGAAGATCGCACCGCCGAGACCGGCGCCGCCACCGCCGCCACTGCTGACGTCGTTGCTGGTGCCGGTGCCGCCGCCGAAGCCACCAGGCTCAGCCACTCCACTACTGCCGGCCCCGCTGCCGCCGCCAAAACCGCCGGCCCCCGGTATATAAGGGCAGTCGCTGCCCGAACACCAGCCGCTGCCGCCGCCGCCGCCGCCAAAACCACCGGGGCTGCCGTCTGTTATGCTACCGTCACCGCCGGCGCCGTCTGGCGCACCGCCTCCACCACTGACGGAGGCGCCGCCGTCGCCGCCATCGGCTCCGATCGGCCAATAGCCACCGCCGCCGCCACTGCTGCCCCACGAACTGCTCAAGGTCAAAGGTCCGAGCGCGCCGCCATTGCCGCCGCGCGCCTGGTTGGCCTGCAGGTTGACATTGCTTACCGTCACATTGGCGCCTTTGCCGATGAACAGCGCGCCGCCCAGTCCAGCGCCGCCGCCGCCACCACCGCCGCGGGCGGGATTGCCGGGTACAATAAATCTTGCGTCGCCACCCTTACCGCCCTCGGCCTTGGCGTTGGTGATGGTGAGATCTTTGATCGCCACGTTGATCGCGCCCTGCTGCACGAACAGGCCGCGATACTGGTTGTTGCCGGACAGGGTGAAGCCTTGTCCGTTGATGGTCATGTTGCCGCTCCGCACGGGCGGCAGGTTGGCTGTCAGCGTGACATTGGCGTAGAACCGGATTGTGTCGCCGTAGTCGGCGTTGAAGATGGCGAAATGCAGATCCCCCTCGTTGTAGACTGGCCAGTCCTCGGCTCTCGCCGGAAGCGTTGTTGACAGCGTTCCAGCTGCGAGAAGGATGGCCAGTGCCAGGCGCGAGCCCGATGTCGA
>NZ_VFWR01000038.1:0-6906 GCF_006443035.1 Mesorhizobium sp. B1-1-6 | reverse complement strand
CCAGCCTCCATCCGCTGGCGATAAAACCGGACAACTCACGTGCTACCTAATCCGGACAACTCATGTGCTTACGACAACGCCTTCCCAAAAACATTGCGGAACCGCCGGAGAGCGGTTATATAACCTGCGAATTTCCCATTTTGGTGGCTCTAAACCACCGCCCGCGCGGGAACGCGGGCGAACGAGAAGGATTTTTAAAAATGGCCAATACGCTGCTGATGCCAAAGGCGACCGCTGTCTGGCTGGTCGACAACACCGCGCTTTCCTTCGAGCAGATAGCACAGTTCTGCGGGCTGCATCCGCTCGAGGTCAAGGCGATCGCCGACGGCGAATCGGCGCAAGGCATCAAGGGCATGGATCCGATCATGACCGGCCAGTTGACCCGCGACGAGATCGCGCGTGCCGAGAAGGATCCGAACCAGCGGTTGAAGCTTTCGGACCCCAAGGTGCGGGTGCCGGAATCCAAGCGCAAGGGGCCGCGCTACACCCCGCTGTCGAAGCGTCAGGACCGACCGAACGCCATTCTCTGGTTAGTGCGCAACCATCCCGAATTGAAGGACGCGCAGATCTCGCGCCTCGTCGGCACCACCAAGTCCACGATCGAGCAGATCCGCGAGCGCAAGCACTGGAACTCTGCCAACCTGCAGCCGATGGACCCGGTGACGCTCGGTCTCGCCTCGCAGATCGATCTTGACATGGAAGTCAACCGCGCATCGCGCGGCCGCGAGCAGGCACAGCCGGTCGGCGACACATTGCTGCCGGCGGCGCTGACCGAGCGCCTGGTTCCGGCTCCCGAAAAGCCGAAGGACGAGGATGCCGAACTCGACGCCAACGCCGTGTTCGCCAAGCTCTCGGCTCTGAAGTCGAAGGACAAGGATAACGACGAGGAGTAGAATTCTCGCGAACTCGACCGAAAAGCCCGCTTCGAGCGGGCTTTTTTATTTACGGGTTGGAGATCTCAGCTTCGCGCCGCACGGTCCGGCGCCATGCCGTAATCCTCGCTGCGTTCCACCGCCCGGTAAAAATCGGCGAGCTGCTTGCCGCGCTCCGGCTTGAAGACGCGGCCTGCGATGACCACCGAGGCGATGCGATCGATGCGGAAGGCGCGGAAATCGTCGCGCATCTCGCACCAGGCGACCAGTGTCCACACCTTGCCCCAGAACCAAAGGCCCAAGGGCCTGATGTCGCGGGCGGTGCCGCGGCCAGCTTCGTCCGAATAGTCGATGGTCAGCACCTGGCGCTTCTCTATGGCGCGCTCGATCAGGTCGATCGCTTCGCGCGCGGCGTCGCTCACCACCCACATCGGCGTGTGGATCTCAGTGCGGGCGATACGGTCCTTTTCGGCATCGGGCAGCACCGCGCCGATCTTGACCAAAGCCTCATCAGCGGCCCGGGCCATGGCCGCACCGCCAAAGGCACGCACCATGCGGGCGCCGGCGACCAGCGCCACGATCTCGTCACGCGTGAACATCAGCGGTGGAAGGTCGAAACCCTCCCTCATCATGTAGCCGACGCCCGCTTCCCCGTCGATCGGCACTCCGGTCGACTGAAGGTCGGCTATGTCGCGATAGATGGTTCGCTCGGAAACCTCGAGCCATGTGCCAAGCTTCTGCGCGGTGACCAGACGGCCACCGCGCAAATGCTGCACGATCTGGAAGAGCCTGTCGGCGCGTCGCATCGTATGGTCCCTCGATGTTGTTCCTATGCATGTCGCCCAAAACCGGTTCCCACTTTTGGGCTGCATGCATCGTGTTCTTGCGCATGCCTTATTCCGAAACCGCAGAACACTCGGCGGCATGCATCATGGTTTCAGGCCTTCGCACTTGCGCTGCGCGGCCACAAATTCCGCGCCGAAGGACAATTTCCTCGTTGTCGGCGTCCTGGGCATCGAGCTCGCGCCAGAAGGGCGCGACATCGCTCAGCGTCATGCCGCGCCCGAGATCCTCAATGGCTGCTTCGGCAACGGTACGCCGATGATAGCCGATCGCGACCGGGCATGTCACTTCGGCGCCACGGTCAAAGGCAAGCGCCGTGCGCAGCACGCGAACGTCCATCTCGACGCCTTCGGGAATCGAGCGGATGAATTCGTCGACCTGTTGCGCCGTCGGCACCAGCATCGTCTGGTCTTCGACTCCATCTGCCACCGTGCGCGGGGCCGGTTTGATGCCGTTCACCCCCGGCGTGTTCAATCTGTCGGTCCAGCTCTTCATCGCTCGTCCTGTTCACCGCTCGCATCTATGGCATGGCGCTCCTGACACCATTCTGTCAGGAGGGTTCAGCATACTCCCTGGCGAATAGCGTCCGCATCTCGGCAAGTTCGCCGTTTCGTTCAGGATAGAGCGTCTTCAGGAAGGCCAGCGCGAAGGTGCCGGGCGCCGAACCTGGCGCGGAAACGATCTTGCCGTCGGACACGGCATGCGGCACGTCCTGATAATTGTGATCGCCAGCATAGCCAGCAATGTGGCGATTGATCCAGTCACGGCCATTGCTGGTGTGCCTCGCCTTCTCGAACATGCCGGCTCGGGCCAGCGCCAGCGTTCCGGCGCAGATACCGCCGACGACACCATCCCGCATCGCAACGTCCCTGAGCAATTCCGCCACCTCGGGCGGCGCCTCGCCCGCCCATCGGTCGGAGCCAATGACGGCGATGGCATCGAGATCGGCATTTTCATCGGCGCCGGCCGAGCGGTCGGGCGTCAGCCGGAAACCGCTGATCCCGCTCACCGGCCTGCCATCGGGTGTCAGCGAAACCGCGCGGGCGCCGAACCATTCGACCGCCGAGGCGGCCAGCAGGCCATATTCCCAGTCGGCGAAGCCGTCTATGAAAAGAAGGCCAATTGTCTTCTGCTTGGGCATACGCTCGCTCCGTCCCTCGCGTGCCGGACTTATCATCTGGGCGTTGGGGCGCCTACATCCAACCGCTTTGCCGAAAAATTCGTCTCAATTGTCGCGAAGGCGACGTTCGGCATACATGTCCGGCCAGCCGATATCCTTGCGAATGTCCGCCGGCAGCGAGTTGATGAACCGCTGGGTGCGGATCTCGTTGCGCATCGTACGAATCTTGCCGACATAGTGCTGCATGCCGCGCAGAATGGTGGAACCGGTCATGGCTAGTCTCCTCTCTGTGAATGAAGACAGTATCGCACACCCCTCCTGACAGCAGTCTGTCAGGAGGATGGCAGGGCTTGGATAATAGTTGCGATCGGTGGGTTATCCCTGTGAAGGTATCGTTTTCACTGCATCAGACCGCGGCCCGAAGCAGGTTTAGAAGGCCGAGATTGTTCACTACTGCAATGCCTGGTCATGATCCATTGTTCAGCCTTTGGCGACGGACTGTCAGGATACGTGGTCTCCAGCCAGGGATCCGAAGTTCTGATATGGAAGGAGAAAATTCTTCCCCAAAAACAGGGAGACGACCATGAGCCTTCAACTGACAGGAATTCACCATCTGACCGCCATCACCGCCAATGTGCGTGGAAATCTTCATTTCTATACAAGGGTGCTGGGCTTGCGGCTGGTCAAGAAGACGGTGAACCAGGACGATACCTCAGCCTACCACCTCTTCTATGCCGATGGCGAAGCGACGCCGGGCACCGACCTTACTTTCTTCGACTGGCCGGTCGGCCGCGAGCGACGCGGCACCCACAGCATTGTCCGGACCAGCCTCAGGGTTGGTGGCCAGGACAGCCTTGCCTGGTGGAAGCAACACTTGACTGACGAAAATATCGTCACGAGTGAGATTGCCGACATCGGTGGCTACGCCAGCCTGGATTTCGAGGACCCCGAGGGCCAGCGTCTGCGCCTCGTCAGCGATGACGGCAAGGGCGACAGCCGCCCCTGGGCGCAAAGCCGCGTGCCGGTCGAACACCAGATCCGCGGGCTCGGGCCGATCGTCATCAGCGTTCCCGACCTCACCAATACCGAAGCAGTGGTGACGCAAGTGATGAACATGCGCAAGGTCCGAGACTATGCCTCGCCGGAGGGCCAGGTTCAGGTCTTTGAAATGGGCGAGGGTGGGCCGGCGGCGGAATTGCACGTCCTGGTGCAGCCGGGACTGGCGCCGGCAAGGCAAGGTGCCGGTGCGGTTCATCACGTCGCCTTCAGGGCGCCGGACCAGGAGACGCTGCATCAATGGACGGCGCGGCTCGCCGAATTCCGTCTGCCGTCGAGCGGCGAGGTCGAGCGCTATTATTTCCGCTCCCTCTATTTCCGCGAGCCGAATGGCATCCTGTTCGAGATCGCCACTGACGGGCCGGGGTTCACCGCCGACGAACCGCTGGAGACGCTGGGCGAAAAGTTGGCCCTGCCGCCATTCCTGGAATCGAAGCGCGCTTCGATCGAGGCCGGCCTCAAGCCGCTGAAGTAGATCGTTCTCCGATCAAAGGCTGGCGCCGCGTTCCAGTCCGGATCGCGGCGCCTATTTTTTTCGAGCGACGAACGACGCGCTTTGACAGCCGACCGCGATGCTGGTCAAAGGCGGCATGTCGAAACTCCTCGCCCTCGTCATCCTTGGCATCATGGTCATCCAGTTGATCAAGCCGCTCGGCTGGCCGGGGCTGAAACGGCGCAGCGACTTCTGGAAGCTGGCGCTCCTGGCCATGGCGGCCATTTCGATAACGGCCGTGCTTGGACATTGGACGTAGCGCAGTTCCAGGAAGGTGTCTGGCGGTTTCCCGCCTGGAATGCGCAGGATGGAATATCGGGCCGGCACGAGCCGGCGGCAATCACTCTTCGATCACGCAGCCGACGAGGTGCTCGGCCCAGGCCCGGTAACCGGCTTCCGATGCATGAAATCCGTCCGAGGCGAAGCCGGCTTCGGGATTGGTGATCGGCAAGCGCGGCGCCGGCACCGCACCGCGTTCGAGGCAAAGACGTTTGCCCATCCGGTTCATCTCACCGGCGCGAATTTCCAGGATCTTGCCGAGCAGCGGCGGCATGGCTGGCGCTTGCGTGAACTCCAGCACAGGAGACCACACCACGCGGGCCTCAGGCCATTTGGCGCGCAGGGCGTAGAGCAGACCGCCGAACGCCCTCTTGAAGCGGGGCACGGAGTGGAAATTCTTGGTGTCGTTGGTGCCAATGGCGAGCACGATATGCGTCCACGGATCGGCCGAGAGATTGGGCAGGACGTGGTCGCGGATCTGCCCCGACGTCGCCGAATTGAACCCGGCGGCGCGCCAGCGCACGGCGCGGCCGGTTCGCTGCGAGATCAGGACGGCCAGCTGCGCGGCCAGGCCATTCTCGGATTTTTCGATGCCGACCGAGGCGGCGGAGGAATCGCCCAGCACCAGCAGCCAAACCGCCGGCTTCCGGCCGGCTATCTCATGCATGACCGGGCCTTGCGCGGGCAGCATGCGCGAGGTGCGTCGGCGCACGCCAAGCCCCTGCCAGACATAGACAGGAAAGGCGAGCCAAGTGAGGAGAGCCGGAAAGCGTCGCATCGAGCAGCATTTAACGCATGTTTCGCCGGAGGTGAACGATCCTTGCACCGGTGGCGGACGCCTTCAAGCGTCCAATGTTCGATGGGATCGCTGAATGCCTAAGCCCTGTCCGCTTGCGACCTGTTTCCATACTGGTCATGCAGCCGCACCCAGTCCATCAAGGTCCTATAAGGCCCGGTCTCGTCGCGGCCTTTCGGCGCAAGGTCGAGATATTGATAGGCGCCGATCAGCTGTTCGCTGCCGCGGGCGCGCGACATGAAGGTCAGGAAGATGTCGCCGGTCTCGTCCCGGTAGAACACGGTGGTGCCCGGCAGGTCTTTCGATTTCAGAACGGGCGTCTCGAAGTTGTAGATCGCTTCACCGGATGCGATCTGCTTGTCGGTGAACGACACCTGCATGTCGAAGTTGAAGTCCGAGGCATAGGATGAGACCCAGTCGAATTTCCAACCCATGCGCTCTCGGTAGGGCAGCAGCTCGGCGAGCGGCGCGCGTGACACCGCGACAAGTGACACGTCATGGTGTCTCAGATGCTGATTGGCACCGTCCATGTGGTCGGCGACGAACGCACAGCCTTCGCAATGATGGGTCGAGCCGGACCCGAACACGAAATGATAGACGATCAGCTGGCTGCGGCCGGCGAACAGTTCGGCCAGGCATCTTGGACCCTGCTCGGTTTCGAAGACGTAGTCCTTTCTCACCTTCAGCCAGGGCAATTCGCGCCGTTCCGCCGCGATGCGCTCGCGAAATCGCGTCAATTCCTTCTCGCGCGCCAGATGCGCTTTGTGTGCCCGGAACCAATCCTCGCGTGAAACGACCTTGTTGCGATGCATGAACCTCTCCCTGGCTTCATCCCAAGGACGTTCGGGACGGGCATGAGCCGACATCGCGCCGGCTGCGCTGGAGAGAAATAGGGATGGAGGCGCTTCATCCCAAGTCCGGCGGAGCGCAGCAAAACCCGGGCGCATGGCCCGGGTCCGATAGAGACGGAAAACCGTGGTCAGGCAGCCTGCTCCAGGCTCGGCTTCCATTGTCCAAGCGCCGCCAGATGGTTCATGTGGGCACGGTGGGTGAAGGCGGCCTGACCCGCGGCAACATTGGATGCCTTGCCGCTCCAGGCCTTCTGCGGGGCAGCCTGCAGGGCGCGGCCATAGGAGAAGGTCAGCTTCCACGGATGCGGGCCGATGGCGTTGATGGCGTTGAGGTTGGCGGTCGCTTCCTCATCCTCCTGGCCGCCGGAGAGGAAGGCGATGCCCGGCACCGCCGCCGGCACGGCCTCACGGAACAGTTTTATGGTCTTTTGCGCGACCTCTTCAGGGCTGCTCACCGCGCCCGACTTCCTGCCCGCCAGCACCATGTTGGGCTTCAGGATCGTGCCCTCGAGCACCACCCGGGCCGCGTAGAGCTCGTCGTAGAGCTTCGTCAGCGTCGCCCTCGAGATTTCATAGCACGTGGCGATGTCGTGGGC
>NZ_VFWR01000037.1:0-8863 GCF_006443035.1 Mesorhizobium sp. B1-1-6 | reverse complement strand
ACAATCGAGGCAGCCGAATGCAGGAACTACTTCGAAAACGCAGGCTACGCTTCCGTCAAGATATGAAACGCTCTAGCCGAACAGCTTGCGTCCGGACCGCGTCGAACAAGGGTACGACGTTTCAGAAGCGATAGCGCAAAAGCCTGCCGATCTTGCGCAGTGCGGGAATGTGTTTCCAAAGCCGAACGAACAGCTGCGCGGACCAGCTCATGCGGGCGGCATGTTCAGGTCCATAGGCCGGAATGTCCTCGATGAATCGCAGCTTCGGGACAGCCAGTTCCAGTTCGCGCGGATCCTCGATCGCCCAGTGGACCTCGGCGCCTGTCGCCCTGATCGCCGGATTGAGGCGCAGCAGCTTCAGGCCGAAACCGCTGTAAGCGTCGAAAATCAAGTCGCCGCCGGCAAGATGTATGACCAGGCGCGAGAACAGGCGGAACCCTTCCTCGGCCGGGAGATAGGGCGTCAGCCCCTCCGCCACCACGATGGCCGGTCGGTTGCGGGGCACTTCAGCCAGCCAGTCCGGTTCAGTTACCGACGAAGCGATGAGGCGATAGCGGTCGCGCGGCGGGTAAAGCTTGCGCCTGAGTTCAATGACTTCCGGATAGTCGACGTCGAACCAGTCCACGCCTGGCGGCGGATCGACCCGGAAGATGCGCGTGTCGAGCCCGCACCCCAGATGCAGCACGATGGCATCAGGATTTCTGGCCAAAAACTCCTCGACGCGGACGTCCAGCGTCTTTGCCCTGATCGCCAGGCCGATGCCGAGATTGCTGTCGACCTTGAGTCTTGAGAAATCATAGTCGATCTTACGCACCGCCTCGTCGGCGAAACGATCCCCAAGCAGCGAATGGGGCATCCGGCTTTCCAGCGCCTTGCCGTAGAGCGTCATCAGCAAGGTTTCTTTCGCGCCGGCGAGATTTACCTTTTCACCCGCCATGGCGACTCCTGGGCTCGAAAACCAGAGTTTATCTGGGTATGCGCCGCAAGAAGGCAAGTTTCGGGTGGTGATCGGCGCCCCAAGGGCTGATATTCCGGCTCAAGGAGAAGTCCCATGAGTACACAGACAGCAGTCCTCAAGAAGGACATCACGCCCGAAGGCAGCGACTACGAAATCGTGCGCCGCGCCATCGAGAAGATCAGCCTCGACTATCGCGACCAGCCTTCCCTCGAGGAGCTTGCAGAGGAGGTCGGCGAGACGCCGACCGGCCTGCAGAAGCTGTTCACACGCTGGGCCGGCCTTTCGCCCAAGGCTTTCCTGCAGGCGGTGACGCTGGACCATGCCCGCAGGCTGCTCGATTCCGGCATGCCGCTGCTTGAAACATCGTTCGAGCTCGGCATGTCCGGCCCCGGCCGGCTGCACGACCTGTTCGTCACCCATGAGGCGATGTCGCCGGGCGACTACAAGACGCGCGGCGCCGGGCTCACCATCCGCTATGGCTATCATAGCTCGCCATTCGGCACCGCCCTGATCATGGCCACCGAGCGCGGGCTTGCCGGCCTCGCCTTTAGCGATCCGGGCGAGGAACGCGCCGCTTTCGCCGATATGTCCAGCCGCTGGCCGAATGCCGTCTATGTCGAGGACATGGCCGCGACCGGTCCCTACGCCGCGCGCATCTTCGACCCGACGCTGTGGCGCCCGGACCAGCCGCTGCATGTCGTGATGATCGGCACCGACTTCCAGGTTCGCGTCTGGGAGGCCTTGCTCCAGATTCCGATGGGCAAGGCTCGCACCTATTCCTCGATTGCCGCCAGCATCGGCGCGCCGAGCGCCAGCCGCGCCGTCGGCGCCGCCAACGGCGCCAACCCGCTCTCCTTCGTGGTGCCTTGCCACCGCGCCATCGGCAAATCCGGCGACCTCACCGGCTACCACTGGGGCCTGACCCGCAAGCGCGCCATTCTGGGCTGGGAGGCGGGACAGGTCATCTCTTGAAATCGGGAACGCCGGCGAACCTTCCGCCGGCATTGTCACGTGGAAAACGACGACGCCCCGCTGACTCGCATGACGCGGCACCGCGGCACCGCGGCACCGCGGCGCTTGCTATATCGGCATGCACTGGAAAGCAACGATCTTACAGGATAGCTTCCCGCTCATTCATGAGGAGGCATTCCTTGATCATCGTCGTCGGCTCGATCAATCTCGACCTTATCGCCAATGTCGACCGCTTGCCGAGCCCTGGCGAGACGGTGAGCGGCTCCGGTTTCGCCACCGCGCCCGGCGGCAAGGGCGCCAACCAGGCGTTGGCCGCCGCGCGCGCCGGCGCCAAGGTGCGCATGGTGGGAGCCGTCGGCAAGGATAGTTTCGCCGGCGAGGCCCTGGCGCTGCTGCGCCAGGCCAAGGTGGATCTGTCTGGCGTGGCCGAAACTTTTGCCTCGACGGGCACCGCGCTGATCATGGTCGGCGACGAAGGCGAGAACATTATCGCCGTGGTGCCGGGTGCAAACGCCTCGGTGCTGCCCGGCGACCTGTCCAAGGCCTTCCCCGGAAAAGGCGATGTCGTGCTCCTGCAACACGAGATCCCGCTTGCGACCGTCGAAGCCGCGCTCGATCAGGCAAGCGCGGCCGGTGCCGTCACCGTGCTCAACACCGCACCCTTCCATCGCGACGCGGCCGGCTTGCTCGGCAAGGCCGACTATGTCGTCGCCAACGAGACCGAGTTCGACCTCTATGGCGAGGTGCTGTCGCTGAGCGGGCGCGACCGCGCGGCACGGATGCGCGACTTTGCCGGGAAAACCGGCCGCACCATCGTCGTCACGCTCGGCGGCGACGGCGTGATGGCGGCGACGCCGACCGATTCCCTGACGGTGCCCGCATTGAAGATCACCCCGGTCGACACGGTTGGTGCAGGCGACACCTTTTGCGGCTATTTCGCCGCCGGCCTGTCGTCGGGCCTGCCCCTCGAACAGGCGCTCGCCCGGGCCGGCGCGGCCGGCACGCTGGCATGCCTGAAGCCGGGCGCCCAGCCGGCGATCCCGTTGGCCGCCGATGTCGACCAGGCACTCCTGAAATCCCGCTGAGACGACCAGAATGCGCCCCCAGACAAAGCATGCCGCGCCACCGGCCGGTGATATATGCCGCCTGCCCGCCGTCGAACTGGCCGACGCGATCCGGCAAAGGAAACTTTCGGTACGTGAGGTCGTGACGGCATTCCTCGACCGCGTCGAAGCCGTCAACCCGCTCGTCAATGCCATCGTTTCCTTGCGCGATCGTAGCGATATCCTGCGCGAGGCCGACGCAGCCGATGCCCGCCCGGACCGGGCCGGTGTGCTCTTCGGCCTGCCGATTGCGGTCAAGGATCTCGCAATGACCCGCGGCCTGCGCACTTCCTTCGGCTCGCCGATCTTCGCCGATTTCGAGCCCCAGGAGGACGATTTCTTCGTCGAGCGCATGCGCAAGGCCGGCGCCATCATCATCGGCAAGACCAACGTTCCCGAATTCGGCCTCGGCTCCAACACCTACAATCCCGTGTTCGGCCCGACGCTGAACGCCTTTGATCCAGATTTGAGCGCCGGCGGCTCGAGCGGCGGCGCCGCGGTGGCGCTGGCGCTGGACATGGTGCCCGTCGCCGATGGCAGCGACTTCGGCGGCTCGTTGCGCAATCCAGCCGCCTGGAACAATGTCTATGGTTTCCGGCCATCGCAGGGGCTCGTCCCCGGCGGCCCGGACGTCGAGGTCTTTCATGCCCAGATGGGCGTCGATGGGCCGATGGGGCGCAATGTCGGCGACATGGCGCTGCTGCTCGACGTGCAGGCGGGCTATCATCCGCACGCACCCTTGTCCTATGAGAAACAAGGCTCCTTCCTCGAAGGCCTGCGGATGCCCGCCGCGGGCGGCCGTGTCGCCTGGCTCGGCGATCTGGGCGGCCACCTGCCCATGGAGCCCGGCATCCTCGAGCTCTGCCGAGCCGCGCTCGACCGCTTCGGGGAGGCCTCGTTCAAGGCCGAGGCACTGGTGCCGGATTTTGATTTCGAGGCCTTGTGGCAGGCCTTCGTGACGTTGCGCCAGGCAAGCAGCGGCTGCGCGCTGAAAGTGCACTATGACGATCCCGCCAGGCGCGCCCTGTTGAAGCCCGAAGCCGTCTGGGAGGTGGAGAACGCGCAACTCCTGACGGCGCCTCGGATTCGCGCCGCCTCGGTCGCCCGGACGTCCTGGTACCGGATGCTGCTGTCGCTGTTCGACCGCTTCGACCTGATTGCATTGCCGACCGCGCAAGTCTTTCCGTTCGACGTCGGCACCCATTGGCCGCGCGAGATCGCCGGCCGGCCGATGGACAGCTATCACCGCTGGATGCAGGTTTCGGCGCCCGCCACCATGGGCGGCTGCCCGGCCGTCAGCGTGCCGGTCGGCTTCGACGCCAGAGGCCGGCCGATGGGCATGCAGCTGATCGGCCGGCCGCGTGGCGACATGGCTGTGCTGAAGGCGGCGGCGGCCTATGAGACGACACTGCCGTGGCCGTCCGGCGCCTGAATCCGGTGCATCTGCGTATCGCGCGGCTCCATGTGCCGGCTTGCACCGGCATCGCCGCCATGCATTGATTGTGGCGCCGCACAGGCGGCATTCTGCCCGAGGGAAAAAATCATGTCGCTGGAACTCTATGCCGCCTATGTCCTTGCGTGCGTCGTCATCATCCTGGTGCCAGGGCCGACGGTCACGCTGATCATCGCCAACAGCATCCGTCATGGCGCCCGCGCCGGCCTGGCCAATGTCGCCGGCACGCAGGCCGGCCTGGCGGTCATGATCGCCATCGTCGGCATCGGCCTCAACACGCTGATATCGGGCATGGGGCACTGGTTCGAATGGGTGCGGCTGATCGGTGCCGCCTATCTGATCTGGATGGGCGTGCAGATGTTCCGGTCCAAGGGCAAGCTGAACGCCGACGGAACGGCGCGGAAGCCGCGCGGCGGCTTTTTCCTGCAGGGCCTGCTGGTGGCGCTCAGCAACCCGAAGACGCTGATTTTCTTCGGCGCCTTCTTTCCGCAATTCATCGCGCCGCAAGGCAATTATTCGCTGCAGATCGTCGTCATGGGCCTCACCGCCATGATCTTCGCCGCCATGTCGGATTCGACTTATGCGCTGGCCGCCGGCCGCGCCGGTCGCATCCTGTCAGCCCGCCGCGTCAAGCTCCTGTCCAGGATCAGCGGCAGCTTCATGATCGGCGGCGGCCTGTGGCTGGCGTTTTCGCGGTCGAAGTAAGCACCGCCGCCTTTCCTTCCCCCTTGTGGGGGAAGGTGGATCGGCGCGCAACGCCGAGATGGTTGAGGGGTGCGTGACGGAGTGAGGCGTCGGCGTTCCCCGGAACACCCCTCATCCGTCCTCGCTTCGCGAGGCCGCCTTTTCCCGCAAGGGGAGAGGGTAAGGAGGCGGATTTAAAGCCGCCCCAGCCGTTCCAGCAACAGCGCGAAGAAGCCGTCATGGTCGATGTCGCCCATCACCTTGGCGTTCTTTTCCCGCTTGGTGACGCCCCACCAGTCGATCACGGTCATGCCCATGGTCAGTTCCGAGCTGGTTTCTACGCTGACATTGCAGTTGCGGCCTTTGAACAGCTCCGGTTTCAACAGGTAGGCGATGACGCAGGGGTCATGCAGCGGCCCGCCATCGGTGCCGTATTTCTCCTCGTCGAAACGCTCGAAAAACTCCAGCATCTCGGCCGTTGCGGTACCGACCTTGGTGCCGAGCTTGCGAAAGGCCTGGGTGCGCTTGGCGGTGGTCAGCGCCTTGTGGGTGACGTCGAGCGGCATCAGCACGATCGGAATGCCGGATTTCAACACCACCTCGGCCGCGTGCGGATCGACATAAATGTTGAATTCGGCCGCCGGCGTGACATTGCCGCCTTCGAAGAAGCCACCGCCCATCAGGATGATTTCCTTGATGCGCGGCGCGATCCTCGGCTCGCGGATCAGCGCCAGCGCGATATTGGTGAGCGGCCCGAGAGCGCACAGCGTGATGCTGCCGCTCTCTTCCTTCATCAGCGTCTCGACGATGAAATCGACGGCGTACTTATCCTGCAGCTTCATCGTCGGTTCGGGCAATTGCGGCCCGTTGAGGCCAGTTTGGCCATGCACCGCCTCGGCCGTAACCAGTTCACGCGCCAGCGGACGGACGGCGCCGGCATAGACCTTGATGTCGGGTCGGCCGGCCAGTTCGCAGATCTTGCGGGCGTTCTTTTCGGTAAGGTTCAGCGGCACGTTGCCGGCTACGGCTGATATGCCGACGATCTCCAGCTCGGGGCTGCCAAGCGCCAGCAATATGGCGACGGCATCGTCCTGGCCAGGATCCGTGTCGATGATGATCTTGCGTGTTTGGGGCATTTCAATTCCTTGTTTGGCCATGAGCCCATGCGTCCGAGCGAGCATGCGAAACGCATCGAACCGGCCTTGAGCTGCCGAACCGCTCCGCCCGGGGAACGAATCCCGGCGCAGCGCTTCTCCTTGCATCTCACTGCCGTTTCAAGCGCCATGTCGATCATTCTTGTGAGTCCACGACGTGGTCTTTTTGGGCGGGTGTTTTGATGGCTTGAACTTGGTCGTGGGGCGGACCATATCAAGACCATCGGGAAAAATGCCATCTGGGTTTTTCCAGTTTATGTCGCTCTTGAGAGGACAATGTAACATGAGCCGAATGACGCCTTTCTCCAGTCCGCTTCTCCTGGGTTTCGACGCCATGGAAAAGACGCTGGAGCGCCTGGCGAAATCCGGTGACAGCTATCCTCCTTACAACATCGAGCGGCTCAGCGGCGCCGACGGCAAGGCCGAAAGGCTGCGCATCACGCTCGCTGTCGCCGGTTTCGCCGAAAGCGATCTCGATGTCACCACGGAGGAAAACCAGTTGGTCGTGCGCGGTCGTCAGACCGACGATACCGAGCGCGAATTTCTTCACCGCGGCATCGCCGCACGCCAATTCCAGCGCTGCTTCGTGCTGGCCGACGGCATGCGGGTGATTGCGGCGGAGCTGAAGAACGGCCTTTTGTCGATCGATCTTGATCGGCCCGAGTCCGAGCGGCTGGTACGGAAAATAAACATATCGGTGAAAGACTGATCTTTGCCGATGGCTCTCATGCGGGATGGCCTACTGCCCAGAACCAGGGCGGCGTCTCGCGCCAAGGAGGCTTGAAATGACCAGAATTGACCAAAATCCCACCATGACCAGCGGTGAATTCGCCCATCTCGGCGAGGGCTCGGTCGCTTATCTGCGCAAGGTAACGAGCGAGGAACTGCTCGGCCGTTTCCCGGGCATTGGCGAAATCGCGCCCGGCATGGAATTGTGGGCGCTGTTTGCCGCCAACGGCCAGCCGATCCTGCTTTCGGATGCGCGCGATCGCGCGCTGGCCGGCGCCATGGAAAACGACCTGACCACGGTCGCCATTCATTAAGGCGATTTTCCGCTGAAAACGAACGGGGCCGCCCCTGGCGGCCCTCGACCATCGTTTATCCAGAAAACGTCAGGCCGCGTGCGAGGCCTGAGTGTCCGATAAAAGCGCGTGGATTGCCACGGCGTCGCGCGTTCCCCTGATCTTGGCCACTGTATCGGCGTCGCGCAGCACCCGCGCGATGCGCGACAGCGCCTTCAGATGATCGGCGCCGGCCCCTTCAGGGGCGAGCAGCAGGAACACCAGGTCGACCGGCTGGTCGTCGAGCGCCTCGAAATCGACCGGCGTCTCCAGGCGGGCGAACACGCCGGCGATGCGCTTCACGCCGGCCAGCTTGCCGTGCGGAATGGCGATGCCGTTGCCGACCCCGGTCGAGCCGAGCCGCTCGCGCTGCAGGATGGTGTCGAACACTTCCCGCTCCGGAATGCCGGAAATCGCGGCCGCCCTCTCCGACAGCAATTGCAGAAGCTGCTTCTTGGAGTTCGCCTTCAACGCCGGCAATATCGCCGGAACGTTGATGAGATCGCTCAGATCCATACTTGAAAATCCCTTGTTCGCCTGCCGTCACCAGTCCCCACCCCTCGTGCGGCCGGTTTTATCCCTGTGCGACCTTGGTCGTGGACGGATCGATCCAGCCGATGTTCCCATCCGGCCGGCGATAGACGATGTTGACGTGATTGTTTCCGGCGTTGCGGAAGACGAAGACCGGACTGTCCTTTGTGTCGAGTTCTATGACCGCCGACGCCACCGACATGGTCTTCAGCGTCATGGTCGATTCGGCGACGATGGCCGGCGCAAAATCCTCCGGAATGTCCTCGTCGTCATCGGCGAGTGGCGCCATCACCGTGTAGGCGATATCGGTGAGCTCGCCATTGCCCGAATTGTGCGATTTCAGCCGGCGCTTGTAGCGCCGAAGCCGGGTTTCCAGACGATCCGCCGCGGCCTCGAAAGCCAGCGTCGGGTCCTGGGCATCGCCGGTCGCCTGCAGCGAAGCGCCGGAATCCAGCCGGATCATGCAATCCGCCGAATAGCGCGAGCCCGATTTGATGACGGTGACATGTCCGGCAAAGCCGCGGTCGAAATATTTGCCGATCGCCTCGCCGACACGATCGTTGATGCGCGTACGGAACGCATCGCCGATATCCATGTGTTTTCCCGATATGCGCAGATTCATCTGAAAACTGACCTTCCTTGCTCAGGCTTCAAACTGGCCGGAGTTTATACTCGTGGTCCGTGCGCACAAGCTTTGCGGCGTGACTCGCGCCGATTTAAATCCAAACTTTCCGGTTGATCACAAGCCGCCTTCTTGACCATCCCTAGGCCATTGTCGTGACGGACCATCCGCTAGCGGGCGTCGAGCCCGTCTCATGCGGGCGGGCTTCTAGCCACTTCACCGCAGCTTGTCAATGAAGCGCGAAACCCTGTGTCGTAAGCACATGAGTTGTCCGGATTAGGTAGCACGTGAGTTGTCCGGTTTTATCGCCAGCGGATGGAGGCTG
>NZ_VFWR01000036.1:0-9343 GCF_006443035.1 Mesorhizobium sp. B1-1-6 | reverse complement strand
GACATCCTCGTCACCGCCTGCGGCCGCATCTGCATGCACAGGAAGAAAATCAACATCTCCACCGTGCTCGCCGGCCAAAGGCTCGGCATCAGCGAAGTCGACGACGGCATTTGGCTCGTCAGCTTCATACACTATGATCTGGGATATTTCGATGATGAGACATGCAGGCTCGAACCACTCCAAAACCCCTTCGGGCCAAAAGTGTTACCCATGTCTCCGGTATAAACCGTAACCTATGTGTCCGGAACGGACCGGCGGTGTTTGGCGGAGGGAGTGGGATTCGAACCCACGGTGAGCTTGCGCCCACGCCGGTTTTCAAGACCGGTGCCTTAAACCGCTCGGCCATCCCTCCAGCGACATCTCTTCGCCCAACGTCACTCGATCCGATATTCGAGCCTGGCGGCGAATGAAGAGAGCCATCTCGCTGATGCTCTAGTGTGCCCGGCAAAGACCTGTCAACCGGCATGCGCGGACCGCACGTTTCCCGGCAGCCGACGCCGGGCAGGGTGGCGTCACAATCTTGCCTGGTTGCGGCCACAATCGATTAATAGCGTGATAAACAATTCCTGCGCACAAAGGACAGGGGTTCGAGGCGTCGTTGGTCTTGGTCAGGTAAGCTTTGGCTCCTGCGACGTTCAAGCCGCGGCGTTTTTGGTCGAGACTGTAGGGGACATCAGGAAATGCAAACTACGGCGCGCCCGCGTCTACGCCGTGCTTGCGCTTTCGCGCTATTCACCATGTCGGCAGTGCTGCTTGCCGCCTGCGCGTCGCAGCCTGAACCAAAAGGGATGGTCCACAAGAAGACCCGTTCCAAGGAATATTTCGCCGAAACCGAATATGGCGTGAAGGCCAGCCCTCGCGTCGCCTTCATGCGGCGTGGCGGCGGCCGCGACCAGCTTGGCAGGCCCTACCAGGTTCGCGGCAAGTGGTACTATCCGAAGGAAGACAAACACTATGCCAAGGTCGGCCTGGCGTCGTGGTACGGCGATGCCTTTCACGGACGGCTGACCGCCAACGGCGAAGTCTACGACATGAGCCATCTGACGGCGGCGCACCCGACCATGCCCCTGCCGAGCTACGCCCGCGTCACCAATCTCAAGACCGGCAGTTCGGTCATCGTGCGCGTCAATGATCGCGGTCCCTACCACCAGGGCCGCATCATCGATGTCTCGGAACGCGCCGCCCAGATGCTCGACTATGCCAATGTCGGCACGGCCGAGGTGAAGGTGGAATATGTTGGCCGCGCGCCGCTCGACGGCAATGACGACCAGTATCTGATGGCCTCCTACCATCCAGGCAACAGGATACCGGATCCGTCGGACGGCCTGCCGACCGGCGTCATGGTGGCCATGAACGGACCGTCGCCCAGCCTGCCGGTGGGCGCTGCCGCCGTGCCGTTTCCGGGTCAGCTGACGAATTCCGATATGATTCCGCAAGGGCAGGTGCCGGCACAATCGCCGGCCTTGGGTGACCTGGCGCTGCCCGACTTCGGTCCGATCGTGCCAGAGCGTCCGGATATCGGCCTGCCGCCGCAATCGCCGTTTTCGGTGGCCTCGCTCTCCTATGCCGACGAGCGCGTGCGGAGCGCCGATGTCTTTGCCGCACTTGACGACGACGGCATGTCGCCCGCCGACATCCTGCGCTCATGGAAGAGCGCCAATCCCCAGGCGCCGTCGCCGGCCTATGTCGCGGCCGGCACCTTCGATGACGCCACCGAGGCAAAACGCGTGGCCGCCGCGCTCGAGCCCTTCGGCAGGATCGAGATCCAGCGTTCCGAATTCGATGGCAAGGACTGGTATGCGGTGAACCTCTATCCGGACGGCCATGGCGGCGTCGACGATCTGCTGCAGGCGGCCTGGTCGCATGGTGCGCCGGACGCTCTGGCCGTGCGCAACTGATCTATTTTTCCCGCACGGTTGATCCTGCGGAAAAAACCCTGATAGCTTGGCTGCGCCAGAACCGGCAAACGGGTCGAGATTTCATGCAGTTGCGCGTCTTTCCGCCTTTGGCCGGATTTCTGGGATTGGCCCTGCTGCTGTTTTGCATCGCGCCCGCCAGCGCGCAGCTTTTCGAGACCAAGGCAGCCCAGGCCTTCATGATAGACGCCGACACAGGGACGGTGTTGTTTTCCAAGGACGCCGACAAGCCGATACAGCCGGCCTCGATGGCCAAGCTGATGACGATGGAAGTGGTGTTCAACGCCATCAAGTCCGGGCGCCTGACCCTCGACGACACGTTCGTGGTGAGTGAAAACGCCTGGCGCAAGGGCGGCGCCCCTTCGGGAACGTCGACGATGTTTGCCAAGCTCAAATCGGCGGTCCGGGTCGAGGACCTGATCCAGGGCGTGACGGTGCAGGCGGCCAATGACGGCTGTATCGTGCTGGCCGAAGGCTTGGCCGGGTCCGAGGACAATTTCGCCGCGCAGATGACCGAACGCGCCCGCCAGATCGGCCTGGCCAAATCGACTTTCGTCAATTCGACCGGGCTGCCGGCGGAGGGCCAGCAGACGAGCGTGCGCGAGCTGGCAATGCTGGCTTTGCATCTGTGGCGCGAGTATCCGGACCTTTATCGCTACTACGGCCTGAAGGATTTTACCTGGAACAAGATTTCGCAGAGGAATCGCAACCCGCTGCTGGCGATGGACATCGGCGCCGACGGCCTGGCGGTCGGCAGCAGTGAGGTGTCCGGCTTTGGCATAGTCGGCTCGGTCGGCCACAATGGCGCGCGGGTGATCGCGGCGATGAGCGGGCTCGCCAGCGACAAGGAACGCGCCGAGGAGGCGCGCAAGCTGCTCGAATGGGGTGCCCGTTCCTTCGAGAAGACGCAAATCTTCGCCAAGGACGAGGTGGTGGGCCAAGCTCAGGTTTTCGGCGGCATTAAAGCCGGTGTGACGCTGAAGGCGAAAGGGCCGATCGCCATCTTCCTGCCGGTAGCCAACCGCGACAAGCTGACGGCGAGCATCGTCTATGACGGACCGGTTGCCGCACCCGTGGAGGAGGGACAGCCGGTAGGCGTGCTGCGGGTCTGGATCGGCGATACGCTGAGCCAGGAGACGCCGCTGTTCGCCGCCGAATCGATCGGCATCGGCACGCTGCCGCAACGCGCCCTCGACGCCGTCAAGGAACTGGCCGTCGGCTGGCTCCGCTAAAGCGCGTCGCGCTGAACCGGATTCACGCGATGCGCTTTAGCGTCTTTGTTTATGCATGTCGTTCTCTCAAAGCCGAGCTCACTTTTGAGCGACATGCGATAACGCCGGCGGCATGGACGTTTCCCCGAACGCGGACTATCTAGAGCGCTAGAATCCATTCAAATAAGGGATAAAGGCCTTTCGATTGGCACGCGGATTTTTCATCACCTTCGAAGGCGGCGAAGGAGCAGGCAAGTCGACGCAGATCGAGCGGCTGGCGGGAAAGATGCGCGCCAAGAAATACGACGTCCTCGTCACCCGCGAGCCCGGCGGCTCGCCGGGCGCGGAAGCGGTCCGGCATGTGCTGCTTTCGGGCGCCGCCGAGCCGTTTGGGCCGAAGATGGAAGCGCTGCTTTTCGCCGCGGCGCGCTCCGACCATGTCGAGCAGGTCATCCGCCCGGCGGTCGAGCGCAGCTCCATTGTCCTATGCGACCGCTTCCTGGATTCCTCGCGCGTCTACCAGGGCGTCACCGGCGGCCTCGACCCGGTGTTCATGGAGACGCTGGAGCAGGTCGCCATCAATGGCATGATGCCCGACATGACGCTGATCTTCGACATCGATCCCACGGAAGGCCTGAGACGCGCAACAGTGCGTCGCGGCGCCGGCGCCGGCCCCGACCGCTTCGAAAAGGAAACGCTTGCCATCCACCAGGCGCGCCGCGAAGCGTTCCTGGCGATCGCCGCGGCCGAGCCGGAGCGCTGCGTTGTGATCGACGCATCCGCCGCTCCCGATGCGGTAGAAAATGTCGTCACCGCCACGGTGTTCGCGGCGCTGGAGGCGAGGGCGCCCATGCGCAACAGACAGACCGCACCCGCATGATCTTCGAACGCATCGCGCCGGAACAGCATGACACGCTGGACGGCGTCCCCGAACCGTCCGAAACGCCACGCCTGGTCGGGCACGGGCAGGCCGCCGCCATGCTCGCCGCCGCCTATCGCGCTGGAAAGCTGCCGCACGCGCTGATCTTCACCGGACCGCTCGGCATCGGCAAGGCGACGCTCGCGTTCCATCTGGCGCATCATCTCCTGAAGCATCCGGCCTTCGAGCAGGCGCCGGAGACGCTCGCCGTTCCCGATCCGGCGTCCTCGCTGTTTCGCCAGATCGCCACCGGCGCGCATCCCGGCGTGCTGCACCTGACGCGGCCGCTGAACGACAAGACCAAGAGCTTCAAGACGGTCGTCACCGTCGACGAGATCCGCAAGGTCAATCGCTTCCTGTCGCTGACTTCGCATGACGGCAGCTACCGGGTGGTGATCGTCGACCCGGCCGACGACATGAACACCAATGCAGCCAATGCCTTGCTGAAGAATCTTGAGGAGCCGCCGGCGCGAACGCTGTTCATCCTCATCGTCCATGCGCCGGGCAGCCTGCTGCCGACGATCCGCTCGCGCTGCCAATTGGTGCGGCTGTCGCCGCTCGATATCGACGAACTGATGGCGGTGCTGGAAACCGCCGAGCCGCCGCCGCCGGGCGATCCGGCCGCGCGGGCAGCGCTGGCCACGCGGGCAGGCGGCAGCGCCCGCAATGCGATCCTTCTGACGCAGTATGGCGGACTGGAGATCGCCGAGACGCTGGATGCCCTGGTGAGCGCCGGCAAGAGCGACATCGCCGGCGCCTATCGTCTTGCCGAGGTCGTGGCCGGGCGCGACCAGGCGATCCAGTTCGATATCTTCAACCGCCGCGCGCTCGATCTGTTGTCCGATGCGGCGAGCCGGGCGGCGCTGGCCGGCGATCTCGCACGAGCCAAAACGCTGTCGGACACTTGGCATGAGGCGCTGGACGCTATATCTGAGACTGATACCTACAATCTCGACAAGAAGCAGCACGCCTTGACCATGATCGACCGCCTGAAGTCTGCAATGCGAATGTGATGGTTCCCTCGGGATGGCAATCGCCACCCCGATGCGATATCCACCGCCACGCCTTCCATTCAGACATTCATGACGGTTCATTCATGTCACGCGATACATTCTACATCACGACCGCGATCTCTTACCCCAATGGCAAGCCGCATATCGGCCATGCCTACGAATTGATCGCCACCGATGCGCTGGCCCGCTTTCAGCGGCTCGACGGCAAGCAGGTCTTCTTTCTCACCGGCACCGACGAACACGGCATCAAGATGCTGCAGACAGCGAAGAAGGAAGACATTTCGGCGCGCGAACTGGCCGACCGCAATTCGGCCGAGTTCAAACGCATGGCGACCGCTCTCAACGCCTCCAACGACGATTTCATCCGCACCACCGAAGAGCGGCACTACGCGGCCTCTCAGGCGATCTGGAAGGCGATGGCCGCCAATGGCGACATCTACAAGGGCGGCTATGCCGGCTGGTACTCGGTGCGCGACGAAGCCTATTACGGCGAGGAGGAAACCGAGGTTCGTCCCGACAATATCCGCTATGGCCCGCAAGGAACGCCGGTCGAATGGGTCGAGGAGGAAAGCTATTTCTTCCGGCTCTCGGCCTATCAGGACAAACTGCTGGCGCTCTATGAGGGCCAGCCGGATTTCATCGGCCCGGCCGAGCGGCGCAACGAAGTGATGAGCTTCGTCAGATCGGGACTGAAAGACCTGTCGATCTCGCGCACGACGTTCGACTGGGGCGTGCCGGTGCCCGGCGACGAGAAGCACGTGATGTATGTCTGGGTCGACGCGCTGACAAACTACATTACCGGCGTCGGCTATCCCGATGAAAAAGCAGATAATTGGAAATTCTGGCCGGCCGATGCGCACATCATCGGCAAGGACATCGTGCGTTTCCACGCCGTCTACTGGCCGGCCTTCCTGATGTCGGCAGGCATTCCGCTGCCGAAGCGCGTCTTTGGCCACGGCTTCCTGTTCAACCGCGGCGAGAAGATGTCGAAATCGGTCGGCAACGTCATCGACCCCTTCACCATGGTAGAGCACTACGGGCTCGACCAGGTGCGCTATTTCTTCCTGCGCGAGGTGCCGTTCGGCCAGGACGGCAGCTACAGCCACGAGGCGATCGTCAACCGCACCAATGCCGACCTCGCCAACGGCATCGGCAATCTGGCGCAGCGCTCGCTGTCGATGATCGCCAAGAACTGCGGCGGCGTGGTGCCGACGCGCGGCGAACTGACGGATGCGGACAAGGCAATCCTCGATCAGGCGGCGGCCGCTCTTGCCGCCGCGCGCAAGGCAATGGCCGAGCAAGGCATCCATCTGGCGCTGGCATCGATCTTCGGCGTGGTGGCCGAAGCCGACCGGTATTTCGCCGGACAGGAACCCTGGGCGCTGAAGAAGACCAACCCCGAGCGCATGCAAACGGTATTGTGGACTACGGCCGAAGTGGTCCGGCGCGTGGCGATTCTGTGCCAGCCCTTCACTCCAGGATCGGCCGCGAAGCTGCTTGACCTGCTGGCGGTGCCGGCAGACGAGCGCGATTTCGTGCATCTCCACGCCGACCATGCGCTTGTGCCGGGCAGAGCGTTGCCTGTGCCAGAAGGCGTATTTCCGCGTTATGTCGATCAGCCGGAAGCGAACGGCTGATGCTCGTCGACAGCCACTGCCATCTGGATTTTCCGGACTTCTCAGAGGAGCGGGCGTCCATCGTCGCTCGCGCCCTGGCCGCCGGGATCGGCCGCATGGTAACGATTTCGACGCGCGTGAAGCGATTTCAGCAAATACTTGAAATCGCAGACGCTTTCGACGAAGTATACTGCTCCGTCGGAACCCATCCGCACAATGCGGCCGAAGAGCTTGACGTGACGACGGCGGATCTCGTGCGCCTGTCCGCCCATCCCAAGGTGGTGGCGATCGGCGAAGCCGGGCTCGACTATTTCTATGACAAAGCGCCCCGCGATGCGCAGGCGCAGGGTTTGCGCAACCACATCGCCGCCGCCCGCGAGACGCGCCTGCCGCTGGTCATCCATTCGCGCGATGCCGACGACGACATGGCTCATATTCTGGAGGAGGAAACGGGGAAGGGCGCCTTCCCGTTTATCCTGCACTGTTTTTCGTCGGGACGCAGGCTGGCCGAGGTTGGCGTCTCGCTGGGCGGCTATGTTTCGTTTTCCGGCATCCTGACCTTCAAGAATTCGCCCGAAATACGCGCCATAGCCGCCGACCTGCCGCACGACCGGCTGCTGGTGGAGACCGATGCGCCATATCTCGCGCCGATCCCATTTCGCGGCAAGCGTAATGAACCCGCCTATGTCGCGCACACGGCCAGGGTTCTGGCCGAGACGATCGGCGTCAGCGAAGGTGAAATCGCAGCTTTGACGACCGATAATTTCTTCCGGCTGTTCGGCAAGATGCCGCGCCCCGCCGAGCAAAGCGCCTGAACGATGACAGACCGGCTGCGCCTCACCATTCTCGGCTGCGGCTCGTCACCGGGCACGCCGCGCATCACCGGCGACTGGGGCAATTGCGATCCGCAAAATCCGAAAAATCGGCGCATGCGCACGGCAGCCCTTGTGGAGCGGATTGCCGAGAGCGGCGCCCGCACCACCGTCGTCATCGACACAGGACCGGATTTCCGCCAGCAGATGCTGATGGCCTCGGTCAAGCGCATCGACGCCATCATCTACACCCATCCACATGCCGACCACATCCACGGCATCGACGACCTGCGCGGCTTCGTGCTCGACCAGCGGCAGCGGATCGATATCCATGCCGATCAGCCAACGATGCTGCGGCTGCGCCAGGCCTTCGGCTACTGTTTCGAGACGCCGCCAGGCAGTTCCTATCCGCCAATCGTCGACGCCCATATCATCGATCACGCAAAGCCCGTCGTGATCGAAGGCGAGGGCGGTGCCCTCACCCTCGAGCCGCTGCCGCAGGTCCATGGCGACATCATATCGCTCGGCTTCCGTATCGGCGGACTAGCCTATTGCCCCGACATCAGCGATTTTCCGGCTGCCACTGCCGAACGGCTGCGTAATCTCGATGTCCTGATCATCGACGCGCTGCAGTACAGGACGCACCCGAGCCATCTGTCGCTTGGCGAGGCGCTTGAGTGGATCGAGCGGCTGGCCCCGAAACAGGCTGTGCTGACCCATATGCATGGGCCGCTGGACTACGCTACCGTGATGGCTGAGACTCCGGCAAATGTCGAGCCGGCATTTGATGGCATGGCGCTTGAAATTCCTTATAGATCAGACGGATAGAATATTCTCTTCATAGCTGATGGCACTGATCGCCTGGCAGCGAGCCGCCGATACAGGTCCGATGTCGAGATCTTGCACCTGGGATCGCCACACGGCCGTCGCCAGTTCGCTGTCGCTTCAAGATTGCAAAATGCCAAAAGAGGATTGCATTGTCAGGCCGGTGGATGCTCGTCGATCTGCATTGCAGGCCTGACAGGCAGTCTATGTGATGGCTTCCTAAAATATACATTGAGAGCAAGAGGCGCTAACCTTTGCCCGTTAGTTGGAAAGGAGAGGCCCGATGATTCGCGAACTCGTACTTACAGTGACGCTTCTTACTCCTATCGCTGCCACAGCGCAGGAATTGCCAACCGTCCCTTACTTGCCGCTTGAGCGGGCAACCAAGGCAGCACAAGCCGCGCTGGAGGCCTGCGCTGCCGAAGGCAGCAATGTCAGCGTCGCCATCGTGGCGCGGAGCGGCGCGACGCAAGTGCTGCTCAAGGCCGATAATTCCGGCGCACACACCGCATCCAGCGCCGAAGGCAAGGCCTTCACCGCGGCAGCCTTGGGTCGCGACACTGCGGGGCTCGCCGAATTCATAGCCTCCAAGCCGGCAAATGACGGCATGCGTGACATGGATCCTCGCATGGTGATCCAGGCTGGCGGCTTGCCGGTCAAGTTCGGCGATGCCCTTGTGGCCGGCATTGGCGTCGGCGGTGCTCCTTCGGGCGATATCGACGCCAAATGCGCCGCCGCCGGGCTCAAGGCGATCGGCGCCGCCGAGTAAACTTGCCTAGGATGTGCCAACGCAGCCCGCCAAAGGCGGGCTGCTCCGTTGAACGGAGTTCAGTGAACCTGTCTCCACACCCGAACCGGCCGACGTGCAAGATCGCATTCGCCGGCAACCGACGGCCGATTCTGAGACCGGATCTGGAAGCTTAGTTCCATAATCTATCTTATGCGACTTATGGATATTGCCGCAAAATAGAAATGTCTTGATTCCGCAAAGTAGGAATGTCGCCCTGCTCGCCGATGAGCGAGGGAGACGG
>NZ_VFWR01000035.1:0-10706 GCF_006443035.1 Mesorhizobium sp. B1-1-6 | reverse complement strand
ATCCAGCCAGCATCTTGAATCACAAACATCCGGTTTTGGGAATCCTACGATTCTCCCAAAATAGGAAATGCTCTAAATAAGAGGACGGAGCAGCAGCGCTTCTCGGCGCCGGGATGACAAGCTGCGTCACCGTGCCAAAGGACGACCGTCAGGTCTTGCCGTCAAATTCATCATGTCGGCCGGCATGGCGCACCATGCGCCGAAAGCTCATCGAGATATGGGCTCGCCTGATGTGCCCGATCGATTCCCAGTCTCCGATTTCCGCGGCGGCCAGCACTTCCTCCATTTCGCGCCGGAAGGCCGTGAACTCCTCCACAAGGCCGAGCTGCGGCATCATCTTGAGGACTACGCGCGCAACCTGAAAATACAGCCTTTCGCTTATTTCGCGCAGGGGCTGGTTCCCGGTCATGCCGGATAGTTCAGTGAAGAAGTCCATATTCAGCTGCAGGAAGGCACGCTGATCCGGATTGAGCATATCGGAATCGCAGCGCGCGATGAGCGCTCGAATGCGATCGAGGTCGACCGCCGTTCGGGGAATTGGCGAAAGCTTGCCGACCAGCAGCGCGAGTTCCAGTCGCAGATGGTAGACCTGCTGCAACTCCTCGATGTCGACGTCGGTAACGATCGTACCGACGCCGTGGACCGATTGCACAAGCCCTTCGGCCTCGAGCCGCGCCAGCACGCGTCGGACCGGTGTGCGGCTGATCTCGAATTCCTGGGCGAGTTCTTCCTCGGAGAGCCGGCTCCCCGGCGGATAATCGAGCAGGCAGATACGGTCGCGCAGAATCAGGTAGATGCGTTCGAACCGTTCGCGCGCCGAAAGCGGACGCGAAGGCGGCACGGTCTTGGCCGAGGCATCCGTATCAAGCGTCATCCAGCCTCCAGGACAGCGTGCAGAAACTGCCGCGTCCGCTCATTCTTGGGTGCGCCGAAAAGCTCTGCCGGCGGCCCCTGCTCGCAAATTTTGCCCTGGTAGAAGAAGCAGACGCGATCGGAAAATTCCTTGGCGAAGCCCATCTGGTGGGTGACCATGAGCATCGTCAGATCATGCTCGCGGCCGATTTGCCTTATCACTTGCAGCACTTCGCCGACAAGTTCCGGATCGAGCGCGGACGTCACCTCGTCGAACAGCATTATCTTGGGCCGCATCGCCAGCGCCCTGGCAATGGCGACGCGCTGTTGCTGGCCGCCGGAAAGCTGGGAAGGATAATGATCCTTCTTCTGCGACAGCCCGACCATGTCGAGAAGCTCGGCCGCCCGTGCCTCGGCATCGGCCCGCTTCATGCCAAGCACGGTCATAGGCGCCTCGATGCAATTGGCCATCGCCGTCATGTGTGGAAACAGGTTGAAAGACTGGAACACCATACCGATCTTCGCCCGGATGCGGCGGATATGGGCAAGATTGGCGGGCACCAGCTTTCCGCCTTGCTTCATATGCGTCAGTGGCTCGCCTTCGACCCAGATGACGCCGTCATTGATCGTCTCCAGCGTCATCAGCATGCGCAAGACCGTGGTCTTGCCGGAACCGGACGGTCCGATGACGGAAACCTTCTCGCCGCGCGCGATTTCGAGGTTCAGCCCGTCGAGCACGGTGAGCGCGCCATAACGCTTCGAAACATTGTCGAAACGGACCATCGGTTGTTCGGTCATCGCGCGGTCCTTCGGTTGAGCAGGCGTTCGAGGGCACGGATGAGCGCGGCCGAAACCAGGCTCATGGCCAGGAAGAACAGGCCGACCAGCGTGATCGGTTCGGTGTAGCGGAAAGTCTCGGAGCCGATGATCTTGGCCGTCTGCATGAGTTCCAGCACGGCGATGGCCGACAGCAGCGGCGTCTCCTTGAACAGCGCGACGAGATAGTTGCCGAGCGCCGGCACGATCGGCGGTATCGCCTGCGGGATGATGATGTCGCGAAAGATCGTCCAGGAGGAGAGGTTGAGTGCGATCGAGGCTTCCCACTGGCCGCGATGGATGTTGTCGAAGCCCGCGCGGTAGACCTCCGAGCAATAGGCGGCGTAGTGAATGCCGATGGCCAGAACGCCGGCCGTGAATGCGTCGAGCACGACGCCGAATTTCGGAAAGACGAAATAGAGGAAGAAGATCTGGATGAGCAGCGGCGTCGAGCGGATCAGTTCGACCAGCACCGAGATCGTCCAGCCGGTCCAGGGCACCGCGATACGGATTACCGCGAGGACCAGCCCGAGCAAAGCCGCGATGACGAAGCCGAGCAGCGTCGCCTCGATCGAGACGACGGCGGCGCGTGCGAGCACCGGCAGGATCTCGGCGGCAAAACTCCAATCCCAGATCACGCCGCCCTCCCCCGCGCCAGACCGAGCGAGGCCCGCCTTTCGAGAAGCCGCATGCCGATGGAAACAGTGAGCGACATGGCGAGATACATCAACAGCACCAGCGTGAAGATGGGAATGGTCTTGAAGGTGTTCTGGTTCATCTGCTGCGCCTTGAAGGCGAGGTCCGTGAGCGTGATCAGCGAAACCAGCGCCGTCGATTTCAAAAGCTCGATGAACAGATTGCCCCAGGGCGGGATCATGGCGACGAAGGCCTGGGGCAGGATGATCCGGCGCAGCATTTGCGCACGGCTCATGTTGAGCGCCGTTCCCGCCTCCCATTGGCCGTGAGCGACCGACTGGATTGCGCCGCGCACGCATTCGGATCCATAGGCGCCAACATTCAAGCCAAGCGCCAGCACCGCGACGGGAAACGCGTCGAGCGTGACCCCGAATTGCGGCAGCACGAAAAACAGCCAGAACAATTGCACCAGCGCCGAGGTGCCGCGAAAGATTTCGACATAGACCGTCGCCAGCCATCTCAGCGGCGCTGGACCATACATGCGCGCCAGCGCGGCGAGCACGCCCATGACGACCGCCAGCAGGCTGCCGAGGACAGCGATCTCGATCGTCAGGACGGCGCCCTGCAATAGTCCCGGTAGGAACAGCCTGTATGTCTCCTGCGTCGCCAGCGCCGCGATCACGGCCAGCGAAACGACCAGCATGGCAACGAGCGTGCGGATACCCATCTGCTTCTCCGAGGAAAAAAGAGGGCGGCGCTTTCACGCCGCCCAG
The DNA here is from genome assembly GCF_006443035.1 of Mesorhizobium sp. B1-1-6. Taxonomy (NCBI): domain Bacteria; kingdom Pseudomonadati; phylum Pseudomonadota; class Alphaproteobacteria; order Hyphomicrobiales; family Phyllobacteriaceae; genus Mesorhizobium; species Mesorhizobium sp. B1-1-6. Next base: position 7,629 of record NZ_VFWR01000035.1, on the reverse strand, counting down.
CAGTTGGGAATTTATTCGCCCTTGCAGAGCTCTGCAGTCGTCTTGTTCGGCAGATAGTCCTTGCCGAAGCCGAGCGGCTCGACCAGCGCGATATGCTCCGGCGTACCGAGGAACTTCTTCAGTTCGGCGTTGAACGCTTCCTGCAGATCGGTGTCCTCCTTGCGGAAGCCGAAGCCGCCATGGCCTTTCACCGACTTGCCGGCAACTTCACCGAAGGGCTTGGTCGATTCGACGCCATCGGCCTTCTTGGCCATATCGGCGATCGAGAGCGCGGTTAGCGCGGCAGCATCGGCACGGCCAGACTGGACCGCCGCGACCAGGCTGGATTGGTCGGGCAAGGAAACGACTTGTCCTTGGGCAACGCCGGCGTCCTTCGCATATCCCCCCTCGACGGCGCCCGCCATCACGGCGAGCTTGAGATCGGGATTGTCCTTGATGCTCGAATAGTCCTTCACGCCTTTCGGATTGCCCTTCGCGACCAGCATGGCCTGGCCGATGCCATAGGACGGTTCGGAAAAATTGATCTCGGCGCAGCGCTTGGGATTGATGAACATGCCGGCGGCGATGATGTCGAAGCGGCCGGCCTTGAGACCCGGAATGAGCGAGCCGAATTCGGTCAGCACGCCGTCGACCTGCGCAATGCCCATCTTGGCGAGCACCGCCTTGGCGACTTCCGGCGCTTCGCCGGTCAATTTGCCGTCAGGCGTGGCGAAACCGAACGGCGCCTCATTGGCGAAGCCGACGCGGATATAGCCGTCCTTCTTGGCGCGTTCGAGCGTCGTTTCGGCATGGGCCGGCAGTGACGTGAATGCGGTCGCGGCGAGCGCAAGACAGGCGGCGGCCTTCACGAGCGCGCGGCGGGATATCTGTGACGTGAACATGCTTTCCCCTTTTCTTCTTCGATAATTATCGGGCTCGAACGATGTTTCTCCACCATCGCGTCAAGCGCACTAAGACGTATACAACTCATCTGGACATATCGCAAGACGCACTGTACGAATCTGGAAAAATCGCCACTGGGCTTGATTGTGCGGCTTTGTGATGCGCAAGTTGTGCACAATTAAGGTGTGCTTTCTCGATGCGGATACGAACCGCCTTTGGATGAGGGCAGGAAGGAAAACGGCTTTGGACGCGTCGGGCGGGCCCACCAAGGCGGAATACGCGCGGCGCCTGGCCGACGTGAAGCAACGCATGGCAAAGGCCGGCTTCGATCTCATCATCTGCCAGGATCCCAGCGCCAGCGAAGGCGGCGGCGAGCGGCTCTGCGACGTGACCCGCGATCCCATCTTCATCGACTGACCATCAGCCCAGGACCGGCAACTCAAGGACACCTCAATGGACCGCAATCCCTTTTCCGAAGCCGAGATCGCCGGCCGCTTGTCGAAAGTTCGCACGGCATTGGCAGAGCGCAAGCTCGACGCCGTCGTCTTCGCCTCGCCGGAGACTGTTTTCTACCTCACCGGCCTCGACCATTGGGGTTATTTCGCGCCGCACCTCCTGATCGTCACGCTCGACCGGCGTCCTATCCTGGTCACCCGGTCGATGGAGAAGGTGACGATCGAGAATCAGGTGAAGGCAGCAGAATTCCGCGGTCACTCCGACAGCGAGACCGCGGCCGACCTCGCCGCGCGCGTCATTTCCGAACTCGGCCTGGCCGGCAAACGGATCGGCATCGAAAACTGGACCTCCGGCCTCAGCCACGGCCTCGCCCTGAAGCTCGAGGCGCAGGCCGACGCCAAGTGGAGCGACGTCTCGGGACTGGTCGACAAGATGCGGTTGGTGAAGAGCGCCGAGGAACAGGTGCTGATGCGCCGCGCCGCCAAGGTCACGGATGCTGGGGCAGGTGCCGCCATCGCTGCCATCTCCGACGGCGCCGCCGAGCAGGAGGTTGCCGCCCAATGCGTGGCGGCGATGGTGCGCGCCGGCGGCCACGCGCCGGGCTTCGGCCCGTTCATCCGGCCCGCCGCCCGGCTCGGCGAGGAGCACACGACCTGGGGCGACGGCATCTATCGCAGCGGCGAGCCGGTCTTCGTCGAACTGTCGGGCTGTGTCTCGCGCTATCACGCGCCGCTTGGCCGGCTGATCCGCATCGGCAACATCAAGGACGAAGATGCCGCCATGGCCGAGGTCACGGCCAAGGCATTCGAGGCCGTCGTCAGGGCGCTCGAGCCAGGCGCCAGGGCGCGCGATATCTACGCCGCCTGGCAAGGCGTCGCCGACGAGGCCGGCCTGTCGCATTATCGCCGCCATCATTGCGGCTATCTCGTCGGCATCGGCCAGCCGCCCTCATGGACCGGCGGCAATTCGGTGACGGGCCTCAGGCACGATTCCGATCTCGAAATCGAGACCGGGATGAGCTTCCACATCCTGTCCTGGCTGATGGGCACCGGCCGCGGCGACCATTTCATCTCCAACACCGTGCTGCTGACCGATGCGGGGGCCGAAGTGCTGACCCGCACCCCGGCCGGCCCGATCGTCCGCTAGACCATGAACATGGCTCGCTATTCGGCGTTTTCGATTTTCCGCAATGCCCTTTCCGGCCAGAAGAACTGGCCGCGCGCCTGGCGCGCGGCCGAGCCGAAGCCCGCCTATGACGTGATCGTCGTCGGTGGCGGCGGGCATGGCCTTGCGACGGCTTTCTACCTCGCCGAGAACCACGGCATCCGCAATGTCGCCGTTCTGGAAAAGGGCTATGTCGGCGGCGGCAATGTCGGCCGCAACACCACCGTCATCCGCTCCAACTACCTGCTTGACGGCAACACCCAGTTCTACGAATTCTCGGTCAAGCTGTGGGAAGGCTTGTCGCGGGCGCTGAACTTCAACGTGATGTTTTCGCAGCGCGGCCAGATCGTCACTGCCCATTCGGCCGATCAACTCGACACATTCAGCCATCGCGCCAACATCATGCGTCTGAACGGCATCGACGCCGACATACTCGACCGCGACGCTGTGCGCCGGCTGGTACCCTATCTCGATTTCTCCGAAACCGCGCGATTTCCGATCCATGGTGCGATCTTGCAAGGCCGCGCAGGCACCGCCCGCCATGATGCCGTTGCCTGGGGCTATGCGCGCGTTGCCGACGGCCACGGGGTCGACATCATCCAGAATTGCGAGGTGACCGGCTTTGTCCGCGACGGCGAAAGGATCGTCGGTGTCGAGACCAGCAAGGGCCGCATCGGCGCCGGCAAGGTCGGCCTCGCCGTCGCAGGCCATACTTCGCTCCTCGCCGCCAGGGCCGGCCTGGAACTGCCGATCGAAAGCCACGTGCTCCAGGCTTTCGTCACCGAGCCGCTCAAGCCGCTGGTAGATCACGTCGTCGCTTATGGCGCAGACCATTTCTATGTCAGCCAGTCGGACAAGGGCGGGCTGGTCTTCGGTGGCAATCTCGACGGCTACAATTCCTACGCCCAGCGCGGCAATCTCGGCGTCGTGGGCGAAGTGGCGGAGGCGGCGATAGCCCTGATGCCCTGCATCTCGCGTGTCAGGCTGCTGCGCCATTGGGGCGGCGTCATGGACATGACGCCGGACGCCAGTCCGATCATCTGCCCGACCCCGATAGAAGGGCTCTATCTCAATGGCGGCTGGTGCTATGGCGGCTTCAAGGCGACGCCGGCCTCCGGCTGGTGCTTTGCCCATATGCTGGCCACCGGCAAGCCGCATCCGCTGACCGCCGCCTACGCGCTCGACCGTTTCCGGACCGGCCACACGCTCGACGAGGCCGGCGCCGGCCCCTCGGCCTGGCTGCAATAGAGAGCGAGAGAAATGCTTCGCATCGACTGCCCATGCTGCGGCCCGCGCGACCATGACGAGTTCCGCTATGGCGGCGACGCTTCCGCGGTGCGCCCGGCGCATGACGATCCCGATCCGGAGGCGTGGTACCGCTATGTCTACGTGCGCAAGAACCCGGCGGGGCTGCACCGGGAATTCTGGCAGCATGTGACCGGCTGCCGGCAATGGCTGGTCATCGAGCGCGACACGAGGAACCACGCTATCGCATCGGTCGGCTTCGCCAGGAACATGCCAGCATGAAAATGATTGGAAATCGTCTGGCCGCCGGCGGCCGTATCGACCGCACGCAGCCGCTCCGCTTCACATTCGACGGCCGCGAGCTGGGCGGCTATCGAGGCGATACGCTTGCTTCCGCGCTGCTTGCCAATCGGCTCATGCTGACAGCCCGCAGCTTCAAATACCATCGGCCGCGCGGCATCTTCTCGGCCGGCCCGGAAGAACCCAACGCGCTGGTTACGCTCGGAAGCGGCGGACGGCGCGAACCGAACCTTCCGGCCACGACACTGGAACTGGCTGAAGGTATGACTGCCGAAAGCCAGAATCGCTGGCCGTCCCTTGCCTTCGACGTGCAGAGCGTCAACGGCCTGTTTGCGCCCCTCCTTTCCGCCGGCTTCTACTACAAGACCTTCATGGGTCCGACCCGCCGCGCCTGGATGTTTTACGAGCATTTCATCCGCAAAGCCGCGGGATTGGGCCGTGCCGGCACCGAACCCGATCCCGACCGTTACGAGACCGGGCATGCATTTGCCGATGTTGCAGTCGTCGGCGGCGGCGCTGCCGGCCTGTCGGCGGCGCGCGCCGCGGCAGCCAGCGGCGCCAGGGTCGTCCTCGTCGAACAGGACTTTCTGCTCGGTGGCCAGCTTCTTGCCGAGCGCACCGATGGCAAGGCGGCAGCCTGGCTGACAAAGATCGAGGCGGAGCTTGCCGGCCAGCCCAACGTCACCCTGATGCGCAAGACGATGGCCTTCGGCACCTATGACGGCAACACGCTGGGGCTGATCGAGCGGCATGACGGCCAGGTCGCGCAAGGCGCTGCGCGGCAGGTTTTCACCGTGCTTCGCGCCGGCTCGATCATCTTTGCCGCCGGTGCTATCGAACGGCCGCTGGTGTTCTCCAACAACGACCGGCCAGGCATCATGCTGGCGTCCGCCGCCCGCACCTATCTCAACCGCTTCGCCGTGCTGCCGGGAAAGAATATCCTCGTGGCCACGATGAACAACGGCGCCTATCGCGCTGCTTTCGACCTCGCCGCCGCCGGCGCGCGAGTGACGGTCGCGGACCAGCGCGGCGCTCCGCCCGCCGGTCTGGCGGCGGAAGCCGGACGCCTGAACGTAGAGATCCGCTCCGGAACCCGGATCGCCGATCTGCGCGGCAGCCATGCGGTGAAGGCCGTACGGCTTGCCGGCCCGAGCGCCAAATCGGAAATCGCCTGCGATTTCGTCTGCGTCTCCGGCGGCTGGTCGCCGACCGTGCATCTCACCTCGCATCTTGGCGCCAGGCCCGTCTATCGCGACGACATCGACGGCTTCGTTCCGGGCGGCTTTCCGGCAGGCCAGTTCGGCGCCGGCGCGATGATGGGGCGCTTCTCGACCGCCGACGCGATCGAGGACGGCCACCGCGCCGGCGTCGAAGCGGCATGCTTCTGTGGAAAACCGGCGGCCATGCCGGCGCCGGATGAACTCGATCTCGAAGGGGCCCCGGCCGCTCCCTTTCGTGCGATCTCTTCCGCGGGGCGCGGCAAGGCCTTCGTCGATCTACAGATGGATGTGACCACCAAGGACGTCGAGCTCGCCCATCGCGAGGGCTATGAATCGGTAGAACACCTGAAGCGCTACACCACGCTCGGCATGGGGACCGACCAGGGCAAAACCAGCAATTTCGCAGCACTTTCGGCCATGGCGGCGCTGCGCCGGGCAACGATTGCGCAAACCGGAACCACGACCTTTCGCCCGCCCCACGCGGCGGTCGCGATCGGCGCGCTGGCCGGTCGCGCCGTCGGTCATCACTTCAAGCCGGTCCGTCGCACGCCGATGCACGACTGGCACCTGGCAAACGGTGCCGAGATGCTCGAGGTCGGTCTCTGGATGCGTCCGTATTTCTATCGCGATGCCGGACGCGACGTGAATGAAGCCTATGTCGCGGAGATGCGGATCGTGCGCGGCGGCGCCGGGCTGATGGACATTTCCACCCTCGGCAAGATCGACGTGCAGGGGCCGGACGCGGCCATATTCCTCGACCGTGTCTACGCCAACGGTTTCGCCAAGCTTCCCGTTGGCCGCGCGCGCTACGGCGTCATGCTGCGCGACGACGGCGTCGTCTTCGACGACGGCACCACCACGCGCTTGTCGCAAAATCGCTTCTTCATGACCACCTCTACCGCCAGGGCCGCCGATGTCCTGTCGCGGCTGGAATTCCTGCTCGACACCGCCTGGCCGGATTTGCGTGTCGCGGTCTCTTCGGTAAGCGACGAGTGGGCGGCGATGTCGATCGCCGGGCCACGAAGCCGCGATGTCCTTGCCGCCGCCTTTCCCACGCTCGATGTCTCCAACGAGACGCTGCCGCATATGGGCGTCATCGAAGCCGGGTTCGACGGACGGGCCCTGCGCGTTATCCGCCTCAGCTATTCCGGCGAGCGCGCCTACGAGATCTATGTCGGCGCCAGCGCCGGCGAACAGGCCTGGAGCCGTCTCATCGAAGCAGGCGCGCCGTTCGGCCTCAAACCTTATGGCGTCGAGGCGCTTGGTGCGCTGCGCGTCGAAAAGGGCCACGTCGCCGGGCCCGAGATCGATGGCCGCACCACGCTCGACGATCTCGGCCTCGGGCGCATGGCCGGCAAACGCGGCGGATTCGTCGGCGACGTCCTGCGTCGTCGTCCGGCCTTTCAGGCACCCGACCGCCAGCGCCTCATCGGGCTGGAATGCATCGAGGACGGCAAGCGGCTGCGCGGAGGCGCCATAGTGTTCCTGCCTGGCGATGCCGTCACCGGCCACGGGCGCGGTCGGATCACCTCGGTTACCTTCAGCCCGGAACTCGGCCACTATGTCGGACTGGCGCTGTTCGCGGGCAATGCCGCGGCCGAAGGAGACGAGGTCATCGCGGTCTACCCGATGCGGACAGAGACGGTTCGCGCCCGCGTCGTGCCTTCTGTCTTCCTAGACCCCAAGGGAGAGCGCATGCATGGTTGAACCTGTGCTGTCGAAGGACTTCAACCTGTGGGCCTCCGATTGCCCGATCATTCAGATCGAGGGCTGGGACGGAACACTGGCAAGATTCGAAACGAGCGTCTCGCAGGCCTTGGGCGCGAGGCTCCCTGCCAGCGTCGGCGAGACGGTTCGGCACGCTGGCGCCCTCATCGTCAGGATCGCGCCCCGCCGTCTTTGGCTGATCGTCGAGACAGGCGCGGAACCGCCCGCCATTGCGATCGATCCGGAATTGGGCTGCTCGGTTCTGCTTGGTGAAGGCCGGGTGCGGTTCAGGATGGAGGGTGCGCGTCTTCAGGACATTCTCTCTGCCTGCATGCCGGTCGACTGGTCGTCCGCCGCTTCGGCCCCCGGCCGTGCCGTACAGACGTCCATCCATCACGTGCCGGCGCTCTATCTGCGAACGGGCGAGAGCAGCTGCGACCTGATCGTGCCGCGAAGCTTCGCCATCAGCCTTGCCGACTGGATTGCCGCCGCGCGTTAAAGCAATCCCGGGAAAAGTGCGTAACGTTTTCCGCTCGCGATTGCGTAAGGAAAAAGCTGGACCTGTCCGGCGCAGCGGCCGCTAGAGCGTTTCATATCTTGACGGAAGCGTAGCCTGCGTTTTCGAAGTAGTTCCTGCATTCGGCTGCCTCGATTG
>NZ_VFWR01000034.1:0-11185 GCF_006443035.1 Mesorhizobium sp. B1-1-6 | reverse complement strand
CCCCCGCCCGTCCCGACTGCGGTGCCCGATCTTCCGACGCCCGCGGCAGGGGAGGAGATCCTGCTCTACCGTGTCGAGGTCCCGGTCTATTCGGCGGTTCCGCCGGTGGCCGAGCATCTGGCGATGACGACACTTGGTACTTTCCATGAACGGCGAGGCGAACAGAGCCTGTTGTCAAACACCGAACTCTCTCCGGTCTGGGGCCGTATCTTCGGCCAGGACGCGAAGATGGGCTGGTCGGGAACGGTTTCGCCGTCGTTCGACGGCACCTTGTTCGGGTTCCAGGGCGGCTTCGACGTGTTTGGCCAGGAAACCGCTTCAGGTGGCGTCGATCGTGCCGGCCTGTTCATCGCCTATGCCAGCATGAACGGCGATGTGCGCGGCCAGGCGCTGGGGCAGAACGATCTGGGCGTCGGCGACATTGATCTCGGCGGCACCAGCGTCGGCGGCTACTGGACCCGTATCGGTCCCGGGGGCTGGTACCTGGACGGGGTCGTCATGGCCACTTTTTTCAGCGGCGATGCGACCTCGACCCGCGACATCGGCATCGATGTCAAGGGAACCGGCGTCACCGCTTCGCTGGAAGGGGGCTACCCGATCGCGCTGGCGCAAGGCTGGACGCTCGAACCGCAGGCGCAACTGATTTGGCAGCATCTATCGCTCGACGATGCCGAGGATCGCTTCGCGTCGGTTTCCTTCGATCTCGACGACAACGTAACCGGACGCCTCGGCCTGCGCCTGCAGGGCGAGACGACATTGAACAGCACCGCGCTGCAACCTTACCTCAAGGCCAATCTCTGGCACGGTTTCGGTGGCACGGATCACGTCAACTTCGACACCACCGACATCTTGACCGAAAGCCGCTCGACCTCGTTCGAATTCGGCGGCGGCGTGACCGCCAAGGTGACGGACAAGGTCAGCCTCTTCGCCACCGGCGACTACACCACCAATCTCGGCGGCGACAAGCGGCGCATCCTTGAGGGCAATCTCGGCGTCAGCATCAAGTGGTGAGACGGCGAAGCTGGCGCTGTTTTCGTGCGTAAAGTCGACGCCGCCCCTCATCCGCCGGCAGGCAGGTGTGTGCGGGGTCTTGCCCCTTGCAACTGTTCGGGTTCACAAAGAAGGCGGTCGGGCCCCAGCTCACCTACGGTTTAGGCCACCTGAGGGGCGACGGGCTCTCGGCCGCCGCCACGATCAGGCAATCACCTGGTCCGTGGCGTCCTCAATGTGCACAATTCTAAACACACAAGGGGCAGCGCTAACGCTGTGCGTTGAGCGAATCCCCCTTGTTCAATTCCCTGAACGCATCGCCACTGTGGCGATGCCGGCGCCAACCAGCAGCGTGCCGCCGGTGCGGTTGAAGACGCGGATCGCCCTGGGGTTGCGCACAAGGTTGCGCGCTCGCGACGCGATCAGCGCGTAGCCGAAGGCGTTGGAGAAGGCGAGCGCCAGGAAGGTCGTCTCGAAGATCAGCATCTGCGTCCAGAAATCGGCGTGCCGGTCCAGAAACTGCGGCAGGAAAGCGACGAAGAAGGTGATGCTTTTCGGGTTGAGCGCGGTGACCAGCCAGGCATGCCCCATCATCCTGGCGGAGGACACGGCATCGGTGCGCGGCTCGGCCTTGAGCGCGCCGCCGGCCCGGAACAGTTTTACGCCGAGATAGACCAGATAGGCAGCGCCGATCAGCTTCAGGATCGTGAAGACGGTGGCCGAAGCTGCCAGCAGGGCGCCGATGCCCAGCATGGACAAGGTCATCGCCGTGAAGTCGCCCAGCGCCACACCGACAGCCATCGGCAGTGCGGTGCGCCATCCCTGGCCGAGGGCATAGGACACGACCAGAAGGATGGTCGGTCCCGGAATGACTAGGAGGATGGTCGACGCGGCAGCGAAGGCGGCCCAGTTTTCGAAGGACATGCTCGTCTCCTTTGAGCTCAAAGAAGAGGATAAATCCTTCGGTCCAGGAGAATGTAAAGCGGTTTGTTTCTACCCCCGCCAACGGCAGTTCGGCGTCAGTCGAGCCGCCCGACAGGTTCACGATCTCGGCGAGAAGCTTGAAGTTGATCTTTCAGGTCTTGCACATGGAGGTCCCCCGCTTTTGACACGCTGGCGCCGGGATCATGACCCGCCCGAGGTGATTTCGTGCAGGGCACGCTGGTTGGCGATACCGGAGAGGGCGCAATGGCGCCCAGCCTGTTCGCAAATGCAGGCAGCGCAAGACCTTCACGCTTTATCAACCATGAATGATGAAAATGCTCGTCATCCGGCCGGACCGTGCTTCCCGCCGACAGCGTAGGGTTTGGGTACATGCGTGAGTTGCCGCAAGGTCTGAGGCCGCCGCGAAACGGCGACGCAATCGAAACCGATAGTCTTGTCTCCCGCCGCGCCGTTTTATCCGGGGCAGGGGCGTTGGCCTTGCTTGGCGCCGCCGGCTGCTCGACTTCGGGCGGCGGCCTGCCGGCGCTTGAGCTCGACGACACGGTCACCGGCTCTGTGCGGCCGATCCGGCCGAGCATCAGCGTCGACAAGAACATCACCAGCCCCGACCTGATGTACGCGTCCCTGAGCGACGGCGGCTTCAACGTGCCCGAGGTGCCCTACCTCAAGATCAAGCCGGAATTCCGCCGCCAGATCGTCGTCGACCAGACGGGCGAAGCGCCCGGCACCATCGTCGTTCATCTCAATGAGCGCATGCTCTACCTCGTCCAGCCGGGGGGCGACGCCATCCGCTACGGGGTCGGCATCGGCAAGGACGGCTTCCGCTGGTCCGGCCGCGCCAACATCCAGTACGGACGGGAATGGCCGACCTGGACCCCGCCGCCGGAAATGATCGCCCGCAAGCCGGAATTGGTAAAATGGCAGGGCGGCCAGCCCGGCGGCCTCACCAACCCGCTCGGCGCGCGTGCTCTCTACATCTATCAGGACGGCAAGGACACCGGCTACCGCATCCATGGCTCGCCCGAATGGTGGAGCATCGGCCAGGCCATGTCGTCGGGCTGTGTGCGCCTGATCAACCAGGACATCATCGACCTCTACAGCCGCGTTTCCAAGAAGAACCCGGTCGTCGTCGTCTAGCTCAAGCCTCACCTCGCGGCCGCTGGCGCGGCCGGTCGTTTCTGCCGTTGCGCGATGGCCAAAGACAGGCGAAGGTGCCTGAAATCCAATCGCCCGGGAGAATTTCACCAATGGCCGGAACTTTCGTCATCGCGCAGGGCGGCGGCCCGACGGCCGTCATCAACCAGACCGTGGTCGGGGCGACGCTGGAGATCCGCAAGCGGCATCCCGGCGCCAAGGTCCTGGGCTCCATTCACGGCGTGCGCGGTATCCGCGACGGCAATTATATCGACCTCTCCGCCGTCCCGGAAGACCGCCTGCGGCTGATCGCCGGAACGCCGAGCGCGGCCCTTGGCTCGACGCGCGACAAACCGGATGCAGCCTATTGCGAGGTCGTCCTCGACGGCCTGAAGAAGGCCGGCGCGGATGCCTTCATCTATATCGGCGGCAATGACACGTCGGGCACGCAGCAGATCCTGACCGATGCCGCCGGCGGCAAGATCGCGTTCGTGCATGCGCCCAAGACCATCGACAATGATCTCGAGGAGAACGACCACACGCCGGGTTTCATCTCGGCGGCCGAGTTCGTCGCCGGCGCTTTCCTGTCCGTCGATCTCGATTTTCGCGCTCTGCCCGGCATCTATGTCGGCATCGTCATGGGCCGGCACGCCGGCTTCCTCACGGCCGCGGCCGCGGCTTGGCAGCTCGATCCCGACAGTGGTCCGCATCTCGTCTACGTGCCGGAGCGGCCGTTCTCGGCCACAGCCTTCATCGAGGACGTGCGCGCCACGCTCGACCGCCACAAGCGCTGCATTGTCGCCGTCTCGGAAGGGGTCAGCACCGCCGACGGCAAAGTGCTGGTTGAAAGCCTGGTGCCGCCGGAGAAGCTGGAGCGCGACCAGCATGGCAATGTCAAGCTATCGGGCAGCGACCTGCCGGCGGCACTTGAGCGGGCGCTCGCCGAAGGGCTTCCTGGCAAGCGCGCCCGCGTCGATGCGCTGGGCTACATGCCGCGCGGCTATGTCGGCGCCATCAGCGCCGTCGACGCGCAGGAGGCGTTCGACGCGGGAGCTTTCGCGGTCACCGTGGCCGAACAGGGCGGCGGCTCCGTGGCGCTGCAATATGACGGCACCAAAACCGTGCTGAAGAAGGTGCCGCTGAAGAACGTGGCCGGCAAGACCCGTCACATGCCCGAGAACTTCATGAAGCCGGACGCCAACCATCTGTCCGACGCCGGCATGGCTTACCTGAAGCGGCTGGTGCCGGAAAAATACAAGGTCGGAAAGCCCTTCGTCTGATGTCGGGACCATACTTGATTCCAGGATCACACCTGATGCGAGGCTCACACCTGATGCCGGGCTCACGCTTGATGCCGGGCCGCTTCTGATGGAGAACTGGTTCAGCAGGAGCATCGTCGACGAGAAGACGACGATGCTGACCGAGCCGTTCGTGCATGACTATGTGCGCGCCAACATCTGGCATCTCACCGGCCGCGACGCCGACCTTTTGGTCGATACCGGCATGGGCATCTGCCCGCTGGCGCCGGAGATCGAAACCCGGGCCGGCAAACCGCTCATCGCCGTCGCCACCCACATCCATCTCGATCATGTCGGCTCGCTGCATGAATTCGCGCTGCGCGCGGGACCCAGGGTGAGTGCCGCGCAGTTCGAGAACATGGATGAGGCGACGACCTACGCCTACATGTTCCATGACCTCGACGGCGCCGTCTCGCAACTGCCGGCGCCGGGCTGGAAGGCTGCGGATTACAAGATCCCGCCAGCGCCGCTGACGCGCACCCTCGACGAGGGTGATGTCGTCGATCTCGGCGACCGCCGCTTTCGCGTGCTGCATCTGCCCGGGCATTCGCCGGATTCGATCGCGCTGTTCGACGAAGCAGACGGCCTGTTCTTCAGCGGCGACGCCATCTATGACGACCGGCTGATCGACGACCTGCCAGACTCCGACAAGTCGGCCTATTGCCTCACCATGCGGCGTCTGCTCGACCTGCCGATCCGCATCGGCCATGGCGGTCACGGCCCGAGTTTCGACGGCGAGCGCATGCGCGAGATCGCCTCGGCCTATCTCAGCCGAGCGGCTGGTCCATAAGCCGGCTCTAAAATTAAATCTTCGTAAGGTCGCCCGAAAACCCTAAATCGGGCCAATCCGCGCCCTAGATGCTGGTTTGTCGATCCGGCCGGCTGCCATGCGCGGCGAGACAGGCAATCCGGCTGTCGACAGCCGACGGGTGTTTTCCCCCGAACCATCCGCGGCCCAGGTTCAACTCTCGCCCGGACAGAACGACCATGTCACCCATAAGCATTCTTCGTAGACATCGCGTCGCGGCCCTGCTGGGCGCTGCGCTGATCATTTCTCCCATCGTAGCCTCCTTCGCCGAAAGCCCGAACGACGTCCGCAACGCCGTCGGCACGACGCAGACCCCCGTTGCCGGGGTAACGGCCCCGAACGGCTCCTTTGCCCCTATCGTGGCGGCCGACAAGCCGGCCGTGGTGACGGTTACGACCGTGATGAAGGGGCAACCGGACGCCATGAGCGATGCCTCGCCTCTGGACGGCGGCGGCTCGCCTTTCGACGATTATTTCCGCCAGTTCTTCGGCGACCAGGGCGTGCCCGGGCCGAAAGCGCCGCCGCAGCAGTCGCAGCGCGCCGAAGCGCTCGGATCCGGCTTTATCGTCGGCGCCGACGGCACCATCGTCACCAACAACCATGTCATCGACGGCGCGAGCTCGATCAAGGTGACGCTTGACGACGGTACAGAGCTTCCCGCCAAGCTGGTCGGCCGCGACGCCAAGAACGACCTTGCGGTGATCAAGATCAAGGCCGACAAGCCCCTGCCGACGGTAAAATGGGGAGATTCCGATAAGTTGATGCCGGGCGATCAAGTGCTGGCCTTCGGCAATCCGTTCGGCATCGGCACCACGGTCACCTCAGGTATTGTCTCGGCGCGCGGCCGCGACCTCCACAGCGGGCCGTTCGACGATTTCATCCAGATCGACGCGCCGATCAACCACGGCAACTCTGGCGGTCCGCTGGTCGATGTGAGCGGCAACGTCGTGGGCATCAACACCGCGATCTATTCGCCCAATGGCGGCAGCGTCGGCGTTGGCTTCGCCATTCCGTCCGACCAGGCGCAAAAGGTGGTCGCCAAGCTGATGAAGGGCGGCGAAATCGAATACGGCTATCTTGGCGTCCAGATCCAGCCGGTGACCCCGGACGTTGCCAGTGCCATAGGTCTCGATCACCCCGGCGGCGCATTGGTCTCCTCGGTCACCGAGGGCTCGCCGGCGGCCGCGGCCGGCATCCAGACGGGGGACCTCATCACCGGCTTCGCCGGCCAGGAGATAAAGGATCCCAAGGACCTGTCGCGTGCCGTCGCCGATGTCTCGCCCGGCAAGAAGGAAACGCTCGACGTCTGGCGCAATGGCAAAACCATGCAGCTTTCCGTCGACGTCGGCCGCAATGGCGACGATGCGCAGACCGCGTCGGTATCTGGTGATTCCGGCGCGCCGGGAAACGGGCAGGGCGCCCGCCTGCCGGCGATCGGGCTCGGCCTGATGGACATCACGCCCGATATTCGCCAGCAGATGAACCTCCCCGACAACCAGCGTGGCGCGGTGGTCGCCGCGGTCAATCCCAACAAGGCGGCGGCGGCTTCCGGCGTCCAGCCCGGCGACATCATTATCGCCGTCAACCAGATGCCGGTGAAGAGCGCCAGGCAGGCCACGCAGGCGATCGCGCAGGCCGGCAAGTCAGGCCGCAAATCGGTGCTGCTGCTGGTGGAACGAGGCGATGCCCAGATCTATGTCGCCGTGCCCTTCGCCAATGGCTGAGACATCGCGTTGACATGAATGCAGGGATGGCGGGCTTGTCGGTCGACGAGCCCGCCTCCCGGCCGGGGATTGACGCTTCAGGCCTTGAAATTCGAACCGCAAGGTAATACCTTCGGGAGACATGGTATTACCGAGGAACGAAGATGGCGACGACCGTTACAGCGAAGGGACAAGTGACCATCCCCAAACCGGTTCGCGATCTCCTGGAGATCGTCCCGGGAAGCAAGGTCGATTTCCGGCGCGCTGCCGATGGCAGCGTGGTGCTGACCCGTGCTGACAAAAAGCAGCCGGCGAGCCGCTTCGCCAAGTTGCGAGGTCATGCCGGCGAGGGGCTCACGACGGACGCGATCATGGCGCTGACGCGTTCCGAACGGTGACGCTCGTCGACACCAACGTTCTGCTCGACGTTGTTACGGACGATCCGAGCTGGGCGGATTGGTCGGTCGCCCATCTCGAGGCAGCGAGCCTCGATGGGCCGTTGTTGATCAATGATGCGGTCTATGCCGAGCTTGCCGTCCGCTACGCACGCATCGAGGATCTGGAGGCGTTTGTCGAGGCGGCCGGTCTAGAAATGGTTCCGATGCCAAGAGCAGCCCTCTTCCTTGCCGGAAAAGCATTTACACAATATCGCAGATCGGGAGGATCCAGGACCGGCGTGTTGCCTGACTTTTTCATCGGCGCCCACGCAGCCGTCGGACGCCTTCCGCTGCTGACGCGTGATGTCGGCCGCTACCGGACTTATTTCCCTTCTGTGACGCTGATCACTCCCTGAATGGCCGTCGGATTTCGCTCCAAAGCGTGTCGCATCGAAATGGGCTCATGCGACGCGCTTTAAGCGGCGTTGCAGACCGCCGAGCGCCGTCGGTCACGCCTCGATATCAAGCGCCGAAAGCGGCTTGGAGCAGCAGGCGAGAATGAAGCCGTCCTCGATCTCGTGATCGAGGATGCCGCCATTGTGGCTCATCTCGACCTCGCCCGAGAGCTTCTTGACCTTGCAGGTTCCGCACAGGCCGAATTCGCACGCGGCGGGGATTCTGACTCCCGAGGCGCGCGCCGTCTGCAGCACCGTCTGGCCGGCGACGCATGCGGCATCGACGTCCGAAATCGAGAACCGGATCGGCGTCGCGGCTTCGACAGGAATGGCTGCGCCGTCTCCAGTCGGCGAGGCGAACGGCGCCGGGATTTCCTCCACCAGCGGCGCTGCAAAGCTCTCCTGATGGTATCTCGCCATGTCGAAGCCGGCGGCTTCGAGCATGCCGAGCACGGCACGCATGAAGGGGTCGGGGCCGCAGCAGAAGATTTCGCGCTCTCGGAAATCGGGCGCCAAAAGCGGCAGCCGGATGGCGTCGATGCGGCCCATATGGCCGAACCAGCCTTCCCGGCTCGACCGCTCCTCGATCATGAAACCGAGCGACAGGCCGGGCATGCGGCTGCCGAGCAATTCCAGCTCCTTGCGGAAGATGATCTCTTCGGGGCGGCGGGCGCAGTTGACGAAGCCGACATCGGTCCATGGCGCGCAGTCATTCAGCCAGCGCAGCATCGACATCATCGGCGTCACGCCGGAGCCGGCCGAGATGAACAGATATTTGGCCGCCGGGTGGCTGTGCAGCGAAAAGTCTCCGGCCGGCCCATACGCCTTGACGTGCGAACCAGGCCTCAAATGGTCGAACATCCAGCGTGTGCCGGTGCTGCCGGCCTGCGCCTTCACCGTCACCGCGATCGAGAATGGCCGTGAAGGCGAAGACGACAGCGTGTAGGTGCGCATCAGCAACCCATCCGCTGTCGGCAGTTCCAGCGTCACGAACTGGCCCGGCTTGTAGCGGAACCAGGTCTGGTTGTCGGAGCGGAAGGTGAAGGTCTTTACATCAGGCGCCTCGTCGCTCACGCCGATCACTTCCAGCACCTGGAGCCTGTCGTTCCAGGGCGCCATCTGATCGAGATGGCGATAGAGGCCGAGATCCGTCATCGCATTCATCCCTTACCTCTCAAGCAACGCTGCGCAGGGCCGGCCGGCCGTCTTCGGCGAGGCGCGGACCGATGAAACGCGCGTACCAGTCGACGAACTGGATGACGCCGCCTTCGTGCAGTTCGGAATAGGGGCCGGGTTCATAGGCCGGCGACAGGATGCCGAAGGCGTTTTCCTCGACGATGCGACGATCCTGGCCGTTGGTCTCGGTCCAGACATGGGTGAGTTCGGCAAGGTCGTAGTCGACGCCCTCGACCGCGTCCCTGTGAACCAGCCATTTGGTCGTCACCGCGGTCTCGGTGGCGCTGATCGGCAGCACGCGGAACGTGACGGCGTGGTCGCCAAGGATGTGGTTCCAGGTCGTCGGATAGTGATAGAGCAGCAAGGAGCCGATGCGGTCGGTGGCAACGCCGTCGGACAGGTTCTTCTTGACCGCGCGTTTTCCCGTCATCGTATAACTGACGGCATCGCGCAGCAGCGGCGCGCGGGTGGCACGGTACTGTCCGGCCGGGTCGATGCGGAACCTGCTCGGCAGGCCGGCCGCCTCGCACTTGGCCCAGTGCGACAGCATCTCCGGGTCGCTGTCGGCGTCTTGCACGCCAGTCACGGTCGGCGCCTCCGGGAAGGTCTTGCAGAGCTCCGGATGGTTGCCGGCGCAATGATAGCATTCGCGGTTGTTTTCCCAGACCAGCTTCCAATTGCCCTTCTCGACGATGGTGCTCTCGAAGGCGACCTTTGCTTCGCGCAGCCGATGCGGCAGCAAATAGGGTTCGATCATCGTCCGCATCGGCGCGAAATCCGCCGGCTCGTCGGCGAGGCAAATGAAGATGTAGCCGCCGACGCTTTCGCAGGCGACCGGCTTCAGGCCGAACTGGCTCTTGTCGAAACCCTCGGCCATCTGCCTGGCGAACAGCAGCCTGCCGTCCAGTTCATAGGTCCACTGATGGTAGGGGCAGACGAGCTTCGCCGCCGTGCCCTTGTCTGTGTTGCAGACGCGGCTGCCGCGATGGCGGCAAGAATTGTGGAAGGCGTTGATGTTGCCCTTCTGGTCGCGCACCAGCACCACAGGATAGTCGCCGATCTGCACGGTGATGAAGCTGCCGGGCCGGGGCAGTTCGCAATCATGGCCGATGAACAGCCAGTCGCGGTACCAGATCAGCTCCATGTCGAGCTTGAAGTAGTCGGGATCGGTATAGAAGGGCTGCTCGAGCGAGAAGCCGTCCCTGCGGCCTTGCAGCCGTTTCAGCATGTCGTTGCGCGCATCCATGTCCTGTCCTCGCATTGAAGTCCTGTCCTCGCATCGAAGGACTGAACGGAGGGGAGAGAGGAAGGATCAAGCCGCGCGCCGGCTTGCGCCGGACATGCACCATCCGCCTCTTGACCGCCCGCCGCGATCAGTCGAGTCCAACATCTCGGGCTGGTTTCCGGGCTCTGGAGCTGTCCTTGCGGACTGTCGCGACACCTTCCCAGGCCTTTGCCCAGTGGTCTCCCGTTGCGACCTGAACTCCACCACCGTTGCGGGGGCAGCGCCGGATTCTGACCGGCTTCCCAATTCTCCGCCTCGTCGTCACGCGGCGGCACCTGAGATGGCAGGATCTAACCATGATCGCCGACTTGTCGTCGGCATGAAAACGACATCGCATCCATGCCGCGCGACACGCACTGAAAACGGTGCGGCCGTCGTTGAAGGGGCAGAAAGGCTCAGATCGCCGCCTGGGATTCCGACTCGTGGCGGAGCCAAAAAAAGGTTAACGGTTTCGAAAAGTGACTATTAGCGTCCCCTAAAATCGAACCGAACGGTTCGTTTCTGTTGACGATGCGTGCAGGACGGTGTGAACACTGGGCCTTCGACACAGTTGGTGATCGCACGGCCTGTTTGCATAACTAATTGATAATAAATGGCAAAAAACGAATATTGAAGGCTCTGGCACAATTTCAAGTGGTGGAAACTTGGTCCACACGGAAAAACTTCGTGATTGGAAATGGCGGTATGGCTTTCCCACATCGGGGCTGTCCGAACGACGCGATTTCCTCCCAAGACACGCCGCTAGACGGACGGAAAAATACTGGAGTATCAAAAAATGAAAAAGATCATTCTCACTGCCGCCGCCCTTCTGGCTGTTTCCGGCAGCGCCTTCGCTAATAGCGACCATTATGGTTCGAATGCCCCTGCGGCCACCGCCGTCGACAGCTCGTACACCGCTTCGACCAAGAAGTCGGAACCGGCTGCCCAGACGCCTGTCCAGGGTGCCGATCGCAACCTCTTCGGCAACAACTAACAGCCGATCTCCAGTTGACGGCGGGCCTTCCGCCGTCCTGG
>NZ_VFWR01000033.1:0-17454 GCF_006443035.1 Mesorhizobium sp. B1-1-6 | reverse complement strand
TCTCCGATCCCACTACAGAACCGGCAACCTCACAGATCGCGACCACTCCCGAAAGGTGGTCCCAAAACAGCGCTTACTATCTACGCGATCAGGGCGTTATCTTACCACCAGCCTAGGTATGTGCTTGGGTTACCTTACCGCGCGATAGCTTGTGCAACTGAATCGACACCGAGCATTGATTTCGGCCTAGGGTCAGTTTCGGGTAGGGCGCCAAATCCCTGAACGTCCGCTTTCTAATCGAGCGTAGAAGCAGCGGACAGTCCGGCCCCATGTCGGCCGTTCAATGATGTGCTTCGCGCCCAAGCTATCCGCTGTTCTTGGCGTCTCCAGCCTTAACACCGCGACGTTCTGCATACTCGATCAATGCGAGCTCAATGACAGCGGTTACCGAACGACGCTCCGACTCTGCGAGTTGTTCAGCCAGAGCTAGCACAGATGGGTCCAAACGCGTTGTGAATGGTTTTTTTATCATTGTCGCTTTTCGGCTTGAACTTGGAGCAGAAAAAATGCATAACAAAGCACGTGCAATGCACATGCATCGCGCGTGCTACGACCGATCAAGGTGCAGGAACACTTTGATCGGTATGACCACAATCGCGCTGTCAGGAGTTCGGATCATGGCTGATTCCGACAATACCACGACTTTGCCTCTCGTCATCCGCAGGAGGTGCTTGCGGCAATTGCAATCGTGAGAATGGGAACCCGTCTTCGCGCCAACTGAACGTTCAAACCAGAGGATCTAAGAGCCGAACACCTTCACCTTTTTGGCCAGCGGACAAGAATTCGACACCCGCTTTTATCAAAGCCGCCTCAATGGCCTGCAAAGTGCTGATCCGGGAATCTACCTTGCCGTTTTCCAACCGAACCAGCGCATTCAGCGACACAATTGCCTTGTCAGCAAGCTCCTGCTGCGACCAACCAAGCAAAGCCCGCGCGGCTCGAATCTGTCGTGGACTGACCATGAATCCACAATCGGCAGGCAGATTTTCTTTGCCACCTATAGGGTTATTTTGAACCCTGTAAGGTATATTAAGTGGCGATTCGACCTCCGATGAATCGGCGCGAAGGGCCCGGAGCGTACGCGACAAACACTCTATCCGGCTGACGAGTGGAGCATCGAAAGGCCTTGTTGAAACCGCAACGCTCCGTCCTACTTCGGACGGGGTCGAAGCTAAAGATCGACAGTGACCCTCATCCCGCCGATCAGCATGTTGGCAGGCAGATTGCGACCGTTCGCGTCCAATCCGACGTCTCGCAAGCCCAGCTTGCCCGATCCATAGGCATCAGCTTCCAGCAGCTCCAGAAATACGAGAACGCGCGCAATCGCGTGAGCGCGTCAATGCTCTACGAGATCGCCAGATCGCTTGGCGTTCCTGTCGGCCGCTTCTTCGCGGGCCTGCCGGGAAACGACGAGGCCCGCGTCGAGGCGCGGCCCCTCCCGGTCGACGAACGCCTCGATTTCATTGCCAGCGCGGAGGGTCGGCGCCTGATTGAGGGGCTGATGAATCTTCCACCGCGAGTGCGCGGTCGCGTCTCGTCCCTGATTGCAGCGTTAGGGGAAGAACTGACCCAGCCAGACACTGAGGCTGATAGCGGAACGGCCGGCGAATCGGCGCCGGCCGAATGCAATACCTTCTGACGGCCGGTCGGGCCCGTCAGCCGAATTTTCGTGCAGCGGGCAGGGCTATGCGGCCGCGAGCCGAGGACACTTCGATTTCGACGCCGAACGCCCGCGAACGCGTCGCGAATCCCTCGAGGATGTCTCGCGCCGCGCTTCCAGTGACGGCGACGGGTACCAGTCTGCCTGTTGCTGATCCGAGGGACTGAGGGTCGGCGCCGATCGCTACGGGCAGGAGGTCTATCCCTTCCAGGCTACCGCCTCCATCATAGCGGCACGCGGCGACAATGCTTTGCCAGACTTCCGGTGGGTTCCACTCGGTTTCGTCGGGGTGGACGTGGAAGAGGAAATTGCCGAGGCCGTAGAAGATCGGCGAGCCATTGTAGATCTCCACCGCCTGCAGAACCGGAGCGCCGTGACTGACGAACAGGTTGGCGCCGGCGTCGATGCACATCCGGGCGAAGTTCTGCACCCAGCGCGGCACGTCCTGCCAACCTGGTTCCCAATGATGGTGGTGCAGATAGGCAATGACGAAATCGCCTTGTGCCGCGGCATGCCGGATGGCGGACAGATGGACACTCGCGCGCCGTTGATCGACTTCGATCAGACGGCCGAAGTCGGCGGCGTGCGTGAACACGGTGCCGTAGAAATTGATCTCCGTGCCGGCTGCAACCTCTACCGGGTCCTCCGGTTGCGCATAGTTGGCCAGTTCGAAGGGGGAGCTTTGCAAATGAGCGCCCAGCCTTGCCAGTCTGCTGAAATGTCCGTCCGGCACCCCCAACTTGCGAATAGTGTTCAGACGATTGACGCCGGGCCGAGCCGGCCGAAAGGTCGTGCCGTCTTCGGCATACATGTTGGTCGGGCCGGGGCCTGCATCCATCGCAAGAAGCGCGACCTCGCGCCCGCCCAGCCGGCGGCGGCCCGGTTTTCTAGCGTCAGTCTCGTCGGCCCCGATGCCGGCATGCAGGAAACCGCGCGCTTCCACCTCCTCCAGCGTCGAGAGGATGCCGCCAGCGCCGAGATCGAAGGCGTGGTTGTTTGCGAGCGCAAGCGCGTTGAAACCGATGGCCTGCAATGCGTCGAGCACTTCAGCCCTGGAATAGCCGAAGTATTTTCCCTTGGTCGGCCACCCGCCGTGCTTGCCGCGGATGGTCGACTCGAAGTTAGTGAAGACGACGTCGCCTTGGCGAAGGAAGTCCGTAACCGCGATGAAGCGTTCGTCTTTGACGTCACGGATGTCGTGCTTGATCAGGGATTGGCCGGTAACGACCGCGCAGAACTGGTCTTTCATGAATCTGGCCTTGAAGGAGGGGAGGGCGCTGGCGTTCCGGCCAGCGCCACGTCGATGTCGAAGTGGGTTGCCGGCTATTGCGAGACGGCCGGTGAGATATCGCTTTTGAACCATTTCAGGCTCAGCGCCTTGATCGTTCCATCCTTGGTGGCCGCGTCGATAGCCGCGTTGAACTTGGTGAGCAACTCGGTATCGTCCTTGCGCATGCCGGCGCCGACGCCCGGCCCCCAGAGCCCGCCCTTCAGTTCAGGTCCGAAAAACACCGCATCCGAACCGGAAGGCGTCTCCAGAAAATCTCGCCAGGTGAAATAGTCGGCGAGACCGCCATCGATGCGACCCGCGGCAAGATCGAGCTTCATGTTGTCCAGGCTGTCATAGCTGCGGACGGTCACGACATCGCCCAGGATTTCCTTCACGACGGCTTCCGAATTCGACGAGCGCAGGGCCCCGATCGCCTTGCCCGCGAGTGTCGATCTGAGCCGTTCAATTGTCGCCTTCTCCTTGTCGCCGACGGTCGAAAGGTTGACCTTTTCCTTGGTGTCGCCGGCGTCGAGTCCCAGGTCCTTACGCACCACGAACTGGTTGAAGCCGGTGGCGTAGGGGATCGAGAACGCGATTGACTGCTTGCGTTTTTCTGTAATCGCCATGCCGGACATGATCACGTCGAACTTGCCGACAAGCAGTGCCGGGATGATCCCGTCCCAATCCTGCGGGACGAAGGTACATTTGATCTGGATGCGACGGCACAGCTCCAGCCCGACATCGATATCGTAACCGTAGAGCTGACCGTTCGCGTCGGTGCCGTCCCAGGGCGGCGAGGCGCCTTCAGTGGCAATGGATATGACGCTCTTGCTTTCGGCGCTGGCCGGAAATGCCGACATCAGGGATGCGATAGAAACAGCAATAGCCAGGGGTATGCGCATGATGCACCTCTTCGTTGGTTGGATGGAAAGGGCTGCCGAAAGACCCGGCGGGTCAGGGCAGGGGCGTCGTCGTGATCTCGTGATCAGGTAGGGCGGGGCGCAATCGCGCTTTTCGTCGACGCGTTGGACGGCCGTCAGTCGACAGTCGCCGCTCCAGGAACTGCATCGCTTTTACGGCAATCGACGTCAGCGATAGATAGATCGCTCCGGCGACGATGAAGATCTCGTACGGCGCGAACGTCGTAGACACCATCTGTCTCGCCATGCCGGTGATCTCGAGCAGCGTTACGGTGCTTGCCAGCGACGAGCCCTTGATCATTCCCACGACCTCGTTGCCGTAGGCCGGGAGCGATATCCTGAAAGCGATCGGGAACGTGACCAGGCGAGCGATCTGGAAGCGTTTCAGGCCGAGAGACGTGGCCGCCTCGGTGACACCTTTAGGCACGGACTGGAGACCGCGGCACAGGATCTCAGTGGTGTGTGCCGCGCTGTTCAGCGAAAATGTCAGAAGGGCGCACCAGAAAGGGTCGCGCAGAATCACCCAGAAGATGCTGGCTCGCACCGCCTCGATCTGAGCGAGGCCGTAGTAGAGCAGGAAGAGCTGAACCAGCATCGGCGTGCCGCGGATCACATAGGTGTATGCCAGCACGGCGAGCGAGAGGCCGGGACGTCCAAAGGCGCGGATGAAGGCCAGCGGCACGGAGACAAAAAATCCGGCCGTCAGCGACAAGACCGTCAGGGTCAATGTGAGACCAACACCCGAAGGCAGGACAACCAATGCGTCAAACATCAAGCCGAGGTTCATGGTCGCTCCCTCCTACCGGCCGAGGGCCGGATAGCGTCGCTCAGCCAGCCGGATCGACAGCAGCGTGACGGTGGTCAGCGAGAGGTAGAGAGCGGCGGCCGCAAGGTAGAAGGTCAATGGTGCGCGCAAGGATCCGGCCCCCACATACGCGACGCGCATGATGTCGGTCAGGCCAACGATCGAGACCAGCGCGGTGTCCTTGAAGAGCGAAATCCAGAGATTGCCATAGGCCGGCAGCGCCAGCCGCAGCATCTGCGGTCCGATGATGAACACCCAGCGCTGCCAGGCGTTCAGCCCAAGCGACTTTGCCGCTTCGGCTTGACCCGCTGGCACCGCCGCAATCGCGCCGCGAAACACTTCGGTGGCATAGCCGCTGAAGACGACCGAGAGCGCGATAACGCCTGCGGTGAATGCGTTCACCTCCATGTATCGGCCGGCGATCTTGCTGGCGAGGGTCGTTCCGCCGAAGTAGGTGAGCAGGATAATGAGAAGTTCTGGTACACCACGGACAACCGTCGTGTAGGCCGTCACGACGCTGTTGAGGCGCGGATGTGCCGTGCCCTTCGAAATGGCCAGAAACAGCCCGAATGCCGTACCCAGCCAGCCGCTGACAAGAGCCAGGCTTATGGTCACGGTGAGTGCGACAACAAACTGAGTAGTAAAACCACCCATGGGGCGTGTTCCTTGGCTCGCAATACCGCGAGATACGACTGTCCGTGTCACTCAGACTAAGTCGTATAACCCAAGGTTGCGAATTGTTATATTTGTAATTTGGAGTTAATTGGAGATATTGCCCAATTCTAGCGCTTGAAATTACACACTCAATCTATAATTTTTATTCTTTTATCTATAACGAGCCGTTATATACTGAGGCACTTCGCTGCTCCCCAGGTTGGCGTTATCTGCGTCCCGGGTGGCGTTGTCAGGGAAAGGAGCGCAGGCAATGGAGTTGCTGCAGAGCGACCTGAAGCTCCGTCAACTGAAGGTCTTCCGGGAAGTGTTGCGGGCCGGTTCGACAAGGCGAGCGGCGGCAGCGCTCGGGATAAGCCAGCCGGCCGTCAGTCAACATGTGAAGCAACTCGAGACCACGCTCGGCATCACACTCTTCAAGAGATCAGCCAACCGCATCGTCCCCTTGCAGGAAGCCTGGGAACTCCTGCGAAACGTAGAGCTTGCCCTGACGTCCCTGGATCGCCTGGACGCGTCGATCTTCGCGATGAAGAACGACGAAAAGCAGCGGATTGCGATTGCCGCGCCTTCTGTTTTCGGGTTCGTGACTTTGCCCAAGGTCGTGGCGATTATCCACTCAAAGACCGCTTCGAATGTCCGGTCGATTTCGGGAAGTTACGAGCAGATCGGCGAGCATATCCTGGCAGGGCGTGCGGAACTCGGAATCTCGAGGTTGCCCTTGGATCCAAGTCTGTTTGAGTGGGCGCCGCTTGGGTCGGCACGAAACGTGTGCATCTTTCACCCCGACCACCGGTTTTCACAACAGACCTGTATCGAGGCGCACGACTTGGCGGGCGAAACTATCGTCGATATCGATCCCCAGTTCGCCGCCCATCAAATGAACTTTAATGCGTTGCGCTTCGCCGGTGTTGAGCCGGACATACTGGTGGAGTTCGATTGCAACGGTCACGAAGCCGGATACGTTTCGGCTGGCCTCGGCATTTCGATAACCAATGAGATCATTGCACGCGAATACGCGGCGTTTCACCTGGGAATAAAGCCAGTGGAACCATCCGCGCTGTATCACTACGTGGCGATTTGGCAGAAGGGCAGGACCTTTTCCAACGCACTAAATGTGTCGCTCGAGGCGATCATCGCTGCGTTTTCCACGGAGCCGCCTGCTGGAGGTTGATAGGTATTCCTCAGGAAGCGGCAGGGATTGAAGTTTTATTGGTGGCTCACAGCAGATCGCACTTGCGCCGGCCAGGATGCCCTCGCAACACGGTGGGAGTGCCGACAACTTAGGCACCCCGACGCCTTCCGACCTTGAACACAATGACAATGGCCATGACCAACACCGACGCGGCCAAGACGCCGTAAGATCCTTCGGCCGTTATTGCAAATCCCCAGAATTCGATCGTGATCTTGTCCATTTGTACGGTAGCCTTCGGCTGGTGCCAGATTCAAACGACAGACTGCGCCGTCTGCGCTCGTGTTGCGTTTTACGGCCGCAAGCATGAGGCGCCCTTGCAGGGGTCAATTGCAAAAGAACCATTTTAGAAAATTATACTAAAAACCGGGTCGTCTCGGTGCCAGCCAATCCAAAATCGTGCCCTTGCCGATCCGAACGCCCACTGCGCTGGCGTCAAATGCTGTTCCCAACAATGACGGTCTATCGTTGGATGTCGCGATCGCTCTGCATGGCTTTTTCAAACCACCGCGGCACCTCGGCGATTTGATTCCCGGAGACACTTTCGGGAACGTCTCGCCAGAACGCCAGAATGGCCTCCGAGAAAGCCCGAAACTGGTCGTCGCCCACCTTGAGGTGCGTATGGTTCACCAGTTTTTCTGACCACCGCGGCCGCACGCCTTTCAACGGATCGTCGAGATATTCGGGGTAGGTCGCCTTCAGATCGGCAAGGGAGGTGCCGGTGCCATGCTTATAGACGTTGACCACCAATCGGCAGGCATCGAGCGTTTTGAAATAGTCCATGCTTCGGATCTTCCAACCGAAGCTCTCCAGGAGATCGGCAATCTTGGCGAAATCCGCGGACCAGACCTTCGCAACCACCTTGTCTCCGTGGTGCCAGTGCTGGATCTCACGCACCAGCCACTCCCGGAGCTTCTTGTCCCACTCGTGGAACATCCCTGCGACGACGCTTAGCCGGGTCTGGTCCCGCATGTGACTCAAGAGCTGGTAGAACTCGATGCGGAAGTCGTTGGCCGCCTCGTAGAAATCCGAGGGATCATGCCGGTCGGGATCAAACCGGCCACCGCTTTCCTCCAGCCAGTCGTCCGCTGCCTTGTCGGCTTCCTCTTCTATGTTCTCGAACTGTGACAGCACGCGCTTGCGGGCCTGCTCGACATAGAACTGATGACCCTTGATCAGGGACTGCCGGCTCGGTCCCCACATTTGAAATAACACGTAGTTGCCCATGCTCGGGATCTCACTCGCGGGACGAACCTGCCGCCGAAGCCGTTCGAAATCGGAAAAGGCGCTACCCATGGGACGTTGCCCGTGGGGCGTTGCGTTCCCACAACATCAGGCTTTCGAACGCTTGTCCCCATGCCTCAGTGCACCGCCCCAAAATAATACAAGCATCGAGGTTACCTGCTTCCACTGCTTCCGATGAAAGCTGCCGCATAGCTTGTCGATGACCAGCCCTTAGCGCCGCTGGAAACAGGTAAAACAGCACCGGTGCCTTCCGGGACTCAGGCGGTTGAACGATGAGCGTCGATGCGTGGCTGGGGTCTCGATAATTCTTCTGCACGAAGCGCCGGAGTTTGTTGAGGTTCCGCTCGATGGCACGCTGCTCGGCTGGATCGGCGCTGGATAGGAGATGGAAGCCAATAAGAGTCCAGCCTGCCGGCTTGAGCTGGGTGATACGCTCGACGATATCTCGGAACAGGGGCCGCAATTCCATTTTGGGTTTTGGCAACGCAAGTCCGGCTTCGCGGCCCTCGTAGTAGCGGTCGACCGGCGCGGACATCCCGGAAGGTGAGAACTCGGAGAATTTGTCATTGAGCTGGGCAAGGTTGAAGCCACTGACAAGATACAGCCCCAAATAATCCAGCTCATCGCCCAACAAGCTTAGGGATTTTTGCAAATATGAGCGCTCACTTAAGTAGTGAAGCAGGAGCAGCGGGTTATCAAGGATTTCGACAAGACATTGCAAATCCGCGATCAGGATGCTTGGCGCCAAGGCGTGGTCCTGAGGCACCCATCCGACTTTTTTGAAGTCCTGCTCGCAGGCGCTTAGCATCGACAGATCGTCGAGGGTCACCGAAATGCGGATCACCCGATCGGCCCGTTCCGGATCGATGCCGATACCAGCTATGATGGCCACCGCACCGGTGTCTCCCTCGCGCGCACTGCGGATAAGCTCCTCTAGCCGGGCCGATTGAATGGACGGCGCGAGAACGATTTCGCGAATGTGTTTCTTGACGCGGTCCGGGGCTCCGCGAAGTCCTTGGGGTGTCAGTCGATGGGATTTTGCCTCAACAATCAAAACCACACGGTCGATGATAACCAGAAGATCGGTTTCGAACTGCTGATCGTCCTTTTTCCACTTCACTCCGGCACGGATGTCGGCGTCGGGCAGGGCGCCACGCAACACCACTTCAACTTGCTGTTCAAGATACAAGGCCCGGCGGTCTTTCAAGGCTTCCTGAAGGCCGGCCTCGCCACAAAGACGCTCCATTATACGGTGGATGTGGCTGAACGCCATTTGAGGCATCGGACAAAAATAGTTCTCACCCAAGGTGATGAGGGGTCGATCCCATACTGGGTTATCAAGGAATAGGTAGTCGAACCTGGCCTCGGTGAGAGCGCCCGGCCGACATGAAAGGGCCTCCAGGACACCTCTTATCACCACTTCGGGCTTGGCAACGACGGATGCAATGTCGCTCGGATTGAAAAGAGCGGTATCGACGAGGCGAAGGTCATAGTGGGCCATTAAAATGCCCTTCATTTCGTCACTTGAGATTTTCGGCGGCAAAATCGCAAGCATCTCTTCGGCGCTGCCGACGAGGTCGGGGATAAGCCTGTAGTAGAGTTCCGCGATCTGGCGAGGGGTTTTCCCTCTAAAAACCTTGCCCAAGAGTTCCCAATGGGCGGATTGCCGGTTTTCAAACACGGAGACGAGCGCCGCAAGCGTGTCGATGACATCGCTTGCGCCGAAACCGTGATGGAGCTGCATTGCTAGATCGAGAGATGCATACAGATCTCGCGACAGGTTGAGGACTTGCCTGTAATAGCCCCAGTTTCGAACCCCATGCGTATGCATGCGGACGCGTTCCTGTAGCGAGCGGACGGCCATGGCCTCCTTGTCGTCCTGCAAGTCCTCACCCTCAAGTAGACGGCCCATGAAGAACGAGTTCGAGATGGTCGGAACCGTGTCAAACAGGGCCTGCATGAGGTCGGGTGTAGCCGGTTCCACTCCCCATTCGACAAGGGGAAGTGACAAGGCGATCGCCTGGAGCAATTCCCCGTGGTGCTGCATGACGTCCGGCAAGAGCTTCCGCTGCTCGCCATTTTTCATCAGGCCCGCGCGCATGCCGTAGCTTGCAAATGCCGCAAGGATTTGAGGCGGTGATACCCTACGCAGAGTGCCTTTTAGGGACTCTAGCTGTGCAGGGAGATCGTTGATGGCCTGGCGCGCGGCGGCGAGCGCTGCCGCTTTGAATTCTGCATGTTTTTCGGGGTCTATCGCGAACGTTTCGAGCTTGAGAAGCGAGTCTCCTGGTCGCGGATGTATCGGACTAGGTGTATCTGGGGTTTGCATCTCATGAGCTCTATGGTTGGTGGGGCGTGCCCGTGACCTGCGGTAGTGGGGAAGTGTTCACCGAGGTTTGCACCTCGGGCAGCGATGCCGACTGCGTTGGTCCCCACGGTGGGACCTATACCGTGCTGAGCTGCTGCAAAATCCAATAAGCCTGCAGCGTAGTGGGTCAGCCCCAAAGCACGGCGTATTTTTTTCCCCGGATCACTGCGCGGCCAAAGGAAAATCCGTTCTTCGGCAGACCTTTTTGAAGTCGACCGTTTTAGGGCCGTCATCGCCCCGTTCTTCGGGAGGGCATTGCCACACAGTCAGAGGAGGGGTGAAAGTGCGCAACGCCTGCATCATTTCCTGGGGTTTGTCCTCGCAACTCTTGTCCGGATTGTCCGGACAGCCAGTCAATACCAATCCAGGAGTTCGAGCCGCGGCGCCTTGGGTCAGTTGATGGAAGTCGCTGGACTGTTTGAGGGCGCGCTGAAGCGCGCTTTCCCAAAGGTAGATCGGTTCGATTGCAATCACATGAGTGTCATCGATACAGTCCACCGGCTCCGCTCCAAGCCGCAGCCCTTGGGTCATATTCAGACAATATTTCTTCCTCAAGGCAACTCTCCGATCTTCGGCGCCTCCCAGGCCAAACAGCGACGGTGCGTCAGACTCGACGACTGGCGCAAAAGTGAAAGTCCGAGCGCCGTACTTGTCGGTGAACGGGAGTTGGCAGACCGGATCCTTTGGTCCCGGTTCAGGAGATTCAACGGGTGAGATGTCTCCAACCACGACGTCTACTAAAATCGACTCTCCAGGTCCAAGCTTTGGGTCGGCGGCAATCCGCTTCTGTGTTCGCAGATCGGCAAAGTAGAAATTTCCGACAATGAACCCGTTCTCATGTTCCCGGGCATGAAAACAGCTAAACGTGGTCTCTACGGTGGCCGAAGTGGGGCCATTGTTAATAAGGACATATCTCATATAAGGAATATATCGAAATATTTCATTGGGCTGTTCGAAAATAGGCGTGTCTAGAAGGCCGTCATTCGCAATATTATTCTCTACGTATTTAAGCGATAATGTTGGCCCATCCCGGCCGAAACTCGCAAGTACAGCATTTCTGGCCGGTCCAATAAGAGCTGTGATCGCGGTCACGACGGCGACGGGGAACCCAATCCAGTCCCGGGTAAACTTCGCAATCGCCACGAGCCGATTCTGTTTGCGGTCTGCGATATCGGATTGGCAAACCGGGCAAACGACTGCTGCCGCAGGAATGAGAGTGCCACATTTGGGGCAATGTTTTTCAGGGCTTTTGTCCGGACTGGTCAGGGTCATGGGTTATCCCCACTGAGCAACCGCTGCTGCGCTATGCCAAACGCCCATCTTCCGTCGGCTGCGGAAAAGCCAAGCACCCATATGGTCGCATAATCCTGGCTGTCCCATTGAAGGGGCGCCACATCGGTGGACTGGACAATGGCCGCGGCCAGCCGAGGGATGGATTCGTGCTGCCAGCTCACAAGGGTAGGTCCGCTTTGCTCGGCAATAGCGGGACCAGCTAAGTCTTCCTGGCCTTTTGAAAACCGAACGTCGGGCTCAATTTGAAGACGCGCAGCCAATGCTGAAATCGTTTGAGTAGGCCGGAGGCTACGGAGCCCGCTGCCGTCTTGCTTGATCGGGGCAGAGGCCACGATGCATCTCGGAACCTGAAGTGGCGGCTGAGGATAGTAGAACAGGCACGCCAAGCCACCGGCCCGCTGCCAGCCCCGGACAGTCAGAGACTTGTCATCACCCTGACCGAGTTCGTTCACGCCTAAATCGGGTCGCTCTGCGACCGGCTTTTCGGCATGCCGAATAATCATCACAAGTCTGTCTACGGCAGGTAAGACGGATGGATAGAGAGGTACGCCGGTATCTTCAGCCGGCCGCTCGAATGACGTCACCACCATATTATCCCCCATGCTTGTTGTACAAAGGAAAAGCGTAAAAAAAGTAAAGGGTAAAAGCAATACAACCCTTCTCGGCTTGCGGCGTGGATCCAAGTGAGTTTTATCGAGGATTGCCAATTGCCAAATTGTTGCGTTCTCGATGCGATGACGCCATGTGAAGCAACCATCACTAGTAATTCGGCTAAGCAAGAAATAACTTTTTCGGAAGGGTCTTATCCGGACGCGATTAGTGGGATAATGTAAGAATGGCGTATGATCCACCTGGGGGGCAGTACCATGGCAGGAAAAGTGCAGCAGGACGAACTCGACTTCTCAAGTCTTTCAGTTCAGGACCTCATCGAGGCTCGCGATCAGTATCATTTCCACCTGATGAACAAAGCGAACGTAGTCGGGACGGCGGTAGGCCTCTACCTGATCCGTCACGATGAGTATTACCCCTCTGATCCCTTACCGCACGTCAAGAAGACCTATCCGCGCACGTTTGAGAACTCCGAGGTCCGGGGCTATTCCTGGCCTTGTATCCTGGTCCTTGTCGACACATGGATCGATCAGGACAAATTTGGTAGTGGGGATGGGAAGACAGCCCCTTGGGATGCTGTTCCGAAGCGACTTTATCTTGCCGATGGGCGCTGCGTGCCAGTATGCACGGTATATGCGCCACCAGTAGGCCAAAACGAGACCGCCCCGAGTGCCCCGCGCCGGTTACCGCAGACCACCTACGGCGGCGGGCTCCGCATCCATGTAAAAGTCCAACAGCAAGACTATTTCGCGACCGTGGGATGTCTGGTGACAGACGGGCATTTGACCTACGCCCTCACGGCTAGGCACGTATGCGGCCCGCCCGGTACGGAAGTGCAGGTCGAGCTTCGCCAAGGACTTCAACGCGTAGGTGTCAGCAGTTCGAAGCAGATCACCCGAAAGCTCTTTTCAGATGTCTATCCGGCACTCCCGATGCGCCAGACATACCTTGGTCTCGATGTGGGCTTGATCAGAGTGGATGATGTCCGGGACTGGACACCGAACATTTATCATCTGCCTCCGATCAGGCCGCTGTTCGACGTGTATGAACAGAGCCTGACCTTGAGAAAAATTATCGATCAGCCAGTCGTCGCCGTCGGGGCGGCGTCGGGCATTTTGGAAGGTAAGATCCAGGGGATGTTTTACCGCTACCGTTCGGTCGGCGGCTATGACTATGTATCGGACTTCCTGATTGCTCCAGGCAACGGGAAACCACAGACGCGCCATGGCGACTCCGGCGCGGTCTGGTTCCTGGCTTCCGCCAAGCCTCAACCGGATGGAACCGAGGACAAGACGCCACTGGTAAAGCGTCATCTCAGACCGTTGGCGGTCGAATGGGGTGCGCAGACGTTTGCAGATTCAGGGAAAAGATCGTCGTTCTCTGTCGCAACGAGTCTCAGCACGGTCTGCAAAATCCTCGACGTGGAACTGGTTGTCGAGAACCCGACTGGGGTGTCCGGAACCTGGGGAGCCTTGGGCCACTATTCCATTGGCTCGATGGCAGTAGAGCTGGTCAAGGACCCGACGCTCAAAGCGTTTCTGCGTGCCAACGCGGATGCCCTGAGCGTGCCATTGAATCAATTGAACAAGGAGCCCAAGCAGAAGGATCTGCTTGCCTCAGGCTTCGTGCCGCTTGCCGATGTACCGGACATTGTTTGGAAAAAGTACCCGTCGCCACATGTGACCAAGAAAGGCCAGGATATTGGGGTGACGGGTGGGCGTGACACGCAACCATCCGGGTTCTCGTCGACCGGGCCGGAGCATCCCAACCATCATTGCGATGCCGACGTGCCGTTTAAGGGCTCGCCAACACTTCCTGACGCCTGCCTCGCTGATCCCGGTTTGCTCACCGCCGCCAACTGGAACGACTATTTTGATACATTCCCAGAGAAGGTGAATACCTTGCACAGGGGCATCTTGCCGTTCCGGGTGTGGCAGATCTTCGAGCGGATGAAGGATTACGCCGCGAATAATCCCGACGAATTTATCGCGGCTGCAGGCATCCTGGCGCATTACAACGGTGACTCCTCTCAGCCATTGAATGGCTCCGTCATGGCGGACGGGATTAAGGACCAGGAGCCCGATATTCCGCGCGACAGTAGTCGTACCGATAAAAAAACCAATGCAAAGTTGCCTGCTTACAGGGGCGAGGGAGTCCATTCAGGCTATGAGACGGAGATGATCAACTGGGCTGCGGGTAAGGGCTTGCTGTTCGATGAGATCGTCAAAAACCTTGGAGCCGACCACGGGCTGAAGCTCGCGACCAACGGCCGTGACGCAGCGCTTGCGACGCTAACGACGATGCGAGACGTCGCAACGCTGTTGCCACCCACGACCATCATTGATGCCTACGAAAGAACGTTCCATCCCGACTCGCCACCGCACTCGGAGGCCCTATGGGGCGAAGTTGGCGCAGAGACCGGGAAGGTCATGGCCCTCGGCGTACGCGCGCTGGCTATGATTTGGGATGCAGCGTGGACAGCAGGCGGAGGGAACAAGGACCATGGCAAGCGCAAACTGAAGCAACTGCGCGCCCTTTACGAGAATCCCAATTTCCTTCGATCGGTGACGGTCAACGAAATCGAACAGGAGATAGCCAACCCGACGCCCCTGTAGCGGAGTGTGGCCGGTTGGAGCTAACTTTTGCGAATGGCACGCTGCCAGAGGAGAAGGCACCGGCGGCGCAGGCCAATCTGCTGCGCAACCTCCAACGGTTGCTCGAACTCGAGGGGTTTGAATGCAGGGGCCTGGCTGCGATTCACGGAATCGCAGTGCCGCTCGTCGTAAGTCATCAGGGACGACAGGTTACCGTTGGCTTGCGGCCCGCGCTACTCACGCCGGATGGCAGGATCACTCGTTCGGTCAGTTGCCCGCAGGGACATCGACCGTGCTGCTCTATGAATTCATGCCGCCTGCATCTCGCGGTCTTCAATCGCAGGACCACTGATCCATGCCGCCCAGAGCCTAATGAACCGCAGGAATTCGTCCTCTGTCGTGACGATCACCCGGTAGGTTTCGGCTTGTGCCTGCTGGTCTGCGCCTTCCTCATAGCGTGAAAGAAAAGCGAGGTAATGAACGAGGTCACCCTCACGCTCTTCGCCATCCTTGTTCAGATAGACGATGTTCCCATGGGCCAGGGCGTTGCGGATCACCCGCAAGACTTCGGCTGCCCGCTTTCCCGGCAAAAAATCCTGGCCATCCTTTGCCAGCGGATGCTTGCCATCCCGCGCAACCCAATGTTCGACGGAGTTGGCATTCTCCTTGATATGCGACTGCCGCCAGTCAACCGGACCTTCCCCTTGCCAGAAAGGGGCCGAGGCGAATTTCACCTTGCTGAGCTGGTCGATCGCAGCCGTCATTTGATCATCCCGCTCCCGGTGCAGGAAATGGCGCGCCTGGGCGCGTTCGAACGGAATGGTCAGCACGGCTGCAGCCGCCAACAGTGAGAACGACCCGACCAAGCTATGTTCCCGCGCAAAGCCCTCTACGGCATTGATCAGTTGGAGACACCGGTTTGGATATTCTGCGGCCAGTCTATGCGGGATACCCATGCAACGCCCTCTCTTTCATCAAGAACGGACATTATCACAGACGCCGGTGCCGCAAATTCGGTTGAAAAGGCCAGTCCCCCTTACGGGAGGCTATTCGTCTCCAAAACCGCAGATCCTATTACTGATGGTAGCGACCAGGCTCTTCATAGCTGCACGATCGTGGCCGCGACTATCCATCGGAGCCGTTCAACGCCGCCCTAGACCGCACAGCCACTCGCGTCACTATGCAGCCTTCGTCGCCTGGATGGTGTGAAGCATTTCTGGCTTGAGGTGCGTATAGCGCCGCAACATCTTCCAATCCTTGTGCCCTGTGACAAGCGCTACCTGCTCAATCGTGAACCCAGCTTCGAAAAGGCGGCTCGTTCCTTCGTGCCGCAAATCGTGAAAATGAAGGTCGTGGATGCTCAGGTCCGCGCACCCTCGACGAAAGGCGGTGCCGACTGATCTGTGGTTGAATGGGAAAATACGATCGTCGTCATTGCTTCGCTTTGCCCGCTGCTCCTCGACAATGGCCCACGCGTCGTAGCCGGTTGCTGCGAATAGCGGTATGCGCTGATTGTTGCCTTGCTTGTTTCGCGGGTCCTTCCGGTCCCGGATGAGAAGCATCCGCGTGCGGGCTTCCAAGTCGGACCAACGCACCTTGCAAATTTCTTCCTGGCGCATCGCGGTTGCAACGGCGAAACGTATGATCTGGCTAACGGGTGCTGTCTGACGAGGGTTTGCATCGAAGTGAGCGGTCAGCCTGTCCAACTCATCCTGTGTGGGCCGCCTGTCGCGTTCATGCCCTTTGCCAACAAGGCCAAGCCTCTTTAGGGCGATACGCGCGAGATCAACTGGTTCGACTTTGACAGGAAGGCCGTGCACCGCAGCAGCGTGGGATAGAATGAGTTTTATCAGGCCGATATCGATGCCGAGGGTCACCGGCCCGGCGCCTTGGGCGGCGCGATCGCGGCCGAAACGAATGAGCCGTTCGCGATCGAGAGCTGCCATATTGCACTTTCCAAGATGCCTTTGCAGCATATCGAGTGTCGCGGCCTTGGAGCGGAGAGGGGACTTGCCTACATCGCACATGTCGTCGATATGAAGGTCGATGAGTTCGCCGAAGGTTTTCAGGCGCGCTGTACGTGACTTGGTCGGCGTCTCGCCGCGATCGACCTGGCGCTCAGCGTCGGTTGCCCAGCGTCGTGCGTCGTCTCGGCGCAGGAAGGTCTCGCTGACATAGCGACCTTTGCGACGGACTTGGGCACGCCAGGAGCCGGACGAGAGTTTTGTGTAGGTGGCCATTTTTTCGTGTGCGCTCCGTGTGCACTGGGAGATCGAAACGTGGCGAAAAGGGTCGTATTCTGGCGTAAAGTGGCGTGGCCGCGCTTGCGACTAACGAATTGATGTTAAAGAAAAAATGCTGAAAAATCAAGAGCATAGACTGGCCATTGCGCCCATGATGGACTGGACGGATAGGTAAATAAAATCAATTCGTTATCCGAGTTCGTGTGCAAAAACTGCACACGAAAGTTCTCCTTCTCTTCCATTTTCGTTCCTGCGATCGGGTGACCAACGGTCTCTTGGGAAGCTCTTTTCTGCTCAGCATCTGCCGGCGTCGCGAACAGCTGCGCCAGCGCCACCTTGTGTGCGAAAGTGGTATCGGGCCCCGGGACGTGAGATTGCTAGGACCGGCGCCTCCAGCGACGCAGCAAGCTTGTGTAGTTCTAGTTCTCAAACTGTCTGTGCGTCAGATATCCCAGGGCTCGCAGGCCCGACCCGTCTTGCGTGCTTGAGTATTTCGGCATGTCGATCGAGATCGTGTCCCGGGGAGTGGTGTAGCTGACGGCATTGGTCGCCGTGCTCTCCGGCATGGGCCGGGCTGATCAGCGCG
>NZ_VFWR01000032.1:0-20241 GCF_006443035.1 Mesorhizobium sp. B1-1-6 | reverse complement strand
GCCGCCGCCGCCGCCGCCTCCGCCGCCAAAGACACCAGGTCCGCCGTTCTCGGGTCCCGGTCCACCTCCAATGCCGCCACCGCCGGGGCCGCCTTTGGCCCTGGTGCCGTCGTATATGCCGCCGTTTCCGAACATACCGCCGCCGCCGCCGCCGGCGCCCGCAAACTTGCCGTCAGCCGAAACGCCGGCACCGCCGACGCCACCTTGCGCCGTGTTGTGCAGCAAGGTGACGTTGCTCACTGTCACACGGGCGCCGCTGGCGACGAACAGGGCCCCGCCAAGTCCGGCGCCGCCACCGCCGCCACCGGCATCACCCGTGTTGGGGCTCACGCCGTTGCCGCCGTTGCCGCCCTGTGCCTTGGCATTTTCGATGACGAGATCATTGATCGCGACCTTGCCCGACTGGACGAACAGACCGCGATGCTGCTTGTTGCCGGAGAGCGTATGGTTGGCGCCGTTGATGGTCACGTCGCGCTTCACCTCAGGCAGGTTGGTGCTCAAGATGATGTTCGCGGTGAAGGTGATGGTGTCGCCGTCCTGGGCGCCACCACTCGGATTGAGCGCGGTCTGGAGCTGCGTCTCGTTGCCGACATTGAAGTTCCTGGCGTTTGCTGGAAGTGCCGTCGATAGCAGGCCTGCAAGGAGTACTATGGCCCGCGCCAGGCAGGAGATTCGCGTCGGCGACCCAATTTGCCTGAGCCGGCCGGCCGTAAGGCGCGACCGCCTGATGACGTCGACTTTTCTACCCACCTGCCTGGCCCCTCGAACCTCTCCGAATTAGGAAATCTTAAATTAGATTCTATGCACCCATGACTGCCGATTGGGGCAGCAAATCAACAGCATTTCTGCCGCCTGCATGCTGGGTGGCGAAGGTTTCACCGCAGACGCTCTAAATCGAAAAGAGATCCTCTCAGATAAGCGGGAACGGCGTTATAGAATTCTTTGCCTTTTCCAGGAAAACTGACCCTGGAAATTCGGGGCGAATCCGCGGGCGGGAGAACAACAGCAAAGGAGAGCGCGTGACGCAGAATGTTGGTCAGAAATTGCGGGTGACGATGGCATTCCTCGGCGCCGTGACACGCAAGGACCTCGCGGCGGCGTTCCGTCGTGTCAACCCGGCGACGTCGTTCGATGTCGAGCGCGCGCACAAATGGATGCAGGGGCGTGCCCACCCGCGCGAGCTCCGGCTCTACGAGGACTGGGCGAAGGTCGTGGATGTTGGGCGTCCGGGAGCCTGGATCGCCGACTGCGAGCTCGACGAGTTCATCCAGGCCATTTGTACTCGACATAATTGCGAGCGCGATACACTGGAGCGCATAAGCGAACCGTCGCGCCGGTCGCTCGCCGGGCAACGCCAGGATGCAAGCCGGTCGCTCGCCGGCACCTACGCCTGCTACTCCCACGCCTGGTCGCCCTATTTCCGCGCCCAGTTCATCAGGGCAGAACTGTCAATCCAATCGAATGGCCCGCAGGGCGTTCTCGCACAGTATTCGGAGCGGCTGCCGACGAGCCGGTTTCAACTTGAAGGCCCGCTCGTGATGGCGGGGCGGGCCATGCACCTCGACCTGGTCGAACCCAGCGGTGATGGCCGCATGTTCTTCTGTCTTTCCTTGCCGACACCACCGGCTAGCGTCCTTGCGGGCCTGATGTGCGGCGCCACGATCATCGGCCCCGACGCGCAGCCATCGGTGACCCGAATTGTGATGATCCGGCTTCCAGCGCCGAGCATGCGGCTGCGCTCTGCGGTTGCATACCTGCCGTCCCAAACGTCGATTGCCGGCGACTTGGCCTCGCTGGGGCTGCGGATTCCAGATCCAGCCGCGGTCGATGAAGGCGTCGGCGCGTTTCTGACGGGCGGCCATGAAGCTGGCCTCGACCAAGTTCAATCGCCTTGCCACAGGGCGTTGGTCGACCTGTTCGATCCGATCTGGCTTGCTGGCGCAATGGCGCAGCAGCGTTTCGGAGAGGCGTAGCTGCTCTCATGCGCCTTTACGCGGGGTCGATTTTCCGGCTGGACCAGAATGCCGTTGTCCCGCCGCGAGCCCACCGGACCACATCCGCCCCTACCATAGCCGAGATGCACTGCTGGTCACTAAACCGACGCTGCCAGCATCTTGCGCAAGAAGAACCGACCTGAGCCCCGAGCGTGATCTGGAAGTTGCCCGAACACCTCGTAACCCAAGGTCTTATAGAAAGCTGGCGCCTGGAATCCATAGGTTTCCAGCCACACCCCCACACACTTCCGCTCCCGAGCGAGCTGTCCAGCAGCATTCATGAGTTGCGTCCCGAGCTTTTGCCGCCTCAGGAATTCCGGAACAAACAACAGTTCGACAAACAACCAATCGTAAGACACTTTTCCCCACAAGCCGCCGATGGTCTCATCGCTATCATGATCACGAAGGAGGATGCCGACTGGCGCATAGCCAGAAGGTTCGCTCGTCGCATCATTATAGCTGACCAAGGCCCTCAAGATCGTTTTATAGTCTGCATCTTCGGGTCTTTCGGACACAATAACGAATGGGCGCATGTTTTAGCCTATTAACGATATATGCATCGATGAACCCCTCTCGCGGCAGACATTCCAAAAACGGAAGAATTTGTCTCAGAAATACTGGGGAACGAATATGGAATTCTTTGCCCTTTCCAGGAAAAGAGGCCCTGGAAACGCACCGGTTCCGTGGGTGGGGCAACAACATGAGCATGAGAGGAGACAAGGCATAGAGCTTCGCGACGGAATAATCCCGGCACGCGGCGGCGGACGGAGATTAGCCACACGAGGGCAGCAAGATCAGTCTCGATTCAAGACGTTTGGCTGTAGCGGAGCAATTTGAAGCAATCCCCGCTTCCCGACTTCAATTGCATCAGGAAATGTTTCGACCGATCGATCCACTCCTGGTGCGACCTGGCGTCCGCTTCGATCTCATCGACCGGTCTAAGTTTGACGAAGCCCCGCCCGTTGCTGAAAAGCCAGCACGCACGGCCGAGAAGTCTCCTGCTGCGCAGGCGCAACAGGTCGGCATCATAAAAGATATCCAGCACCTCCTGCTTGATCTTCCGCTCCTTTTCAGGATTAGCGATCGCAGCATCAAGTGGCTCACCGCCGATCGCATCGTGCAAATCCGTGTAGTCCAGCGGGAGCTGGGTGGTGGCATATTTGATCTCGCTCTCATCGCTGACGATATTAAACCACAGCGTCGGATCGAGTTCGTTGACGACGAACGACGATTCGAAGTCACGCGATAAGTTCAGAATCTCGAACGACTGAACGTCAACGTCGCGCTCGACCAAAAGAATCTCGGCGACCTGCTTGGCGAGCTCCGCTCCGTGCGCGCTGATGGCGTTGTTCTTTCCACCGAGTTTCGGATCGATGTAGGGCCCACCCTCATCGAGCAGCGTGTCGAATTCACCTAGGGATTCGACGACGGCTGCGCCACGAGCGATGCGTGCCGCCAGTTTGGCCATGACCTGCTGGAGTTCGGCTTCGCGTTTGCGCTGGTCTTGGTAGTTCTGCTGAAAAAAGAAGATGAACAGAGATACTCCAATTCCAATCAGGATCACCCCCAGCTGCGAAAAGGTGTTGCGATAATATTCCAACAGCTTTTCACGATGGCGTGCGTCCTGCCGCACACTGCGCGCCACCCCAAGATTGACGATGAGCGAAATGGTCAGGAGCCCGGCGCCGACGAGGATAAGGCCGCCGATGAGGAGGTATCCGTAGCCTGAGAACGTCCTGAAATCCATGTCGTTTACCGGGTTGCCGAGGCGTTAGACATTAGACCCAACCTAATAACATCGGGGAACACCTAAATCTCTGGGACGCCAACATGCGCGAGCGTGAAGGTTCTCGGATGCCGGACGATGTGGCTCCAGCGGCATCGTGTCCGCATCGGAAACCTCAAGGCGGCTGGCTCGCTATGTCGGTCATGTTCGACACCCCCAAGCTCTCTCTCTCTCTCTCTCTCTCTCTCTCTCTCTCTCTCTCTCTCTCTGGGTCAAGGCTTGCGTGGGTCTCGAAGAAAAATGCCCTGGCCATGGAGGTTCAAATTCTCGATCGTGACGGCTGTCGTCCGGTCGGCCTCAACGGTGAACGAAACGGCACTCGGTCCAGAGGCGTTTTCGCCTATCGGCTGGTATGTGAAGGTATCGCGGGTGATGTGCTGAAGTGGAAAGGACTCCGTGCGGGGCCCGAGGCTCATGACCAGGCTGTCGCTCTTCTGTGTAACCGTCAGTCCGCCATAAAAGTCGTTGCCGTAAGTGCCGACATAGCTTGCGGCAGGCAGGGCCGGCGAAGGCTGCGAGCGCGCCCGCTCGGCATCGATGGCGCCGCCGTAGTCGGGCTTCATGGCATCAGCCATGAGCTGGCCGTAGGCGTCGATCCAGTCTCGTTCAACCTTTCCGGCAAATACCAGATCGAGAAAGCTCTTGCTCGTGGCCTCCGCGAGGCCGACCGGATAGCCGTTCGTCACCACGACTATGCCGAGCCGTTCTGACGGAACGAGATGCACATTCGTGCCGACACCAAGATTGAACGCTCCCGAGTGGCTGAGATGGATACGACCCTGCGGATCGAGATCGACGTTCCAGCCGAGCCCGTAAGAAGGGGGAAAAGCGCCGGACGGACCCGATGCGGACCCCCGTGCGATTACCGGTTGGTGAGTCTCGGCGAGAGCAGCCGAGGTGAGGATCTCCTTGCCATCGAGCTTGCCGCCGCCAAGCTGGAGCCTCAGCCACTGCGCGAGGTCGCGTGCCGTGGAGCTGACACCGCCAGCCGGAGACTGGGCGTCAGGATCGCGTGGCGGGCCGGGAAGCCATTTGCCGTCAGTGCGGACGGAATTCACGGCGCGATTTTCGGCGGCGAGGAAATCAGAATGTCGCGAGCTCGTCCGGGTCATGCCCGCGGGTCGGTACAGCCGCTCTTTTGACAATACTTCCCAAGGCTTCCCGGCAGCCTTGGCTGCGGCGAGCGCCGCTTCCGTCAAGCCGAAATTGGTATAGGCGTAGCTCGCCCGGAAGGGACCGGCCGGGTTGACGTGGCGTAGCCGGAACAGGATTTCTTCGCGGCTGTATCCCAGGTCCTCGAGCAGGTCGCCAATATGTCCGGGAAGACCGCTTCGGTGAGAGAACATGTCACGAAGCGTGACCTCGCGCGTGACCCAGGGGTCCTTCAGTTCGAATCCGGGATCGTGCTTTACGATCGGATCGTCCCAAGCCACGAGACCTTCGCCGACGAGAGTGGCGACCACCGTGGACGCAATCGGCTTCGACATCGAGGCGAGCTGAAACACAGTGTCGGGGTCGACGGGCTCAGGCTTGTCCACCTCGCGAACGCCGTAGCCGCGGAGAAACACTACCGCATCGTCGTGAACGATGGCGATCGCCAAGCCGGGCACGCCGGTTCGCGACATGCCATCGCGGATAATGGCATCGAGTTTTGGGAGAACCTCGGTGACACGGTCAGTCGTCACGGGGTCAGTTGTGACGGGCTCGGCGAAGGCCAGTTTCGGCAGGAGGCAGGCAACTATCGCGACTCCCGCCCAAGAGGCCAATTTCGAATGTTTCATCATCTGCTCCGGCGGTTGGAACGTGCCCCACGGCACCCAATGGGAAATCTCGCGGTCATCAGTTGAGTTCGTACAAAATCGCAGATATCGCTCCCTCGTCCGCGAATACCTTGATGACGTCCGCAATGCTCCCGATTGGCGCGACGTTGTTCACATAAGTGACATAGGCCAGCAATTTTCCCGCCTTCGATTTGATGTATCCCGCAAAGACCTGGGCTTTGAGCGTGCCGTCCGCGACTGTTGTCCCGGTTTTCGCAAACACGTTTCCCACGCCTGGCGCAATGAGGGGATTTGGCGGATCGATCCCGACTGTGGCTAGCGAACCATCGACCCCGAGAACGGGAAGAGCGTCGAAATAAACTTCCGACGCTTTCGTCTTCCGCATTGCCGCAAGGAGGCCCGTAACGGCGCCGGGTGTCGCACGGCTATCGGGGCTGCCGCTGCCGTTTGTCGGAAAATCGAAGCCGTCGGGAGAAAGTCCGTACTCACCTATCAGCGTATTCCGCTCGGCTGCGAGGTCCGTCTCAATGGTTCTTGCTCCTTGCGTCAGTCCAAATAGCGCAAGGCTCAGATTGGCTCCGAGATTGTGGCTGACCTTGAGGATCAGCTTCGCGTATTCCGCATATGGCGGTGAAACGAGTCGAGCGACTTCCGCTGACTGTAAGTAGGCGCTTTTCGAAGGAAGCTTCGCGACCGGGTTCGGGCCTGTCGCCGATGCCGTAACTGAGACTCCCGCCCTGCCCAGCGCCTCGATTAAAGCTGTGCGCGCAAAGGAAGACGGCTCGACGATCGGGAACGTCTGGACCAATGTTGCGACGCCGGGCAGGCTCGGCCTGTAGCCGGCAGGGATCTGGCCCTTGACGATCCCGATCTTGGGGTCGGCTGGCGAGATCTCGAGGGAGATTTCCATCGGTTCGCTGGCGGCGAC
Source organism: Mesorhizobium sp. B1-1-6 (assembly GCF_006443035.1). Taxonomy (NCBI): domain Bacteria; kingdom Pseudomonadati; phylum Pseudomonadota; class Alphaproteobacteria; order Hyphomicrobiales; family Phyllobacteriaceae; genus Mesorhizobium; species Mesorhizobium sp. B1-1-6. The sequence goes on along the minus strand of NZ_VFWR01000032.1, from coordinate 13,752 downwards.
GGTTATCACCTGCGAACTGACGGTGAAGGCCGCTGTTTTAGGTCGCCAGTCCACCGCGGCCGGTTGTCCAGCTTCAGCCGGCAGGATGGTCACGTCTATGAGGTTGTCGTTCACGATCATCGGTGTGATCAGAACATTCCCGTTTGGCACGCGGAAATGATCGAAAAGGCGATCATCGATGACGACATCGCCCGTGACGGCCTTGATTCCGGATTTGGCGACCTGCCTTGCAATGGAATTCAGCCCGGACAGCGGATCGGCCTCCGTGAGGGTCGCGCTGCCGAGCGAATTGGCCTCGGTGTGATCGAAGTTGGTGAAGGCGATCTTGCCGCCGGCCGCAGTTCGTCCGCCAAGGGTCAGATCCCCGCTTGCGAGCAAGACGAGATTTCCCTGAAGCGTGCCGTCTGCCCCTGCCTCGCCGAGACGATAGACCTTCGTCTCGAAGCGATGATCTATGCCGAGCGCGTTCAGCGCGAGACCGACCGAGAACAGCTTTCGCACCGAACCGGTGAAGAAAAGCGAGTCCGGGCCATAGGCCGCCGTCGTGGCTCCCGAGGAGAGATCGACTGCCCGGAGGCCCCAGATCGCCCCGGAATAGCGTGGCGCGTCCATAATCGAGCGGATAGCGGGCGGAAGGTCGAGTTCGGCTGCGGCCGCGCCGATTCCGGCACCCCAAAGTGGCGCCACGACGCCCAAGGCAACCATCAAGCCGCTTCGCGTTCTCTTGAACATCGTTCGTTCCATCTCTTCCTCCAATGCGGCCGCGGCTCGATCGCCACGACGTACCGACGTACCAATGAGAATGCCAATCCGAAGAGAACGCGCATAAAGGCGCTGCTACTGAAGATATAAAAGCTGGGAGTGCTGTGGGGTGTTACCATGCCTGCCTCAGAAGCGTCGCGCCTAGTAGGCCTGCTGAATCGCAGCGGCAATTGCAGCAATGTCGTGATCGGCGGAGATGAAATCCTCGACCGAGCCAAAAGGAGCGCTGTTGAGGAAGATCGCAAAAGCGAGCTCGCGGCCGCTTTTCGCCTCGATATAGCCGACTTGGGTCTTGGCGATGATGATGCCCTGATAATCTCCGGGCGCGGAGATCACCCGTGTGCCATCCTTGATGTGAATATGCCCGACCGCCGGGGTTCCAAGACCGTTCGCAGCTTGTGTTCCATCCACACCCAGGATGGCCATTCCGTCCCGGATGGCCGATCCCCACGGCTCCTTGACAATTCGCGTGAGCACCGTTGTCTGGTCCACGGGCGCTGTCTTGGCGTGATCATCGGAGCCGGCGCCGTCGAAGACGTAAGTGCTTTGCCGCGACACACCCAGGCGGTCGAGCAGTTCGAGCTCCTTGCCGATTCCAGCCACGCAGTCTCGGCTTCCGCCTTTCACGGCTGCAAGGCACAGCATCAAATGGGCGCCGCGATTGTAGCTGACCTTGAGAACGACCTTGACGAATTCCGAGAGCGGAGGCGAGACGTGCTCGGCCACTTTATTGTCAGGGGAATAGGCCGCCGCGTCCGGCAGTTCGTCAACTGGATTTGGCCCAAGCGCGTTCGCGTCTACCTTCACTCCGGCGCGCTGCAAAGCTTCGATGAACGCTGTTCGAGCGAAGGCGGCAGGGTCCGGCACATGCCAGATGCTCAAGGTGGGCGCAACTCCGGCGGCGATTTCGCCGCTGACCCGAATCTCTCCAGGGGCAGGCGACTCGATCGTGATGGGCTTTGGATTCTCTGCGACGGTCATCACGGCGCCTATCACCTTGACGGACGCGGTCTTGGGTCGCCAATCGATCTTGGCCGGCTGCCCCGCGCCGGCCGCCGTCGTCATGATGTCGATGACGTTTTCGTTGAGCCAGATCGGGGAAATGATCCCGTCCGTGGGGTCGCGATGGGTTTCGAAAAGCCGCGCATCGATGATGACGTCGCCCTTGACCTCCGCGATGCCGGAGGCATGAACCCTCTTCGCCAGATTGTCCAGGGCGGCTAGCGGGTCGCTCTCCTTGACCAAGGCGCCCCCAGCAAAGCCGGTGTCGGCATAGTTGTGGTCGATCTCTGGAAAATTGTTGTAACCGAGAGTGCCGTCAGGCTGCTCTCGCAGGCCGAAGCTGAAATCTCCAGAGGCGACCAGGATCAGATTGCCGTCAAGCCTGCCTTCCGACACCGGCCCAGCTTTGTAGACCGGGGTATGGAACCGGTAGTCCGCCCCATACAGGTCGAGCGCAGTGGCCGTGCTGTAGACCTTCATGATCGACCCCGGAGTGAGCGACCGGTCGGCCGCCTGATCGACAAGCACAGTCCCCGCGTCGAGATCGACCACGCGCATGCCCCAGCTTGTGTGCGCGTACGCGGTTTTGGATTGGATCTCTGCTATGACAGCAGAAACGCTTGCCGGCGTGTCGCCTTCGATCCGGGGAAGGGTGTCGGCGCGCACGCCCGTACTACATAAGACGCCCAGGTTTACTAGAGCCACGAGGCTGGTCACGGACATCGAACGGATCGTGATCATGGGCAATTCCTTTTCATGAGCGTGGATCCACGCGCTGGGCGAGGTTTGAGCGTAGAGGACGCATGGTTAGAAGCGCACCCCCGCCGCGACGCGGAACAGGGCGCCCTCGACACCGAGCTGGGCTTCATCCTTATAGGGCGTAGCCACGTAGGCCAGGAGGTTGAGGTGGGTTCCGATCCCGGCGCGGATGCCGATACCGACGGAACCGAGCGAAGCGAACTCATAATCCCTGCCCGGCGGGTTCCACACCGCTCCATAGTCAACGAATCCGAACAGGCTGGGATTAGCCAGCCACGGCATGGCGGCATCGATCCCTTTCCGAAGCTCGAACGCGGCCGCGATGCCATCGTCGCCGGTGATCGAGGAGCTGTCGAAGGCTCGGCTATAGGGGTCGCCTCCCAGGTCGAAGCGGACCGCCGAAGGGAGCTCGGTGAAGGCGTACTGGCCGGTGAACTGCAGTTGCGCCGTGAGGGTATCGGTAATGTCGCGTGAGAGCGTGCCTTCACCGAACATGTAGGTGAAATCGGCGTTCTCGGTATTCGAGCCGAGACCGCTTAAACCCCGGCCCAGGCCGGCCTCGGCGACGACGGCGACACCGCCTATGGTGGTGTCAAACGTGGCTGCCGCCGTCAGCCATCGATTGCTATTGCGCGCCGCCGGATCGCCATTGACGTCGACTGCCACATCCTTGGTATTGATCGCGAATTTGGCGAAGAGATTGTGGTCGATCGTGCGCACAATCGCGTAGTTCAAAAAAGCCTTTCCGAACGTGCTCCCGACGTGAATGTCGTCGTCGTCCAGCGGATTCGACCAGACTTGGCCGAACTCATACCCGGCGACGAACCCCGACGGCCCGAGCGGAAATGCCTGCCCGAACCGGAGAAACACGAGCTTGTCCGGGTCGGCGGGATTGGTCACCGCGAGCGCCTCGGTGCCCTCGAACAATCCGAGAGCATCGTTGACGCGCGCGATACCGGAAAGCTGCAGCGGCCCGGTTGATGGCGTGCCCAGATTGTCGAGGCGGGCATCGAGCCCGCTCCTCTTGAAGTCGACCTTCAAAACAAGCCTCCCCGCAGCCGGATCGTCCTCGACCTTGGAAAGCTTGGCCTCCACCGTGAAGCCGGGGATATCGGCGACGAGCAAGGCGTAGCGCTCAAGGTGAGAGACACGGACCGGTCGTTCCGCCACCATGCGGGCAATATACGGCTTCAGCCGTTCCTCGAGACCGGGCTGATCCGATTCCACGACAACATCGCGGAGATAGGATTCGTAGACGACGATGCGGATCCGGCCGCTGCTGAAATCCTGCTTCGGGACCAGGGCCGCCGCATAGTAATCGTGTTCACGGTAGATGCGTTCGATTCCGTCGATGATCTCCTTCATATCGAGGAGTGAAACCTCTCGACCAATCAGTTTCCCCCAAAGCGCAGAGAAGATCGCCGGATCGAGCGTCACCGCTCCTTCGAGGTCGATTTTGCGGAGCCGGAAGCGGATGGTTTTGAGCTGCTCGGGGGACAGGCCGGCGACCGGCGCGGCATGCGTAACGGTGATACTTGGAGGCCGCCGAGGCGGCGGCTCGAACCGCTCAATGACAGTTGTCTGATCTCTGATGACGCGGTCCGCGTCCTGCGCCTGAGCGCGAGCGACCAGCACCGCCAGAAAGCTTGAGGCGATCAGCACCAGTCTGGTCGCCAGACAAAGCCGGTCGTGGTGAACCACTCTTTGCTCCAAAACTGCCCACGAATTTCTCAAGCCGCAGACATTCTAACCGAGAGCAATTGTCTCAGAAAAAGAAGTTGTCTCAGATAAATGGTGACGCGTGCATAGAATTCTTTGCCTTTTCCAGGAAAAATGATCCTGGAAATTCGGAGCGGTTCCGCAGTTGAGCAATAAGAACAAAGGAGTAGCGACGGCGCGGAAAACTGATCAGAGCTGCGTGCGATGCCGGCGCATCTGGCCACCTCGTCGACATAGTAGCTGGCATAACATTCACGCTTAGGATAAACGCGCGGATTTTTTTACGCCGTAGGCTGTTTGCGATATCGGTGCGCCAGCTCTCTTCACGGGGAGCGCGGGCGAGGTGTGCGGCCCCAACTCTCGCGCGCGGACCCGCTCTGCCGCGGATGCCGTCGCTTGTGCGAGCCCCGGACTCGACATCGCAATCGTATGGAAGGCACGATCAGCGTCGCCAGGCCCATCCGTGCCGGTGACCGTCTCGCTATCACAACGTCTTCTGACAGGTCTCTCACTGGGTGAGCCATCGTAATGAGATTAGGTCAACGCTCCTGAGACTGCATGGATCGAAACGCCAACCGGCCAGTTAGGTGGGTCAGGTGCAGACACGGAGAGAACTGTGAGCCCGAATGCCTCAGGCAATGACATAGGACACGCCACCCCAACCAGACCAGCCGCGGACGGTCTCGCTCCGGCCTTGGCCCGCAACATCGAAGCAATTGTTCAACGACGAAAGCGCGATGCGAAAGCAGCCACTGCGGAGCAACGCGCTGCGGCAGCAATCAGCAAGTTCGCAGGCAGCATGATCTTCGTCTATATTCATCTTGTTTTCTTCGGCGGCTGGATCGTCCTCAACATTAAGCCCGTTGGCTTTGTTCAGCCTTGGGACCCATCCTTGGTCATCCTTGCAATGATTGCATCCGTGGAGGCGATTTTCTTGTCCACGTTCGTGCTCATCAACCAGAACCGGATGGCCGCTGAGGACGATGCCAGAGCAGACCTCGATCTTCAGGTGAGCCTGCTGAACGAACATGAGACGACCAAGCTTATCAAGATGGTCGAGGAGATTGCCAGGCGCTTGAATATTCGCACGGAAGCGGATGATGAATTGAACGAACTGAAGCGCGACGTCGCGCCTGAAGCTGTTCTCGACAAGATCGTGGAGGCAGAGGAGTAGGCAACTCTGGGGGAGAGGGCGTCGCCAATGTCCCACCGATAGCGACACTTGTCCATGAGCGCTCGTCGTGCTGTGAACGCGCTCTGGTTGACTTGATGGGCCGCCGAGGACAGCGTGTCTCCGCCGAGGACAGCGTGTCTCGTCGGACGACACAATATTCCACAGCACACCATGATCAGCGGCCCCTCTCACCACAGTCACTACCGGCAGAAGCGGACTATTCGGGTTCTGCCGCCTCAAGAGCGTCGATGACCGGAGCAAGCGAGTCATCTTCCTGACGCGGCGCCTGCAACTCGCTGGTCGCATTCGCCTTGTCGAGGGCTTGCTGGATGGCGTCTTCTATGTTGTCGATCTCTTGTTCGCGAACCTCGCGCCCATATCCGGCAGCATCCGCATCCTGTTCGAACTGCTGCACGAGCCCTGCGACGGTGACTGGTGCGTCCGCAGGCACATTGCCGACATTCTCCTGCAGCCAGCTTCGAAAGAACTCTATGGTCGCACTCATCTCGCCTCCTGAGCCGGACAACTGCCGCAGAGAGTGGTTGTTCCATGGCCCTGTCAGGAATTGCGAACTCCACCGGCATCGACCGAAGTCCCCAGCATGCCATTGCCGCAAACGAAGCGAGCCGCCTTCCCCTTCACCGTCGCCTGTCAGCAACTCATCTGTCTTGGTTGGTTGGATCCCCTACGCTAGATCGGTCTGCACAGCCTGGATGGAGTTCGACGCCGATGGCGGCGATGGACCGATGCTGCCCGCATTGTGCTCGCGCTTCGGCGCTTTCGCAGGCAGTCCGGTTGGGAATGCCGCATGCAGAAAAGCACTCCGACAGTCTTCTTCACGAGTGATACTCATTTCAGTGACGCGCGCATCCGGCGGATCGAGCGGCGGCCGTCCAGCTCGCTCCTTGAGCATGACATGACGCTTATGACGCTCTGGCAGATTACTGTAGAGGGGCGAATGGGTCCTCCGTGCTGGCCACCCGAGTCGGCGGCGACGCGGTCTGCACCGCCGACCCACGACATTGTTCCCGCGCGCGCGCTCTTCGATGAAAGGCGTCGCCAGAGCACGGCGATACCTCGCCTTGCAACGATCGCGCATGTCCAGGTGGAGCGCCCGGCGGGCGTCTAGCCCCGTGGTCGGGTCGTCGAGGATCGGGAGGCGCGACCGGTGCATCAACGCCCGGGAGATCTCGCCGCTGCTCAGCTGGCGGCCCGAAAGCGAACGGACCCGCTCATCGCGCCAGTCGAGCTCCTCGCAAATTCTCCTTCGCCGACGTCTGCGGCAAGTCCATGCAGCGTGGGTTAGCGTAGGTTTTCGGCGGCGGTGAGATGGGGCCAAGTGCCGGCGGCTTGGCCGGCATGGAATGACCCACACACCGATCAGCCCGAACTGGGCGTGAAAGAAATCAGTGACTAGCGAGAACAGTTCCGTGTTCCCGGCGCCGCTGGCGCTGCGTGTATGACAAGGTGGGCACTCATGCATCGGCCGATGAAGTTGCAGGGCGCGTTTTGAGCAATTCGCTCGGTGTTATTGCGGGGTTGCTCCCATTCTTGCGCGTGGCGCACCATATTAGCCATTTGACGGGCGCAGATGCCGTTTGCGGGGACTCGCCCACCAAGAGGCTCTAGAGTTGCGAGTGTAGTCTGCTGGCCAGCCAGTCCGATACTTTTTCGGTCAGGGGGCGCGCTTCCCATTCGCCCAAACTGATCTGCCTTGATCGCGCAAGATCCTGGCTGAACAGGTCGATCTGCGTTTTGGCAAAATCCCGGCCGTAGACATTCAGCGTGGCTTCGTCGTTCAGTCGCAAAGAGCGCTCGTCCAGGTTGGCAGAGCCAAAGCTCGTCCAGACGTCGTCGACGATCAGGAGTTTGGGATGATACATCGTTGGCTGGAACTCGAAGATCCGGACCCCAGCTTTGAGCAAGTCGCCCCAGAAGTACCGCGAGCCCTTTCGGACCAGGGGCACGTCTGTGAGCCAGTTGGGCACGATCACGTCGACTGCTACCCCTCGTTTCCTGGCGTCCAGGATCTGCTGCAGGGCAATATCGTCAGGCACGAAATAGGCCATTCCGATGCGAAGATGATCCTTGGCGGCAGCTATCGCGGCCAGCATCATCAGTTCCATGTTCTCCGAGCCATTTGGCTGCGAGGATAGAATCAACTGAGCTCCAAGCGTCCCCGCAGGTTCGGAGGGTGGGTAGAACTTCTCACCCTGCAATGTCTCCCCGGCCGTTTCCAACCAGTTTTCCGCGAAAGCCGCCTGGAAGGCAGACACTGCGGGCCCTTTGACTTGATAGTGGGTGTCGCGCCACTCATCTGGGTTGCGGGCGTTTCCAAGCCAGTTGTCAGCGATCCCGACGCCGCCGGTGAACGCGACCAGTCCGTCAACGATCAGCAGCTTGCGATGGGTCCGGTTGTTTACACGATCCAACGTATACCAATGGATAGGTCTATAGCGCTGGAACCGCACGCCGGCGCTTGTCATGATCTCGATCAGCTCTTCATCAAAAGGCAGGCTGCCGACCCAGTCAACGAGCACACGGACCTCGACACCGTCTCGGGCTTTGGTTGCCAACGCGCTCGCGAACTCATAACCGACGACCCCCGACCAATAGATATAGGTCTCGAAATCAATTGTAGAGCGAGCCGCATGGATCGCCTGCAGCATCGAAGGAAAGATCTCATCTCCGTTGACAAGGGTTTGTACCGAGTTTGATTCGAACAGCTGTCCTTGCGAATAACTGCTCATGCTCCTGACAAATTCAGGATCCGCCGCGTCGAAACGGTGCGGCACAAGCGTTCGCAAAATGCGTGGCTCTGGTGCCAAGTTTATGCTCAGCAACGTGATCAGGCTGGCGACGACGGCAACGGCCACGTATTTGAGGCCCTTGAGCAGCCTTCGCAGATTTAGGCCAAACCTCACTGGGTCCGCGCCCGCCCGTGGCGCCGCGAGTCCGCTTGGCACATCTCAATCGCCCTGCTGTTTACGAGTGCGATGCTTTTCGATTTCCTCTGGTTCTTCATCATCGATTCTGGTGATGTTTGATGCCGAGCTATTCGTTCGCAACATCTCATCCAGCTTGGCATGGATCGCCTGCGTGTCGCGATGCTCTGCGCGCTGAATGAACAGTGTCATGGCCCAGGTGAACAGGGTCGCCGCGCCATGCCAGTTCAAACTTTCCCTGTCGAAAAATAGCCAAAGGGCGGCGTAAGCCAGCAACACCAGGAATGCTGCCGGCCGAGAGGTCAATGTGCCGATTGAGGTGAGCACGCTCGTGATCGGGTGATTTGCCATCATCAAGAACTTTCGACTGCAACGCGGGTTCCCATTCTTGGCCCAAGCTCTGCAAACGTGCTTGAAGGTTTTGCCGCAAGCTGATCCGACATCTTGGGTGGCCACAGTTTAGGACGAACCCGGAACTTGGTGACCATGGTCGGATGCGGCGGCGTGAAGGTGTCGCTCCACGGCAAGATATGAAGCCTTCTTCATGTGTGGCGGAACCTTCGGCGTCGTGCAGCTTTACGTTCTTTAGGTGGAGATCATGAGGGGAGATGCAGCTTGTCTTCGCCGGCGTGGGTGGTGTGCAGCACGCGGGCGAGCGCTCGGTGACGCCACTGTGATGTCCGTGCGAAAAAAATGAATCGCTAGCTTGCCGCCTTCGACCCCGCAGACAGTCGTACCATCATATTGGTCCGACACTCGGCGATTCTCGGAACGTGACTACTTCCAAGTGATGGGGTGAGGTATGGGACACGATACTACCTGACCTGAGCTTTTGAGCCCGCTCGACATTAAGGAGGTAACCCCTTGCCAGGTGAGATGATACTGCCGAACAGATCAGGTTTCGATTTATCCGTGTTGTTCAAGGTGCTGGAGCGACGGGACGATCTCACGGTCCAAGACCGGGCAGTACTTCAGGACGGCCCCTGGCGCGTGCGTGATTACGAAGTCGACGACGAAATCGTCGTGGAGCACTCCGAACCCAAGGAGAGCTGCGTTATCGTCTCGGGGATCACGGGAAGAAATGTCACCTTCGCCGACGGCAGGCGCCAGATAACGGCCCTCCACATTCCAGGCGACTTCGTGGACCTGCATGCATTCCTGTTGCACGTTATGGACCACAACGTCGTTGCTTTGGCGCCAACTCGCATGGCGTTCATCGGGCATGATACGCTGCGTCGGATCACCGAGACCCACCAGCACCTGTTCCGCGTGCTGACAACGGTATTGGCGGTGGATGCCGCCATCCAGAGGGTTTGGATCGCGTGCCTCGGGCGCCGGTCCGCAGAGGCCCACCTGGCGCACATCATTTGCGAGATGTTCCTGCGCATGGAGGTCGTCGGCTTGACCCGGGAATGGTCATTTGAATTTCCTGTCACGCAAAGCATGCTGGCGGATACGGTCGGGCTGTCTGTTGTCCATCTCAATCGGACGCTCATGGCATTGCGCCGTGCTGGCCTTATCACATGGCAGCGTAAGGTGGTGACCATCACGAACTGGGATCGCTTGGCGCGAGCCGCTGAGTTCGATGCGACTTATCTCAACCTTCGCAAAGAGCCGCGATAGAGACTTTTATTCGCGGGCTTCGTCGTCTCCAGCAGCAATGATGGCCCAAGCAATGGCACGGCACGCTCGGCTTGAGAGGCAGGTGGAAGACCCCAACGGGCAAATTGCCGACGCACTGCTCAACCACCTCGACCCGTGCACAATCGTGCCGACGCATAGTGCTTCGGGCCGCACGGCAGGCGATTTCTTCTGGCTCCTCTGCTGCATTTGAACCTATCCGGGCGGCCCTCAAGCATGGGATCCGCGATGTTCATGCACCTTGGGTTAACGGATCTGATGCGTCTGGCGCCGATTAAAGCGATCAGTTTGGAACTTTTCATCCCCACAAGCGTTTGAGGGGGCTTGTGGGAGACGGGGTACCAAATGAAGCAAGGGGTTCTTCCTGCTCAAGTCGACGAGATAGCCTCTCTCTCGGAGGTGCCCGACCCGATACTCACCAATGAGTTTGAGGATTTCTTCGAGAATGCCGCCATCGCACTTCACTTCGTCGGGAAAGATGGCACCATCTTGCGTGCCAATCGCGCAGAATTGCAAATGTTGGGATTCACGGCCGAGGAATATGTAGGCCGCAACATTCGCGAATTTCACGCAGATCCGGTTGCTATTGCAGACATATTGGACCGCCTGTCCCGGCGGGAGGAACTTCAAAACCACCGCGCGCGGCTGCGGGCCAAAGATGGCTCGATCCGCTGGGTAGAAATAACCTCCAACGTTCGCGCATTGGGTGACCGTTTTCTCAATACCCGCTGTATCACCACCGATGTGACTGAAACGGTCAAGGCGCAGGAGCTGATACGCGAACAGGAGCGGCGGCTTGCCATTACCTATGAGAACGCTGCCGCAGGTATCGTGGAAGCAAACGCCGAAGGCCAGCTGCTGCGGGTAAATTCCTATCTGTGTGACCTTTTGGGTTACTCGCAGGATGAGCTGATTGGGCGATCGATTTTTGACCGCACCTTTCCCGCCGATGCTGAAGCAGATCGCGAGCAGTATCGACGGCAAGTGGCTGGCGAGATCGACAGCTACACACTTGAAAAGCGATTTGTTCGCAAGAATGGATCAGTTTTTTGGGCTGTTGTGAATTCGTCGAGCGTTCATGACTGCGACGGGTCATTTCGATACGCTGTACGTGTTCAGCACGATATCAGCGAGCGCAAGCGGGTTGAGGCGGCGCTTGCCAAACGTGCCGAGGAGCAGGGTGCGATACATCGATTCACCGAAATGCTGCAGCATGCGCGCACGCAAGAGGATGTGTATGCGCCGGCGCTCGATGCAATCCAACGTGCGCTCCAATGCCAGCGTGCTTCGATATTGCTGTTGGATAAAAACGGGCGCATGAAGTTTGTGGCTTGGCGTGGCCTGTCCGACACTTACCGCGTAGCGGTGGAAGGACACTCGCCTTGGTCAGCGCAGAGCCAAGATCCGCAGCCGATCTGTGTCGACGATGCACAGCAAGCGGATTTGCCGGAAGAATTGAAACAAGCGATCCGGACTGAGGGCATCGGTGCGGTCTACTTCATTCCGATCACACAAGGTGGACGGCTTCTGGGCAAATTCATGGCCTACTTCGACCAGCCTCAAGAGTATTCGGAACAGCAGATTGAAACGGGTCGGACCATCGCTCGTCAACTCGGTTTCGGCATCGAACGCATAAAGGGCGAAAATGCTGCTCAGAGGCTGGCAGCAATCGTGGAGTCTTCCCATGACGCGATCGTCAGCAAGGATTTGAATGGGATCATTTTGACATGGAATCGCGGAGCTGAGCGCCTGTTCGGCTATTCGGCCTCGGAAGTGCTCGGCAAGCCCATCACGATCATCATCCCTCCGGATCGGCTGCAAGAGGAGCCGCTCATCCTGGGTCGGATACGCAAGGGCGAAATTGTCGATCATTTCGAAACAGTCCGGCGCCACAAGGATGGGTCGCTAGTGGACATTTCTCTGACGATATCGCCTGTCCGAGACGCAGCGGGCCGTATCGTTGGCGCCTCCAAAATTGCCCGGGATATAACTGCGCAGAAAATCGCGGAAGCAAAGGTGCGCGACAGTGAACGTCACCTTCAGGATCTTCTCGCCGCCATCCCTGCTGCAATCTACACGACCGACGAGCAGGGCAAGATCACCTATTTCAATGAGGCAGCGGTCGAACTCGCCGGCCGCACGCCGGTGATCGGCAGTGATGAATGGTGCGTCACCTGGAAGCTCTATTGGCCAGATGGAACGCCACTTCCTCACGACCAGTGTCCAATGGCTGTTTCCCTTCGTGAAGGGCGGCCGGTCCGGGGAGTTGAGGCAATTGCCGAGCGGCCGGACGGCACGCGGATTCCATTCATTCCCTATCCGACACCGATGCGGGATGCAGCTGGAGAAATTGTCGGCGGCATCAACATGCTGGTCGACGTCAGCGAGCGCAAGCAAGCTGAGACACAACAGCGGATCCTGCTTAACGAACTCAACCATCGCGTTAAGAACAACATGATGATGTTGAAGTCCTTGCTTTCGGTAGCGGCCAGGACCAGTCAAAATTCGGAGGCACGCAAGACGCTCGACGAGGCAAGCAAGCGAGTGGCGACCATGGCTGCGGCTCAACGTGTCCTCTACGACACGCCAGATGCATCCAATTTCAGCGCGCCACTTTTTCTCGGGGCTATTTGCGAAACGACAAAGCAGGTGTTTCCAGCGAACGTCCAACTCGTTTGCGACGCCGATCCCATCCAGTTGCCCAACGATATCGCGATGCCGCTTGCGCTCATACTCAATGAGCTTTTGGTCAATGCCGTCAAACATGGATCTGCGGGCAAGGCAAGCAACATTATTCGAGTTGGGATCAAGCAGCACGGTCAAAAGCAGGTGTTGACGGTAGAGGATGAAGGTTCAGGTTTCGATCTGAGGGCGGTGCGTCATTCCTCGTCAGGTTTGCGGTTGGTTGAGGGATTGGCGCGACAGATTGGTGGGATTCTCGAAGTTGAGCGAGATCCGTCTCGTTGCATCGTGATTTTTTCTCAGGCTCCCGGGGAGAACGGCTTTGACGTTAAAAACGGCAATAGTTGAGACAAGCCGGACGGGGGTTTCGAGCCGACCATCCAGACCTCAGCTAGTTTTCTCCAGAGACGATGGGACTGGTGCAGAAGCGAGAGTTTCCGGCAAACCATCCATCATGATCGTCGAAGACGACTACCTCATCGCCATCGATGTCGAGGCTAGTCTTGGCGATGCAGGTTTTGTCTTGGCTGGGATAGCCAGTACAGCCGAGGAGGCCATCATAATTGCGCGCTCGGCTCAGCCTGCGATTGCCCTGATGGATATCCGCTTGCTTGGCAAGCGGGACGGAATTGACGCAGCGTTGGAACTCTACCGGGACTTCGGCATACGGTGCATCTTTGCAACCGCGCACGCTGACCGCGACGTAAAGCTTCGAGCCGAAGCGGCAAGACCACTCGGCTGGGTTCAGAAACCCTACTCTACGGCGATGCTCATCGAAGCCATCCAAAGGGGTTTGCAGGAGCTCGACAACAAAGGCTGAGCGTCACGACCGGCAGCCAGTGCTGGCGGAGCCCTGGCTTTGAAATTAACCGACGCAATCTTCGTTGCAGTCGCGAATTGGTACGCTCCAAGCTGGCCGGCTGATCTATTGGGACTGTACGCATATAGACCACCGAAATCCATTTTGCCTGGCCTGACAACCCAGAAGGCCGTAAGCGCTGTTTTGGGACCACCTTTCGGGAGTGGTCGCGATCTGTGAGGTTGCCGGTTCTGTAGTGGGATCGGAGA
>NZ_VFWR01000031.1:0-24198 GCF_006443035.1 Mesorhizobium sp. B1-1-6 | reverse complement strand
CCACCGCCCTTCGCACGCGCGATGCCACCAAAGGCGGCGTATGCGATGCTTGCACCCAAGGCCGAAAGCAATACACGACGAGACGTAAACACTGTTCGATCCTCCTACAATTTCTGTGAAACTTCGGAATTTGATAATCGAAATGCGACACGCACGCGACTTCCACCCGCAAGACGAGAGGGGTCCTTAAGCGATGCTACCGTAGTGTTTAATTGATTTGCGAGTTCCGCTTTAGCTTAACTTCGTCCTCGGCAAAATATCGGACTTTACAATTTTGGCTAAGAGGAATTTCAGCGCCCAAATCGAAATCTCAACCTATCCTGCCTTGAGCGATTTGCTGATATAGAGTGTAGTGCCTCCGCTCCCGACCACAGTTCCTTTGGCGGGCTTGGAAATTGCGGGGCCCCCATCTCACCGATACATTCAGTCTTCAACTTGAGCTTGGGGTTTGCAAGGAAATCAGCAACTACTTTCGACCCGCACGGATCGGAATCTATGACATCGTGTCCGATCCCCCGAAAGACCACCACCTGGCCGAAAGGAAGGGTCTTCGCCGCGTGGTCCGCCCATGCTGTCGGCGTTGCTGGATCATATTCTCCCGACAACAGAAGAGTGGGTATGTCAGTGCGGCGCGGCTGCACCTGCGATGCTGGCCCGTTCTCAAGCATCCAAAGAGGGCATGCCCAGGAGTAGTCGTTCAGCTCAACCCATTTCGACCAGTATTTGTCCTGCTTGCCATTCAGATCGGGGAGAGCGCTGTCGGAACAACTTACAGAGAAGTCCATACCTTGGGAGATCTCCAGGTCGTCAGCATCGAAAAGTATCTCCGCCAGGGGTCTGAAATCCTGTTTGTATGTCCTCTCGATCAGCTCCGGCAGGGTCGGGAGCGCATCGCGATCGTATAAAATGCCGAATATAAGCTCGAGGAAATCTGCCCCGGAGACATATGTGTAGCGCGCCTCTTTATCTGTGCTGCGCAAGAGCAAAGGCTGCCGATCCAGCTGTCTTGCAATAAGCTGAACAGCATTGGATATCCCATTCATGCATCTGTTCGCTGCCTCACAGTCTCGCTCTAGCAATTTTAACGATCGGTCGAGATTCGGCCCATCTTCGTTCAGGTAATTGATGTCCAGCGGAACAACTGAATCCAATACACTCGCCGAGACCCCTTCGGGGTGCTGGTTCATCACTTCCAGTGCAAGCCTGGTGCCATACGAGACGCCATAGAGAACCCACTTTTCTATCCCGAGAGCCTTCCGAAGGTCATCAATATCCTCCGCATTCTCCTCAGTGTTGTAGGCATCAAGATCAATGCCCTTTGCGATCAACGCCGTCCTGCATGCAAGAACTTCATCTTTCTTGAGCTTGCTAAAGGTGGTTTCGACCTCAACGCTCGAGAGAATGGCGTTCCAATGATCGGGCTTGAAATATTGAGAACAGTCCAAGGCGGGAGCGGACTTTCCGATGCCCCGCTGATCAGCAACGATTACTCGGCGTCCGATCATCCAGCTCTGGGCGCCGATGAATTCCCACCATCCATCGATGTCGTCGCTATTGGCGATGTCGGTAGGCTGCCCCGGGCCTCCTGTGAGAAACACTACCGGTTCGTGCCGTTCGCGGTCCGGTTCGAATACGACCACGGACAGGACGACCTCGGTACCACCCGTCTTCTTTCGATTTTCTGGAACATTCACGGTCCCACACGTCATTGCCCGATCCCGCGGAATTTCGAACCAACAGCTGGTTTTCTTGAACTCACCCGCAGTGAGTTCCCCACCCCCCAGGCAAATGAGGAACGCAACCGACGTGACCACGAGAAGAAAACACCAACCTGGTTTGATGTACGCGCGTCTAAACACGGTAGACATCTCGCCCCTCATTTATAAGTATATGAAAACTGCTCGATTACGGATCGAATATTCTTCGCGTCATCGACAAATCAGGAATAAAACGCCCGTAATCACGGCTTCGTTATTTTATTCAAGACGGAGAGTCTTCCCTCCGGCATTGCCAAGGAACAATTCCGTGTTTCAGAAAAATGGCAGGAAAAAACCTACCCTGCACGCAGCCTAAACGACTCTCTCCATTTCGTGTTCCCAAGCGATATTGGGTTACTCCAACACAAAATTGGAAACAAGCTCGACAAACCGGGGATTATATTAGCGCTTTTGATTGAGCCGTGCGCGAGACAGTTGGTCAGCACTGCGCTTATGTAAGCCGTGTTTTGCGCTACATTGCTCATCCGATTTTGCGCGGGTGCTCGCACCCTCCTCCTTATGGTGGATTCCCATTCTTTAGCATTAACGCATATAAAGACCGCGCTTCTGCACTCACGATGGGAACACAACCATGCGGAATCGAAAGTCACTCCAACTGGCGCTTTTGGCTTGTATATCGCTTTTTCTCACCGACGCCGCTTTAGCGAAAGATGCCTACAAGACACCCTGTAGAGCGGACGCCAAGCGGGTGTGCCACATGGACAACGAAGTGAAGGCGCAAGGCTGCCTTAAACAGCACCTCAGCGAAGTCACGCCGGCTTGCAAGGCCTTTCTCAGTAAACAATGAGATGGCCGCGGGTCCTGTAGCCCGATTGCGTGCTCCGATGGTGAGATTGCTCGCCGCGGGGTCTCACGCGATGGCACGATGAGCAAGGCGGACACCGTTCGCCCTGCCGGCATTCTGGTCCCGTTCGCTCCAACCGGGCGCCAGTCACGGCCCCGCCAGTTGCGTCGACATGCGCGAGGATGGCCGGATTGACGAAAAGTATCAAAGGCCAGCGAGCGGCCGCTTGTCTATCTGACAGCCTGCCTCAGCCCACCCTGACCACGAAATGCTTCGTCACCGGCTCGATGATCTTCCAGGTTCCCTTGAAATCGGCTTCCACCACGAAGGCGTCGCCGGGGCCGACTTCGACCGGCGTGCCGCCGTCGGGCGTGATGATGATGCGGCCGGCGATCATGTGCACGAACTCATAGTCGGTGTAGGTGGCGTGATAGGTGCCGGGCGACGCGCGCCAGGTTCCGGAGATCACCTTGCCGTCCGCGGTCGTGTGCTGGACTGCGGTTTGCATCGTCGGCCGGCCCTCGACCGCGATCCAGCCAGGCAGGTCGCCGGCTTCCGCGTGTTCGACGGTGCCGAATTTCAGGATCGTCTTGTTCGTCATGCCGGGGCTCCGTTTTGCTTCGCTGTCGCACCGTCGGATAGCCGTTACGCGTGGCGTGGGCAATGCCGCCAGGGGGACCAGGGCAACCAATCCGGGTTCACCGGCGCCTTCGCACTGTTTGACGGAGCTCTGAACGAAAAAACCCGCCTGCTCGGCGGGTCCCTGGCGCGACTCAGCACCATAGGCAATTTGTAGCATTAACTGCCTTCACAGTCAATGAAGCTGAGTTCGCGGCCTTGCACCAGGAACCAGGCGCGTCCGCGCCTGGGGTGGGCGATTTGGCAATTCCTGCTGCTCCTCAGTCTGAAATCCTCAGGGCTTGTGGCGCGCCGCGACGAGTTCCGCCTTGCGCCTTGCCGTTTCCATTCCCAGCCCGATGAAGGCGCGCGCGTGCTTGGCCAGCGCCATGTTGTCCGTCCACAGATTACGCCAGATGGCGGTCTTCTTCGACAGGTTCTCGTCGACGATCTCCGAGGAGAAGGATTCGAAGCTGAGATCGTCGGCATAGCCGATCGCCGTCAGCGCATCGAATATCGCGGCGAAGTCGATATTGCCGGTGCCGAGGAAGCCGCGATGGCTCTCGCCGATATGGACATAGCCGATCTTGCCGGCGGCATGGCGGATGGCCAGCCCGACATCGGCCTCCTCGATGTTCATGTGGAAGGTGTCGAGGTGGAGAAAGATGTTGTCGGAGCCGGTGTCCTCGATGAAGGCCAGCCCTTGCGCCGCAGTGTTGAGCAGATTGCTCTCGAAGCGGTTGACGATCTCGAGGTTGAGCGTGACGCCTGCCGCCTTCGCGGTTTCGGCGACCTTGGCCAGCGTCCCGGCGCTGCGGTTCCACTGGTCTCGCGTCGGCGCCTCGGTCTGCAATCCGTGGCTGGTCGACAGGATACCGGCGACCTTCTGGCCGCCGAGGTCGCGCGTCAGGGCGATGGTGTCGTTGAGGATCCCGACGCCGCGCGCGGCGACCGCCTTGTCGGCGCTCGAAATGTCGCCGTCGACCGGCAGGCCGATGCTGATCGCCACGCCGAGATCGAGATCGGCGATGCGCTTGGCGAGCCCGCCAATATCGACATTGGCGGGGTCGAGATAGGAGAATTCGATCAGGTCGAAGCCGGCCTCCTTGGTGTTGGCCAGCGTGCGTTCGAGCTCGGCCTGCGTCGAGCTCGCCGACCAGACGAAAGAGTGGATTCCGATGCGCGACATGATCGTCTCCGGTTTTGCGACGAAATGAGGAGGACGCGGCAGGTCAGCCCGGCCGCGTCCGCCTTGGACTGATCAGCGGGCCGCGGTCCAGCCCTTGTAGTCCTTCAGATTCTCGGCGGTGATCAGCTTCGGATCGAGCAGCACCACCGGCTCCGCCGGCTTCTTGCCGGCAAGCACGTCGGCGGCCATCGTCAGCGACTGGCCGGCCATCACGTAGGGATCCTGCGAGGCAGAAGCCTTGATCATGGACTTGCCGGATGCCAGTTCCTTCTCGATGTCCGGCGCGCCGTCGACGGCGGTGAAGATGAACTCCGAGCGGTTGAGCTGCTTGGCGGCGAGCTCGGCGCCGATCGCCGTCGGATCGTTGATGGCGAACACCGCGTCGATCTTGTCGAAACGGGTCAGCAGCGACTGGAACACCTTCAGGCCGCCGTCGCGCGAGCCTTCGGCGTTCTGGTCGTCGGACAGGATCTTGATGTCGGGATGCTGGGCAAGCACGTTCTTGCAGCCCTTCACGCGCTCCAGGATCGACGAGGACGCCGGACCGTTGAGGATGACGTAGTTGCCCTTGCCGCCAGTTTGGTCGACCAGATATTGGCAGGCCTCCTCGCCGGCCTTGACATTGTTGGTCATCACGGTGACGTCGGCGCCTGGCGCGGAGACGTCGAAGGCCGCGACCACGATGCCCGCCGCCTGCGCCTTCTTCACCGCGGGCGCGATCGCCTTGGCATCGACGGCGTTAAGCATGATGACGTCGACGCCGGCGGCGATGAAGGAATCGACCTGCGAGACCTGCTTGTTCAAGTCATAGTCGGCCGACACCGACGTCACCTCGACGTTCGGATTGATCTTCTTGGCCGCGTCCTCGATGCCCTTGATGGTGGCGACGAAGAAGGGGTTGCCGAGCAGGCCGACCGAGATGCCGACCTTGTTCAGGTCCTTGGCCGATGCCGGCGCAATGGCGACGGCCGCGAACGCGGCGCCGCAGAGCAGTTTGGCGATGGTCTTCATTACGCTTACTTCCTCCTGATGCCCCGCGCCTCTCACGGTGCGTTACACAAGCCGGTCTTTGATGCCGGCGACAAGGTCACTCACGTTCTTGCCCCTGCCTGGAGCCTGTAGCGGTCGAGGGCGACCGCCACGATGATGACCAATCCCTTGATGATGTACTGCCAGATGTCCGAGACGCCGGCCAGGATGAGCCCGTTGGACAGCACGGCGATGATCAGCCCGCCGATCAGCGTGCCCCAGATCGAGCCGACGCCGCCGACGAAGCTTGTGCCGCCCAGGATGACCGCGGCGATGGCGTCGAGTTCGTAGGACTGGCCGAGCTGCAGGCCGTTGGCGGCATAGAGCCTCGCCGCCGACATGGCGCCGCCGAGGCCTGCCAGCAGGCCGGACACGCCATAGACGAAGAGCAGCACCAGCGGCACCTTGATGCCGGTCAGCCGCGCCGCCTCGGCATTGCCGCCGACGGCATAGATCCAGGTGCCGAGCACGGTGCGCTTCAGCACCAGCCACGACACCACCACCACCGTCAGCGCGATGATGACCAGCCAGGGAACGCCGAACAGCGAGCCATTGCCGATGAAGTCGAACGGCAGGTCGGAGTTGAACACGGTCGTGTCTTCACCGAGCAGGCGGGCGACGCCGCGCACGGCGGTCAGCGATCCCAACGTGACGATGAAGGGCGGCAGCCTGATATAGGCGATGAGCAGCCCGTTGATGACCCCGAAGCCGAGACCGACCAGAATGGCCGCCGGCACGCCGAGCAGGCCCCAGTCCGGCACCAGCGACACCAGCACCGCCACCATTGCGGAAGCGGCAAGGATCGAGCCGACCGACAGGTCGATGCCACCGGTGAGGATGACGAAGGTCATGCCGGCGGCGAGCACGATGTTGATCGAGGATTGCTGCGTGACGATCAACAGGTTGGTGCCGGTGAGAAAGCGCGGATTGATGAACTGGAATCCGGCCGCCAGCAACACCAGCACCGGCAGCATGCCGAGCGCGGCCAAAGCGGTGCGCAGCCGCCGGCTCCTGACCGCCGCCTGATCCACACTCGTCGTCGCGGTCGTTCTGTCGGTCATCCCTTCGGTCCTTCCTGGGCCGCTCCCGTCGCAAGTTCCATGATCGCTTCCTGGCGAAGCGCCTCGCCCCGGGACGCCGTCACCTCGCCCGCTATGGCGCCGTCGCGCATCACCAGAACCCGATCGGCGACGCCGATCACCTCTGGCAATTCGCTGGAGATCATCAGTATGGCGATGCCCCTGTTGGCGAGATTGTCGATCAGCCGGTAGATTTCCGATTTGGCGCCGACATCGACGCCGCGCGTCGGCTCATCGAGGATGACCACTTTGGGTTCGGTCTCCAGCAGGCGGGCCAGCAGCACCTTCTGCTGGTTGCCGCCCGACAGCGAACCGGCATTGGCCTGCGCCGAGCGGGTGCGGATCGAGAGATCGGCGACGGCTTTCGCAGCGCGCCTGTCGGCGGCGGCGAAGTCCCGCAAGCCGCCGGCGCGCGCATCCCTGGCCAGAACGCCCATGTTGATGTTGTCGGAAATAGACATGTCGAGGAACAGGCCGAGTTCCTTGCGGTCCTCGGTGAGATAGGCGATGCCGGCATCGAGCGCCTCGCGCGGCGAGCCGATGGCGATCGGCTTGCCGTCGAGCTCCAGCGTGCCGGCGCTGCGCCGGTCGGCGCCGAAGATGAGCCTGGCAAGTTCGGTGCGGCCCGAGCCGACGAGGCCCGCCAGCGCCAGCACCTCGCCGTGATAGAGGTCGAAGGAGCAGTCCTTCAGCAGCCTGCCGTCGGACATGCCGCGCACCGACAGCGCCACGGCGCGCTTTTCGCCCGGCGGGCGGTGATCCTTCTTGTAGAACGCCGAGAGATCGCGGCCGACCATCATCGAAACGAGCCGCGAGGCGCTGAGGTCGGCGCGCTCCAGCGTGCCGACATAGCCGCTGTCGCGCAGCACGCTGACGCGGTCGGCGAGCTGGTAGACCTCTTCCATGCGATGGCTGATGTAGATGATGGCGATGCCTTGCGCCTTCAGCGTCGCGATCACCTCGAACAGCCGCTCGGTCTCGCGCGAGGTCAGCGACGTGGTCGGCTCGTCCATGACGATGATGCGCGCATTGGTCGACAGCGCCCGGGCGATCTCGACCAGCTGGCGCTCGCCGAGTGACAGGCCGGAAACCAGGGCACGCGCCGAAAAGGAAACGCCGAGCCGGCCGATGATCTCGGTCGCGCGCCGGTTGCACTGGTCGCGGTCGACGATGCCGAAACGGCGCGGTTCGTTGCCGAGGAAAATGTTCTGCGCCACGGTCAGATTGGGCGCCAGCGACAGTTCCTGGTAGATCACCGCGACGCCGCTGGCGCGCGCCTTGATCGGATCGCCGGTCGCGGCGGGCATGCCATCGATCAGGATCTCGCCCCCGGGATCGGGACGATAGGCGCCCGAAAGCACCTTCATCAGCGTCGACTTGCCGGCACCGTTCTCGCCCATCAGCGCGTGCAGCTCGCCGGCCTGGACGGTAAGCGAAACATCCTGCAGGGCGCGGATCGCGCCGAACGTCTTCGAAATATGGCGCATTTCCAGCACCGGGTGGCGTTCCGCCCCCATGCCGGCTGTCTCCGTCCTGGCCTGCGCGCTCATCGGGCTGCGACCTTGCCGGCGGTCCCGGCGACCAGATCGCGCCAGCCGTCGCGGTAGCCGGCGAGGCTGGTGAAGCGCGCTGCTTTCACCGGCTCCGGCGGCTCGGCGGCGAATTCACGCCCGACGCTCTCGAAAGCCAGGGCCGCAGCGCCCGTGGCGCTGCCTTGCAGCGAAGCGCCCTGCATGAAGGCCTGCTCCGGCCGCAGCTGCGCCAGCAGGCTGGCGAGCAGGCCGCCAGTGTTGAGCCCGCCGTCGACGATCACGGTGTTGCTGGAATGGATGAGGTCGAGGCAGAGGTCGAGCATCAGCGCGACATAGAGCAGTGCCACGGCCGCACGCTCGCCGGCATCAGGCGTGCGTCCGACCAGCCGGCCCGAACGGCCGGGCATCGGCCCACCCGGCGCGAAGCTCGGCAGCGCCATCATGCCGGCATCGATCGCCCGCTGCACCGCCGCGCCTTCGACCGGGCCTTGCCAGCCGTCGCTGATGGCGGCGAATTCGCGCCCGCCCATGAAGCGGATGGTCGGCACCGGGCCGCCGTCCACATCGACATTGACCAGCATGTCGCGATCGCGGTCGAGCGCCTCGAGCGGACAGTTGGGATTGAGCACGATGACCCAGGTGCCGGTCGAAACCACTGTCACCGAGCCCAGCCCCTGCCGCCGATAGGCATGGAGCGCGGCATTCGAGTCGTGGACGCCGTTGTGGATGGCGAGCGGCCGCGACGCGCTGCCGAAGTCCTGCTCGCCGATGACAGTACCGGCACGCGCGAAGGCCGGCATCTGGTGGCGCCACCCCTCGGCGTCGACCAGTGAGGAAAAATCGTGACGACGCGGCGCCCACAGATGCGAATGGCAGCCGAGATAGGACACTTCGCAAACCGGCCTGCCGCCAAGGCGCCAGCTCCAATATTGCGGATAACCGAGGATCCATTTCGCCGTCGCGAAAGCGTCGGGTGCGGCCTCCTGCAGCCACAGCATGTGGCGGCCGTAGTTGAAACCGAGCGGCAGCCGCGGCGAGAACGTCTCGGCGTAGTCCGGAATGCGGCGATCGATCCGCGCGGCGATTTCGGCTGGCGGCTCCTGCTCATAGTCGAGGATCGGATGCGTCAGCGCCGCGTCGTCCACGAGGGCGAAGGTGCAGCCATGGCCCGACACCATCACCCCTTCCACGCCATGGTTTTCGATCACAGCGGTGACGGCGCCGAGCGCCCAATCGTGGAGGTCGGCCTCATCGAGCACGCTGAAGCCGCCTTGGCGCGTCCATTTCGGCTGGGTCCGGCGCTCGTCGAGAATGCGTCCGTCCTGGCCGAAGACGAACAGCTTCGAATTGGTCTTGCCGAAGTCGAGCACCGCGACCTTCATGCGATGGCTCCCGTGGTCGAAGCAATCCGCACCATGACGCCGGCATCCTCCAGCATGCGCGCGTCGGCATCGGAAAGACCGTCGTCGGTGACCAGCGTGCCGATGCGCGACAGGGGCAGCGCAACGTTACGGGCCTGGATCGAAAGCTTGCGGCTGTCGGCCAGCACGACGATCTGGTCGGCGCACTGGCTAAGCTCGACGATCGAGCGCACCAGCAGCGGGTGCGATTCCAGCAAGCCTTCCTGGCCGATGCCTTGCGCGCCGAGAAAGAACTTCGAAGCGTAGAAAGGTGCCGGATGGGTGAGCGAGTGAATGATGCCCGGCTCGCGGTGCAGGTCGCCGCCGGCAACGGTCAGGCTGCAATGGCCATGATCGCTCAGATACGCCGCCAGCGGCATCGAGTTGGTGTAGAGCCGGATGCTGCGCTCGGCGAGCTTGACCCCGAGATGGAAACAGGTCGAGCCGCCATGCACGATGACCGCGTCGCCGTCGCGCACCATGGTCGCGGCTAGGTTGGCGATCTGCCGCTTGGCCTCGACCGCGAGGTCGCGATTCTCGTCATAGGGCCGGGCATAGGCGACGCCGGCCTGCGACGTGCCGTCGAGCGCCGAAACACCGCCATAGACCTTGCGCGCCTCGCCCGCCTCGTCGATCCGGTCGATGTCGCGCCGCACCGTCGCGGCCGAAACGCCGAGCCGCTCCTGCAGCTCCCGCACCGAGGCGAAGGGGCGATCACGCAAGAGTTCGACGATCTGACGCTGGCGGCCGGAGTCGCTCACCTGTTTCCTCCAAAACGCCGTTCTGCGACGGCAGTTGGTGTAACTTACTCAACATTAGCTCGATTGCAAGCCGCAACTGACGGTATTCGATCACGGTTGACGGAACTCACTCTTATCTGCGATATCAACCCGTCGAATGCCCGACCACCGCATTCGACGGTTGGCGGATTGTTGGAGGAGATGCGTGATGGCGACCCAGGCGGATGCGCAGGAATTGGCGGCGCTGCGGGCGCTTTCGGCCGCCATCGGACAGGATCCGCATCTGACCCAGGCCGCCGGCGGCAACACCTCGCTGAAAGCCGGAGACACGCTGTGGATCAAGGCTTCCGGGACCTGGCTGAAAGACGCGCTCGCCGATGACATCATGGTGCCGGTGGCGATGGCGCCATTGCTCGAGGCGGTTGAACGACGCGACCCCGCCGCCGACCAGCCTCAGGCCTTCGCCATTGGCGCGCTCAACCCGCGCGGGCTGCGTCCCTCGATCGAGACCACGGTGCATGCCTTGATGCCGCAGCGCGTGGTCCTGCATGTCCACTGCGTCGACACCATTTCGCTTGCGGTGCAGGCCGATTGCGAGGTCCTGGCCGCGTGCCGGCTCGCAGGCATCCAATGGGCCTATGTTCCCTACCGCCGGCCGGGCCTGCCGCTGGCCCAGGGCATCTCCGAAAGGCTGCGGCCGGGCGTCGATGTCCTGATTCTGGGCAATCACGGCCTCGTCGTCGCGGCCGAGACCGTCACCGGGGCCGAGGCGCTGTTGCGCCGCGTCACCGGGCTTCTGGCAAGGGCGCCGCGCGACGCGGCCGCGCCCGACATCGCGGCACTGACTGCGCTTGCCGCAAATTCCGGCTACCGCTTGCCCGTCGACACCGAGGCGCACGCGGTCGCCATCGATCCCGACAGCCGCCGCATGGCATCGGGCGGCAGCCTCTATCCCGACCATGTCATCTTCCTCGGCAAGGGTTCGGTGGTGGCTGCGCCCGGCGAGGACGTCGCCGCTGTCGTCAGGCGTCGCGGCGCCCAGCCCCTGTCGATCCTGTTTCCGGGGCTCGGCGTCCTGATGCGCGCCAATGCCAGCGCCGGCGCCGACGCCATGCAGCGTTGCCTTGCCGACGTGACGGCGCGGGTCGATGTCACGGCGACGTTGAATTACCTTACCGAGGCGGAGAACGACGAACTCGTCAACTGGGACGCCGAGCAGTACCGCCAGAAACTGAACGCCTCCGGTGGCTGACATGTCGCCCGTCGCCGGCTCGCCTCTCTCGGATCGCCTCGTCGTCGGCGTCGATATCGGCACCTCGGGCGCCCGCGCCGTAGCCATGCGCCCGGACTTTTCAATTGCCGGCCAAGCCGCCGTCCGCCTCGACGCATTTGGCCAGGATCCGCGCAGCCCGGCGGCATGGTGGCAAGCGGTCCGGGCAGCGCTGGCGGAGTTGATTGCGAGCATCGACCGGACCACGGTCCGCGCCATCGCCGTGGATGGCACCTCGGGCACGTTGCTGCCGGTCGACGGTGCCGGACGGCCGCTCGCCGAACCGCTGATGTACAACGACAAGGTCGCCGGCGACGATATACTGGCCGCGATCGCGCGCGAGGCGCCGGCGGGCAGCGCCGCGCACGGCGCGACCTCAGGCCTCGCCAAGGCGCTTCGCTTCCAGCATCTGCCGGGCGTGGCGGCGGTGCTGCATCAGGCGGACTGGATCGCCGGACAGTTCTCGGGCCGCTTCGACGTCAGCGACGAGAACAACGCCTTGAAAACCGGTTACCATGTCGAGGCCCGCCGTTGGCCGGACTGGATCGCGGCGACCGGAATGCGCATGGATTTGCTGCCTGACGTCGTCGAGCCGGGCGACGTGACCGGCACGCTCACCGCGGCCATGGCGGATCTGTTCGGTTTGGCCCGCGACGTGATCGTCGTTGCCGGCACGACCGATGGCTGCGCCTCTTTCCTGGCGACGGGTGCGGCGGGGGTCGGCGACGGAGTCACGGCGCTTGGCTCCTCGCTTACCATCAAGATCCTGTCCGACCGGCCGATCTCGGCGCCGCGATACGGCATCTACAGCCATCGGCTGGGCAATGCCTGGCTGGCCGGCGGGGCCTCGAATTCCGGCGGCAAGGTGCTGGCGCAGCATTTTCCCCTCGCGCGCATCATCGAGCTCAGTGCCATGATCGACCCGGCGACCGAGACCGGCCTCGACTATTATCCGCTCGCCACATCGGGCGAACGGTTCCCGATCGCCGATCCGGCGCTCCCCCCGCGCCTCGTCCCGCGCCCGGTGGATGATGCCGACTATCTCAAGGCGATGTTCGAAGGCATGGCCGCGATCGAAGCGCTCGGCTATCGCCGGCTTGGCGAGCTCGGCGCGCCGGCGCTGACTTCGGTGCGCAGCGTCGGCGGCGGCGCGGCAAATCCTGCGTGGAGCGCGATCCGGCAGCGTAAGCTCGGCGTTGCGTTCTTGCCGGCTTTGTCGGACGAGGCCGCTGCCGGAACGGCGCGGCTGGCGTTGAAGGGTGCGAACGAGGCGGGGCTGCTATGAACCGGAAACTGGCTGAACGCCTCGACGGCATCGGACCGCTGGCGGAGCGCTACCAGGTCTTCCTGGTCGACCAGTTCGGCGTGCTGCATGACGGCTCGGCCCCCTATCCCGGCGCGGTGGCGGCCTTGGCGGCACTGAAGCGCGCCGGAAAGACCGTGGTGCTGGTCTCCAACTCCGGCAGGCGCGCCAAGCCCAACGAGGACCGTTTGCTGAGGCTCGGCTTCGAGGCCGGAAGCTGGGATCATTTCGTTTCCTCCGGCGAGGTGGCGTGGCGATCCTTCCACGAAATGGCGGGGACCGGAGCGTTGCGGCCCGGCACGAACTGCCTGTTGATCAGCCGCGATAATGACCGCACAGCGATCGAGGGCCTGCCTTTTGTGTTGACCGGAGCCGGCGATACCGCCAACCTGGTACTGATCGCGGCCAGCGAGGGCGACCGCTACGACCTGGACCATTATCGCCGCCTGCTGGCGCCGGCGGCGGCGCGAAAGGTGCCATGCTTCTGCACCAATCCCGACAAGATCATGCTGACGGCGGTCGGGCCTCGCTTCGGCGCCGGCGAGATCGCCGATCTCTACGAGAGCCTGGGCGGCAGCGTCACCCGCATCGGCAAGCCCGGCCCGGCGATCTTCGATGCCGCACTGGCGCTGGCCGGCGAGCCCGACCGCGCCAGCGTGGTCTGCGTCGGCGACAGTGTCGAGCATGACATAGCGGGCGGAAACGGCTCCGGCATCGCCACGGCGCTGGTCCTGAGCGGGATATTGGCGGACACTTCGGATCTTGTCGCTGTTTTCGACGAGGAGCAGGCCTGGCCGGACTACGTCACGGGGTCCTTCAGCTTCCGTTGACCGCCTCGAGCATGCGCCTTGCGCTCTCTTCGTCGGTGATCAGGATGGTCGGCGCGATCAGGTTCATGGCGCCGAGCAGCGCCGCTGTCTTCTCTTCGCCGCCGGACGTGAGAATGCGGATCGGCGCCTTGCGCAGCCGATCGACCTCCACCGACATCACATGGCTGTTGACGGGGTGGTCGACGAGATCGCCATTGCGGTCGAAGAAATGGAACAGAAGGTCGCCAACGGCGCCACGCGCAACCAAGGCCTCGCGGTCCGCCTCCTTAAGAAAGCCGCCGCGAGAGAAGGTAGTGGCCGAAGCGATGCCGCCGACGCTCAGCAGAACGGCATCGAGCACGTTGGCCATCTCAAAAACCTCCTGCAGTCCGCAACGCTCGACCAGCGCGATCTTGGTCTCGACGCTGTCGACGACGGCCGGCGTCGGGATCAGATAGCCGTCGCCCTGGAAGATTTGGGCGAAGCGCCAGGCGAACTCGGCCGGGTTGTAGCGGCGCACGACGCCCACACCGCCTAGCAGCGAAATGACCTTGAAGTCGGTGAGCGATTTGGCGCTGATGAAGGGCAGACTCGAGAACAGCGTCTGACCCCAGCCGACGCCGACGCGCATGCCGGATTTCATCGTGTCGGACAGGAAAATCCCGGTCTTCGCACTGATCGCGGGGATCGGATCGGCGTTGGGCGCGGTCAGCGGCGCCACCAGCGCCTGCTTCAGGCCGAACGTGCGCTCCAGCGCGCGCTCCAGCCGCACGATCTCTGACAACTCGCTTTCGATGGTGATTTTCACCTCGTTGCGCGAGCGCGCCTCCGCCAGCATGCGAACGATGGTGACGCGGCCGACGCCGAGCACGTCGGCGATCTCGTTCTGCGTCATCTGCTCGACGAAATACATCCAGGCGGCGCGGATCCTGAGGCGGTCCGTGCGGCTCTCGTTGACGACCTGTTCGGGCGCCTCGGTCACTCCGCTTTCGCTATCGCCCTGCCGTCGCCTGCCCAACTGTCTTCTCCCCGCTCGGCGATGTAGGAGTCACTCGCCGATTCTCCACGCTGGTTTAATATCGCCTATTGAGCTACCAATCGATAGGAACAATGTAGGGTCAGCGGCCGGCTCTCGGCGGCCGAGGCCGGTAGACGTTTTCGAGGCGATTCGCGATGCTCCGACAAATCTCCAGGGATGTCCGCGTCAATTTGAAGGACCGGCTGCGCGACGTCCGCGACATCATTCGCCAGAGCCGCCACGACAGCGACAGCGAGGCCAATCTCGTGCGGGAAGCAACCAGCCATTTGCCGCCGTTCCCGGGCAAAGGCATCGAAGGCCTGCTCGGCCATGCCGCCAGTGCCGTCGACGAAGCCTTGTCGATCGCCGAATCCTTTGTCCCGCATGACCGCCCGACGAAGATCGACGGAACGACCGTGAAAGGCCTTGGCATCTATTTCCCGGCCGGCAACGAGGAACGCCGGTCCAGCGCCGAGCGCGTCTTCCGGCGCGACATGTACTATCTGACCAGGACCGTGCTCGCCGCCCTGAGGATCGACAATGCCCGGATCCACGAGGCGGATTTCGCCGCCGTCCACGCCGCCATGCGAAAACGCCACGCCGGTCTGCTGGCCGCGATACCCGCCAGACCCACCCCCGCCGCGCTGCCGGCCGTCGCCGCTGCCTGTGCGGCGCTGCTGGTCGAATGCCTCAATCACCGTCCTGTCCGCCTTGTCGAAGTCGAGCCGGAAGCAATGGGCGACCGGACCCTCGACATAGCTTGCCTGGCACCTGTCGTCCTGGCCTGCGGTCTGGCCACCACGGCCAGCGACGGTGCGCCGGAGCCCGACATGCTGGAGACCGCCATTCTGGCGGCCGGCATCCGTCATGACCGCATCGTCAAGGCCTGTGCCAAGGCCAACGCGGTCGATGAATTGACGCCTGTCTTCGCCACCTTGCTTGCCCATTTGCCGTAGCTGCCGGTTCTGGCCGAGACTATCGCCCGAGCGCCATGTCCGCGATGGTCTTCTTGGCGCGCTGGATCGAGGCCGGACTCATCGAGAGCTCGGTCAGCCCCATCTTGAGAAAGGCCGGGATGAGGTCGGGGCGTCCGGCCGCCTCGCCGCACATGCCCACCATGATGCCGGCGGCCACGCCGGCTCTTGCCGTCAACTCGATCGCCGACATGACGGCCGGGTTGGCGACATCATTGAGCTTGGCCACGGTCGGGTTGAGCCGGTCGGCGGCCATGATGTACTGGGTCAGGTCGTTGGTGCCGATCGAGAAGAACGACACTTCTTTCGCCAGCGCCGGCGCGATCAGAACGGCGGCCGGCGTTTCGATCATCACGCCGAGATCGAACGCCGCATGCGGCACGCCTTGCGCCTTCAACTCCGCCGCGCATTCGGCAACCAGAACCCGCGTCTGCCGCACCTCCGATATGTCGGAGACCATCGGCAACATCACCTTGATGTTGCCGTGCACGGCTGCCCTGAGCAGCGCCCGTAGCTGGCGCTTGAAGATGTCGGGCCGGTCGAGGCACATGCGGATGCCGCGCCAGCCGAGGAAGGGATTTTCCTCGTCGGGAAATTCGATGCCGGCGATCGGCTTGTCGCCGCCTATGTCGAGCGTGCGCACGATGACCGGATAGGGCGCGAATGCCTTGGCCAGCGCCGCATAGGTCTCCGCCTGCATGTCCTCGGAGGGCAGATGCATATGACGCATGAACAGAAGCTCGGTGCGGAACAGGCCGACGCCCATGGCGCCGGCTTCCTGCGCTGCCTCGATTTCCTCCAGCGAGCCGATATTGGCGGCGACCTCGATGATCCTGCCGTCCGCGAGTTTTGGCGTCACGGTCTTGAAGACGGCCAGTCCGGCGCGCTCCTTGACCGCCGCCTCGACGCGGGCGGCGAAGTCCGCGCGGGTCGCCGCATCGGGATCGACGATCACCTGCCCGCCATTGCCGTCCACGGCCACCTCGCGCGCGCTGCGCAGGGCATTGATCTGGTCGCCAAGGCCCAGCACTGCCGGAATGCCGTGCGAACGGGCGATGATGGCAATGTGCGAGGTGGCCCCGCCATGGCCGCACACCACCCCGCCGATGCGCTTCAGCGGCGCCCGCGCCAGGTCCCAGGCGCCGATGTCGTCGGCGATCAGGATGGCGCCTTCGGGGATATTTTCGAGGCTGGCGTCATCCTGGCCGAGCAGCGCCAGACAGATCTGTCGTCCGACCGCATGGCAGTCGTCGGCGCGCGCGTTGAGATAGTGATCATCGACCGCGCTGAAATCGGCGGCTATGGTGGAGGCGGCGGTGATGACGGCTGAGACAGCGTCATTGCCGCTTTTGATCGCCTTCTCGGCCTCGCCGGTCAGGCTGTCGTCGGCGGCGATGTCCCGCAGCGCCGCGATGATGCCGCGATCTCCGGCGGACAGGGTGTCCTGCGCCAGCGCCTTGTCCATGCGCGCCTGAACGGCGGCGACGGCGGCGCGGAACCTGTCGATCTCGCCGGCGATCTCCTCCGCCTGCAGCATGCGGCCCTGTCCAGCGATGTCAGGCGGAAAATGCGCGAAGGCAGGCCCGATGGCGACGCCCTCGCTCGCCGCGACGCCGCGCAAACCGGCCACGCCTGAAGCAGCCGGTGCGGGTTCGGACGCCGGCACAATGTCCTCGCCCGTATTGGCGGCCGGTTGCGGATCGTCATCGTCGAGACCTGCCTTCGGATTCTCGAGATAGCCGATCAGCGCCTCGATCGCCTCGATGGCGTCCGCGCCATTCGCCCGCACGGTGACTTCCTGGTTTTCCTTCACCGCCAGCAGCATCAGCTTGACCGAGCTCTTGGCGCTGACCGCCTTGCCGTCCTTGACCAGCTCGACATCGGATTCGAAACCCTTGGCAAGCTTGACGAAGCGCGTGGCGGGACGGGCGTGCAAACCTTCATGCACTCTGACGATGGTCGAGCGTTCCATGGCAAATACTCTGTTGTGGCGCCGCGCCGACATGGGTCGCGGCGCGAATGCTTCAGGCGGCGATGGTGATGATCGCGTCTGTCTTCAGGGCGGCCACGAGCGCTTGGGTGTCGACCTGCGAAGCGCAGATCTCGCCCGGCCGCTCGGCCTCGGTGGCGCCATTGAACGAGATGACGACATGCCCCATCTCGAGCACCTTGCTCCAGGCGCTGGAGCCGACTGCCGTGATTGTCGCGGAAACAGGTCCAAGGGTGATCGACGCGCCCTTCTGCGGCGCGCCTTCGCTGGGCCCGAGTTCCGTCTTGTGGAGCACGGAAACCTCGGCAAGCTCCGGCGGCGAGCCATCCGCGAACAGGATGAGCACGCCCCCTTCGGCAAGGTCCGCTACTTCAGGCCCGATGGAAGTGACCCGTGTTCTCAGCAGAACCGTCATATGGCGAACCTCATTTCCTTACTTTCCTCGAGGGGGTCACGGACGCCCGTGAACCCCTCTATCTCCGTGCTTTGGCGCAATTCCCAAGGGAAAGCGCTACGCGCCTTTTTCCGGGAAAGCCGTTTCAGGCTTTCCCGGAATTTGCTTAGAACACGATCAGACTGACGACCCAGGCGATCAGCACCGAGACCGGGCCCATGATCTGGCGGCTGATGAGAACCGCCGGGACGCCGATTTCGATCGTCTTGGGCTTGGCTTCACCGAGCGCCAGGCCGACCGGGACAAAGTCGCAGCCCACCTGGGTGTTGTAGGCAAACAGCGCCGGCAGCGCCATCGCCGGCGAAATCGTGCCGTTGGCGATCTGCGGACCGATGATGGCGACGCCGATGACCTGCGCGATGACCGCGCCCGGTCCCAGGATGGGGGACAGGAACGGCAGGCCGCAGATGGCCGAGATGATCAGCAGGCCGACGATGTTGTTGGCGAGCGGTCCCATCGGCTGGGCAAGCACGTCGCCGATGCCGGTGTACAGGATCAGGCCGATGAGCATGGTCACGAAGGCCATGAACGGCAGCACGTTGCGCACCACCTGGTCGATCGTACGGCGGCCGGCATTGAAGAAGATGCCGACCACGCGGCCCATGACGCGGCCGATCGAGCTGATCAGGCCGATCAGCCCGCCTTCGCTCGGTAGCGGCTGTGGTGCCGCGGCCGCGGTGTTGTTGCCTGGACTCATCGATGCTGCTCCCCCCGCAGTGGTGACCGCCTCGGATCCGTCCGCCATTGTGACATTGGCCGGCTTCACGCCCGAAACGTAGATGTCCTCGGTGATGAACTGGGCGAGCGGCCCAGCCTGGCCGACCGGCGTCAGGTTGACGGTCGGGATGCGCTTGCGCGGATAGACGCCGCAGCGTGCGGTGCCGCCGCAGTCGACGACGACGACCGCCATCTCGCTTTCGATCGGCGGCGCCTTGAAGCCGTCGACGGCCGTAGCGCCGGTCATGTCGGCGATGAGCTGTGCCACGGGATGGATGCCGCCTCCGGTGACGGAGACGATCTTATCGCGCTGTGCGGTCGGCTCGATGACGAGCGGGCCGCCCCAGCCTGTGGAGCCCCGGGAGATCCTTACGGCTTTGTATGTCTTGGCCATGATGTCCTCCCCGCCCTTACAGCTCGATGCCCTGGCGGCGTGCCATGATGGCGGTGATGCGCTCGGTCAGCATGCCCTTGAGCAGGATGACGACGAGGCCGACGATGGCGTACCAGATCGCCACCTTGACGTGATAGCCTCCGGCGACGACACCCCGCTTCTCGAGGTCGAGCAAGGCGACCAGCATGCCGCCCCAGACGAAGTATTCGCCGGGGTTGATATGCGGGAACAGGCCGAGCGGCGGATGCACGTAGGAGACAGCCGCGTCATAGAAGGCGGGCTTGTGCTTTTCTTCCAGGAACGATCCGAAGGTGTAAGCCATCGGGTTGGTGAGGAAGAACACCGCCAGCAGAGGCAGCAGCGTATAGCGGGTCAGCGCGATCCTGCCGGCGCCGCGTGCCAGGCCGTGGACGCGCTCCTCGCCGACCAGTTCGGTGACGGCGTAGAAGGCGGTCATCAGCACCACCAGTGTCGGGATGATGCCGGTAACGAAGCCGGCGAACACTTCGCCGCCTTTCTGGAAGATGCCGATGAAGTATTTGCCGATTGCGGTCAGCCAGCCGAGTTGCTCTTCCTGCTGCACGTTTTTCAGCTGTTCCTTCAGCTGATCGGCGGTGACAGGCGCGCTGTCGGTCTGCGCCTGCGCCAACACCACGAGATGATCGGTGGCATGCTCGACGCCGAGCCTGCCGTGCCAGGCAGCATCCGAGACCATGGTGCCTGCAACATGCAGGTTATGCACGGCCATGTCGGCATGCTGCGCCAATAACGAAAATACAGACATTTCTCCTCCTTATGCCGCCCGCCGGTTGATCCCGGCCGGTGCGCGGCGTCCTCTAGGCCCTTGCTACGTTCAAGCCGGACAAGCCCGGCTTCTTCCCCGGCTCCGACCGTGCTTTGTCGATCTGTTCGATCGCCCGTTTCACGGCCTCGGCCACACCGGGTTCCCCCTCCCCCATGATCGCAGGGTTGGACCGGAGTTGATCGAGGGGAACACCCTCGAATTGTTGATGTCGTTTGAATTTGGTGAACACCGAGCGCCCGCTCATGACCATCATGCGGCGCACGATGAGGTCCGGCGTCACCACGACGAGCGCGATGGTGCCCTTGGCCAGCCGGCCGCGAAAATTGCCGGCCCCGACGAAGCCATCCTTGTACTGGTCGGTGACGCCCCGGAAGACATCCGAATAGTGCCGCATCTGCAGCCAGACGCCGAGCGACTGCAGCGCCCACACGATAACCAGAAGAAGCAGTCCCCACTGCCAAATCGCCATTCGGTTCTCCTCCCGAAGCCTTCATTGAACCGCATCTTGGACGGATGCGCGACAACAGCAAAGTGAGAACATTTGTTTCCGAGAATGTCAATATGTATGATATTGACCTCGGTCACGGTCATCCACAGGGCCGTCGGCCGATTTCGGCGACGGCACGGTTGTGCTAGCCTGTCGTCAAACGGGATATGTGAAATGGAACTGCCCTTCAGGGATGAACTGGCCCTTATGCCCGACCTTCGCCATCGGTTGCGGCAATTGCGCTGGTTCCGCGCCACGTTTCGCGGCAGCGCCAAGGTGGTGTCCGACACATTCGGCGTGCGTTTTGAAATCGACGAAGCCAGGCTCACAAGGGCTTTTCTCGACTGGGTCGAGATCATGGAGGCGCAGAAGCGTTTCGCCGCGATCGACCGCGCCGACTTCATCGTCTTTGCCGCCGGCCTCGTGCTGCGCGAACTGATACGGCAGGCGCCGGCCAGGGAAGTCTCCGGCCTCAGCCATCTCGTCGAGACCGAGCAGAATGCCGGCACGCTGGAAATCGTCCGCTTCTGGCCTGAGGGGTTCCTCTACACCAATTATTGCGTTTCGGTGATTTCGGCGATCTACGAGCAGGAATTCGGCTCAGCGCCCAGCATCGACAAATGCGCCGACGACCTGCGCACATGGTGGTCCTATCGCGAGAACGTGACCGAGATGCCGGCCTATGCCGTGGCTTTCCTCGACCGCTTCCTTGGCGCCGAACCGAACTGGATCACGCCGGATCGCGCGCAATCGCGGCAGGCCATGCAAAGGGCGCTTGGGTCGGCCCGGGCCAGCGATGCGCTACGCCAGCTTTGACAGATTTTGGCGCCCGACCACCACGCTATTGAACATTTGACTTTTTGCCGGTAGCAAAGTGCAAAACTCCGGGGAGAAGCGCGTGGCGCGATCAAGGCCTATCATTTTCGATTGCGACGGCGTTCTCGTCGACAGCGAACCGCTGGCCGCGAGGGCCTATGAGCGCGTCTATGAAAAGCACGGCATGCCGGGCGTGCACGGCGGCATCATCGCTCAGTGCATCGGCATGAAACAGTCCGACATCATCGTCAAAATCAGGGAATTGACCGGCCATCAGTTTCCGGCGGCGGCGGATGGCGACATCTGGACCGAGACCAGGATCCTGTTTTCGCAGGAACTGAAGCCGACACCAGGAATCGCCGCGTTTCTGGAGGCGCTTGAGGGCGACCGCTGCGTTGCCTCGTCGTCCTCCGTCGAGCGCATAAACCACAGCCTGGCAGTGACGGCGCTGGCACGGTTCTTCGGCGACGCGATTTACAGCTCCTCGATGGTTAAGAACGGCAAGCCCGCGCCGGACATTTTCCTGTTCGCCGCGGCAAAGATGGGCGCCAATCCGGCGGACTGCATCGTCATCGAGGATTCGCCCTTCGGTATCCAGGGCGCGGTTGCCGCCGGCATGACGGCGATCGGCTACACCGGCGGCGGCCACACCTATCCCGAGCATGGCGCGCGACTGAAGGCGGCCGGCGCCGATTTCGTCTGCGCCGACTGGCAAGAGATCAGCCGGCAATTGTCCGGGCTCGGTGTCCCCGCCTAAGAGCTTGTTCTAGCGAGTGGGTAGTCCAAGCCGAACCCATTCGTCGGGCGGGATTACAGATCCGACACGTAGGCCGAACGACAAAACCCTGGTCACATCGCTGTCGACCTCGCAGCGGAAGCCCAGATGGTACCACGTGCCCGTTGCGCGAAAAGCGACATCCGGGGCGTTGAGAATATTGC
Organism: Mesorhizobium sp. B1-1-6; assembly: GCF_006443035.1. Taxonomy (NCBI): domain Bacteria; kingdom Pseudomonadati; phylum Pseudomonadota; class Alphaproteobacteria; order Hyphomicrobiales; family Phyllobacteriaceae; genus Mesorhizobium; species Mesorhizobium sp. B1-1-6. Next base: position 2,073 of record NZ_VFWR01000031.1, on the reverse strand, counting down.
CGGCCTTCAGCGGCACGCTTGGGATCAAGTCGGGGAAATATGAGGCGTCCAGCAATTGCTGCTGCAATGCGCTGGCGCAAAGTTTGGCACCACGCTGGGCGCGCGGCACGCCGCCCATCGAGGTCGTGGCCAGCGCATCGCCGGTAGCGTCTTGCGAATAGAGCTTGCGAACGCCCGGAAGCCCGGAATAGCGACGCGACGCGGCACTGGCGACATCAGGGGAAGTTGGGCTTCCCGCGCTCCCGTTGGAGGACTTCGAAACTTTTGAAGAGCCGGGCTTCGGCGCATTTGTGGGTTTTGGCGTCGGCTTTTCAGCCGATATCGGAAGCTCGACCTCAGTATCGCCGTCATCGGCGGCCAACGGCGCTGCCGCAGCCGTTTGGTTGTCGGCGTCGGGGGTTTCCGCCTCCTCAGCATCCTTCAGGGACTCGGCATCCTTCGCGGCGGTTGCCGGCTTCTCGCCGGTCTCGGGCAACTCTGCCGGCTTTTCGGTGGCCGCCGGCGCGCCAGACTCGGTCTCCGCAGGCTCAGGCGTCACGGGCGGCTTGGACGTCTCCTCCTTGGCAGGCGCTGGCGAATTGTCTTGAGCGCTGGCTCCGTCCAGGGATTTCCTGGGGCCGGCGTCCTTGTCGCCGAACTGAAAGACAGGTCTCAAGGTCTCGATCGGCGGCGTCTTGCGCGGCTGCTTTGCGGGCGGTTCTTCAGCCTTCGTTTCCGGCGGCTTCTCGGCTTTGGGCTCCTTTGGCGGTGCGGGAGCAGGTTTCGGTTTTGGCTGATCGGGCGGAGGCACGAGCGCGACATTTACCGGCTGGTCCTGCTGCGGCTCTTGGGCTGGCCTCGGCAGGTTGTAGAACACCAGCGCTGCGAGGAGCGCATGCAGGATCAGCGATGCGGGCAGCGCCCACAACAGATCCCGACGCCGCTCTCGTGCCCCGTCCTTCATGCTGACCGATGTGGAATGAAATAGCGGCGGCTTCAAGCATCGGCTTTGGATTGACGCAATTTAACCGCTGCACGGCTCAGTGATCTGGATGATCCGCGCCGCTGCGCCGCCGTCGAGGCGTTGGCGCGGCTGGACGAGCGGCCGTGCCGTCCTGAATATTCGCGGCAACCCAGTTCTGTGGCCAAAGACTAGCCTTGCCGCTGGGACTGGATCCCGTCCAGAAACCGTCCGTCCAGCGGCGTTTCGCCAAACCAGTTCAGCCGGTTGATGCTGACGAAGCCGGCATCGATCGCCTCGTTCTCGTCGCCCGGCTCACTTGCGTGAGCGCGCCCGCGCGGGACTGTGATGACGGTGCGATCGCCGTCGCTCTCCAGGATTTCAGCCTTGCGGCCGATCTTGTCGCGGCCGATGCGCGGCTGCCGGATCCCGGCCGGCAGCGAAGCCGGCAGGTTGATACTGAGCCAATGGCCATCCGCCGCCCACTCTTCACGCGACCGCCAGAGCGAGGCGATCAACGCGCCGAGCCACTCGTCGTCGACACCGCTGAAGTCCGGATTCTTCACCCGGGAAAAGCCGATCGCCGGAATACCCCAGAATGTCGCCTCGCGCGCAATGCCCAGCGTCCCGGAATAGGCAAGGTCCTCGGCGACGTTGCGCCCGTCATTGACGCCCGCCAGAACCAGGTCGGGCTTTTGGCCATCCGCGAACAGCCAGGCCATCGCACTCACCACGCAGTCGGCCGGAGTACCGGAACACGAATACCAGCCGGGCTTGACGCGCCGCATGATCAACGGCCGCGCGATCGTCAGCGATGCGCCCGCGGCGGTGCGCTTGCCGTCGGGTGCCACCACCCACAAATCGTCGCTCAGGCTGCCGGCCGCCTTGACCAGCCGGGCAAGGCCCGGCGCCTCGATGCCGTCATCGTTGCAGATCAGGAGTCTCATGTCTCGTTTCCTCGGCGCACCGTGATGTTCTGGCCGGTGCGGCATTGCGGGCGCAGCGATGGAATATGGGCTTTCAGGTCGTCGAGGAGTTCGCTCGCGCAGGAATGACCGAGCGTCTCCGGGCGCCCTGCCTTCTCCCAGATACCGACATTGCCCGACAGGGTCGGGTGGGTGGGCATGCGCACC
>NZ_VFWR01000030.1:0-25747 GCF_006443035.1 Mesorhizobium sp. B1-1-6 | reverse complement strand
GCGGTGTCGAACCTTGGCATGTTCGGCATCAAGGATTTCGCCGCCGTCATCAACCCGCCGCATGCGACGATCCTGGCGGTGGGTGCCGGCGAGGAGCGGGCGGTGGTCAAGAACGGCGAGATCAGAATCGCCACGGTGATGTCGGTGACGCTGTCGACCGACCATCGCGCCGTCGACGGAGCGCTTGGCGCCGAACTGCTGGTAGCCTTCAAGAAGCTGATCGAGAACCCGATGGGCATGCTGGTGTAGGAAGAACAAGGCGGTGCGGAAATTCTTCACCGGCCTCTTCGCCGGCGGCTTGGAGGCGCAGGAATTCGCCGTCGTCACCAATGCCGAGGAAGAATACTCCCTCGCAAGGGCGGGTTGAGCAAGATGAAGACGGTTCTTTGCTACGGCGACTCGCTGACCTGGGGCTACAATGCCGAGGGTGGCCGCCATGCGCTTGAGGATCGCTGGCCAAGCGTGCTGCAGGCTGGGCTCGGTGACGGCGTGCATGTCATTGCCGAGGGGCTAAATGGCCGCACAACGGCGTTCGACGATCACCTGGCAGGCGCCGACCGCAATGGCGCAAGAACGCTGCCGACGGTGCTGACCACGCATGCGCCGATCGACGTCATCGTCATCATGCTCGGCGCCAACGACATGAAGCCCTGGATCCACGGCAATCCCGTTGCGGCCAAACAAGGCATCCAGCGCCTGATCGACATCGTGCGCGGCCACGACTATCCGTTCGACTGGCCGCCGCCGCAGATCCTCATCGTCTCGCCGCCTCTCGTCAGTCGCACCGAAGATGCCGAGTTCAAGGCGATGTTTGCCGGCGGCGACGATGCGTCCAAAGAGCTTGCGCCGCAATATTCCGCGCTTGCCGATGAGGCTGGCTGCGGCTTCTTCGATGCCGGCACTGTGGCCAAGACCACGCCGCTCGACGGCGTCCATCTCGATGCCGAAAATACGCGAAACATCGGCGAGGCGTTGACGCCGCTCGTGCGCGTCATGCTGGAATTGTGATTGAAGGAGAAAACCGTGGCTGAGAACTACGACGTCATCATCATCGGCTCCGGTCCCGGCGGCTATGTCACGGCAGTGCGTTCCGCGCAGCTCGGTTTCAAGACGGCGATCGTCGAGCGCGAGCATCTCGGCGGCATCTGCCTGAACTGGGGCTGCATTCCGACCAAGGCGTTGCTGCGTTCGGCTGAGATCATGCATTATTCGGATCATCTGAAGGACTATGGACTGAAGCTCGACGGCAAGGTCAGCGTCGACACGTCGGCCGTCGTCGACCGCTCGCGCAAGGTTTCGCTGCGGCTCAATGGCGGCGTCGCCTTCCTGATGAAGAAGAACAAGGTCGACGTCATCTGGGGCGAGGCCAAGCTGACAAAACCGGGCGAGATCGTCGTCTCCAAGACGGCCAAGAAGCCGATGGAGCCGCAGCCGCCGGTGCCGAAAGGCGTCAAGGGCGAGGGCACCTACACCGCCAAGCACATCATACTGGCGACCGGCGCCCGGCCGCGGGCGCTGCCGGGCATCGAGCCGGACGGCAAGCTGATCTGGACCTATTTCGAGGCCATGGTGCCCAAGGAAATGCCGAAGTCGCTGCTGGTGATGGGTTCGGGCGCCATCGGCATCGAATTCGCCTCGTTCTACCGCACCATGGGCGCCGACGTGACCGTCGTCGAGCTGCTGCCGGCCGTGATGCCGGTCGAGGACGCCGAGGTGTCGAAATTCGCCCAGAAGCAGTTCGAGAAGCAGGGCATGAAAATCATTCTCGAAGCCAAGGTAACCAAGGTCGAGAAAAGCGCCAATTCAATCACCGCGCATGTCGAGATGAAGGACGGCAAGGTGGAGAAGATCACGGCCGATCGCATGATCTCGGCCGTCGGCGTGCAAGGCAATATCGAGGGCCTCGGCCTGGAAACGCTTGGCGTGAAGACGGAGCGCGGCTGCGTGGTCGTCGACGGCTACGGTAAGACCAATGTGTCCGGCATCTACGCCATCGGCGATGTCGCCGGCCCGCCGATGCTCGCCCACAAGGCCGAGCATGAAGGCGTCGTCTGCGTCGAGAAGATCGCCAATTTCCCCGGCGTGCACGCCACCGACAAGCTGAAGATCCCTGGCTGCACCTATTGCAATCCGCAGGTCGCTTCGGTCGGCCTGACAGAAGCGAAAGCCAAGGCCGAGGGCAAGGATGTCAGGGTCGGCCGCTTCCAGTTCGCCGCCAATGGCAAGGCCATCGCGCTCGGCGAGGACCAGGGCTTCATCAAGACCATCTTCGACAAGAACACCGGCCAACTGCTTGGCGCCCACATGGTGGGCGCCGAAGTGACCGAACTGATCCAGGGTTTTGTCGTTGCGATGAACCTCGAGACGACCGAGGAAGAACTGATGCACACGATCTTCCCGCACCCGACGCTGTCGGAGATGATGAAGGAAAGCGTGCTCGACGCCTATGGCCGTGCGTTGAACGCATGATAGATTGGCCGCACGAGACTCAGACGCGAAAGCCGCAGGAGCTCGACGGCAAGTTAGTTCGTTTCCGGATGCGTTTTTTCTCAAGCAAGGAGAGGGCATATGGACGTGAATGGCGTGGGCTGGATCGCAGCCATCATCATCGGCGGCCTGGCGGGCTGGTTTGCCGAAATGGTCATGAAGAGCAATACCGGCGTCTTGATGAACATCATCTTAGGTATTGCCGGCGCAGTGGTGCTGAACGCGATCCTGCGAGCCTTGAACATCGGCGTATTTGGCGTCGGCTGGACCGCTTACCTGATCACCGGTTTCATCGGCGCCTGCCTGCTGATCTGGGCCGGGCGTCTGGTGCGCCGTTAGTCGGTATCGTTTCCGCCATGCGAAAACGGTTGTGGCGGCATGTACCGCCGCAGCCTTTTTCTTTGTGCTGAAAAGTCCTAGATGACGTGTAAGTGACGATCGCCGGCGGCGATCGCAAAGAAAACCAGGGTTCCGATGGTCACCGTCCTCGACACGATCGCCAATGCGCCGCGGCTGCGGCATCCGGAGAAGGCGCACAAGCCCGACCAGGACGTGCTGCGCAAGCCTGACTGGATCCGCGTCAAGGCGCCTGTGTCGAAAGGCTATGCCGAAACCCGCGAGATCGTGAAATCGCACAAGCTGGTGACGGTCTGCGAGGAGGCCGGCTGCCCGAACATCGGCGAGTGCTGGGACAAGAAGCACGCCACCTTCATGATCATGGGCGAGATCTGCACACGTGCCTGCGCCTTCTGCAACGTCGCCACCGGCATCCCGACCGCGCTCGACCCGGAGGAGCCGGCACGGGTCGCCCACGCGGTCAAGCAGATGGGCCTCAGCCACGTCGTCATCACCTCTGTCGATCGCGACGATCTCGCCGATGGTGGCGCGCAGCATTTCGCCGAGGTCATCCGTGCGATCCGGGCGGCGACGCCTTCAACCACGATCGAGATCCTGACGCCCGACTTCCTGCGCAAGGACGGCGCACTGGAGGTCGTGGTTGCGGCAAAGCCCGATGTCTTCAACCACAATCTCGAAACGGTGCCGTCGAACTACTTGACGGTCCGGCCAGGCGCCCGCTATTTCCATTCGATCAGGCTTTTGCAGCGGGTCAAGGAGCTCGACCCTTCGATCTTTACCAAGTCCGGCATCATGGTTGGACTGGGCGAGGAGCGGAACGAAATCCTGCAGCTTATGGACGATCTGCGTTCGGCCAATGTCGACTTCATGACCATAGGCCAGTATCTGCAGCCATCGAAAAAGCACCACCCGGTGATCCGCTTCGTCACCCCGGAGGAGTTCAAGTCCTTCGAGACGATCGGCCGGACCAAGGGCTTCCTGCTGGTGGCGTCGAGCCCGCTGACCCGCTCCTCGCACCACGCCGGCGACGATTTCGCCAAGCTGCGCGCCGCGCGCCAAGCGCAGCTCGAGAAATCGCTCTGATGCATGTCGCCCAAAGTGACTTCGGGTTTTGGGAGAACGGCATGCACGAAAACAAAGACTCTAAGGTGCGTCGCATGAGTCTGTGTCGACGCGACGCGCTTTAGAGCCGGGTTCATGCCGAAATTCGAAGCCACCCGCCGCGTTTCCCACACGCCGGAACAGATGTTCGCCCTGGTCGCCGACATCGAAGCTTATCCGCAATTCCTGCCGCTTTGCGAGGCACTGACGGTGCGCTCGCGCAAGGAGCGTGACGGGCGCACGATCCTCGTCGCCGATATGAGCATCGGCTACAAGGCGATCCGCGAGACCTTCACGACGCAGGTGCTGCTGAAGCCCGACGAGCGTGCGATCGACGTCAAATACATCGACGGTCCGTTCAAATATCTGACCAATGTCTGGCGATTCGACCCTGCCGACGGCGGCTGTGCCGTCTGCTTCTTCATCGACTACGAGTTCAAAAGCCGCATCCTCGGCGCCCTGATGGGCACGATGTTCGACCGTGCCTTCCGCATGTTCTCCGAAGCCTTCGAAAAGCGTGCTGATGTCATCTACGGTGCAAAACCGGCGTGAGCATGCCCAAGCGCCTGCAATCCCAGCTTGAGTGCATGGCTGACGGTCTCCTGGCGAATGAAAGCACGGCCTTCATCGGCGAACAGCACCCGCTCGGCCGTCACCGGCCGGCCGCTTAGGCCAATCCCGAACCAGACCAGGCCGACCGGTTTTTCCGGCGAGCCGCCGCCCGGTCCGGCAACGCCGGTAACGGCGAGGCTGAGCCCGGCACGGGAGCGCGCCAGCGCGCCGGTTGCCATTTCGATCGCTGTCTCGCGTGAAACCGCGCCATGAGCCTCCAGCGTGGCGGCGGAAACCCCGAGCATGTCCATCTTGGCTTCATTGGAATAGGTGATGAAGCCGCGATCGACCACGGCGGACGAACCGGCGATGTCGGTCAGCGCGACGATGATCATGCCGCCGGTGCAGCTTTCCGCCGTCGCAAGCATAATGCCGCGCTTCTGGCAGGCTCGCAGCAATGCGTTCGCCAGTTCGCTGTTGCTCATTCCGGCACCTCGCCGGGAAACACCACGCTCGCCGTGGCGATCGCCGCAATGCCTTCCTCGCGGCCGACAAAGCCGAGCTTCTCGTTTGTTGTCGCCTTGATGGAGATTCGGTCGGCAGAGATGGCCAGCATCTGCGACAGGGCAGTCGTCATCGCCTCGCGATGCGGGCCGACGCGTGGCGCCTCGCAGATCAGCGTGATGTCGGCATTAGCGATGCGGCCGCCGCGCGCGCGCACCAGCTTTGCCGCATGTTCTACGAATATCCGGGAGGCAGTACCCTTCCACTGCGGGTCGGAGGGTGGGAAATGGGTGCCGATATCGCCGGCGCCGCAGGTCGCCAGCAGCGCATCGGTAAGGGCGTGGAGCCCGACATCGGCATCGGAGTGGCCGGACAGTTTCTTGTCATGTTGGATGGCGATGCCGCAGAGCGTGACGTGGTCGCCAGGCTCGAACGCGTGGACGTCGTAGCCATTGCCGGTTCTGATATCGGGAAAGCGCATGCGCCCGCTGGAAAGTCGTTGGTCCGCCATGGCGATGTCCCGTGCCCAGGTGAGTTTGACGTTATCCGGCGAGCCGGGAACGAGTTTGACCGGCATCTGCATCCACTCGGCGATCGCGGCGTCGTCGGTAAAGTCGGTTTTGCCGCTGTTATAGGCTTCCTCATGCATGGCCATAATCGCCAGGAATGGGAAACCCTGCGGCGTTTGCGCTGCGTGAAGCCCGCTCCGGGAAACCGTTTCGGCGACCATCCCGGCGGTGGATTCGCGTTTCAGCGTGTCGGCGACGGGCAACGCCGGGAGCGCGCCCTCGCGCTCGCCGATGGCTGCGATCGTGCGGTCGATCAGGTCCGCGTCGACGAAGGGGCGCGCCGCGTCGTGGATGAGAACCTTGTCCGGTGCGTGGCTTCTCAACGCCTGCAGTCCGAGTCGAACCGAGTCTTGCCTGGTGGGGCCACCCGCAATTGCCGTGACGCGATTGGAGTGTGCGCCGACGGCATGTCGAAAAAGTTCGTGATCCTCGGCGTGTATGGCCACGACGAGCGGGCCGATACGCGGATGCGCCAGGAAAATATCGATGACGTGGGCGATGACGGCGCGGCCGCCGATCTGCTGATATTGCTTCGGGCCATCGGCCTGTCCGGCACGCGCGCCACGGCCGGCCGCAACAATAACCACCGCGACCTTGCCGTTCGCCTCCAAAGCCTGATTTTCGTTTCCGTCAGTCATGCCGATTGGCTTAGCGCACGATCCCCAAAAGTGTAATCGGTTTTCGGAGAGATCGTAGGCCAACATGAAGCCTAAAACGTCCATTGCGTGTCCGTGCGAGGCGCGGCGCTTTGCTCGGGACTGCAGCCGAGCTCGGCATTTCCCAATTGCGCCGTAATGTGGCGTCATTCCGCGTTGCACATTGCGGCCGATATGGCTAGAGAATGTGCAGCAAATGAACATGCTTGGTTTTTGTGCATGCTTGACCTGACCAAATTGGCCGCACCTCTCGATGTCGGCGGCGTGAGTATCCGCAATCGCGTGTTCCTCGCGCCGATGTCGGGAATTACCGACGAGCCGTTCCGGCGACGCGCCCATGCGCACGGCGCCGGCATGGTCGTGTCCGAAATGGTGGCAAGCGGCGAGCTCGCCAAAGGCAGGGCCGGCTGCGACCTGCGCATACGTCATTCGGGCCTGCCCGTCCATATGGTGCAGCTTGCCGGCCGCGAGGCGGCACACATGGCCGAAGGCGCGCGTATCGCCGCCGGCGAGGGCGCCGACATCATCGACATCAATATGGGTTGCCCCGCCAAGAAGGTGACCGGCGGCTATGCCGGTTCGGCACTGATGCAGAATCTCGATCATGCACTGTCGCTGGTAGACGCCGTGGTCGGCGCGGTCGGTGTGCCGGTGACGCTGAAGATGCGGCTCGGCTGGGACGAAACGGCGCTCAACGCGCCGGACCTGGCGCGCCGTGCCGAGCAGGCGGGCGTCAAGATGGTGACGGTGCACGGCCGCACGCGCTGCCAGTTCTATCAAGGCAATGCTGATTGGCGCGCAATAGCCCGCGTCAAGGCTGCCGTGTCGATCCCGGTTGTCGCCAATGGCGATGTGTCTTCGCCTGCGCAAGCAGCCGCTGTTCTGGAGCAATCCGGCGCCGATGCCGTGATGGTGGGCCGCGCCCACTACGGCGCGCCCTGGGTCGCCGGAACCATCGCGGCCGCGGCGGCAGGCGAGCTTGCCCGGCTACCGGAAAGCGCTGCGGAACTGACCGACTACATCATTGCCCATTACGAGGACATGCTTGCGCTCTACGGCGTCGAGAGCGGCCTGCGCCAGGCGCGCAAGCACCTCGGCTGGTATCTGGACCGCCATGCCGGCGCCGTTGCCGACGAAAAGCGCAAGGCCATTCTCACGTCTTTCGATCCCGCGCGGACGATTACCTTGCTTCGCGAGGTGTTTTCGGCCGCCGAGCAAGCACCCTTGCGGAGCGCCGCATGAACGCCTCCGTCAGCCAGAGCCCGGAAATGGCGGATGCTGCCCAGATCGTGCTCAACACCATCCGCCGTCCGGTCATCATGATCAGTTCGGAGGGGTTCATCACCTTCGCCAACGCCGATGCGGAGGACTTCTTCCGCTCAAGCGCGACGATGCTCGCCCGCAACACGCTGTCAAAGCTCATCCCCTTCGGCAGCCCGCTGCTGACGCTGGTCGACCAGGTGCGCGAGCGCCGGGCCCCCGTCAACGAGTACCGGGTCGACGTGTCGTCTCCGCGTCTCGGCATCGAGAAGGTGGTCGATCTCTATGTTGCCCCGGTGCCGGAGTTTCCAGGCTCCGTCGTGGTGATGTTCCAGGAACGGTCGATGGCCGACAAGATCGACCGGCAGATGACGCATCGCGGCGCGGCGCGCTCGGTGACCGGCCTGGCGGCGATGCTGGCTCACGAGATCAAGAACCCGCTCTCCGGCATCAGGGGCGCTGCCCAGCTGCTTGAACTGTCCGCTTCAGACGAAGATCGCGCGCTGACGCGGCTGATCACCGACGAGACCGATCGCATCGTGTCGCTGGTCGATCGCATGGAGGTGTTTTCCGACGAGCGGCCGATCGACCGCTATCCCGTCAACATCCATGTCGTGCTCGACCATGTGAAGGCGATCGCCAAGAACGGTTTTGCGAAAAAAATCAAGATATTGGAGGATTATGATCCTTCATTGCCTCCGGTCTTCGCCAACCGCGACCAACTCATCCAGGTGTTCCTAAACCTGGTCAAGAACGCCGCCGAGGCGATCGGCGGCGACCCCCAAGGTGAAATCGTCCTGTCGACGGCCTTCCGGCCGGGCATTCGCGTTTCGGTTCCAGGCACTCAGGATCGCGTGTCGCTGCCGCTCGAGTTCTGCGTGCGAGACAACGGTTCCGGCGTCTCGGAGGATATCCTGCCGATCCTGTTCGATCCCTTCATCACCACCAAGCCGAACGGCTCGGGACTGGGCCTCGCGCTGGTGGCCAAGATCGTCGGTGAGCATGGCGGCATCATCGAATGCGAATCGACGCCGCGCGCGACAATGTTCCGCATCCTGATGCCGGCCTGGAAGGAAACGGCGCTCGGTGCCGATGAAGACGCTGAAGGAGACCGCAAATGACCGTTCGCGGCAATATTCTCGTCGCCGACGACGATGCGGCGATCCGTACGGTCCTCAACCAGGCCCTTTCGCGTGTTGGCCATGAGGTGCGCGTGACCTCCAATGCCTCGACGCTGTGGCGCTGGGTGGCGGCGGGCGAGGGAGATCTCGTCATCACCGACGTGGTGATGCCGGACGAGAACGCATTCGACATGCTGCCGCGCATCAAGAAAGCACGGCCGGAGCTGCCCGTCATCGTCATGAGCGCCCAGAATACGTTCATGACGGCGATCCGTGCCTCCGAGACCGGCGCCTACGAATATCTGCCGAAGCCGTTCGACCTCACCGAGCTCCTCAACATCGTCAACCGGGCGCTGTCGGAGCCTCGGCGCCCCAAGATCGACGCGCGGCCGGAAGAGCAGCCCGAGACCATGCCGCTGGTCGGCCGCTCGGCCGCCATGCAGGACATCTATCGCATGCTGGCGCGCATGATGCAGACCGACCTGACGGTGATGATTTCGGGCGAATCGGGCACCGGCAAGGAGCTGGTGGCGCGTGCGCTGCACGAATATGGCCGCCGCCGTGGCGGCCCTTTCGTTGCCATCAACATGGCGGCCATCCCGCGCGACCTGATCGAATCGGAACTGTTCGGCCATGAGAAGGGCGCCTTCACCGGTGCGCAGAACCGCTCAACCGGCCGCTTCGAACAGGCCGAAGGTGGCACGCTGTTCCTTGACGAGATCGGCGACATGCCGATGGAAGCGCAGACGCGCCTGCTGCGCGTCCTCCAGCAAGGCGAATACACGACCGTCGGCGGCCGCACGCCGATCAAGACCGACGTGCGCATCGTCGCCGCCACCAACAAGGATTTGCGCACGCTGATCAACCAGGGGCTCTTCCGCGAGGATCTTTTCTATCGCCTCAATGTGGTGCCCCTCAGGCTGCCGGCGCTGCGCGAGCGCTCCGAGGACGTGCCGGACCTCGTCCGGCACTTCTTCAAGCTCGGCGAGATGGAGGGTCTCCAGACCAAGCGTATCTCGTCGGGCGGCATCGAATTGATGAAGCGCTATCCCTGGCCGGGCAATGTGCGCGAACTGGAAAACCTGGTCCGCAGGCTCGCCGCGCTCTATTCGCAGGATGAAATTTCCGCCGAGATCATCGAGGCGGAACTCAAGACCGGCGAGCGTCCCGTGGTGCCGGGCGGCGGCAACCTCATTCCCGACGACCTGTCCATCGGCCAGGCGGTCGAGCATTTCCTGCAGCGCTATTTCACCTCGTTTGCCGGCGAATTGCCGCCTGCCGGTCTCTACCAGCGCATTCTCTCGGAGGTCGAGTATCCGCTGGTGCTGGCCTCGATGACCGCGACGCGCGGCAACCAGATCAAAGCCGCGGAACTGCTGGGGCTCAACCGCAACACGCTGCGCAAGAAGATTCGCGAACTGGGCGTCAACGTCTACAAATCGTCACGCCAGGCCTGAGCCGGGATAGAGCCGAAGCGCTTTTCCGGGGGACTGTCCGCGAAAGATTTCCGTCCAGGCCACACTTGTTGCATAATCGCCACAATGCGTTGCATAGATCCGACGCAATCACTGGCTCTAGACGGCGACATGGCTTCGCAGGCTCCGACACCGAACGAACCGCTTTTCAACGACCCCGGCACGCGTGACGGGCGCCGGCTGCTGGCGCTGCCCGGCGTGGTGGCGGTCGTCGGTGCGCTGGTCATGGCGGCCATTTCATTCGCGATCCTGGTCGGCGCGACGCCGATTGCGCCCGACGCCAGGACAACCTGGGCGTTGATCGCGCTCAACGCCATCTTCGTCCTGTTGCTGATCGCACTGATCGGCCGGGAGGTGCATCGCATCGTCATGGCGCGCCGGCATGGCAAGGCAGCCTCGCGGCTGCATGTGCGCATCGTGGCTATGTTCGCGCTCGTCGCCGCCATCCCCGCCATCATGGTGGCCATCATTGCGTCGATCACGCTCGATATCGGCCTCGACCGCTGGTTCGAGATTCGCACCAAGACGATCGTCAATTCGTCGCTGTCCATCGCCGATGCCTATGTGCAGGAAAACGCGCGTAACCTGCAGGGCACGACGCTGTCGATGGCCTATGACCTCGACGCGTCGCGCACGCTTTACGGCCTCGACCGGACTGGCTTCCTCGATCTGATGAGCAAGGAAGCGGTGGGCCGCTCGCTGGCGCATGCCGCGCTGATCAAGCCCGACGGCTCCTTCGTGATGAGCGCCAAGACCGATGCCGACTTCGCCATGCCGGAACCGCCCGAGGGAGCGGTCGCCAGCGCCACCGACGGCAAGCCGGTTCTGATCGAGCCGCGCACGCGCAACATCATGGGCGCCATCGTCAAGCTGCGTGAGATCGAGGGGCTCTACCTCTACACGATCCGGCTGGTCGATCCCGAGGTGATAAAGGCGCGCCAGATCGTCAGATCGAACACCGACGAATATCGCAATCTCGAAGACAACAGGCGCACTTCGCAGGTGGCTTTCGCGTTGCCTTATCTGTCGTTGACTTTGATTATCATCCTGTCGGCAATCTGGACCGGCATTGCCGTGGCCGACCGGCTGGTGCGGCCGATTCGTCAGCTCATCGGCGCTGCCGACGAGGTCGCGACCGGCAATCTTGACGTCGCCGTGCCGGTGCGGCCGTCCGACGGCGACGTTGCCTCGCTCGGCAATACCTTCAACAAGATGCTGCAGGAATTGAAATCGCAGCGCAACGAGATCCTGTCCGCCAAGGATCTGATCGACGAGCGACGGCGCTTTTCGGAAGCGGTGCTGGCCGGTGTCACCGCGGGCGTCATCGGCGTCGACCCCTATGGCATCGTCACCATCGTGAACCGCTCGGCCGAGTCCATGCTGGCCATTTCGGCCAGTGCGGCGCTGGGGCAGAACCTTTCCGCCATTCTCCCGCATGTCGGCCGCGTCTTCGAGATCGGCCGCCAATCGGGCAAGCCCGTCTATCGCGAGCAGGTGACGTTTTTCCGCGCCGGCACGGAGCGGACTTTCAACGTGCAGATCACCATCGAGGCCGGCGATAACGGTACGGAGGAGAAATCCTACGTCGTGACGGTCGACGACATCACCGATCTGGTCCAGGCGCAGCGCTCCTCTGCCTGGGCCGACGTGGCGCGCCGCATCGCCCATGAGATCAAGAACCCGCTGACGCCGATCCAGCTTTCAGCCGAGCGCATCAAGCGCCGCTACGGCAAGGTCATCACCGAGGACCGCGAGGTGTTCGACCAGTGCACTGACACGATCATCCGGCAGGTCGAGGATATCGGTCGCATGGTCGACGAATTCTCCGCTTTCGCGCGCATGCCGAAGCCCGAGATGAAGTCCATAGACCTGCGTGAATCCCTGCGCGAGGCCTCCTTCCTGGTCGAGGTGAGCCGTTCCGACATCACGTTCGAGCGCATATTCGGCAACGAACCGCTCAAGGGTACTTTCGACAGCCGCCTGTTGGCGCAGGCTTTCGGCAACGTGATCAAGAACGCTGCCGAAGCGATCGACGGGCTGGAACAGAAGGACGGTTCGCACGGCATAATCCGGATTCAAGCCGGACGTCAGAATGGCGCGATTCGCATCGATGTCATCGACAATGGCAAAGGCCTGCCGCGGGAAAATCGTCAGCGGCTGCTGGAGCCCTACATGACCACGCGTGAGAAGGGCACGGGCCTTGGTCTCGCCATCGTCAAGAAGATCGTGGAGGACCATGGCGGCAGGCTGGAGCTCCACGATGCACCTGCGGATTTCCACGGCGGGCGCGGCGCGATGATCAGCATCATCCTGCCACTTGCGGCCGTGGCGCCAGCGCGCGGCGAAAGCAGGACGGAACACGAAAGAGAAACTGAAAAGGTCGGTAATGGCGTCTGATATTCTGATCGTCGATGACGAGGAAGACATCCGTGAGCTCGTCGCAGGCATACTGAGCGACGAAGGTCACGAAACCCGCACGGCATCCGATGCCGACACCGCGCTGGCGGCCATCGCCGACCGAGCCCCGCGGCTGATTTTCCTCGACATCTGGTTGCAGGGTTCGCGCCTGGACGGCCTGGCTTTGCTGGACGAGATCAAGACCATGCACCCCAACCTGCCGGTGGTGATGATTTCGGGCCATGGCAACATCGAAACCGCGGTCTCCGCCATCAGACGCGGCGCTTATGACTTCATCGAGAAGCCCTTCAAGGCGGACAGGCTGATTCTGATTGCCGAGCGTGCGCTGGAAACCTCCAAGCTGAGGCGCGAGGTTTCCGATCTCAAGCTGCGCAGCGGCGAGACCTTCGACCTGATCGGCATGTCGTCGGCGATGAGCCAGTTGCGCCAGACCATCGAGCGCGTCGCGCCGACCAACAGCCGCGTCATGATCATTGGCCCCTCGGGATCTGGCAAGGAACTGGCCGCGCGCGCCATCCACACGCTGTCGGCGCGCAAGAGCGCGCCTTTCGTGACGCTGAGCGCCGCCAACATCACGCCCGAACGCATGGAGATCGAACTGTTCGGCACCGAATCGAACGGCGTCGAGCGCAAGGTCGGCGCCCTGGAGGAAGCCCATCGCGGCATCCTCTACATCGATGAGGTGGCCGACATGCCGCGCGAGACGCAGAACAAGATCCTGCGTGTGCTGGTCGAACAGCAGTTCGAGCGCGTCGGCGGCACCAAACGGGTCAAGGTCGATGTCCGCATCATCTCCTCGACGTCGCAGAACCTGGAGGCGATGATCGCCGATGGCCGTTTCCGCGAGGATCTTTACCATCGCCTTGCGGTGGTACCGGTGACGGTGCCGGGACTTGCCGAGCGGCGCGAGGACATTCCTTATCTCGTTGACAATTTCATGAAGCAGATCGCCCGTCAGGCCGGCATCAAGCCGCGCCGCATCGGCGATGACGCCATGGCGGTGCTGCAGGCGCACAATTGGCCAGGCAATGTTCGCCAATTGCGCAACAATGTCGAACGGCTGATGATCCTGGCGCGCGGCGAGGATGTCGATGCGCCGATCACCGCCGACCTGTTGCCATCCGAAATCGGCGATGTCATGCCCCGCACGCCGAACCAGTCGGACCAGCACATCATGGCGCTGCCGCTGCGCGAGGCGCGCGAACAATTTGAGAAGGACTATCTGATCGCCCAGATTAACCGGTTCGGCGGCAACATTTCGAAAACGGCCGAGTTCATCGGCATGGAGCGTTCCGCGCTGCACCGCAAGCTGAAGTCGCTCGGCGTCTGACCTGAGAGGTTGAGCGGTTCGGCGTTTTATGCATTGCCGGCCCGGTTCGATACCTTGCTCAAGCAGTTCCGGCCGGAAAACCGTTACACGCTTTCTGGAATTGCTTCAGTGGCCCACGCGATTATCCATCACTGTTGAGGCGGAATCGCCTAAACAAGCCGAAGCAGATCCCCCGAGGTGACAAATGCCGCGTATTGCCTATGTGAACGGGCGCTACACCGCTCATGCCGATGCCGCTGTGCATATCGAAGACCGTGGCTACCAGTTCGCCGACGGCGTTTACGAGGTCTGCGAAGTGGCGCGCGGCTTCATCGTGGACATGCCGCGTCACCTTGCCCGGCTGAACCGTTCGCTGAGCGAGCTGTCGATCGGCTGGCCGGTCACCCCAGGCGTCCTGCCGCTCATCATGCGCGAAGTGGTCAATCGCAACCATGTCGTCAACGGCCTGGTTTACGTCCAGGTCACACGCGGCGTCGCCAGCCGCGACTTCGCCTTCCCCTCGGCTGATACCAGGCCGTCGCTGGTGATCACCGCCAGGAAGCTGGATCCCGCTGCTGGAGCCAAGCGGGCCGAGACCGGTATCGCCGTCATCACCGTGCCCGAGAATCGCTGGGATCGCGTCGACATCAAGAGCACCGGCCTGCTGCCCAATGTGTTGGCCAAGCAGAAGGCCAAGGA
This sequence comes from Mesorhizobium sp. B1-1-6, assembly GCF_006443035.1. Classification (NCBI taxonomy): domain Bacteria; kingdom Pseudomonadati; phylum Pseudomonadota; class Alphaproteobacteria; order Hyphomicrobiales; family Phyllobacteriaceae; genus Mesorhizobium; species Mesorhizobium sp. B1-1-6. Next base: position 11,239 of record NZ_VFWR01000030.1, on the reverse strand, counting down.
AGCTGGCGCGCAGGAAGCCTGGTTCGTGGATACGGACGGCAACGTCAAGGAAGGCGGGTCGTCGAATGCCTGGATCGTCACCAGGGACGGCGTTCTGGTCACCAGGCCCGCCGAGCACGGTATTCTGCGCGGCATAACCCGCACCACCATGTTTGAAGTGGCGGCCAAGCTCGGACTCAAGATCGAGGAACGCGGTTTTTCCGTCGCCGAGGCCAAGGCGGCGAGGGAGGCTTTCATCAGTTCCGCAACCACGATCGCCATGCCGGTCGTGGCCATAGACGGCGACCCGATCGCCAACGGCCACCCCGGCTCGATAACACTTTCGTTGCGGCAAGCCTTTTTTGACATTGCGGAAAAAAGTCCAGCCTGATAACCGCACAGGTGGAATGAACATCAATATATCTCGTTCTGCTTGTCGTTACTGACGACAAGACGGTGTTTGCGCGCTTGACATGTGCTGGTTAATTTGGCGCATTGGCTTGCAAACCGAAGGGGATCGGCGAAAGACAAGAACAATGGCGGAACGATCGCAAAACCTTCAGGACCTGTTCCTGAACTCCGTTCGCAAGAGCAAGAACCCGCTCACCATCTTTCTCATCAACGGCGTGAAGCTGACCGGCGTCGTCACTTCATTCGACAATTTCTGCGTCCTGCTGCGCCGCGACGGCCACTCCCAGCTCGTCTACAAGCACGCCATTTCCACGATCATGCCGAGCCAGCCGGTTCAGATGTTCGATGGCGAGGAAAGCCAGGGCGCCTGATTGGCACGTGAGAAGGACCCGGACCGCAGCGTTCGCGGAAAATCAGCACATCAGCCGGGGACGGAGGCCGAGGGTCCGACCCGGGCAGTTGTCATCGTGCCGGTGCTTACCCGCCAGCCGCGCGGCGAGGACGACACCAACCGTCCGCGGCTGACGCGCTCAGCCGAGGCCCGTCACGACGAGGCGGTCGGTCTTGCCCGCGCCATCGATCTCAATCTGATCCACACGGCCGTGGTTACCGTCAACGATCCACGTCCGGCGACCTTGCTCGGCAGCGGCAAGGTCGAGGAGTTGGCGGAGATCGTCAAGGAAGGGCATGCGGAGGTGGTCATCGTCGATCATCCGCTGACGCCGGTGCAGCAGCGCAACCTCGAGAAGGAATTCAACGCCAAGGTGCTGGACCGCACCGGGCTGATCCTCGAGATCTTTGGCGAGCGCGCCCGCACCAAGGAAGGCACGCTGCAGGTCGAGCTTGCCCATCTCAACTACCAGAAGGGCCGGCTGGTGCGCAGTTGGACCCACCTCGAGCGCCAGCGCGGCGGCGCCGGCTTCCTCGGCGGCCCCGGTGAAACCCAGATCGAATCGGACCGGCGCGTCCTGCAGGACAAGATCGTCAAGCTGAAGCACGAGCTGGAGACGGTACGCCGCACCCGCGACCTGCATCGTGCCAAGCGCAAGAAGGTGCCGTTTCCGGTGGTGGCCATCGTCGGCTACACCAATGCCGGCAAGTCGACGCTGTTCAACAAGCTGACCGGGGCAGGGGTGCTGGCGCAGGACATGCTGTTCGCCACGCTCGATCCGACGCTGCGCCGCGTGCGGCTGCCGCACGGCACGCCGATCATCCTCTCGGATACGGTCGGCTTCATCTCGGACCTGCCGACGCATCTCATCGCGGCTTTCCGCGCCACGCTTGAAGAGGTGGTCGAGGCGGATCTCGTCATCCATTTGCGCGACATTTCCGACCCCGATACCGCAGCCCAGGCTGAGGACGTCGAGCGCATCCTGGCCGATCTCGGCGTCGACGCTAGCGACGCCAAGCGGGTCATCGAAGTCTGGAACAAGGTCGACCTGCTCGATGAAGGCAATCGCGCACGGCTGCTTGCCGAGAGTACGGACGCCAAGGCGCCGCCCGTCGCCATATCGGCCGTCACGGGCGAAGGCATTGACGCGCTGAACGCGATTATCGAGACACGCATGTCCGGCGAGCTTGAGGATCTGACGGTGACGATCGGGCCGGCGCAGTTCGGCCTTGTCGACTGGCTTTACCGCAATGGCGATGTTGTTTCGCGAACCGACAATGACGACGGCAGCGCCACCATCTCCCTCAAGGCCACGCAAAGTGCCCGCGAAGAGATCGAAAGCAGATTGCGTCGCAAGAACAACGGCTGAAGGGATTCCAGGAAAAACGCTGGGCGTTATTCCGCCCGAGGCTGCGTGATGACGAAGAGCTCTACTTCGTGCCTTTTGCTTCCTGCCAGAGCGCTTCCATTTCGTCCAGATCAGCCTTTTCCAGCGAGCTGCCGGATTTCTCCAGGGCCTGCTCGACATAGTGGAAGCGCGAACGGAATTTCTCGTTGGTGCCGCTGAGCGCTGCTTCCGAATCGAGCTTCAGGTGACGGCCGAGATTCACGACGGCAAACAGCATATCGCCGAATTCATCCTTGATCTCCGCGGTTTGGCCTTTGGCCAGCGCCTCGCGCAATTCGCCGATCTCTTCCTCGATCTTGTCGAGGATCGGCGCTGCCTCGCTCCAGTCGAAACCGACGCGGGCGGCCTTCTCCTGAAGCTTCAATGCCCGCGTCAGTGCGGGCAGGGCGACCGGCACGCTGTCCAGAAACCCCTTGCCGTTGTCTTCCGGGTCGAGTCCGCGCGCGAGACGGGCGCTACGCTTCTCGGTCTTCTCTTGTGCCTTGATCTTCTCCCACATGCCCTTGGCCATGCCGGCACTGCGGGCCTGTTCGTCGCCGAAGACGTGTGGATGGCGGCGGATCATCTTCGTGGTGATGGCCTGGACCACGTCGCCGAAAGCGAACTCGCCGGCTTCCTCAGCCATCCGCGCGTGGTACACGACCTGCAAAAGGAGATCGCCGAGTTCGTCGCGCAGATCGTCGAGATCGCCGCGCGCGATGGCGTCGGCCACCTCATAGGCCTCCTCGATCGTGTAAGGCGCGATGGTCGAGAAATCCTGTTCGATATCCCACGGACAGCCGGTCTTTGGCGCACGCAGCGCCGCCATGATTTCGATCAGGCGCGAAATGTCTTTCGATGGCTTCATGCGGCGGATGCTATCGCGCGGTCCGCCGCGCGGCCAATGCTGTCGGCGAGCGAAGCGGGCTTGTCCACAGTTGCGCCGAACAAGTCCGGTCAGTCGAGCACGGAAACGATCGCCTTGGCGAGCTTGTCCATGCCGTCTTCCGGCAGGCCGGCGACATTGATGCGGCTGTCGCCGACCATGTAGACGCCATATTCCGCGCGCAGCCGTTCGACCTGCGCTTCCGTGAGCCCAAGCCGGGAAAACATGCCGCGATGGCTGGCGACGAAATCGAAGCGGTCGGAATTGGACTGCCGGCGCAGCGCCTCGGCGAATTGCACCCGAAGCCTGAGCATGCGCAGGCGCATCTCCTCGAGCTCGGCTTCCCAGTCCGCGCGCAAGACCGCGTCCTCGAGCACGATGCGCACTGCCGCTGCGCCGTGGTCCGGCGGCATCGAATACATGGCACGAGCCGCCGACAGCATCTGGCCCAGCGCCACGTCGGCCTGCGCGCTGTCCCTGGCCAGGATCATCGCCGCGCCGACACGGTCGCGGTAGACGGCGAAGTTCTTCGAGCAGCTGGACGCGACGACCATTTCCGGAACTTTTTCGGCCAGCAGCCGCAGTCCGCCGGCATCGGCCTCGAGGCCATCGCCAAAGCCCTGATAGGCAATGTCGACAAACGGCAGCAGGCCGCGCTCGACGACGAGATCGGTGACAGCGGCCCACTGCGCGATGTCCAGATTGGCGCCGGTCGGGTTGTGGCAGCAGCCATGCAGCAGCACCACGTCGCCGCCCTTCGCCGTGCGCAGTGCTGCCAGCATGTCGTCGAAGCGAACGGCGCCCGATGTCGCGTCGAAATAGGGATATTCACGGATTTGCAGCCCGGCGGCGCGCATCACTGGCATGTGGTTCGGCCAGGTGGGATCGGACAACCAGACCGTCGCATCGGCGCGGGTTCGCTTCAAAAGCTCGGCCACCAGCCGCAACGCGCCGGAGCCGCCCGGCGCCTGCGCGGCACGGATCCGCGTCATGTCTGCGTCCGCACCGAAGGCGAGCCTGGCCATCACGGTATTGAACCCGGTGTCGCCGGCGAGGCCGAGATAAGTCTTGGTGTCCTGACCCTGCAGCAGCCGCTTCTCCGCCTCGCGCACGGCCCGCATGACCGGCGTCTTGCCGTCGCGATCCTTGTAGACGCCGACACCGAGGTCGACCTTGTCGGGTCGAGGATCGGCACGATAGAGGCCGATTAGGGCAAGGATCTTGTCGGCGGCAGCCGGCTGAAGGTTTTCAAACATCTGCATGGTTCCGTTGGCGCGGCGGAGTGATACGCAAATCGAACCCCTTGCACCAGCGGTTTTAACTCGCGCCAGCCTGAATCGCATAGCCTGGCATCGCTGCGAGCTACCTCCGCGGCTGCATATCTGCGGCGTTTCGCGAAAAAATCTGCAGGGCCGGGATTAAAACCCCCACATGTTCCGTAAACAGGGCATGAAACGGTCGATGCCACGCTTCGATATCGTCGGACAACTCGGTTCGCTCAGGCGTTACGCGCGCTCGCTGACGCGCGACGGTGCCGATGCCGAGGATCTCGTGCATGACGCTCTTGTGCGCGCCTATGAGCGGCGCGGCACCTTCCGCTCGGGCGGAAATTTGCGCGCCTGGCTGCTGTCCATCGTCCACAATACGTTCGTCGACCGCATGCGCTCGCGACGCTCGGAGGCAGCGCGCCTCGAACAGGCTGGATACCTTGCGGACGGCAGCGCGCCGGCGCCGCAGGAGCATTCGGTGCGCCTGGGCCAGGTGCGCGATGCTTTTTTCAGCCTGCCCGAAGAACAGCGCTCGGCCCTGCATCTCGTCGCCATTGAGGGCCTTTCCTACAGCCAGGCGGCCGATGCCAGCGGCGTGCCACTCGGAACGCTGATGTCGCGCATCGGTAGGGCGCGCGCCGCGCTTCGGAAGATGGAGGAGGGGGCTCCGACGAAGGCGAAAAATCACCTCAGGATTGTTGGAGGCCCGTCATGACAGGAACTATCGACCCCGTGACGGACGCCGATCTCGACGCCTATGTCGACGATCAGCTCGACGTCTCGCGCCGTATCGAAGTCGAGGCCTTCCTCTCCGCCCGGCCGGAAGCGGCCGCGCGTGTGATGTCGGATCTCAGGATGCGGGACGAACTGCGCGTGGCGCTGGCCGGATCAGGCGGCATGGCGAGGCCGGTGACGACCGATGCCGCGCGGCGCCTGGAGAGGGGGCTTGCCCGGGGCCGCATCTTCGGCGTCTTGCAACGTGCCGCGGCGGTGGCCGCTTTCGTCGCCGCCGGCTGGCTGGCCAACGGCATTGTCGGGCCGATGTCGGTGACCAGGGTCGTCGCCTCGCCGCAGCCGCCCGCCTATGTCGACGAGGCGGTGCGCGCACACAGGACGACCCTTGTGCGCGAAAGCATGTCTTCGCAGGCCGAGGCGCCAAACTACAATGCCGGCGAAATCCGCGCGGCGACGGCCATCGTCATGCCCTCCTTGCCCAAGGACTGGAAGGTCCGCGACGTGCAGGTCTATCCATCGCGCTTCGGCCCCAGCGTCGAGATGGCGGTCGAGACCAAGGAGATGGGCCTGGTGTCACTGTTCGCGATACGGCCGGGAATCTTCGACGTGGTCAAGCCGACCGTCGCGCCCTTGGGCGACATTTCCTCGGCCTATTTCCAGATCGGCGAGGTCGCCTATGCGGTGGTCGCGCAAAGCGAGGTTCGTGACCTCGACCGCGCCGCCGAGACGCTTGCGAGAACGCTTTACTGATCCGTTCACAAAGGAGAATGCAAATGAACACGCCCAACCTGGGATACCGCGTCGGCACCGGCGCCCAAAGCGGCGCCCTCTACGACGAGGGCCTGCGCCAGCACATGCTGCGCGTCTACAACTATATGGGCCTCGGCCTCGTGGTCACCGGCCTCATCGCGTTCATGGTGTCGTCGACGCCCGCGCTCTACGTGCCAATCTTTTCCAGCCCGCTGAAATGGGTGGTGATGCTGGCGCCGCTCGCCTTCGTCCTGCTGTTCTCGTTCAAGATGCAGACGATGTCGGCGGCAAGCGCGCAGGCGATGTTCTGGGCCTTCTGTGCGGTCATGGGTCTGTCGCTGGCCTCGGTCTTCCTGGTTTTCACCGGAACCAGCATCGCACGCACCTTCTTCATCGCCGCCACCATGTTCGGCGCCACCAGCCTCTACGGCTACACGACCCGGCGTGACCTGACCCAGTTCTCGTCCTTTCTGATCATGGGCCTGATCGGCGTGGTGATTGCCAGCATCGTCAACATCTTTCTCGGCTCGACCGCTTTGCAGTTCGCCATCTCGGTGATCGGCATCGCCGTGTTCATCGGCCTGACTGCCTGGGACACGCAGTCGATCAAGGAACAGTATGCGGAGAACTTCGACGCGGAGTCGCGGCAGAAGCTGGCCGTTTTGGGCGCCTTCTCGCTCTACCTCAACTTCGTCAACATCTTCCAGCTGTTGCTGAACTTCACCGGCGAGCGGGAATAGTCCGAACTGTAGCAGGCAACACCTTGCATCTTGCCGTGGCCGGAGGGAAATCTCCGGCCACTCTTCATTTGAGACGGCGCCTTGCCCGCTTGTGCCATCGCACGTTCATCGTGACTGTGTGAAACGCAATGCAAACCGCCGCCTTGAGTTCACGCCTGGCCATTTGCTAGCCTGCCGGCCAAGCAAAGACAAACCGCGAGAACATATGGCACAGGACAGCCAGACACTTCATGGCGACGACATCTCGGCCGTTATAGTCGGGCAGGGGGCCGAACTGGTCTCGCTGCGGGATGCGGATGGGCTGGAGCTTGTGTGGCAGGCCGGACCGGCCTGGCGCCGTCATTCCCCGGTGTTGTTTCCGATCGTCGGCCGGCTGAAGGGCGACCAACTGCGCCATCGCGGCCAGACCTATCCGATGACGCAGCACGGCTTCGCCCGCGATAAGTCGTTTGCCTGGGCGGAGAGGGGTTCTCGGTCCTGCATGCTGGTGCTCACCGACGACGCGGAGACCCGAACGCACTACCCCTTCGCCTTCCGTCTGGCGGTAACCTACACTCTCGACGGCCGGCAGCTTGGCGTCACGTTCGAGATCACCAACACCGGCGACGAGCCGCTACCGGCGTCGATCGGGGCGCACCCGGCATTCAACTGGCCGCTGCTGCCGGACCTGCCCAAGGAGGCCTACCGCCTGACCTTTGCAAAGCCCGAGCATGCGCCGATCCGCCGTCTCAAGGACGGGTTACTGCTGGCGGCAAGGCAGCCGACGCCCATCGAGGGCAACATTCTCGCTTTGTCGGATCGACTGTTTGACGAGGATGCCTTGATCCTGGACCAGCCTTCCAGCACCGCTGTGCGTTACGGTGCCGATCGTGGTCCGGCGATCGAGATGCATTGGAACGGATTCCGGGAATTGGGCGTCTGGTCAAAGCCGGGCGGCGCGCCATTCCTCTGCATCGAACCCTGGCACGGCCTCGCCAGCCCGGTGGATTTCGATGGCGAATTCGCCGACAAGCCAGGAGTGATGCTGATCGAGCCGGCCGGAAGGCGCGTACTCGGCTATCGGATCGAACTTCAACCGCAGGCGCATTAGCTGAAAGGCTGGCGCCGCGTTCATGGATGGTGGAGTTGTCGTAAACATCCAACTCGCTTGATTTGGAGGAATGCAGCATGGACCGATTCACCGGCGGTTGCCTGTGCGGCAACGTCCGAATTGTGGCGACTGGACGCCCATACCGGGTGGGCCTTTGTCACTGTCTCGACTGCCGCAAGCATCACGGGGCGCTTTTTCATGCTTCCGCGATTTTCCCTCAGGATGCGGTGACGATCGATGGCGAAACCCGTGACTACGCCGGGCGGTTCTTCTGTCCCCGTTGCGGCTCGACCATTTTTGGTCGCACCGCCGACGAAATCGAAGTGAACCTGGGATCCCTGGATGCCCCGGACCAACTGACGCCAACGTACGAAAGCTGGATCGTCCGTCGCGAAACCTGGTTGCCGCCGTTTCCGCTCACGAGACGATATGAGCGCGATCGTGACGCCACGGGTCGGTTCGAAGAGTAGGCGGCACGAACGGCGGGAAGGCGCCATGACCAAGGGACCGGCGGCGCTTCAATCCGGAAGGCCGGCCTTGCGGAAGCCATCGACGAAATGGTCGAGCATCGCCGGATCGCGGAAGGGCTCCGTCCAGACCCAATGGCTGGTGGTGAAATGCGGATTGCCGACGAGGAACAGTTCGACTTCCGCGCGCGCCTCGTCGAGCCGGCCGAGCTGCGCGAGGCTGGCCGCCAGGAAGCGGCGTGAGCTGGTGCGGTAAGTCTCGTCCCGGCGCAGTGTCTTGACGGCGGCTTTGTAGTCGCGCGCCGCATATTGCGCCGCGCCGAGCGTCAGATAGTACCAGCTTGCCGGAAACGGGTTGAGCCGGAACGCCTTGCGGATCTGTTCGAGTCCTTCCTCGACCCGCCCGGCCAGCACGGAGATGTCAGACAGTGTCGCCCAGGCATCGGCCTCGTTGGGGTCGAGCTCGAACGCCCTGGCGAACTCGGCATCCGCTTCGGCGAAGTCGCGCTCATAGGCAAGCAGGTTGCCGAGCACCCAGCGGCAGCCGGCGTCGTTGGGATCGATCGCCACCGCCTTGCGCGCCAGCTCCAGGGCAATACGGCGGTTGGGTTCCACCGGCTCGCCCCAATGCACCCATCCCATCCAGTGGTTCATGGCAAGCCAGCGATAGGCCTCGGCATAGTCCGGATCGAGCGCGACCGCGCGCGTCAGCATCAGATGCGCCTCCCGCGCGGTCTGCGGCGAATCGTCGATCAGCTTGCGCGCCCGCACGCACAGATCGTAGGCCTCGAGAGTCTTGGGCCGATTGCGCGGCGGCGGCGCGCGCAGCCGGCCAAGCAGCGCCTCCACGATCTTGGCCGTCACCTCGTCCTGAACGGCAAAGATATCGTCCAGGCCGCGATCGAAGCGTTCCGCCCACAGGTGATCGCCGCTCGCCGCGTCGACCAGCTGGGCGTTGATGCGCACGCGCCCCGCGGCACGTCTTGCGCTGCCCTCCAGGAGGTAGCGCACGCCAAGCTCCCGGGCGATCTCGCGCACGTCCGCCGCCTTTCCCTTGTAGGCGAAGGTCGAATTGCGCGCGATGACGAACAAGCCCGAGGCCCTGGACAGGTCGGTGATCAGGTCTTCGGTCAATCCGTCGGCGAAAGGCTCTTGTTCGGGGTCGTTGCTGAGATTGACGAAGGGGAGCACGGCTATCGACGGTTTGTCGGGCAGCGGCAAAGCTTTTCGGTTCGCGCCATCGAGGGGTTCGACGATCCCCGTGAAGCGGTAGCCGACGCGCGGAACAGTGGTGATCCATTCACCGCCGTCGGCGGACGGACCAAGCAGCTTGCGCAGCTGCGCGATCTGGACGGTGAGATTGCCTTCCTCGACGGCCGTACCCGGCCACGCCGCATCCATCAGCTTGGCCTTGTCGAGGATTTCGCCAGGCCGCCCGACGAGCGCCGCCAACAGCTTCAGCCCGCGGTAGCCGACGGCAACAGGATCATCGTTCCGAAGCAGCGTTCCCGCATCCGGATCAAGCACGAACGGACCGAAGGCAAAGCGCGATCCCTGCATAAGGCGCATCTATAGCCCGTTTGGACCTTTTGAGAACTATTTGGGAGGGCTTAATTACGGCGCTGTTTGCATCCGGCACAATTCAACCTCTTTCAGGTCGAGGTCCCAAGTCGAGGACCCACCCTCAAACCATAGGAGGTTGCCATGAACGATACCCTTGCATCGACGCGGTGTCAGACGGTGCGGCCGAGAATGCCTGTAGTGCTGGCGGAAGCGTCGCGTCGGTACTTGGCGACCCTGCGAAGCATTGTCGCGGCCTGGCACGATCGGACCTGGCGCGAGCGGATACGCTTTCGCTGGGAGCTTGAGCGAATGTCGAAGGACAATCCCCATCTGATCGACGACATCGGACTGACGAGAGGGCAGGTCGAGGCAGAGCTCGCAAAGCCCTTCTGGCGACGGTAGGCCGAATGCTGAGCAGATCTCAGCGGCAAAGGGTAGGGGGTGTCAGACCTGCCGGACGTTCCGCTGAAGCGCGACAAGCAGCTTCTTGGCGCCGACGGGAGCGCCCGATCGGGCGTAAGCTGGTCAGGGGTTGTACAGCCCAATCGGGCGCGATCCAGTAGGGCTCCTTGGCTTTAGCTTTGAGGGATACGAGGGCGAGCGTGCGACCCATGCCGGCGAAGATGTGACTAGCGCAGGGCGTTCAACCGCCTCCGCAGCAGGAAATGAAAGTCGCACAGGAAGAAAAGCCCAACCAGCATGCCAGATGTGGAGCCCACTACATCGCGCCAGCCAAGCTCGGACCAACTCCAAACAGCTTTGGACAGGGCATATGGGGGGATTAGCAATGACAGTCCAACGAAACAGGCGGTTGTCGCAAGCCAGGTTCTTTCGAACGAGAACGCTTTCTGTCCTTCGAAGCTACGAATTGTAGGATCGCGAAATCAACTGGCTGTAGATAGCACCGTCTTGCTTTCGTAGGCTCTGGATGAATATGGCGGTGGCGCAGAGAAACGCTGCATACATAGCCAAGAGACCTCTGAAAATCCGAAGGTGGGGATCAGCGCCGAGGGGAGCCATGCAGTAGAGCGCCGCGAGGGCTGCAGCAGCCATGAATCCGTTGAAACAAAGTCGGATGGGATGCCACCGGTCTAGCGATCCAAGAAACATTTCCGGCCTCAACCCACTCCCAATCAGGCAAGAGAGCTTCTTCCGCATGTATTAACTTCTGCTTTCCTGTCCGTCTAAGATATTCTCGAAACGCCTCAAATGGGGTGATGGCCGAAATCTCATTCCGCTCCTTCCAGCCTCGCCAACGCCTGTTCTCACCGGGCAATCACGGCGGGATCGTTCATGAAGTCCGTCCGTTTGCCCGGCTTGCGTCCGCGCTTCAATAACCGTTGCCCTGGCTGCCGTCGGGAATGCCGAACATGTGGTTCGTCTCGCCGATGCGGCGGCGTCCGTGCTGGCTGCGCGTCAGTTCACGGTCGGCCTGCATCTCGGCCACCGTTGCAAGCGGAAAGTGTTGGCATCACTAAATGGCTGCTACATCCATTGTGGCGGCGATGTAGAAATGTCGCCGGTTCTGCAAAGTAGAAATGTCGCATTGGCCGTTCCAAAGGGCAGGGTGCA